>JANLPV010000201.1:0-16730 GCA_031367435.1 Actinomycetes bacterium | reverse complement strand
GGGTACCACCTCCAACCTTCACGGGAAAACACCGGGACAATCACCACTCGAACTAGTTACCGGACGAGCGATCGGGGAAGATCAACTTCCTTTACCATAGTCGAACGTACGTTCGATTACAACTCTAACTTAAGAAATTTGGCGTCGGCTGCACGCCCACCGCCACCTGGGTCGAGAATGGGCGCGGACTGAGCCAGCGTGTGGCCAGCGTGTGGCCAAGATCTCGCCCGATGAATCGGGAATGGGTGCGAACTGGGACCCGAAGTGGCCTGCGACCGACAAGCTCAGCGAAGCGCAGGCAACACGTCGAGGGACGTGCGCTCAAACGCGGCACGCCGGTTCGCTGCAGGAAAGCCAAACACGAGCTCGTCGAACTGCATCGCCTGGAGTTCGACGATGAAGGACCGCAACACATCGGGATCACCCCACGGGTCGACACCATTGTTCGGCATCAGCAACAGTGATCGCCCGATCGAGGCGGGGTCTCGGCCCACGGATTCGCACGCGGCCGCGAGGCCGTCATTTCGTTCACGGGTGACAGCGATCAACTCGTCAGCAGTGAGGTCGTCAACACCACCGTACGAGCTCCACACATCGCCGCGAAGCGCCGCTACTCGCAGCGCCTTTGGTCCGTGAGCCGCCACGATCAACCGGGGTCGCGGCTGTTGAATGCATCCCGGCGTGGTCCGCGCATCCTGATATGTACTGAACTGTCCCTCGAATGGCGAGAGGTCGTTACGAAGCAACCGGTCGAGCACCACGAGGCCTTCGTCGAGCCGGCCGACGCGTTCGTTGCCAGACATGTCATGCATTCCACCCATCACCTGATCGGCGAATCGACCGGCTCCGACGCCGAGGTCGATACGACCACCGGAGAGCTGGTCGAGCGCGACCACGGTCCGAGCCATCTGCACGGGATTCCGCCACGACAGATTCGACACGAGCGGGCCGAGCCGAATCCGGCTCGTCTGTTGCACCCATGCCCCGAGCGTGGCCCACCCATCGAGGAACGCCAGGTCGGGAGCAAAGAATGCAAACAAGTGGTCGGCCGCATAGAGGGCGTCGTACCCCAACTGTTCGCTGACCGTGGCTGCTTCGAGGACCTCGGATGGATTCGACGGGAGCGAGATAAGTCCGAAACGCATGGGCGACGTTACACCGAGCGGGCGATGCACCGGATCAGACTGCTGGACGAAAATCCCCTCGGGAGGGGGACAATCCACCACAGTGAAAACACATCAGCCAAGAAAATCTCCAAGGGGCGCGCCGCGCACTCGATGTGCTGCGAGAATGACCAAATGTCTCTGCGCGCGCTACGAACCGTTTGTGCGGCAATCTTCGTGTGTGGCATTGCCGGGCTCATCATCAGTTCCGTGGCTGGCAACAACAACGGGGTCGTGCTCACAGTCGGCCTCGCCACGACCGTCGCTGCCATTGCCCTGTTGGCCGCGTCGTCGGTCGTGCGCCGCGAACAAATCGACGCCTTCGAAGAGGCCGATGCGGAACGGCTCGAGTCACAGGTTCAGCAGTTGATCGATGCCGGTGCCCCCGAGACCAATGTCCGCAATCTTGTGCGTGAGGCAATGCGACTTGGACGTCGTTCGTGATGACCGTTCCCGGCAGCGACACCGCCACCGATGCCGAGACCGAGACTGACGCCGCGCTCGCGTCGCGTCTCGCCGTCGAGGCCGGTCAACTGCTGGTGCAGCTTCGTGAGCAGATGTTCAACGACGGCGCGCCACCCTGGCAGGTGAAAGACAGTGGTGACATTGCGTCGCACCGCTTCCTCATGCAAGCGTTTCGCAACGTTCGGCCCAACGACGCCGTGCTCTCCGAGGAAGGTGCCGATACCTCCCACCGCATCGGCGCCGACCGCGTGTGGATTATCGATCCCCTCGATGGCACCAACGAATACGGCGAGCATGGTCGCTACGACTGGGCTGTTCATATCGCGCTGTGGGAGCACACCCAACTCACCGCTGCTGCTGTCAGCCTGCCCGCACACGACATGGTGTTCTCCACCGACCCAGCTCCGCCGCTGCCACCTCGGCGCGCGGAACGACCGCGTCTGATTACGAGTCGCAACCGAGCGCCGTACGCAGCGGTCATCGTCGCCAACGAATTGGGATGCGATGCAGTACGGCTCGGTTCAGCGGGCGCAAAGGCGATGGCCGTGGTGCTCGGCGAGGCCGACATTTACATTCACGACGGCGGCATGTACCAATGGGATTCGGCCGCACCGGCAGGTGTGGCGGCTGCCGCAGGTTTGCACGTGAGCCGTATCGACGGTTCGCCTCTCATCTACAACGATCCCGACGCGTGGTTACCTGACTTTCTCGTATGCCGACCCGAGCTCGCCGAACCGGTGCTCGATGCACTCTGGGGCGAACGCTGGCGAGAGCATCGCGACAGAGGTTGGCAATAACTCGTGGAGCTCAAGGCCACCCGCTTCGAGCTTGACGATCACGTGGCAACGCTGTGGCTGCATCGCCCACATCGCCACAATGCGTGGACAGGACGCATGCACACCGAGTACCGCTGGATTCTGTCTGAGCTCGAGGCCGAGGCGCGAGTGCGCGTCGTCGTTGTCACGGGCACTCCCCCGGCATTCACGGTCGGCGGAGATAGCGCCGCGCTGGCCGGTCATGCCGAGCGCGGCGGCTACGACACAGGGCTCGACGACGACCCGGCCCGACCGGGCTTCGGTGTCCGCGAAGAGTTCGACCACGACTTTGCATTCCACTACGGACTTCGTTTTCCGATCATCGCGGCGGTCAACGGAGCATGCGCCGGCATCGGCCTTGCACTCGCGCTGTTCTGCGATCTCCGCTTCGCGTCGGCACCGGCGCGCATGACCACGGCCGCGCCCAAGCTCGGCCTGCCTGCCGAATACGCCATGAGCTGGACCTTGCCGCGACTCATCGGCGTCACACGCGCCGCCGACCTGTTGCTCTCGGGCCGCGTCTTCACCGCCGCAGAGACACAAGAGTGGGGTCTGTGGAACGCGGTCCTGGCCAACGGCGAAGCCACGTTGGATGCTGCGATCACCTACGCGCACCTGCTCGCGACAACGGTCGGGCCGAATGCGATGCAGGCAACGAAACAACAGCTCTATGCCGATTTGCTCCGCCACGACGTCGGCGCCTCGATCACCGATTCCAAGCGCCTGATGAACGAGGCAATGAATACCGACGAATACCGAGAAGGCGTCGCCGCGCTGCGCGAGGGTCGAGCCCCACGTTTCATGTAACCTGCCAGCACCTTGATGGTCGCGCCGTCATAGACTGCGCCGAAGTTTCCGATGGACAGGAAGTACCGATGACGAACGCCATGTCGCCCAACGAACCAACCGTGCTGCCAGTGACGTCGACGTCGATGATGACCGATCGGCTGCCAGGAATCGCAAGTGCTGCGGCTGCTTCGCTCGGCGCTGGTGTCATCCATGCCGGCGCGATTGGCATCCATGCCGAACACGCCGGACTTGCGCGATTGTTCATCGCTGTCGCCGTGTTCCAAATCGGGTGGGGCCTCATCGCGCTGTTCAGGCCGAGCCGCTGGTTCGCCGTGCTCGGAGCAACGGGCAACCTCCTCGCAGTCGCGGCCTGGCTCACCACTCGCGTGGCGGGCATCTCGTTCATCGAAGGTCTCGAAGTTCACGAGACAGCACAGTTCACCGACACCGCATGCGCGGTGCTTGGTCTTGTTGCCGCTGGGCTCGCGTTCTCTGCTGCGCTCATTGGTTGGCGTAAGGCTCACGTCGGACAGTTGATGTTTCCAGCGCTCGTTGTTGCCGCCATCTCCATCCCCGCGATGATCTCCGGCAGCACTCACGTACATGCGCACGATGTAGTGGTTGCTGCCGATGGCAACGTCACAAACGAGGCATTGCCCCATAACCATAACCATGGCACGGACACGGGCACGGGCACAGCGTCAGCTGCCGGAGCGGGAGCCGCTGGCAGCGGTGCCACCGCCGGTGGCGACACGGCGACAATCGGGCACACGCACGAACCCGCTGCAGTGCCTACGGTTGCATACGATCCAAGCAAGCCGATCGACCTTGGCGGTGTCGCCGGAGTTACCCCCGAGGAGCAGGCAGCTGCCGAAAATCTCGTCGCCATCACGGTGGTACGTCTCCCGCAATGGGCCGACTACAAGACAGCCGAAGCCGCCGGGTTTCACTCGATCGGCGACGGCGTAACCGGTTTCGAACACTTCATCCAGTGGAACTGGATCAACGACACCGACACTCTCGACCCTGACCATCCAGAGAGCCTCGTCTACACACCGCAGCCCGACGGCACCAAGAAGCTTGTGTCGGCGATGTACCTCTTGCCAGACACCGTCACGCTCGATCAGGTGCCTGTGCTCGGCGGCCCACTGACCCAGTTCCATATCCACGACAACCTGTGCTTTACCAAAGACCCCGTCGCCCCACGCGTCGCCGGACTCACCGATGGCTCAGGTAACTGCTCGCCAGCGTTGCAGAAGTTCCGGTCCGCCCCGATGATCCACGTGTGGATCGTGCCGCAGAAGTGCGGTCCGTTCTCAGCACTCGAAGGTGTGGGTGCCGGTCAGGTCGCAGAGGGTCAGACCAAGTCGTGCGACACAGTGCACGGCAAAGGCTTCTAGCACTACTCGTTGCTCGATGGCGTCACGACGCGCGCGGTTAACACCGCAGCGGTGTGCTCACCCAACTTCGGAACCCTCCCGCGATGCGTCACCGGATCTCCGAAGTCGACGGGTGAATTCACTGCCGTGTAGACCTGCTCGCCGTCGTGCGCAGCCATCTCCACGAACGCTCCGGCGGCACGCGCCTGAGGGTCATTGATCACCTCGACGATCGAGTTCAGCGGTGCCCACCACACATCGTGAACGTCGAACGCGCCGACGATGTCATCGTAACTGCGCTGTGCGAATGCTTCATCGAGAGCGGCCACCAGTTCGACACTGTGCGTCAATCGGTCCTTCGCTGTCGCAAAGCGAGTATCGGCCGACAGATGGTCGACGTCGAGTGCGTTCAGCAGATTTGGCCAATGACGATCGCCCTCCAAGGTGAGCAACCAGAAGGCGCGTCGGTCGCCAGAGCGGTAACAGTTCATCAGCGGGGCGCGAGTGCGCTCTCGCGGTCGCGTGCTCTCACGCTTGTTGAACCGTAATTGGATGCCGATGTCCCAGCCAATGGTGTAGATGCCAGTTCTGAGCAACGACGTCGCCACCAGTCCGCCCTCACCGGTGCGCTCGCGTTCAAGCAACTTTGCCAGCACACCAGCGGCCAGCGTGATGCCGGTGACATGGTCGCCCATCCCACTGCGGATCGACGGCGGCAGTTGATCGGGTGGTACCAACGTGTGCGCCATACCGCTACGCGCCCAGAATGCCCCGACGTCGTATCCAGCCCGATCGCGCTCGGGTCCCTGGAGGCCGTAGCCGGTCAGGCTGCCGTAGACGAGCGACGGAAACTTGGCGAGCACGGTCTCATGATCAAGACCCAAACGCTCGAGCGCACCCGGTCGAACATTGGTGATGAACACGTCTGCGTCGGCGAGAAGGCCGTGCATTGTTTCGAAACCTGCTGGGGTCTGCAGATCGATCACCACAGATTGCTTGCCGCGATTGTCGATCTCGAACGGCGGTACGCCGAGTTGATCGGCGATGCCGAACGCTCCGAAAATGGCACGCTGCGGATCGCCCGTGGGGGGCTCGACCTTGATCACTTCAGCGCCCCAGTCGGCCATCAGCCCCGCTGCCGCGGGTCCTGCGACCCACACGCCAAGTTCCACGATGCGGTACCCGGAGAGCGGGCCACCGTCGTTAGTAACCTCGCGGCGAGTCATGATCGCGGCGCCATCGTCGCCGCCGCATCGCTATCGCGAATCATCAGCGCAGCCAACGATCCTGCGAGCGCCAACGATGCAGCGACCAGGAACGTGAGGTGGAACCCGTCGAGCGTTCGTTGTGGATCGGCGACGCGACCACTGGGACCCACGACGATGTAGTTGACCAGAATGGTACCGAGAATAGCCACTGTGATGGAGACAGCTACTTGGCGTTGTGTACTGAAGATCGACGATGCCCGTCCGTTGTCGGCCGGGGCGATTGTGGCATAGCTCGATGCCTGCATCGGAACAAACGCGAAACCCATGCAGAAGCCGCGGGTGAGCATGAGGCCGCGTATCCACCACAAACTCGTCGTGAGGGTCAGCCAATGAAAGGCAAAGATGGTCAACGATGCAAGGAAGAGACCGCTGAAGATCAGCCGGCGCGGGCCAACCCGTTTGTAGAGCGAGCCGGCGATGAATGTGGAGCACCCAACGCCGATCGCTTGCGGGAAGGTCACCAGGCCCGAGGCCTGCGCGCTGAGACCGCGCAGACTCTGCAGGTACGACGGCAGTACGAACAGCAACCCGAGAAAGCTTGCGATCGAGAAGGCACTGACGACGTTGGCATTGCGAAACATGCGGTCGCGAAGCAACCCCAACATCAGCATCGGATGTCTTTTGCTCGTCTCCACTTGCACCATCGCAATGAGCATCGCAACCCCGACAATTCCGAACAAGAGCACTGGCCCCGATGTCCAACCGTGGCGCGGACCTTGGCTGAGTGCGTACACAAATGCAGCGAGGCCGCCGCCGGACAACACGAAGCCGGCCGCATCAAACGGTCCAGCCGATGGTTCGCGGTGTTCACGCAACAGCTTCAACCCGACCACGAATGCAATAACCCCAATAGGGACATTGACGTAGAAGATCCAGCGCCATCCTGCGTTGGTGATGAGGAAGCCACCGATCACCGGTCCCAATGCAGGCGCGGCCAACGTGGGGATCATCATGAGCGTGGAGACTCGGGCGCGTTCCGCGGGAGGAAACACCCGGAACATCATCGCCAACCCAACGGGGGTGAGCATGCCACCGCCGACGCCCTGCAACACCCGAAACGCGATCAGCTGCTCGATCGACTGCGCGGCACCACATAACGCCGAGGCACCAAGAAACATGGCGAACGCGAAGAGAAACACGCGCTTCGTACCGACACGGTCGCTCAGCCAACCGGACACGGGAATGAACACGGCCAAACTCAGTGTGTAGCCAATGACCACCCACTCGGTGGAGTCGGCACCGAACTCGCGACCCAGAGTCGGCAAGGCAACGTTGACAATTGTTGTGTCGAGAATGTCGAGGAACAGCGCAGACACCAAGACCGCCGCCACCAGATATTTGTATTCGAGCGTGCGCCCGAACAGCGCAATCGGTTCGATCTCCAAGTTTGCGGGCTCAACTCTTGCTGTCACAACAAATCGACCGTATCCGCGACGCCGATTGGCATCACCATCGCGCGCCCGGCCACCAGTCAGCGCATCGTGAATGGGTCAGGTGCTGACCTCGACGACGTATTGATCCACACGGACTTGGGTCGGGTGTAGTCGAGCAGCGACTCGTGACCGCCCTCGCGTCCGTAGCCAGTTGCGGAAAATCCTCCGAATGGAACCATAGGAGAGATAGCGCGATACGTGTTGACATAGACAATGCCGGCACGAAGGCGACGCATCACGCGCATCGCCCTTGCGACATCGCGCGTGAAGACGCCCGCGGCGTAGCTGTAGACACTGTCGTTCGCCGACGCAATCACTTCATCTTCGTCAGTGAAGCGAAACGCGCTGAGTACCGGGCCAAACAATTCTTGGCGTGCCGCAGTGATGTCGTTGGAAGCGCAATGCAAGACGGTTGGCTCGTAGTACCACCCCGCCTGTTCGAAATCCGGCGGCCGACGTCCGCCCGTCACCAGTGAGGCGCCTTCGGCTAACGACGCGGCCACGGCCGTCTCTATTCGCTCGAGCTGACCGAGCGTGGCAAGCGGGCCGATCTCTGTGCTGTCCGCGAGCGGATCGCCGATCTTGATCGTGCGCGCCCGCTCGGCAACGCGCTCGATAACCGCGTCGAAGCAGGCATCGTGCACGTAGACGCGGGTGCCCGCAACACAGCTCTGACCGGTAGCTCCGAAGTTGCCGGCAATGATGCCATTCACCGCGGTGTCAATGTCGGCATCGTCGAACACCATGATCGGCGACTTGCCCCCGAGTTCGAGTGACACGACCGCGAGGTTTTCGGCCGAGTTTCGAACGACGTGGCGAGCTGCTTCGAGCCCACCGGTGAAAGCAACGCGCGCCACCAACGGATGGCTCGTAAGGATCCGGCCACATGGGTCGCCCTCGCCGGTGACGACATTGAGAACGCCAGGTGGAAATCCGACTTCGTCCGCGAGTCGAGCCAATTCCAACAGCGCCGCAGGTCCATGCTCGGAGGCTTTGAGCACGATTGCGTTGCCGGTAGCCAAGGCGGGACCCACCTTCACCGCAGACAGGAACAACTGGTTGTTCCACGGCACAACACCGGCCACGACACCGATGGGCTCGCGCACCGTAAACGCAAACATGTCGGACTTGTCAATCGGAAACGTTGCGCCTTCGAGCTTGTCGGCGGCACCTGCAAAGTAGTGGTAGTACTCGGCAATATATCCAATCACGCTTCGTGTTTCGCGGTACAACTTGCCGGTGTCGGTGGTCTCGATCGCGCCGATGTGATCAGCCTGTTCGGCAAGAAGATCGCCAAGGCGTCGAAGCAGCTTGCCGCGCCCTGTTGCAGTCATCAGCGACCACGGCCCGGTCGTCATCGCACGGTGTGCGGCGCGCACGGCGCGATCGACATCGGACTCTGTTGCAGCAGGAAACGTTGCCCACACGCTCCCGGTAGCCGGGTTGATGCTGTCAAGCCGTCGACCGTCACTGGCCCCAACCCATTCGCCGTCGATGTACATGAGCAGATTCGTGACGCTCACTTGGCACCCTTTCGGTGGTCATTCGGTTCGGCGAGAAAGCCTTCGATCAGCTCCGCAACGATGTCGGGGCATTCAAGTGGCGTGAGGTGACGCACCCCATCGATGATGTGAACCCGCGCATCCGGCATCGCGGCAGCAAGCAGATACGACATTTCGGGCGTGGACCGCGCGTCGTCGCTGCCCGTGATCACCAACGTTGGTGCCGCAATCTTCTCTGCGACGTGCACGATCTCGGCGTCGGCGGTGGCGAACACCTCGTATGCATCGGCGTACGCGCTCTCATTATTGTTTGCCATTCGGCTCGAAATTGCCGCGACAACCTCGGGTTGTTCCGTGGCGAACTCTTCCGAGAACCACCGCGAGAGCGCAGCGTTCACGCTGGCGGAATATCCACCTGCACGCACGTCGGCAACACGCTCGATGACTGCCTCGCGTTCGGCAAGGGTTCTATCGAACACCGCATTCAACAGCACCATTCGTCGCACGCACGCCGGATACGCGGCGGCGAAACTCTGCGCGACGAGCGCACCCATAGAAAAGCCGACGAGGTCGAAATGCCCGAGGCCTTCGTTAGCGGCGAACGCGGCCAATTGGTCGACGAAGTCCTTCAGTCGATACGGGCCGGGCGGCGTGAGAGTTTGTCCGTGCGCGATCATGTCGTAACGAAACAGGCGATCGCCGCTTATCCGCGACAGCACTGCATCCCACATCGTGTGATCGAGCCCGACACCGTGGACAAAGACCACCGGAGTCGCGCGCTGGCTCATTCGTCGCCGGTCTGATCGCCGTCTTGCTGATCGTCGCCGGTCTGATCGCCGTCTTGCTGATCACCGTTCTGCTGTTTGCGGTCTTGCTGCTCGCCGGCCATCTCCTCGATATCGATGTACCGGTTTCCGATACGCGGATGCAACCGGCCTCCCGTTGCCGCCCCGATGGCCACCACGAGTTCGTCCGGGGCAGGGGCATCGGCAACGGTGAACGTATGGGTGAGGTAGTGCGAGCGGAGCCCTTCGTCGATCTTGTGCATCATCGGAATCGAGATCGCGCTACCCGGCGCACCGCGCATGTTGGTGAAGCTCAAGTACGCGCTTCCGCCGACCGCCTCGCGAAACACGTTGCCGAAGCGAAGCGTATGAATGAGCGCCGAAGCATGTTCGATCTCACCATTGGTACCAACCACCGCGGCTTTGCCATATGCCTCGACTGCGTCACCGCCACCGCAGAGTTCGAGTAAGGCATCAACCAACGTTCGGCCCAATCCCGGCGCGATCGCCATGATCTCAGGACGAAGGTTCTCGACAAATCCGCGACCCGCCCACGGGTTTGCCATTACGGCCGCAACAGCTGCCATGCGTACAGGTCCGCCGGGTCGGCCACCCTCGATGTGGATGTCCTCCACATAACGCACAATCTTGCGGATCTCGCCAGCCATCAGATGTTCTCCGGAGTGTCGTCCGCGAACGCCGGCATCACATGGTCGATGAACATCTGCAGCGAACGCTTTTGCGCCTCGATCGGTGCTCCGTAGCTCGCGCAGTACAAGAAATCGACGCCGAGTGCGTCGTACGTTCGGAGCTTGGCGATCACCTCATCAGGCGTGCCGAACATGAGGTTCTCAATCAGTGTCGCGGGTTCGTACTCCGCGCGGTGCCCAAGTTGGGCGAGGTCGACATTTTCCGCAAAACCATTGTCGACGCTGCCGAGTTCCTTGAAGAGGTTTTCGAATTGGCCCGCCTGGCGCTGCACCGACCGGACGTAGACGTCGGCGTCCGCCGCATCGGCCCACACCGCGCTATACCGCATTGCGGTCATCTTCGGTCGTGGCGTACCGGGAGACTTGGCCAGCGCTTCGCTCATTCGCCCAACGTACGCTTCGAGCTCCGCGAATGGTCGGGTGAGCGGCCAGCACATGATGTTGCAACCGTTCGCGACCGCCCAGTCGTATGTGTCTGGATCGCGCGCCGCAATCCAGATTGGTACCTCGGTCTGAACTGGCTTCGGACACGACGTCGACGTTGGAAACGACCAGCATTCTCCGTCGTGTGCGTAATCGCCAGCCCATAACGCGCGGACCGCCGGAAGGATTTCGCGAAGGTGTTTGGATGCAAGCGGGCCATCGAGTCCGGGGTACATGCGGTTGTATTCACGTTGATAGGCGCCACGACCAAGCCCGAGCTCGAGGCGTCCGTCTGACAGCAGATCAAGCAACGCCGCCTCGCCCGCGAGATGAATCGGGTGCCAGTAGGCCGCGACTGCAACGGCGGTGCCCAGTCGAATGTTCTTGGTGTGCGCCGCCCACCAAGCAAGAAGCTGGAATGGGCCTGGTGCGATCGTCATCTCTATTGCGTGGTGTTCGGCCACCCACGCAACTTCGAAGCCGGCATCGTCGGCCATCTGCACCATCTCGAGGGTATGCGCGCTGACCTCGCGCATGTCGATGTGTGGATCCATCCGCTCGAGGTTGATCGCAAAACTGAACTTCATATGTCGGCGACCTTAGTTCGTGGTTGCCGCAGGCGTGGATTGCAAAGCAGACCGCGTGTTGGTGTGACGGTGGGCACCGAAACTCTGGACGAGATGTCCGGCAGTCGCGACGCCAACTGCACGGCCGCGCGGCAGACTAGCGACATGGCAAAAGCGGTGGCGAACGAACCGATCTCTGACGACTTGGCCTGGGGCGCGTTCACCGACGCTGCACCATGGGTACTCGATCGAGCGGCGGTCAGGTGGCTACCTCTCGCGGATAAATTGCGCCACGCCGCCCAGGCCGAGGTGCCCGCGCTGACACGCCCATCAAGGGTTCCACCCGGCACGCGCGTCGTCACCGTAGCCACGCACCTCGGGCGAGCACTGTTGCCATGGATCATCCGCAAGCGACGTGGCCGCTACGCGTCGGCCGAGGTCAGCCGAACGGAAATCTCACGGCGTTTACGCAAGGCCGCCGAGCAACTCGGACCCACCTACATCAAGCTCGGCCAGATCATTTCGAGCGGTGAGGGTCTTTTTCCCGCCGAACTCGTCAGCGAGTTCAAACTCTGTCGAGATCAAGTGGCCGCCGAATCATGGGAAGACGTGCGGCTCACGGTAGAGACTGATCTCGGCGCGCGTATCGAAGACCTCTTTTCGTTCTTCGATACCAAGCCGCTCGCTGCCGCATCGATTGCACAGGTGCATGCCGCTACCTTGCTCACCGGCGAACAGGTCGTGGTCAAGGTGCAACGTCCGTCGGTGAGCACACTTGTGCGTCGCGACCTGCGCGTGATGGCGTGGCTCGCGCCGCACCTGGTCGGTCGCATCCCCATCGCTGCGTTGGCCAATCCTCCGGCGCTGGTTGAACTGTTCGCCGAGACCATCGTCGAGGAACTCGACTTTCGGATGGAAGCCGCGAACATGCTCGATATGGCACGAGTTCTCAAAGATCTCAAGCAAGACGGCTATGTCGTTCCCCGGCCGCATCCAACGCTCGTCACTCGACGCGTGTTGGTGATGGAGCGCGTGTCAGGTTTCAACTTCGATGACGTCGTCGGCATGACTGATGCTGGTATCGATACCGAGGCCGTGATTCGCACCGGCATGATCGCGTTCATGGAAGGAGCGATGATCGAAGGTCTCTTCCACGGCGATCTCCACGGGGGCAACATGTTTGTGCTCGAAGATGGGCGAACTGCGCTGCTCGACTTTGGCATCGTCGGGCGATTGAGCGACGATCGTCGTCTCGCGTTTTTGCGGCTCATGCTCGGTGCCACCACCAACGACGTTCGCGGTCAGGTGGCAGCTCTACGCGATCTCGGGGCGTTGCCACACGACACCGATCTCGACGCCGTGATCCGCGATCTGCACCTCGATCAGCCAACCATCGATCCCACCACACTCACCGGCGACGAACTGGTGAAAGAGGTGCAGCGCGTGGTGAAGGCACTCCTTGGCTACGGCGCGCGTTTACCGAAAGAGCTCATGCTCTATGTGAAAAACATGGTGTTCCTCGACGGCGCAATTGCGCGCCTTGCCCCCAACCTCGACATCCTTGGCGAGATCGCGAACATCTCAATGCTGTTCGCCGAGCGTCATGGCGAGCGCCTCGGTCGAGAGCTCGGCGTCGATGCCGCCGCAATGGAAATCAACCTCGACAGCGTCAAAGCGGGCTTTGGTCTCGAGCCAACGGCCGACTCGCTTACCTACCGCGATCTACAAGCTCGCCGGGAACTCATCCAGAAGCGAATGCGCGATCACGTGAGTCGTTGACCGTTGCTGACCCGAGTCGTTGACCGTTGTTGCTGACCCCTGTTGTCGCTGACCTCTGTTGCCGACCCCTGTTCTTGCCGGCCAGTCCTGTTCCCGTAGTCTGATCGTCTCATGCGCCTTGTGATTGCTCGCTGCACCGTCGACTACAACGGGCGCCTCAGCGCACATCTGCCCGAGGCAATTCGATTGATCATGGTGAAGGCCGATGGCTGCGTGGCCATTCATGCTGACGGCGGCGCGTACAAACCACTCAACTGGATGAATGCGCCCAACACGATCTCCGACAACGGCGACCATTGGATCGTGGCCAACCCGAAAGGCGAACAGCTCGTGATCAACCTCATCGAAGTGCTGCACGAAGCCGCGCACGAACTCGGTGACGACCCGGGCTTGCAAAAGGATGGCGTCGAGGCCCACCTGCAGGTACTCCTCGCTGAATCACCCGACTCGATCGAGCCGGGGTTGGTGCTGGTGCGCCGCGAATACCCAACGGCCATCGGACCAATCGACCTCGTCTGTCGTGACAAGAGCGGTCAGGTCGTTGCGATCGAAGTTAAGCGACGCGGCGACATCGATGGGGTGGAACAACTGGCGCGCTACATCGAACGGTTACACCTCGATTCCTCGCTCGGTCAGGTACGCGGACTCTTCGTTGCACAAGTCGTGAAGCCTCAGGCAAAGGTGCTCGCCGAGGCGCGTGGCTTTCGTTGGGTCGAAATCGACTACGACGAACTACGCGGTCTCAAACGAGACGACCTGACACTCTTCTAGCCGGTGCTCTATCGTCAAGAGCAACATGCAACTGCTCGACGGCGTCATCCAGCACTACCCGTGGGGTGATCTCAATGAGATCCCCCACCTCCTCGGGCGTGCGCCCGACGGTAATCCGCAAGCCGAGCTCTGGTTCGGCACCAACGCCGGTGGGCCGAGTCGGCTCACCGACGGCCGTACGCTCGAGTCGGTTGTCGGCCCTCTGCCCTATCTGCTCAAGGTGCTCGCCGCGGCTGATCCGTTGTCGTTGCAAGTGCATCCTTCCACCGAGCAGGCCGCCGCAGGGTTTGCACGTGAGAACGCCGCAGGTATCCCCCTCGACGCGCCACAGCGCACATACCGCGATCCGTTCCACAAGCCCGAGATGCTGTGTGCGCTGACTCCGTTCGAGGCCGTGTGCGGGGTAGCTCCGCTCGAACCCACAGACCATCTGCTTGCCGAGATCGGTCCGGCCACGTCCGCGCTGCGCGCCAGTCTCGCCGCCGGAGGCGCAGCGAGCGCGATATCGATGTTGCTTCGTGAACGCCCGCCGCTCGCGCCGCTGCTCGATGCCGCTGCACATCACAACGATCCACGCTGTCGGTGGCTCACCAAACTGAGTCAACTCCATCCTGGCGACTCTTCGGCCGCGATCGTGCTGCTCCTCAACTACGTTGCTCTGGAACCCGGAGAAGCCATCTACCTCGGCGCAGGAAACCTGCATGCATATCTCGGTGGTGCCGGAATCGAGGTGATGGCCAATTCTGACAACGTCGTGCGCTGCGGTCTCACGCATAAGCATGTCGACGTCGACGAGGTGTTACGCGTACTTGACGCCACCCCGCTTCGCGATCCCGTTTCCCGCCCAACCTCGACCCGCGATGGCGGCCTGCAATATCGGGTACCGACACCTGAGTTCCGATTCACGATGTATGAAATCGACGGCAGTGTCAGCTTCGACGCCGAGGGGCCCGAGCTCTTGCTGTGCACCCGTGGCGAGACGCTTGGCATAGCCCGTGGCCGGTGCGCGCTGGCCGTGGATGGCGAACACGTGGAGCTCGTCGGCACGGCAACGGTGTGTCGCGTCGGTACGACGATGTAGGCCGTGGGCGCCGTCGACCGAGTTACAACCGAACCACTGCGTCGAGCGCGAGATCGAGCAGACGATCGCGCGCACCCTGCTGCTTTTCCCAGTGCCGATGGTCCCATTCGTTGGCGCTGACGTCGTCACCGGCGTACAGCAACTGCGCGTAGACGACGCCACGAAATGCGGCAGCCGCGAACATCGCCGAAGCTTCCATCTCCACAGTGATGCACCCCTGAGCGCGGCGGCGAGCCACCTTGGCTGCCGTCTCGCGAAAGAACGCATCCGTTGTCCAGGTCAGTCCTCGGTCGTGCGGCACGCCCGCTTCGGTAAGCACGTCGTCGATGGCCGCAAGCCCGCGCGGGTGTGGAACCACGGCGACATCGGCTGGCGCATAGTGATAGCTGGTGCCTTCGTCGCGAATCGCGCCGGTCGGCACGATGACATGACCGACGTCGAAGCCCGCACGAACGATGCCCGCACCCCCACAACCAATGATCTTCGTGGCACCGAGCGAGATCACCACCTCCATCGAGGCGACCGCAGCCGGCGCACCAACGCCAGGACTGACGAGGGCAACCTCGACACCCTTGTGTGAGATCACGCAAATGGGATGATCGCCATGCTCGAACGGAACATGGTGAACAGCCACAAGACCTTCGGTGCGCACCTTCACGACATCGCCAAACCAGCACATCAGCGCACGCTCAGGGAAGCCGAGCTGTGGAAAATGGATTGATGGATTGATGACTGCGTCGGGTGATGGATCGAACTCGTGCAACGGAAGATGACGCGCCAACGGCGAATCAGTCACGACTGAACCTTCTTGCGAATCTCCACGATCTTGTCATGCGAGTGATTCGCGTCGGAGCCCTTCTCGTCGAGCAGCTGAGCGCGATCCTTGGCGGCCTCACGCTCGGCCAAGGTGGTGTCGACTCGACTGATGGCAGCTTCGGTGCCGTGCTCATGAATGAACTCGGCCCACTCAACGAGCGCTTCGACCATCTCACTCTCGGGCACGACGGCCACATTGCGGCCCTTCACAAAGAGATGACCACGTTTGTTGCCCGCCGCAATACCGATATCTGCCTCGCGCGCCTCGCCGGGACCGTTGACGACGCAACCCATGACGGCCACCTGCAGAGGAATCTTTCGATCTCCGAAGGCCTCCATTGCGCGCCGAGCGACATCGATGACATCGATCTCGGCTCGCCCGCAGCTCGGGCAGGCAATGAGGTCGACATTCTTTCGCTCACGGAGACCAAGTGCTTCGAGTAGTTGCCGACCGGCACGAGCTTCTTCGACTGGATCTGCCGTGAGGCTGTAACGAATCGTGTCGCCGATGCCTTCGAGCAACAGCGTGGAAATACCGGCGGTGGCTTTTACCAGCCCAGCCGGCGGCGGACCGGCCTCGGTGACACCGAGATGCAATGGCACGTCGGTGGCCTCACTGAGCTGACGATACGCCTCGACCATGAGCGGCACGTTCGACGCCTTGACGCTGATTTTCACCAGGTCGAAATCGACCTCTTGGAAATAGGCAAGCTCCTGCAGCGCTGACTCGACCATCGCCTCGGGCGTGATGCCGCCCCACTTCTCGTACAACGCTGGATCGAGCGAGCCGCCGTTCACGCCGATACGGATCGGCACATTACGGTCTCTCGCCTCAGCGGCCACCGCCTTGATGTGCTCAGGCTTGCGGATGTTGCCCGGGTTCAAGCGAAGTCCGTGCACTCCGGCTTCCAACGCAGCCAGTGCCATCCGGTACTGGTGGTGAATGTCGGCAATGATCGGAATAGGTGACCGGGGAACGATCTGC
>JANLPV010000154.1:0-7098 GCA_031367435.1 Actinomycetes bacterium | reverse complement strand
TGATGTTGTCGGCCCGGCTCTGATCGATCTGATCGAAGTTGTGCCAAATAGTGGCGTCGTCGGCGTAGATCGCCTCGACGGTTGCGATATCGCCGGAACCCACTGCCCCGACAAAACGATCCGCCAGATCGTTGATTTCGTCGTGTGTCATGGCGTGATTCCTCGTTCGATTGGCGCGGAGCTAAATGCGTTGGTGATGAAGTCTTAGCGCATCAGTCTTAGCGCATCAGTCTTAGCGCATCGCAGCCGCTCACTGGCACACTGGGCGCATGCTCAGTCCGGTTCTGTCCTCAGAAGTCGCCGACGCGATTGTCGACCATTCGCCGGTCGTTGCGCTGGAGTCAACGATCTTTTCGAATCTCGGTTTGCCTTCACCGTTCAATGCCGACGCTCTACAACGGTGCCTTGCGGCCGTGCGTTCTGGGGGAGCGGTGCCGGCGGTGACTGCGGTGCTTGACGGCGTCAGTCGGGTTGGGCTGAATGAGGGTGAATACGAACGAATTCTGGGTGTAGCGCGAAAGGTGGCCGAGCGTGACCTTGCCGTAGCCGTTGGCCAGGCGTGGCAGTTCGGCGCAACGACCGTGTCGGCATCGATCTCGTTGGCCGCAGCCGCCGGCGTGAGTGTGTTTGCCACAGGCGGCATTGGTGGAGTGCATCGTGGTGCCGAGATCACTGGCGACATTTCCGCGGACCTCGATGCATTAGCCCATCAACCAGTGATCACGGTGTGTGCCGGGGCGAAGGCGTTTCTCGATCTGGCGCGTACGCTCGAGTATCTCGAGACAGTTGGCGTGCCGGTGCTCGGTTGGCAGCACGACTGGTTTCCGGCGTTCTACACGCGCAGCTCGGGTTTGAGATTGACCCATCGGGTGGAGTCGGGAGATGAGGTGGCCGCAATTTTTGCGGCGCGCAGCCGAGTCAACAGTGGCATCTTGGTGACAGCTCCGATCCCCCACGAGTTCGAGCTCGATGTTGAGATGCTCGACGGAGTTCTCGCTCAGGCCCTCGCCGACTGCGCCACCGCTGGTGTGGTGGGCGCGGCCATCACACCGTTCGTGTTGGGTCGCATCGCCGAGGCGACTGCTGGGCGAAGCATTCCTGCAAATCTCGCTCTGGCAGAGAACAACGCGAGCGTCGCTGCACAACTGGCATGCGCTATTTCGCGAGCCGAGAAGTAACTCGGCGGAGAAAGCGATTGCGTTGCTCGAGCGTCGAGCGATCGATGTTGTACAGAGCCACCCAACGCGTGCGGCACCGCGGCGCACACAACAGGCGCAGGCTGCGCATCGCGGTTCGCTTTCCGCCCTCGCCTTCGAGCGCGTTGATCCATTTCGATGAACCGTGCGTTGTCACCACGCGCAGCCGACGAATGTTGCCCAGCAACGGTCGCAGTCGGGTGCTGCCCTGCGGGATTTCCCACGCAACGCCGTTCACCCACACTCGGTCGATCCAGCCCTTGAGCATCGCGGGTTGGCCGGCCCACCATGTTGGGTACACGAGCACCAGCGACTCGCACCAGCGCAGGTTTGCGGCGTGTTCAGTGATGCCTGGCTTCGTGGCAGGATCGTCGAGATGATGTGAATGTTCGTCGGCCGTCAACACCGGGTCGAAGCCCTCCGCATAGAGATCGGTGACGCGAACTTCGTGGTGCGCGGCATGCAACGCAGCAACGGCGGTGTCGAGCACGGCGCTGGCAAAGGAGTCGGCAGCGGGGTGACAGTAGACAACGAGTGTTCTCATAGGGATGCCATCCGCGTCTCGACCCTGGCAAGGAACGCTGCTCGGCGCTCTGCAGTGGATGAATCAATCGCATAGAAGGGCAGCCACATGCTTCGGGTGCGTAGCCCGGTGTTGAGCCGCAACGCGCGCATGAGCGTTCGCCGACCGTTGTCGTTGACGGCGTGCACGTAGGTCTTGGATGATCCGTAACTACTGATTCCCACGATGCGCCGCACATGCGTGAGCCCGGGTCGCACTCGGTGATCGTCGTTGAAGACGAACGCAACGTCGGGCAGCATCGTCTTTTCGAGCCAACCCTTGAGCATTGCTGGCAGGCCGCTCCACCACGTCGGATATACGAAGACCAGAATCTGCGCTTGGCGGAGTGCGGCCACGGATTGAGCGACGAGCGGATCGACGATTGGGTTGTCGCCGTGGTAGGCAACGCGCTCGAGGTTCGACATGGCTGGTTGAAATCCCATTGCATAGAGGTCGAGCACTGTCACCTCGTGGCCGCCGCGTTCGAGACCGCGTACCGCTGCCTCGCACGATGCCCGCGTGAAGCTCTGCTCGCATGGATGGGTGACAACGACAACGGCGCGCATGTATCGATGACGCTAGCCCGTGTCGATCGAGACGTGCCGGGTACGATCGCGGCGTTGATGGCGGTTCGGACACGGGTCCGGCCGAGTCTGCGGAGGGGCGCCCGTGAGTGATCGTGACGAAACCGGTTCGGATGGCTGGGACGCAGTCGTCGCGCGATTTGAGCGTCGCCGTCACACCGCTCATGCAATGGGAGGCGTCGATCGCATCGATCGGCAGCACGCGAAAGGTGCACTCACCGCCATCGAGCGTGTGGATGCGTTGCTCGACCCAGGCACCTTCCGCGAGATTGGCACGTTTGCCGGCGTCGCCGTGGACGCTCCTCGTGATTCCTTTGTAGCGGGTCACGGCCTGATCGATTCGCGTCCGGTACTGGTGGGTGCGGAGGATGCAACGGTGCAGGGCGGCTCGATTGGGTCGGCTGGTATGTCGAAGCGGGCGCGGTTGGCGGTACTCGCCGCGCAAGAGCAGGTGCCGCTGGTGATGTTGCTCGATGGGGCGGGGCATCGCGTGAGTTCGACACCCGAACGCTTACGACCAGCGCCGACGGATCTGTCGTTGCTCGCCGATCTTGCAGGAGTCGTGCCCACGATTGCAGTCGTGCATGGTGCCTCGGCGGGTCACGGCGCTCTGACGGCACCGCTGTGTGATCTCGTCATCATGGTGCGCGGACAAGGGCAACTGTTCGTCGCCGGACCGCCGTTGGTCGCCGCGGCTACCGGCGAACAGATCGATAAGGAGTCGCTCGGCGGCACCGAGGTGCATCTCGCATCAGGCGTGGCCCACCTTGGGGCCGACAACGATCAGCATGCGCTCGCGTTGGTCCGCCAAGCACTGTCATTCCTTGATACGAAGGCACCGGCCCCGAACACGATTGCCGCCAAATCGCCCTCCCGGTCGGACTCGTTGATGACTCTCATTCCGGCCAATCAGAAGGCACCGTATGACATGGTCGCAGTTCTCGAGGCCATCTTCGACGGCGACTCAACATTTGTGTTGCAGGACGGCTTCGGTACCTCGCTGATCACCGCGTTCGCTCGCCTCAATGGCGTCGGCGTCGCGGTAATAGCGAATCAACCGATGGTGCGTGGCGGTGCGCTCGACGCTGACGCTGCGACCAAGGCCGCTCGGTTCATCGATCTTGCGACGGCGCACGGGCTGGCGCTCGTGCTGTTAGCCGATAATCCCGGCGTGATTCCAGGTGCCGCCGCAGAGCGTGCGGGAGCGTTGCGGGCAGCGGCGCGAATGTTCGTCGCGCAGCACCGGCACCCGGGCCCGAAGCTGCATGTCACCTTGCGCAAGGCGTATGGCTTCGGTAGTTCGATGATGGGGCAGAACCCCTACGACGGTCAGACAGTGACATTGGCATTGCCCGATGCCACCGTCGGAGCGATGCCAGCGCGCGGTGGCGCCGACGCAATCGCCGCGGATGATCCAACGCGGCAACGCCTCGCTGAACTTGAGCAGGGCGGACCGTGGCGGCAAGCCGACACCATGAGCTATGACGAAGTCGTCTTACCCAATGATCTCCGCCAGGCTCTGATCGATTCGCTGCGGCTCAGTTCGAATCGATTGGCCGCTTCTCCTCGTGACAATCGCGGGCGCGGTCAACGACATCGCGCGGACCTTCGTCCGTGATAACTGCAAAACGACCCACCGCTGGGTGGGTGTATCTGGCGATCTTCATCTCAATTGGGTTGTCGTTGAGCATGCTCGGACCGTCGCTCACGTACCTGCGCGAGCGTGCACACGTGAGCAAGGGCGAAATTGGTGCGTTGTTTGTCGCTCTAGCACTGGGCTATCTCAGCGGCTCGTTGTTGAGCGGGCGTGTCTACGACCGCGGACTCGGCCATCGCGTAGTGGCCGGCGCGTTGGTTGGCATTGCGGCATCGCAGTTGTTGATCCCGCATTGCACATCAGTCGCGTCGCTCGTGGTTCCGTTCGCTCTGATTGGTGCCTTCGCTGGCTGCGTCGACGTTGGTTGCAACACCTTGGTGGTGTGGCACACCCGCGGTGCGGGCTCGACGCGGTTGCTCAACGCGCTGCATCTGTTCTTCGGCGTCGGTGCATTGGCGAGTCCACTACTCGTCGATCGGTCGTTGGCGTGGAGCCATGGCCTCGGCTTCATCACCACCGGCGTTGCCGTGTACTCACTGGTGATGGCGGCCATCGTCATGCTGCATGAGACACCAACACCGTTCTCTGCCGGTGCGGGGCAGGCATCGACCCACGCACAAACACCGGTGCGGGTGTTGGCGGTCGTCAGCGCCTTCTTCTTTCTGTACGTCGGTGTGGAGGTTGGGTTCAGCGGGTGGATCAAGACGTACGCGGAAGGAATTCATTTACCAGGTCTGAGCGCGCCGACCTGGCTGAATACAGCGTTCTGGGTGTCGTTCACCTTGGGTCGGTTGCTCGCCGTTGTGCTCGCGTCGAGGGTTCGCTCGGGCACGCTGTTGGCGGGCTCATGCAGCCTCACCATCGTGTTCCTCGGTGCCATGATCATCGCCAACGGTTCTGCGGCAGCGGTGTGGATCACCACAGTTCTGATCGGCTTCTCGGTGGCACCACAGTTCGCATCGATGATTGCCTATGCCGAAGAGCACATTGCGCTATCAGGCCGATCGACATCGTGGTTTGTCAGCGGTGCGGGCCTCGGTGGGCTTGCACTTCCGTTCCTGATCGGGCAGCTGCTCGATAGATCGGGAACCGCGGCGATGCCTGTTGCGGTGTTCTTCGCGGCGGTCGTGACCGCGGCATGGCTCCTCGTCGTGCGCCACGAATTACTCGTGCGACGGACACGATCTGTGCCAGTTGCGGTGGCTACGCGGTGAGGAACGCCGGCGATTCCCCGCCGCCGTGCGCGAGCACATTCGCACCGGTGACGTAACTGGCGAGAGGCGAACCGAGGTACACACAGATGTCGCCGATCTCGGTGGGCAGAGCAAGGCGTCCGAGCGGCACCGTTGCACTGACGGCAGCTATGCCTGCTTCGTCGCCGTAGAACAGATGCGCTTGCTCGGTGCGGATCATGCCGGCGCTGATGCTGTTGACGCGTACCTTCGGCGCCCACTCCAACGCGGCGGTTGCGGTGTAGTTGTTGAGCCCGGCCTTGGCGGCACCGTAGGCGGCGGTGGTGGGCGATGGACGCACGGCACACACGCTAGAGATGTTGACGATGGCGCCCCCCGCTGGTTGTTGCTGCATGTGATGGTTTGCCTGCTGACTGCAGTAGATGGCCGCGAGGAGATTGAGCTGCACGAGTCGTTCGGTGATGCGTGGCGGCGCCGTTGCCGTATCGACCGGAGGGGAACCGCCAGCGTTGTTGACAAGCACATCGAGATGGCCGTTGGCCGCGGCCACCGCGTCGATGAGTGCAAAGGCAGCCTCGCCATCGCGAAGGTCAGCCGAGAAGAACTGCCAAGCGGGAGGAAGGTCGTCGACCGGCTTTCGCGCGCACACCACCACGGTTGCACCAGCGTCGGCGAATCGTTGGGCGATACCGCGACCAACGCCCTTTGTGGCACCGGTGACGAGCACCACCTTGCCTGCGTAATCGATCGTGACAGCCATGCGGCCAGCGTAGTCACTCGAATCTGACGCTCCGTCAGATAGCAACTAGTGTCGCCGCATGGGGATTTCCACACGGATGCACGAGCACGGCATTGCCGAGGTCATCGTCGATTTTCCACCGGTGAACGCGCTCACCGTCGCCGGATGGTTCGAGCTCGCCGACAACATCACAGCCGCAGGCCGCGACGCAAACACGCGAGTTGTCGTGCTGCGGTCCGAGGGCCGCGGGTTCAACGCCGGTGTCGATATCAAAGAGATGCAGAACACGGCTGGATTCGATGCGTTGATCGGTGCCAATCGTGGCTGTTACGCCGCGTTCGCCGCGGTATATGAATGTGCGGTGCCGGTGATCGTGGCGGTCAACGGGTTCTGCGTGGGTGGAGGCATCGGCCTCGTCGGCAACGCCGACATCATCATCGCCAGTGACGACGCGACGTTTGGATTGCCCGAGGTCGATCGCGGCGCGCTCGGCGCGGCAACGCACCTGTCGCGGCTCGTGCCGCAACACAAGATGCGTGCAATGGTCTACACCGCGGCCACTGCCACCGCTGCCGAACTGCATCATTTCGGCAGCGTGCTGAAAGTGGTGCCGCGTGCCGAGTTGCGCGACGCGGCGATGGCTGTTGCCGAATCGATCGCGGCCAAGTCGCCAGCGGTGATGCGCGCGGCGAAGGAGTGTCTCAACGGCATCGATCTCTGGGACGTGAAACGCAGCTACCGCTTCGAGCAGGGCTTCACGTTCGAACTCAATCTGTCGGGCGTCGCCGACGAACTCCGCGACGACTTCGCCGGCACCGATAAAGCACACGGAAAGACATCTGAATGAGTCGAGATAAACGAACCACCGAAGACGAAGCGATCGCATCGCTTCAAGATGGCATGACCATTGGCATCGGTGGATGGGGAAGCCGTCGCAAGCCGATGAGTCTCGTGCGCGCGCTGCTGCGCTCTGAGCTGAAGGACCTCACCATCGTGTCGTACGGCGGACCCGATGTTGGCCTGCTCGCCGCGGCGGGAAAGATCCGCCGCATTATCTACGGCTTCGTTTCGCTCGACTCGATTCCGCTCGAACCGCATTGGCGTGCGGCGCGGCAAGCCGGCACCATCGCTGAACCGGTTGAGTACGACGAGGGCATGTTGCAGTGGGCGTTGTATGCCGGTTCATTGCGGCTGCCGTTTCTGCCAACACGCGCCGGCCTCGGGTCG
>JANLPV010000145.1:0-66220 GCA_031367435.1 Actinomycetes bacterium | reverse complement strand
TCATTCTGCGTCCTGGCCGCCTTGACGTGAAGATCAAGATCGAGCGTCCCGACGAAAAGGCGGCACGGCAGATCTTTGGTCGTTACCTCACGGTGGATCTGCCGTTGGATGAGGCTGAGGTGGCAACCCTTGGTGGCGGTGATCGCCAGAAGGCGGTGGACGCCATGGTGCATACGTGTGTGGAGCACATGTACCGCACCGAAGAAGACACCAAGTTCTTGGAAGTCACCTATCAAAACGGGGACAAGGAAGTGATGTTCTTCAAGGACTTCTCGTCCGGGGCCATGATCGAGAACATTGTGCGCCGAGCCAAGAAGTTGTCCATCAAACGCCAAATCGCCGGTGAGGGAAAAGGCATCCGGGCCCAGGATCTGCTGGAGTCCACCCGTCAGGAGTTCAAGGAGCAGGAGGATCTGCCCAACACCACCAATCCCGACGATTGGGCCAAGATCAGCGGCAAGAAGGGGGAACGGATCGTGTTCATCCGCACCCTTGTCGCCGAAGGGCGCGCCGCCTCCGCTCTGGCGGGCGGGCGCGCCATCGAGCGCGTGGGCACTGGGCAATACCTCTGACCACGATGGCGCTATGGTCACTCCATGGCCATCGCCAAGGTGTGCGGTATCGAGACCGAGTACGGCATTCAGGTCCGTGGCGCGGACTCCAATCCAGTGGCCGCATCGAGTGTGCTCATCAACGCCTACGTCAGCGGCTTGCTGCGCAGCGTCGATTGGGACTATGAGCACGAGCGACCCGGTGCCGACGCGAGGGGTTTTACTTACGCCGACGTGTTCACGCCCGATGTCGAGTCGCAACTCGTCAATGCAGTGCTCACCAACGGGGCGCGCTATTACGTCGATCACGCGCATCCTGAGGTGTCGACTCCCGAGTGCGTCAACGCGCTTGAGGTGGTGCGTTTCGATCGCGCTGCGGAAGAAATCGTGCGCGCGAGTATGACGGCGGCGAAACGCCTGCTGAACGATGGCAGCGAGATCGTTACGTACAAGAACAACTCCGATGGCAAGGGAAACAGTTACGGCTGTCACGAGAACTATCTCGTCGACCGCGAGACACCATTCGGCCGAATAGTCGCGCAGATCACCCCACATTTCGTGACGCGTCAGGTCTATTGCGGCGCTGGAAAAGTGGGCAGTGAACTGGCCGGAACGTCCTCGAAATCGGTGCCGTATCAGCTCAGCCAGCGCGCCGACTTTTTTGAAGAAGAGGTCGGCCTCGAGACGACGCTCAAGCGACCGATCGTGAACACACGCGATGAGCCCCATTGCGACGCGCAGAAATACCGGCGACTGCACGTCATTGTTGGCGACGCGAACATGAGCGAGGTGGCCACCTATCTGAAGGTTGGCACCTCGGCCATCGTGTTGGCCATGATCGAGGACGACGCGTTCGGCAACGACCTGGCCTTGGCCAATCCAGTTTCGGCGATTCGTCAGGTCAGCCACGACCCGACACTTTCCCGCGGTGTGTTGCTTCGCGATGGCAAGCGCGTGACGGCAATCGAACTGCAATGGTCGATCCTCGAACGCGCGAAGAAGTATGAGCGCAGTCACGGTCTTGTGTGCGTCGGCGAGGCCGTCGCCGCAGACATTCTGGCGCGATGGGAGACCGTGCTCGCCGGACTTGAGACCGACCCAACCTCTGTGGCCCACTGGGTGGACTGGGTTGCAAAGAAACGACTCATCGACGGATTCGCGCAACGGCACGATCTGGCACCGGCCGACGCAAAGCTCAAGGCCCTCGATCTGCAATACCACGACATGCGCGCCGATCGCTGCCTCGCTACTCGAATGGGGCTCGAAACAATCGTGAGCCACGACGATGTCATCAGCGCGATGACCGAACCACCGCGAACAACGCGTGCCTACTTTCGCGGAAAATGTCTACAACGGTGGCCCAATGAAATCGTTGCGGCCAACTGGGATTCGATGGTGTTCGATGTCGGTCGCGACCCATTACGTCGCGTACCGATGATGGAGCCGCTGCGGGGCACTGCTGAACACGTCGGTGATTTGTTGAACGAATGCACGACGGCTGCCGAGTTGTTGGCACGCTTGGACTCGTAGGCTCACGGCACGACTTACAAACGGCACCACGAAGCGAGGGGCACGCCACATGGCTGAGCGCACACAGAAGCAAAAACCAACCCCGTCCCGCAACGACGAGACGGTCGAAGACCTTCAGACCAGCGCGCCACAGGGCGAGAAGCTCAAGGCAGAACTTGATGATCTGCTCGACGAGATCGACGACGTACTCGAAACCAACGCTGAAGATTTTGTGAAGAGCTACGTACAAAAGGGCGGCGAGTAGGCCCATGACAATGCCGATCTTCGCGCCAGGCAACGACCCCGGAGCGAGCTTTCCCGAACTGCTCCGTCGCGTCGGGCTACAGGTGGCCGCACCAACGGGCGACACGTCCGAACTGTCCGTTCCTCACGCCACAACCTGTATTGCGCTCCGTTTTGCTGACGGTGTGGTCATGGCCGGCGATCGTCGCGCAACAAGCGGAAATCTCATCAGCCATCGCACGATGGAAAAGGTCGTGCAGGCCGATCAGTTCAGCGGGGTAGCAATCGCCGGTGCGGCTGGACCCGCCATGGAGATGATCAAGTTGTTTCAGTTGCAACTTGAGCACTACGAGAAGGTCGAGGGCTCGTCCCTGAGCCTCGAGGGTAAGGCCAACCAACTGTCGATGATGGTGCGTGGCAACCTCGCTGCTGCAATGCAGGGCATGGTCGTGGTGCCCATCTTTGGCGGGTTCGACACGCGTCGCTCCGCCGGACGGTTGTGGGCATACGACGTCACCGGTGGGCGCTACGAGGAGCAGGAGTTCGTTGCCACCGGATCAGGCAGTTTGCACGCCGGCACAGTGATCAAGATCGCTCATCATCCACAGATCAGCCGCGACGACGCCATCAATCTCGCCTGCCGTGCACTGTGGGAGGCAGCCGATGCCGACTCAGCCACAGGCGGTCCCGATGCGTTGCGTGGCATCTATCCCGTCGTTGCGACCATCACCACCGAAGGGTGGCAGCGTCTCGACGACGACGATCTCGCGGCCCGATACGTCACCATCGCGACCGAAATGAGGTCGCGCACATGAGCATGCCGTATTACGTGGCGCCTGAGCAGATCATGAAAGACCGCGCCGATTACGCGCGCAAGGGCATCGCCCGCGGTCGCGCGATGGTGGCGCTTCGCTACGCCGGGGGCATCGCCCTCGTAGCCGAGAATCCCTCAAATACGCTGCGCAAGATCAGCGAGATTTACGATCGCATCGCGTTCGCAGGTGTCGGCAAATACAACGAATTCGATCAGCTCCGCGTCGCTGGCGTACGCGCTGCCGACCTCAAGGGCTTCCAATACAGTCGCGACGATGTCGATGCGCGCAGCTTGGCCAACGGTTACGCGCAGATGCTCGGGCAGATCTTCACCCACGAGATGAAGCCGATGGAGGTCGAAATTCTCGTCGCCGAATTAGCCCACGACGATGTCTCTGACCAGCTGTTTCACATCCTTTACGACGGCACCGTGATGGATGAGCGGCGGTTCAGCGTGCTCGGTGGAGACGCCGAGGCCATTTCCGGCCGGCTCAACGAGTCGTGGACTGAAGGCCTCACTCTCGAAGCGGCGGTCAAAGCGGCCGTCGCTGCGCTTTCCGGCCCCGATCGTCAGCTAGTCGCCGACGATCTCGAAGTAGCGGTTCTCGACCGATCCCGTGGGCGCCGTTGCTTTCATCGGCTCACCGATGTCGACGTCGCTGCATTCCTCGCGGCGTAATCCCACCGGTAGTGAACTGTGCTCACCGTCGACCTCAATAGCGACCTCGGCGAAGGGCTCGGGCAATGGGCAATGGGTGACGGGTGACGACCGCGAGCTTCTCGAGATCGTCACCAGCGCCAACATCGCCTGCGGCTTTCACGCTGGCGACCTTTCGATTATGCGTCGCACGTGTGAGCTGGCAGTGGCATTCGGAGTTGCCATCGGCGCACACGTCGCCTATCCCGATCTCGTTGGCTTCGGCCGGCGCTTCGTAGATATCGCGGCCGACGAGTTGCGTGACGCAGTCACGTATCAGATCGGCGCGCTGCAGGCCATCGCCGCGGCCGCTGGAGGCAGCGTGGCGTATGTAAAGCCCCATGGTGCGTTGTACAACACGATTGTGACGCACGAGGCGCAAGCGGCCGCAGTGCGGTGCTTGCGGATGGTCACCGAACGCACCGTCACCTCAATCTCCGGCCACGACATCACCCTCAACTTTGATTCCCTCTGTGTGCATGGCGACACGGCCGAGGCCGTGCAGATCGCCCTCGCGGTTCGGCATACGCTCGCTGCCGCTTGCGTGACACTGCAGTCGTTCATCGGTTGATCCGGCCAGACAATCTGGCGATCCAACTCTTGTGTCCCCACAACGTTGGCTAGGTTGTCGCCATGGAGCGTCGTATCTACGGACTCGAGAACGAGTACGGAGTCACGTGTACTCTTCGCGGTCAGCGTCGGCTGAGTCCCGATGAGGTCGCCCGCTATCTGTTCCGACGTGTTGTGAGTTGGGGACGCAGCAGCAACGTCTTCCTGCAAAACGGGGCGCGTCTTTATCTCGATGTCGGCTCGCATCCCGAATACGCGACCCCCGAGTGCGACTCGTTGTACGACTTGGTCGTTCACGACAAGGCCGGCGAACGCATTCTCGAGAGCCTGGTGGAGTCAGCCGAACAACGACTTCGCGAAGAGGGCATCCGCGGCACGATCTATCTGTTCAAGAACAACACTGATTCGGCGGGCAACAGTTACGGCTGCCACGAGAACTACCTCACCAGCCGTCGTGACGACCTCGGTCACTACGCCGAGGTGCTCATCCCGTTCCTGGTGAGCCGTCAGATCTATACCGGGGCCGGGAAGGTGTTGCAGACCGCCCGCGGGCCGATGTATTCCATCGCCCAGCGGGCTGAACACATTTGGGAAGGTGTGTCGTCGGCAACTACTCGCAGCCGACCGATCATCAACACACGCGACGAACCCCACGCTGATGCCGAGAAGTACCGACGGCTACATGTCATCGTCGGCGACAGCAACATGAGTGAATACACCACCTTCGTCAAAGTAGGTGCTGCGGCATGCATGCTGCGAATGGTCGAAGACCCGCAGGTCGTACTGCGCGACATGACGCTTGAGAACCCGATCCGCGCCATCCGCGAGATCAGCCACGACATCACCTGCCGACGCAAGGTGAAGTTGTCCAACGGGCGAGAGGTGAGCGCGCTCGACATTCAACGCGAGTACCTCGATCGAGCGCTTCGTTATGCCGACACCAAGGGATTTCCACCGCTCGAGCAACGTGCCCTCGAGATGTGGGAGCACTGTGTCAGCACCATCGAGAACGACCCGCTCAAACTCGACCGAGAAGTTGATTGGGTGATTAAGCACAAACTGATCGAGGCCTACCGCGCCAAGCACGACCTGCCGCTCGGCCATGCCCAGGTGCAACTCCTCGATCTGCAATATCACGACGTGAGCCGCGTGAGAAGTCCGTTCTACAAGATGCAAGATCGCGGCATGATCGAGCGGATGTGCACCGATGATGACATCAACACCGCGGTCGATGTGCCACCGCAGACCACTCGTGCCCGTCTACGCGGCGAGTTCATCAAGCGCGCCAAGGAACGCAAGCGCGACTACACAGTCGATTGGGTGCACCTCAAACTGAACGACCAGGCCCAACGAACGGTGCTCTGCAAAGACCCATTCAAGAGCCGCGACGAACGTGTCGAGAAGCTGATCGCCTCACTCTGAACTGCTCACGGCCATCCGCTGACCACAAGTCTTCGGCCGGGCAACTCGGTATGGCTGCCACGACTCCGCGGCGCATAGGCGATACCGTGGTCGCTCAATGACCACCGATGAGTCCTTGACGAACGCCGATGAGACACCCGACATGAACTTTGGTGATCCCCTGTATCTCGATAACGAGGCGACCCAGCAGCCGACCGCGGCCCAGAGCAGAACGAACCATTTCGGCAAAGCTCTTCGTGAGTGGCTGATTGTCATCATCATTGCGATTGGCGCTGCCGTGCTGATGAAGGTGTTCGTGGTGCAGCAGTTCTATGTGTCGGGCCATTCGATGGATTACACCCTGCACGACTTCGACCGCGTGCTCGTCAACAAGTTGTCGTACGACCTGCACGACCCTCGTCGCGGCGACATTGTCGTACTCGAGGAAGCACAAGGGCTCACACAACGCGATCTCATCAAGCGTGTCATTGCTTTACCGGGCGAGACCATCGAAATCACCAACTGCGTTGTGCTCGTTGACGGCAAGGTACTGATCGAGCCATATCTCGACCCAGCAGTGGTCACTCCAAACAACTGTGGTGGCGACGTCGTCAAGACAACGGTGACCCCACATCACGTGTATGTCATGGGCGATAACCGGCCCGGCTCTGGCGACAGCAGAGGGCCACTCGGCCAAGTCGACTACTCCCAAATTGTTGGTCGCGCGTTCGTAGTGATCTGGCCGAAGGCTGATTGGGCCTGGCTCTAGCCAGTTCATCATCTACAACAGTGGCGTGCCGAGCTCAGCTCGATAGGCGTCGATCATTCGGTCGACCCAGTCGCTGTGCACGCCATCAATGCCCATACGCAAGATCGGCCGAAGCACGTAGTCGTACTGCAGATCCCATGCAATCGCGCAGAGGTTGAAGCGGTGCATCAGCGAGACCAGACCACCGTTCCAATCTGAGTGATGCATGTTCACCGCATGAATGCCCTCGTTCGATAGCGTCGCTGCCCGGCGCTCGGGACCCTCTTTCATTCGTAGAAGCCGCGTGGAATCAACGAGGTTCGCACCATTGAGATGAGCACGCAGAGGCAGCAACTTTTGCCAAACCGGATGACACAGCCACAGCCGGGGGAGCAGGTCGGGTGCTACCTCGCGTACAACGTTCAGTACTGTGATGCCGGTGTTGTCGCCCTTGAGATCGAGCGAGAGGTGATACGTGGAGCCGCAATCCTCGAAGAGTTCGGCCAACGTTGGGATGAACGACGGTAGCTGCGCGCGTCGCATCTCGCTGATCGGTCGCCTTCGGAAGCGATGGCGGATGAAGCCGTCGTGCTCGAGCACGGGCACACCATCTGAGGTCACCCACACGTCGCTCTCGATGCCCGTTGCCCCGAGCTTCAACCCAAGTCTGAAGGCATCGATCGTGTTCTCCGGTGCATGTGCGCGTCCACCTCGATGAGCAAAGGCGATCGGATGATCGAGCAGCGAGGGTAGCCGTTGTTGCATTCTCATCATTGTTGCAGGCGTCAGGTTCGCCTGTTCGTTCGGGCAGTTTCCGCTCGGCACCGCCCTCACTGGCGACCAATCTGACCCTAGACTCGGCGACGTGTTCAACCTGTCCGGCAGTGAGCTGATCTTCTTGGTGCTGATCGCTCTTGTCGTACTCGGACCCGACAAGCTGCCAGAGGCGATGCGTAAGGCCGGCAAGGTATACAACGACTTCAAGAAGATGACGAGCGGCTTTCAGGACGAGATGCGTAGCGTTCTCGACGAACCGATGCGCGAGTTCCGCGAAACTGCCAATCTTGTCAAGAGTTCCGCGATGTTCGATCCCAGCCTGATTGCCCCGGTCAACAGCGACCCGCCAGCATCTCCGGTGGTCCCTGAAATCGTGGATCACACTCCTTCACACGCGTCGATCGAATTTGCGCTCGAGACGACCGCCGACACTGTTGAGGCCGACACTGTTGAGGCCGACATACATCAGGCGATCATCGAATGAGGCTGCCCTTCAAGAGTGCTGAACGACCCGTGCTGAGGGGTCCAGAAGATCGTATGACCCTTCGCGATCACCTTGCCGAACTTCGCGTTCGCATTGTGCGCTCCATGCTCGCCGTCACCCTCGGCGTCGTGATCATGCTTGCGTTCTACGATCCGGTGCTGCGTTTTCTGCTCAAGCCGTATCACAGCCTGTGTCTTCGTCGCCCGAGCCTTGGTTGCGACGGCAAGTTGTACGGACTCGGGCCGCTCGATGGATTCTCCACGCGTATTTCCGTGTCGTTGTATGGCGGGCTCATCATTGCGTTCCCAGTCGTGCTGTGGCAGATCTGGCGGTTCATCGTGCCTGGCCTGCATGCGAAGGAAAAGAAGTACGCGATCCCGTTCATCATTTCCACCATTGCGCTGTTCGCGCTCGGCGGTTACATCGCGTATTGGACGCTCGACAAAGCGCTCGAGTTTCTGATCTCGTGGTCGGGCGCCGGGGTCGGTCAGGTCTTTCAGGTCAGTAAGTACATCAGCCTTGTAGGGCTGATGGTGTTTGCGTTTGGGATCGGTTTTGAGTTTCCGGTGCTGCTTGTCTTTTTGCAGCTGGTCGGCGTGCTCACGCCTCAGGCGCTGGCAAAAGGCTGGCGCTACGCGATCATGGCGATCTTTGTGATTGCAGCTGTGATCACACCGTCGGGCGATCCCATCTCCATGCTCGCACTGGCTGTACCGATGAGCGTGTTCTACCTGTGTTCGATAGTGATCGGTCTCGTCATCCAACGTCGCAAACAGGCGCGTGGCGATGCCGATGACAGCGACGACGACAACGACGACGCCACCACAACGGCTACGGCGTCCGCCTAAACAACCATTGCACGCGCCACACTGGTAACCGTGCGCGCCGACCGGGCAGATTTGATCGCCCACTACACGTTTCCGCTCGACCGCTTCCAGCTTCAGGCGATGGACGCGCTCGACGACGGACAGTCCGTACTCGTTGCCGCGCCCACCGGATCGGGTAAGACGGTCGTGGCCGAATACGGCATCGAAATCGCGATGCGTGCCGGTCGCAAGGCTTTCTACACCGCCCCGATCAAGGCCCTGTCGAATCAAAAGTTCCACGACCTCGCTGCGATATATGGTGCCGACCGCGTCGGCCTACTCACCGGCGACAACGCGATCAACGGTGACGCGCCCATTGTGGTGATGACCACTGAGGTGCTGCGCAACATGATTTATGGTCGATCCGCGGCACTCAACGAGCTTGCCGTTGTCGTGCTCGACGAAGTCCACTTCCTGCAGGACACCTACCGGGGTCCTGTCTGGGAGGAAGTCATCATCCATCTACCCGCGTCAGTGCAGCTCGTGTGCCTGTCGGCCACGGTGAGCAACGCGACGGAACTCACGGAGTGGATCAGCACGGTGCGCGGCGCAACGACAGCGGTTGTCGAGGACACGCGACCTGTGCAACTCGACAACTTGTTCATGGTGGGCGATCGCAGCAGCGAGAAGATCCATCTGCTGCCTACGCTCGTCAACGATCGACCAAACGCAGTCGCGATGCGGCTCACCGAAGAGGGATCGCAACAGTGGAAGGGTGGACGCGGCCGACGAAGTGGTCATGGCACGCGGCGACTCTACGCACCGTCGCGACTCGAAGTTGTCGAGCGGCTCGAAGACGAGCGAATGCTGCCAGCGATCTATTTCATCTTCAGCCGCAACCAATGTGATGAGGCTGCTAAGAGCTGCCTAGCAGCAGGAGTTCGACTCACCACCGGCGATGAGCGCGACCAAATTCGCGAAATCGTGGAGACCCGGTTGAACACCATCGACACCGAAGATCTCGCCGTGCTTGGTTACGGACAATTCCTGGCTCAGCTCGAAGCAGGCATCGCCGCCCATCACGCCGGTATGGTTCCGCCCTTCAAAGAAGTCGTGGAGGCCTGCTTTAGCGCAGGTCTCGTGAAGATCGTTTTCGCCACCGAGACGCTGGCCGTCGGCATCAACATGCCCGCCCGTTCTGTGGTCATCGACAAGCTCACGAAGTTCACCGGCGAGCATCACGCGATGCTCACGCCCGGCGAATACACCCAACTCACGGGGCGAGCTGGTCGACGCGGTATTGACGAGTTGGGTCAAGCAATCGTCCTCTGGAACCCGTTCACATCGTTCGATCAGGTGGCCAACCTTGCGGCGAGCCGCTGGTTCCATCTGAACTCGGCGTTTCGTCCCACCTACAACATGGCCGCGAACCTGGTGCGCGCGTACTCGAGCGAGCAAGCGCATCATCTGTTGAACCTGTCGTTCGCCCAATTTCAGGCCGATGGCGACGTGGTTCGGCTCGAGACGCGCCTCGCCCGCCGACAGGCGCAGCTCGTTGCTCTCACTGAACAGGCGGCGAGCCCGTTCGGCGACATCGACGACTATCGGGCGCGCTTGCGCGAGGCCGACAAACCACCGCCGCACACCGCAGTTCGCGATGATCCGATCGACATCGCGATCATGCGGTTGCGCCCGGGAGATGTGATCTACATCCGCAAAGGAAAATACGCCGGTCGAGCTGCAGTCATTTCAACGGCAAATCGCAAGGGCGGCACGCGGGTCACGGTTGTCACCACACGACACGATCTGTTGATGCTCTCAGGCAGCGACTTCGACGATCAACCCACAGCGCTCGGACGAATCGATATGCCCGCAGATTTCGCCCCGCATCGCAACGATTACCAGCGCGAGGTGGCGAGCCGATTGACCAAGGCAAAGCTGACGGCACAACCGACTCGACGACGCATGCCGGTTGCGTCGCTCGACGGATATCACCCTGTCGAGGATGATCCCGATCTCAAGCGCCGGTTGAAGGCCGCAGCGCAAGCCGAACGCATCGCCCGCGAGGTCGAAGAGATTCGCACGCGTGTCAAAGGGCGAAGTCAGTCGATCGCTCGCGATTTCGATCGTGTCCTCGGAATACTTGCTGCCTGGGGTTATGTCGACGGTTGGGCCCTGACCGACGCAGGTCAGATGCTGGCGCGTACCTTTCACGAGTGCGATCTGCTGATCGTCGAATCGGTGCGTCAGGGTCTGCTCGATGACCTCGATCCGGCCACTCTCGCCGGTCTGGTGTCGGTATTCGTGTACGAGCACCGCTCATCCGAGGAGCCGCCCCTTGCCTGGTTTCCCAACGGCGCAGTACGCAAGCGATGGCTGCAGATAGCGTCGCTCAGTGCCGATCTGCGCGAGATCGAAGAAGAAGACGGCCTGATCGTGCACCGCGCACCCGACCCGACCTTTCTTGCCATCGCGTTTGCCTGGGCCGCTGGTGAAGGTTTCGCCGAGGTCGTCGAGGCCGAGGAACTTTCTGGTGGCGACTTCGTGCGAACCATCAAGCAACTCATCGATCTACTTCGCCAGTTGGCGATTGTGGCACCGGTGCGGGCCACCCGTCAGTGCGCCGAACAGGCCGCCGAAGCACTCTTTCGTGGCGTCGTAGCGTCGTCGAGTGCTGTAGAGGTCGACAATAACCTCGTCGACGCTCCGCTGCCGACGAGCGACTCTGAACCAACCAAGACATGACCATTCGCAAGGGTCAACAGTGGGGTTCGATGGCTGTGCCGCCGAGCGACCTGACGACCGTGTCGTCCAACAGCGAGCTTCGCGCCGCGGTGCAGGCAGCGCGTGTCTCGAACACGATGCTCCCCGTGATCGCGCTGCTTGGCGGCGATCTGATGCGCACTATCGGAGGCACGGCCGATGCTACGCGACTTCGTTCCGGTGACCTCGTTCCGCATCTGCCCATTGATGTTGTGCGCGTTCGAGTCGACGACTCGCGCGAAGGCTGGTTCGTTGCTCACCTCGTGGCGCGTCGATCGTGGTGGCGGGGTCGTATCGTCGCTGCAATGAACGCGCAATTCATCTCGAGCTGGGATGTTGCTCCACGCGCTCACCCGAATGACGGCTTGGTCGACGTTGTCAACGTGTCGGCCGAGATGGGTCTTCAACAGCGTTGGATGGCGCGGTCGCGAATCCGATTGGGCACTCACGTGCCTCATCCGCTGATCACTATTGATCCGCGCGCGTCGATGACCATCGACCTCACCCGCAGTACTGCGTTGTGGCTCGACGGCGAGCGATGGGGGAGTGGTCGGCATTTGCAACTCGATGTCGAACCAGATGCGTTCGTGGTCTGCGTGTAGGAACGCCTCGACTACGGTCGTGGCATGGATGCGTGGATTCTCGATGAGTCGCCAGGCGATTATCGATGGGGCGAGATCGAGCTCGACGAACTTGCACCCGATGAAGTACGACTGCGTGTCGTCGCCAGCGCGCTGAACCACATGGACCTGTGGGTCACGCGTGGCGCGCCACGGCCGCCGTTGCCTCACGTACCAGGGTGCGATGTTGCGGGAGTCGTGACCGCCACGGGCTCGAATGTCACGAACGTCGCCGTTGGCGACGAAGTGGTCATCAACCCAGGCGTCTCGCCGGTTGACGAGATCATTGCCTGGGGCAACAACAGTCCAATGGGACCGGGCTTCATGATCTATGGGGAGCACTGCTGGGGCGGACACGCCACGTTCGCACAAGCGCCTGCACGCAACGTCGTTCATCGCCCGCCAGGCCGGTCGTGGGCCGAATGCGCGGCCTACCCGCTCGCCTATCTCACCGCCTATCGCATGCTCAAACGCGCCCGGTTGCAAGCCGGCGAGACCGTACTCGTGGTCGGCATTGGCTCTGGCGTGTCGTGCGCTGCCCTTGCGTTGGCTCGCCACATGGGTGCCGAGGTTGCGGTGACCAGCCGCAGCGAGAACAAGCGCGTTGAGGCGCTTGGTATGGGCGCCCGCGCCGCGTACGACTCGACTGCGGACGCGTGGCCCGTTCAGGCCGATGTCGTCATCGAAAGCGTTGGCCCGGCCACGTGGAGCCAATCCATTCGTGCGCTCAAGCCGGGTGGTCGTCTCGTCGTGTGCGGCAGCACGAGCGGCCCAAAGGCCGAGCTGAGCCTGCCACGGCTGTTCTTCAAGCAACACGAAATCATCGGATCCACAATGGGCAGCTATGAAGAATTCGGCGAGGTCACCAAGCTCGTCGGGGCAGGCTTGCCGGTAACGATCGACACGACGTTCGCACTTCACGACTATCGCACCGCCCTCGAACGGCTCAATGCCGGCCAGCAGCTCGGCAAGATCGTGTTGCAACACCCAACGGAGGCATGACATGCACGAAAACATCACCGACCTCAAGGACGCCGTGTGTGCTGAGGTCGATCGACTGGCTCCACGGCTCCTCAGGGCGAGCCGCGACATTCACGCTCACCCCGAGCTGAATTTCGAAGAGCACTACGCACACGATCTCCTCACCGACATTCTCGAAGATTCGGGGCTTTCCCCACAACGCCACGCCTATAACGTCGCCACCGGCTTCGAGGCTCGCAGCGGAACGCAGGGATACGACGTTGCGGTGTTGTGCGAGTACGACGCGCTACCCGGCATCGGCCACGCCTGTGGCCACAACATCATCGCGACCGCCGGTCTCGGCGCGGGACTCGCCGCGGCCGCCATTGCCGAGCGCGCCGGTGGGCGCCTTCGGATCATGGGCACACCTGCTGAAGAAGGTGGCGGCGGCAAGATCGCGATGGCGCGCAATGGCGCGTTCCAAGGACTCGACGCGGCGATGATGGTGCACCCGGCAGATGCCGATCTGATTTGCATGGATGCCATCGCGCTGCAGTCGGTCGATGTTCACTTTCACGGCAAGGCAGCTCACGCAGCGGCAGCACCTCAAGAAGGTCGCAATGCACTCGACGCAGCAGTCCTTGGCTACATGAATGTCGCGGCAATGCGCCAGCACATTGGTCAGTCCGAACGCGTGCACGGCATCTTTACCAACGGTGGCGCGAAGGCCAACATAGTTCCCGCCGAGGCTGCAATGAACTGGATCGTGCGATCGCAGTCGATTGCAACGCTGCAACCGCTCAAGGAGCGGGTGCTCGCCTGTTTCGACGGCGCTGCGTCGGCGTGCGGATGCACGATGTCCACCGAGTGGCAGAATCACACGTACGCGGACATGATCGACAACGCGCCGATGGTGCAGTCCTACGTTGCCAACGCGTTGCGCGTCGGCCGAACTGTCGGTGATCCTCGTGCACTTGGTCGAAGCGTCGTTGGCTCAACCGATATGGGCAACATCAGTTACCTCGTGCCGTCGATCCACCCCATGATCCAGGTGGCTCCGAGCGGCGTTGCAATTCATACGGTCGACTTCGCGCTGTGGGCGGCGAGCGACGATGGTGACCGCGCCGTGATCGATGGCGCGAAGGCGATGGCGATGACGGTTGTCGACCTCTGGTGCGAGCCGAACCTGATGGACGCCGTGAAGGCAAGCTTCTCTCAACGGCCCACCGGCGTCGAAGTTCTCTAACCCCAGCTCACGACCAACGCGCAATACCGTCGAGTGGGCCCCGTCACCCGTAGCATTGTGGTTTGTGACGGTCTACGTCCCCGAAGAATTCTCTCAAGAAGAAGGCGACGTCCTGCGTCGCTATTTTTCCAATCTCGACGGGCCTGTCTTCGCGCTCGTCAACCTTCCAGAAGTCGTCAAGGGTGCCCTGTTCGCGCGCTATAGCCGCAGCCCAAAGAGCCTTCGCCGATTGTTCCTCGATGAGTTTGTCGGCGATCTCGACATCAGCGGCGATCAGACCGTCGACGCAACGGTTGGGCTCGAACGAGCCGAAGAGTTGTACGAGAAGGTCTTCTTCGAATATGGAGACGATTCAGTCGCGCAACTCGGCGGCGTACATCTTGCATGCGAGCAAGCATCGAACATCCTCACCAAGGTCCTTGAGTGGGGTCGGTTGATGAGCTATCTCGAACAGAGCACTCGCTACATCGCCTACGACAGCCGCCTCGGTGGCCGCTATCGGTTCTACCGAGATCCCGCTGTGCTCAACAGCGCATTTGGCACTCGCTATGTCGGCGACATGGACCGCATGTTCGATTCGTACAGCTTGCTCATCAACAAGGTGACCGAGCATGTGCGCGCCACGGTGCCACGCGGCCCCGACGACAGCGATTTCATCTATCGCCAGGCCACCCGCGCGAAGGGGCTCGACTCTGTGCGCGGCGTCTTGCCCGCGGCGTCGTTGAGCAACGTTGGTATTTACGGAACCGGTCAAGCGTTCGAAATGCTGCTGCTGCGGATGCGCTCGCACCCGTTGCCCGAAGCTCAGCACTATGCAGACCTCATGTTGCATGAACTCCGCAAGGTCATTCCCAGCTTCCTCCGCCGAGTCGATCTACCCGAACGTGGCGGCCGCTGGAGCAACTACATGGCGAGCACACGCGACCGCACCGCCGAGCTCGTCGATGGCATCTTTGGTGGCACGCCCGTAGAGCCGGCGGCGTCTGTTGAGTTGCTCGACTGGGACCCGGAGGCAGAAGACAAACTGCTGGCCGCAATCTGCTATCCGCATACCAACCTTCCGGAGTCGCAGATCCTGCAACGCGTCAAGACATTGGGCACCGACGAACGCATTGCGTTGGTACGCGCCTACGTTGGCGAACGCGAGAATCGGCGACATCGTCCCGGTCGCGCGTTCGAACGCATCGATTACCGCTTCGACGTGGTGAGCGACTACGGGGCCTTTCGAGATCTGCAGCGGCATCGCATGCTCACGATCGATTGGCAGCCTCTCACGCCAAATCACGGCTACGTGCGGCCCGACCTTGTCGACAGTGCAGGTATGGCCGACGTGTTCGACGATGCGATGTCGCGCTCGGCTGCGCTCTACGACGCGTTACGTCATGACTTCCCGCATCAGGCAAGCTACGCCGTCTCCATGGCCTATCGAATTCGCTACTCGATGCAGTTCAATGCACGCGAGGCCATGCACATGCTCGAGTTGCGGTCATCGCCGCAGGGCCACCCCGCCTATCGACGAGTCGCGCTTGAAATGCACCGGCTCATCGCAGAAAAGGCCGGCCACCATGCGATCGCTCAAGCGATGTCGCACATGACCGAAGAGGTTCCCGAACTCGAGCGGCTCGAATCCGAGCGACGGGCCGAACGGCGTCGTCAACAGACCTGAGCCAGATGACGATCGCGACCGCTCATGTGCGTGCGATGTGACGGTTGTCACTAAGGCTCGCGGGCATGTCAGACCAAGAACGCACGTATGCTCGCCGCCCGCGCGGGGGTTTCGATGAGGAGACAATATGGCAGACGATGACGACACGATCGACCCAGAAGACGAGATCCTCGACCCAGACGCCGAAGAGGCCGAAGAGGCCGAAGAGGCCGACCCAGAGCTTGACCCCGACGAGCTCAACGAAGAAGAGCTCGAGGCCGACGACGAGTTCGCCACGATCGATGACGAATTTGTCGATACCGCCGATGCCGACGAAGAGGCCGACGACGACACCGATGGGCCAGTTCGCCGTGCGGTCAGCAGCGACGACGACGATGACGACGACATGTTGGCGCCCGACGATGTTGAAGCAGACCTTGACACCATTCTCAAAGATCGCCTCGTAGCCACCGACGAAGGTGACGACGACGACGAAGAGCCCGAAGATCGCTCTGAGGCCGCTGACCGACTCCAACCAAAGCGTTCTGATGAGCGTCTCTGCCCCAGTTGCTTCTTGCTCATCCGCAGGGGAGCACCTACGTGTCCCATCGGCGACGATGATTGCCCGATGATGACCAAGAAGAAGAAGTAGGCGTCACATGGGTTCCGGCAGAGCTCCGCTTGGCCGTGTCATCGACGTAGCGCTGTACGCGCCTGTCGGACTTTTCACGCTGGCCCAGCGCGAGCTACCCGAACTCATCGCGACAGGCAAGACTCGCGTGGAGAATCAGCTCACGCTGGCCAAGTTCATTGGCAAGATGGCTGTACGACAAGGCACCAATGAGTTCAAGCGCCGCATGCGTAGCGCCGAGGAATCACGCGACGTCCAAACCGTGATCGCACAGTCAGTAGAAGTGCACGCCATCACTCCCAGCGAAGTACCAACTTCGGCGCGCACGACGAACGACGTCGATCTTCCCATCGAGGGCTACGACAGCTTGGCAGCCTCGCAAGTAGTGCAGCGACTTGGTTCGCTCGACGGAATCGAACTCGAGACCATCCGCCAGTACGAAGAGGATAACCGTACCCGACGAACGATTTTGGGCAAGATCGCTCAACTCCAGGCTCGTTGAGCCGTGGATCCCGTCGTTCGTCTGGCAACACCGAACGACATTGCCGACCTCGCTCGTTTGCAGGCACTTGCCCGCGCCGGTCTTGAGCCGGTGCGAGGCGGAGCTCTACGGCTGCAAGAATGCGCGGAGGTCACCGATTGGGCGAGTGTCCTCAACGACGACAGCCGTCTCGTGGTGGTCGGCACGCTTGATGATATGGTCAGCAGTTACATGGTGATGCACCTGGTGCCCTCCAAGGATCGCGGCATCATCACGCATTCCTTTGTCGAGGCTCCCGCGCGTGAGCTCGGGCTGGGTGACGCAATGCTCGACGCAACAATCTCGGTTGTTCGCGAGTCTGGTCTCACCGGCATCGAAGCAGTAGCGCTACCCGGAGACCGTGAGACGAAAAACATGTACGAACGCGCCGGCCTCACGGCACGCAAACTCACGGTGTACAAAGCCTTGTCGCCTCGCGAGAGCTGACGACACGAGGTGCTGTTACTTGCCCTGCCAGTTCGGAAGCCGCTTCTCGATGAATGCGGTGAGGCCCTCTTTCACGTCCTCTGATTGCATCACCTTGGCGAACTCGCTGTTGGTGAGGTTCTTCAGCGTCTCGTCGTCTTCGTAGGCGGAGGCAAGCACAACCTTTCGGCTGGCGTACACGGCCAGCGGTGCCGCAGCGGTGATCTGCGTGGCAAGGCGCATCGCTTCCTCGAACGCCTGGCCCGGTTCGGTGAGCCGCGACACCAAACCGAGGTCGTAGGCGCGCTGTGCCGTGAACGGCTCGCCGGTAAGGATTGCTTCCATCGCGGCCGCCTGACCAATCGCACGAGGTAGGCGAAACAATCCGCCAGCACCGGCAATGAGGTTGCGCTTGGCCTCAGCCAACCCAAACGAGGCCCGCGTACTGGCTACGACGAGATCCGCCGCCAGAACGATCTCGCAGCCTCCAGCGGTGGCGAGGCCATCAACCGCCACGACGATCGGCTTGACGCGTTCACGGTAGACGAAGCCGGCGAATCCGCCACGCTTGGTGTTGAGCCCACCGGCTTGCCCCGAGTTGATCGCCTTCAGGTCCGCTCCGGCGCAAAACACCGGCTTGTCTTGACCCTCGGTATTGGCACGCAGCACTCCAACCCACACTGAGGGGTCGGCTTCCAGTTGATCGATGGCTGCTTCGAGGCCCGCGGCAACATCGCCATTGACGGCATTGCGGGCTTCTGGGCGGTTCAGAGTGATGACCGCGATGCGGCCTTGCGTTTCGTACTGGACGATGTCGGACATGGTGCCCGATGGTAGAGGCGGTGACCGCTACACGACGAACTGACGAGTTGGCTACGCGAGTTCCGCAGGTCGTTCTGCCGGAGCGACATCTGGCTCTGAGGCGGCGATCACGGGCTCAGCGACGGCGGGCTCAGCCACAACCTCTGGCTTAGCTACGGCGGGTTCAGCGACAACCTCTGGCTCAGCTACGGCGGGCTCAGCGACAACCTCTGGCTCAGCGACAACTGCCTCGGCAACTGAGTCCGTTGAGGTAGTTTCCGCTGCAACAACATCGGCAACGAGTACGTCGGGAACCGGAGCGTCGAGAGCCGGTACGGCGGGAATCGGCGCGATTGTTGCAGGTGCCGGCTTCGGACGCGATGAGGGAACGGCTGACGCTGACGCAGGCTTGCGCGCCGGTGGACCCGGACGGGTAGGGCGCAAGGGCTTAGGCATCGACGAACCGCCGGTCACCTCGATGCCGAACAACGCCGCGATTTGTGGCAGCGCAGGTGCGAGTCTCTTGATGGTCGACGACAGTTCGTCGCTGATCTGTGTGGGAGCAGACGTTGGCTTAATCAACGCCCGGACGGGCGCAAAAGCTGCCGCCTCGAGCACTGCAACCCACCGATCGGGCATGGCGTCGGCAGTCAATGATGCCATCGCGGCATCGGCAAGACTGGTGGCGAGTTCGGCGGGAAAGCGGACGCCGGCCTTCGGCGGCAACGACGACAACTTGAGGGCGCGAACGACGCGGCCGACGCCGATCGCTGCAGTGATGTCGTCGAGCCAGAGAAGCAGCTCGCTCTCTTGCTTGGTGGTGAGGGCCAACTTCAATTCGGCGGCGAGAGCACGCGTGGATTCATCGCGAACGACCACCGGATCTTCGGAGGCCGCGACAACTGAACGCAGATCCGGCAAGGCCAATTCAGCAAGATCGGCTTTGGCGGCAACAGCGCGGTCGAGCCACTCGGCAACGCGCAGCTTCGGGAGCAGCTGCTCGGCCATCTGGATGAGACCAGCGGCTGGGATCTCTTCTTTGCCCTCGGCCTTAAGCCGAGCATTTTGTTCTTGCACCGCTTGGCGAACCGCAGGGATACCACCCTGCAAAGCGCGCTCGGCAACGGGTCGCTGTGCCTCGGGGAGATCGGCGAGTACGGCTGACCGATAGGCACGCCCCGGCTTGAGACGCTTGGGCTTTGGACGCTGCGCCAGCTCAGGCGGGGGAGTGAAGTTGGGGCGAGGACGACGCTCGCCCCAACCGCCGTCTGCACCCGTACGAGGTGGCCGATTGTCGTCGCGACGAGGTCGGCGATCGGCCCCAGCGCCGTCTGGTGCACCTTCACGACGTGGGCGACGATCGGCGTCGGTGCGAGGGGGGCGATCTCCATCGAGACGGCGAGGGGGGCGATCGCGCCGGTCGCCACGATCGCCACGATCGTTGCCACCATGCTTGGAAAGTTGCTGCGTGACGGGTTCGAACTGCTGCGAGCTCGGCAGAATTTCGAGCAGGCCGCTCTTGTCGGCCTTGCCCTTGATCGAAGTGGTGCTCAGAACGCGTGAGCCATCAAGCTCGACCTCGACCTCGGCACGAAGAATGTCTCCGACCTTGGAGGCGCCGGGCAGGACCGCCGATTCGAGCACACCCTTTGGAGCTTTGGCACCGGCCGCGCGCCAAGTCCAGGTGCCGTCGGGGCGCGTGCTTGTTAGTTCGATCTCAATCCTGCGGGACATATGCCCAGCACGCTATCCGGTGAAGCATCACTCTCTCTACCTGCCGAGTGTTTCCACAAGCCAGCTCTTGACGGGTGGTCACGCCTCGCTACGGTGTCGATGTGCCGATCTATGCGCTGGGCGACCAGTTACCCGAAATCCATCCCGACGCATTCATCCACCCCGATGCAGTCATCATTGGCTCCGTACACATCGGCGCCGAGGCCAGCGTGTGGCCGTGTGCGGTACTGCGCGGCGACGATGGCGAGATCTTCATCGGTGCACGTAGCTCGATTCAAGACTGCAGCGTGTTGCACACAACATCGTTGTGGCCAACACGCGTCGGCGACGATTGTGTGATCGGGCACATCGTTCATCTCGAGGGTTGCACGATCGAAAATCGCAGCCTCGTCGGCAATGGCGCCATCGTCATGCATCAGGTCGTGGTGCGTACCGGTTCGATCGTCGCCGCCAACTCGGTGTTACTGAACGGCACCATCGTGCCGTCGGGAGCGTTGGCCGCTGGCGTTCCGGCTGTCATCAAAGAGGGCAAGGCGAAGCTCGAAAATATCGACGAAGCGGTACAGAGCTATGTGCTGCGTGGTCGCAGGTTCCGCAACTCGCTGCGCCGAATCGACTGAGCGGCGGATGCTTGCCCTCGTGCTCACGGTTGACATCACTGATGTCGAGATCGCGTCTGATGAACTCTGGGGCATCGGCGTTGTCGCCGTCGAGGAACGGTCCGGCACAACGCCACGGTCGGTCGAACTTTGGACCTCGTTGGGTAATGACCAAGCTGCAGTGACGGCGGCGATGAGCACCCTCACGCACAACTGGTCGTGGCGATTCGAGAACGTGGACGAGACGATCAGTGAAACCTGGCGCGATCACGCCATCGCCACATGGATCGCGGAGGACCTCGTCGTCTACCCCGCGTGGGCAGAAGCCCCCAGCAACCTCGACAACGACGCGATCGCGATCAGCATCGAACCCGGCGCCACCTTCGGGATGGGCGATCATCCCACCACGGTGCTGTCGTTGCGCGCGTTGCTCGAACTGGTCGCCGTCGGAAAGGACGTGCTCGATGTCGGTTGCGGTAGCGGCGTACTGGCCATTGCCGCATGCCTGCGTGGTGCTCGACACGCCGTGGCGATCGATATCTCACCAGCCGCGGTGCCCACCACGATCGACAACGCACGGCGCAACGGTGTCGCAGATCGAATCCACGTGTCGACGACACCGCTTCACGAAGTGTCGGGCACATTTGACATCGTGCTTGCCAACATCCTCGCGCCCGCACTGATCGACCTTTCCGACGACCTCAGGCGCGTCCTCGCATCCAATGGCGCACTTGTGATCAGCGGCATCCTCGCCGAGCGGCACGATCACGTCCTTGAGGCGCTGCGACCGCTACGAGTCGTGAACCGCTCCGACCACGAAGGATGGACGGCCATTACCCTGCGCGAGTAAGTAACGCTTCGATGTCGTTGAGCGTTGGTAGCGACGGCACTGCACCATGAAGTGTCGTCGCGAGCGCCCCTGCTGCCGACGCGAACCGTACGGCGTTCGCAATCGAGTCGCCCCGAGCCATGGCCGCAGCGAACGATCCGCAGAATGCATCGCCAGCCGCGGTTGTGTCGATTGCGTCTACCTCGAAGGCCGCCACGATCACCTCGGGGGAGTCGCGCAAACACAACTTGGACCCACGAGCGCCGAGGGTGACAATGACTGCTCGTGCCCCGAGATCGAGCAGTCGCTGACGACCGCCGAGCAACTCCACCTCATGCTCATTCGGGATCACGACATCGCACAACGCAAGGATCTCGCTCGTCAGCGTTACGGGTGGTGCCGGCGCCGGATTGAGGATGGTGATCGCCCCCGCGGCCCGTGCGGCCCGAAGTGCTGCGTGCACAACAGCGAGCGGCACCTCCAGCTGCACGAGGACGACGCGAGCCAATGCCGCAGTCGGGGCAACGGAGTCAGCTGCGAGGCGACTATTGGCTCCCGGCACAACGATGATCGAATTCTCCGCGGTTGATGACACGCCGATCAGGGCTCGGCCGGTGGGCGCAGACGCAATCGTCATCAGTGCCGACCGGTCGATCGACTCCGCATCGATCACCGAGATGAGCTGGCGCGCCGCGTCGTCACCGCCGACCGCGCCGACGAACGCCGTGCGCGCCCCCGCCCGCGCGGCGGCGATGGCCTGATTGAGCCCTTTGCCGCCTGCGTGCTCCGCGTAGGTGAAACCCATAACGGTTTCGCCCGGACCGGGCAGCCGATCGGTGGTCGCGACCAAATCAAGGTTCGCGCTCCCGACCACACAAACATCGAAGACCGCGCCACTCATGTTTGGCCGTTCAGGTTGGGCGCGCCACGCATGTTTGGGCCGTCGGTGTTTGGGCCGCTCATGTTTGGGCCGTCGGCGTTGGTAACGGAGGTGTCGGCCGGAACTCGGGCGGACGCTTCGCGAGAAATGCTTGCACGGCTTCTGCATGTTCGGGCGACTTCCAACACTCGCCGAGCAGTTGCTGCTCTCTGCGCTGGATCAACGTGAAGTCCGACTCAACGAGATTCTGCGTGAGCAGCTCCTTGGTCATACGCAGTTGTGGGTCGGGGTTCTGCGCGTAGGAGCGAGCAGTCTGCAACGCCGTCTCGAGCAGTACGTCTGGCTCGACGAGCTCGTCAGCTAAACCAATGCGCGCCGCCTCGGTTGCCGAGATCACGCGTCCAGAGAGGAACAAGTCACTGGCCTGTCCGAAGCCGACGCGTGCTGCGAGCAGCCGCGTGCTGGCGAGTTCGGGCACCAAACCCATCTTGATAAAACCCATGCCGAACTTCGCTGCTGACGATGCAACGATGCGATCTGCTGGGAGGATCATGGTGACACCAATGCCAATTGCCGCGCCGTTCACCGCAGCCACAATTGGTTTCGATTGACGCACCAGCGCAACCCAGTCGAGTCCCGAGGGCATGCCACCGACGCCATCGGCGGTGTTGTTACCCGGATCATCTCCCTGGATGCGTGTCGAGAACGTGGCCTGCATATCGGCACCGGCGCAGAACCCGCGTCCGGCACCGGTGAACACCATCGCACCAACAGCTGGATCGGCATTGGCAACGCCAATCGCGTGCGCCTGTTCTTCGGCCATGCGCGGCGTCCACGCGTTCAACCGTTCCGGACGATTGAGGGTGATCAGCGCAATCGCGCCGTCGACCGAGTAAGTGATCTGCGTGTAGTCCACGCCCGCAGACTACGCCGTGAGGCCAAGCCCACTGGAGGTGAGCGTTCAGCCTGCGCCGCGGGCGCGAACACCAATGGGTGCAATGAGGCGGTAGCCGGCCGAATGCCGTTCGTCCTCGGACTCGCTTCCCCAAAATCCATACTCGTGGTTCTCGCGCGCGTATGAACAACACGTGCTCTGAACACTGCAACTCGAGCAGACAGATTTGGCCATGGCCTCACGTCGGTCACGCGCCTGCGGTCGTTCTGCAGGCGCTGGGAAGAACAGATTCGTCAGTCCCTTGCACGCCGCATCACGCATCCACCGATCGTCAGTGGCCTCGCGATGAAACATGATCTCGACTGCAGCCATGGAACCCCCTCGAGCTTCAGGTCAACCGTGCCAGCACGACCCCCGGGCGGCACGTGCTCGATCATACGGAGAAGTAATCATCGAGTCAATTGCATCCTGCAATGAAATAAATATTCCGAAATTCTTCGAAATTTGGACCGTTTGACACCGCTGCCGCGAGTCGATGTGCCCGTGGGTTACTGATCCACAACTGTTACTGATCCACAACTGTTTCTGGCCCAACAACTGTTGCTGGCCCAACAACTGTTACTGGCCTAACAACTGGCTAACGCCAGCGGCGAAGCCATCGACATCTTCAGGTGTGGTGTCCCACGCCGTCATCCAACGCACCTGATGAGACGAGACGTCCCAGTCCCAGAAGAAGCACCAATTGCGAAGCTCCTCGATTGCTGCCGGCGGCAGGTGCGGGAACACACTGTTTACCGTTGGTGCCGCGTCGTATACGACAGCCGAAAGCGAACGCGTTGCCTCATACAGCCTGAGCGCCATCGCGTTCGAGTGACGTGCGAGGTCAAGCCACAGGTCGTCGCGCAGCAACGCATTGAACTGTGCTGATACATAGCGCATCTTCGATGGCAGCTGTGTTACCTGCTTGCGCACGAATGGCGCGACGGCGCTGAATCGATCGTTGAGATAGACAACGGCCTCGCCGTACATCATCCCGTTCTTGGTGGCCCCGAAGCTGAGCACGTCGACGCCGGCATCCACCGTCATCGCACGCAGGCTTTCACGGGTGCCGCCGGTGGCCGCGACCGCGTTCGCGAGTCGAGCGCCATCCATGTGCACGGACATACCTAGCCGATGAGCCGTGTCGCACAGTGCTGCGATTTCATCGGGGCTGTAGATGGTTCCGAGCTCGGTGCTCTGCGTCAGGCTGATCACACCTGGCTGGGCGTGATGCATTACCCCCAGGGCGTGTGCCTGCTCTTCAATCTGTGCTGGCACCAGCTTTCCATCGGGGCAGGGGAGATCGATGAGCTTGGCTCCGAGTATCCGCTCGGGTGCCCCGGTCTCATCGACGTTGATGTGCGACCAGTTGGTGCACAACACCGCTTGCGCGGGCCCGAGCATGCTCGCCAGCGCCATCACATTCGCGCCAGTACCTCCCCACACGAGATAAGCCTGCGTGTCGTTGCCGAACAGCTCGCGCATGCGCTCGTTCATCTCCGTAGTCCAACGGTCCGAACCGTACGCAAGCGCGTGACCAGTGTTTGCCTCGTGGAGGGCTTCCATGACAACAGGATGGACACCGGCAGCGTTGTCGCTTGCAAACGCGCGTGAGGGGGCGGGCATCGAAATCATGTCATCAGTATGGCCGCTTGCGTTGGCGAAGAAGTCAGTCGCCAAAGACAGTCGTGATCATGCGACCATTGCGCTCGGACGAACTCGCAGCGAGGTCGGTGACGACCATCGAACGCTGCAGCCAACGGTCGGTACCGTCGAATCGTGGCGTAAATGGGCTGCGACCGTGCACCACCATGTCGTTGTCGAGGATGACGAGGTCGCCGGCCTCGAGTACGACGCTGTCATGATTCGCAGCGAGCGTTGCGCCGAGGAGGCGCAGGGCGGCATCTGCCTGCTCGTCGGTGCCGACCATCAGATCCTCATCGAAGACCATCGCCGGATTCGAACGACTGCCCGACAATACCGCCATGGGCGCGCCCAACGAGTTGTTACGACCGTGCAGATAGCTCTCGTCGATGGCACACCGAAAGCGAGGTTGAAAGAGGGTGTTGATGACATCCTCGCTGAGGTGGGGCAGTGCAGAGTGGACAGATGCAACCGTGGTGCGTGCCTCCGGGTCACCGCGCAGACAGAGCAGCAAAAGGTACTTTGGTCGGTGGGGATGAAATGCGGCCTCGGTATGAAACATCAGATTGACGCGAGACGACGTGGAGGTCTGCCGAGCCGACGATGACTGAACGGGCACCAGGTTCTGCACCACATCGCCACCATGCTCGGGCTGGTAGCCGACGGGCTCGCCCAACACAGCTGCAACTGACAGCAACAACAACTCCGTTGCATGGTTCTTGTTCGTGGGCGACGTTGGTTCCGGGGGAGTGGGCGGCAGCTCACCTATGGGGAGGCTACGCAGGAGCAGACTGCCCGCCGGTGCGGCATTATCGCGAAAGGCTTCGACGCGGGAGCGAAGCGTTGCGGGTAGACGCGTTGATTGGTTCGCCAAGCCAACAAGAGTCTCATCGTCGGAGATCAAATCGGAATACATGTTCCAAAGTGTACCAGACTCGAAATGATTGTACCCGTGGCACGGGGACCGGACGCGCACTGTGCGTACAGCTACGATGCAATCCATGGAGGTCGCCAGTCGCATTACCGACACCGGAGCGCTGCTCACCACAGCCGAACGCCGTGTTGCAGAAGTTGTGTTGGCCAGCCCAGAACTCGTTGCTTTCGGAACGGTGGCCGAGTTGGCCGAGTCAGCCAAGGTCGGCGCTGCCACAGTCGTGCGACTCGCGGGCAAGCTCGGCTACGACGGATTCACCGCGCTACAGGCAGCCGTGCAGCACGAATTGTCGAATCAGTTACGTCCGGCAGCGGTGCGAATTCGCGAGGCACGAGGTGGGGTAGTGGTGCGCCGTCACCTGCAGCGCGAGCTCGAAAACGTTCAGACCACACTTCTCGGGGTCGACGAACGCACGATTGCCGTGGCCACATCACATCTTGCCAACCTGGCCCACGCCGTGCTCGTGCTCACTGGCGATGCGTCGACGGGTATCAGCACACAATTCGTTGGCGACCTCGGGGCCCTGCGCCCTGGGGTGGAGCTCCTCGGGGGCAATGAGGTGTCGATCAGTCGCCGCCTTTCTCAGGTGCAAAAGGGTGACATCGTCATCGCCATCGACCTGCGCCGTTACGACCGCTGGGTGATCGACTCGGCGCGTGAGGCCAAGCGCAAGCATGCATGGCTGCTGGCGCTGACCGACAGCGCCTTATCGCCGTTGGCCGGTATCGCTGACGCCTCGATGGTGCTGACGGCTGGCGGTGTTGGTCCATTCGACAGCCACGTCGGCACCCTCGCACTGTTGAATGTTCTCGTCGCCGCCTCAGCGGACCTGCTCCGCGACACTGCGACTGAGCGCCTCGATCGGGCCGAGGCCACGTGGAGCGCAAATTCGCAGCTGATCGACCGCTAACGGAGTAGTTTTGTCAGGATGACGAAACGACACAATACCCCTGCGCTGGGGGAGCAGCGGTGTCTGTGGTGCCGGCGCCCACTTCCGCCGCCAGCGCGAACAGGCAGACCACGGGTCTATTGCCGACAGGGTTGTCGACAACAGGACTACGAGTCGCGCCAGCGATCGATCGAACTCCACCTCGGCGACAACGAACTCGTGGTGGCCCGAGAGCAGATGGACGCGTTGCGCGACGCCGCGCACGTGCTGGCCTACGCAGTCGATGACACCGAGCGTGACCTCGAAGAGACAAAGGAACCTACCAAGGCCGAACTCCGCGAAATGCTGTCATGGCTGCTCGATGCGGCCCGACCGGTAGCTCAGCTGTGCAGATGACCTTCGGCCCTATCCGCCTGTTCAAACCTGTCGTACCCTGACTGCATGGGGCGCCTTCAGTTCCCCATCACGAGGAACGAAAGCGAGTTCACGCCATGTCTCTCAGGCACACAATCATCTGGCTCGACCATCAGGACGCGAAGGTGATCGACTTCTCATTCGACGACAAGCACGTTGTGAACGTGCACCACGAAGGTGGCGACCGCAAGTTGCATCACAAGGTCAACACGATTGGCTCAGGACGTGTCGCTGAGGATCCTCAATACTTTGAGCAGATTGTCCGCGCGGTGAACGGCGCTCACGAAGTGCTCATCACCGGGCCAAGCACCGCCAAGCTCGCATTTCGCAAGCATGTCGAACGCCACGAGACCGCCTTGGCCAAGAGGGTTGTTGGCATGGAAGCACTTGATCATCCGTCCGAAGGCGAACTTCTGGCGTATGCCCGCAAGTACTTCAAGGCGTTCGACCAAATGAACGGCGACGCCGACTGATCCGTCTACCACTGTGATACCAGGCCAGTTTCGTCAGGATGACGAAACTAGGCTGGTGGGGCCGGAGGAGTGGGACCGACGAACGCAGCCAACTGCGGGATCGACGTGGGTCGGCAAGCACGGGGTGCTCCTGTGCGAGTCCTCCCAGAAGCGCGCCGCACACCGACCAGGCTCGTCGGCGCGAGAACAAGCTCTCATATGATGCCGCACGCACGTCCACGCAAGCACCTGCCCTATGCAGTCCCTGGACATAACTACATGCAGATAGCCGTAGATGCCGTAGATGCCGTAGATGCAGTAGATGCCGTAGATGTCGTAGATGTCGTAGATGCCGTAGATGCGCTCCGCGGGCGGTATTGCGACCCCAGCCGCCGATCGGACTCGCCTACCTCATTATCCACAACGCCCATAATGTTCGTTATGTCAACTCGGTCGTTGGTGTGTCCAGTCGCCGTGGCTTTCGTCGTACACGCTCACTCTCTCCGGAAGTTCCGCCGCTCACGCCCGTGAGGGGCTTGAGGGGCGGAACTTCCGGATAGCTGCGGGCCGGCAGCGCTCAGCCGGTGGCGAAGTTCCGTCGTACGGCTCCATCAAGGGCGTGAGGGGCTGTACTTCTCGGGATACGCACGACTGAACTCGCTCAGCCTCCGAGGCGCTGCGTCGTGAAGACCGGCTTGCCATCGACTGTTCCGGTGAATTGTCCGCTCAGCGCGACGACTGAAGCGCCGGGGATCTCACTGGTCACGCCAGTAAGGACGGCAGTGCCACCGGCCTGCGTTGTGCCCGTGCAGCTGATCGCTATCTTCGCAACGCCATCTTGAATTTTGGCATCGCACGTCAACGCGCCAGCAAGAGTTTGGCCAGCATTCTTGAACTGCTCCTCACCCTGTTGGGTCGCAATGTTGCGGGCGAGTGCCTCCGAGGCATTGTTGGCGGCCTTATCGACGGCCGCGCTGATATCAGTGGCAGCTGCCTTGAGGTCGGTCTTGATCGACGCACGCGTGTCCTTGCTGCATCCCATGACGGTAAGTGAGGCGAGAGCGAGAATGAGTGCGAAGCCGCGGCGATGTTTCATGTGAGGTTTGTTCCCCCATCACCCACGATCGAAACGTAACCCGGCGGGGGTCACGCCCGCTGCGGTACGTTCACCAACGCACCCTGCGCTTGCGTGTCCTCGCCTCTCGCGGCTTCGGTGTCGCCGATCGCAACAGGAACAGCTGGTGGCCATACGCGTACCTTGATCGCGGCTACGGCCAACTGAGCGCAGTACACAACGCCCAACACGATTCCGGCGACGACGCCATCGAGCCACCAGTGATTTGCCGTCGCGGTGACAGCAAGAATGGTGAGAATCGGATGCAGCAGCGCGATCCAACGCCATCTACTCGTGCTGATCGTGACGACAGCGATGCCGACGACGAGCGACCAGCCAACGTGTTGCGAGGGCATCGCCGCTACCTGATTCGACAACCCACTGCCTCCCCTGCCGTACACGGACTGGCCGTACAGCAGCGCAGAGTCAACGAACCCCAACTCAGGAAGAAAGCGTGGGGGTGCCATTGGAATCATCTGGATCGTGAGACAACCACCGATCATCAACGCAAGACTGGTGCGTACGCGGGAGTAACGCTCACGGTGACGGAAGAACAGCCAGATCAGCATGATGCCAACGGCCGGCACGTGCATGCCGCCGTAATAGATGTTGAAAAACTGCATCACGAGCTTGCGGTGCAACAGCGCCTGCTGCAGGCTGACCTCACTTGGCAGATGCATGGATCGTTCCAGATTCCATAACCATCGAGCATGTTCCATTGCGCCAGCGGTCTTGTTGATCGCGAGGTCGTGCGCGTACTGCCACAAGCCATACAGCGCGAGTACGAGCGAGAGTTCCTTCGTTGTCGCGACGGTTGGCGCGATCCACGGTTTACGCACGCGTCGAACAGAGAGCGCGACAGCGAGCAGCACTGCGGCCATCTTCCACGCCGTCTGCCACGACAACAACATGTACGCCACACCTCCTTCGAATCGCGGTTACCTATATTCGCATGTGCGGTGCCGCGGTGACATTCGCTGCTTCGTTAGTCTGCCCGAATGCTGATACGGCAAGCCCGACCGGATGATCGCCCCGCGATGTACGACATCTGTCTGCTCACGAGCGACGCCGGAGCCGACGGGCGCCACCTGTACGACGACCACGAGTTGCCGGGTCACATGTGGGCGGGTGCGTACCTGGCCCTCGAACCGCGTCTCGCGTTTGTGCTCGAGGACGACGTCGGCCTCGCCGGATACGTCATCGGCGCGCTCGACACAACCGAGTTCGAACATCGATGCGAGACCGAGTGGTGGCCCCCGCTTCGCGAGCGCTATCCCAACCCAATCGATGTACCTCGATCGCAGCGAACCAGAGATCAGCAGATCCATCGGGCGATGCACCGGCCGGTTCGGACCCCAGCGGGGCCCATCACAATGCACCCATCACACCTGCATATCGACATTCTCCCGCGCGCTCAGGGCTGCGGACTCGGCGTGCAGATGATGGCGATGCTCTTGGATGCGTTACGAGCAAATGGTTCGCCCGGCGTGCATCTGGGGGTCAGCCATGCCAACTCGCGCGCCGTGAGCTTCTATCAACACCTCGGCTTCGTCACGCTGGCAGACTTCGGGGATCACGGATTGTTGCTCGGTCTCACCCTGCAGAACTGACGAAGCTGTCAGTCCGCAGTACAGAGCGCCGCGAGGCTGCCGATCGCAGTGCCGCGACGCGACTCCCGCAAGATGTTCTCATCGAGTCCGTTCGTGCAATAGCCGAGGCTCAGGCCCGACACCGGATCGCCCCACGCAAGTTGACCCTTGGCGCCATTGTGACCCACGGCGAAGGCCGACACGGTGCGACCCATGCCGCGGAAGTTGCTCTTGCCATCCGCGCCGGCCTGTATGAGACCCAATGTTCGGTTCGCCGGAACGCCCGTCATTTTGTCGGGGAAGCTGTTGCGCACGTTCGTCGTTACGTCGTGCAACACATCGGCATCCCACATACCGCCGGGGTTGTGCAGGATCGCCTGGTAATACAGCGCAAGGTCGGCGGCGCGCATGACTCCCCCGCCTCCGGGCATACCAACCCTTTGTACCGCAGGGTCGTTGTAACCCAACAGCGCCTCGGTCGTCACCTCGGTCACGGGCAGCTCGCGCACCCCGAGTGCTGCTTCGAGCTCATCGGGAGACGCCTGCTCCCCCACCACCATCAACTCAGCAGCGGCAAAGGCGACGTCCCCGAGAACCCGCGGCAGGCCCGCCGGGTTGGTGACGCGAGCTTGCACCACATCGCGATAGTCGCTGCCCGTGACTCGTTCGATGATCTCGGCGAGTACCCAATGAGCCGATGACGGGTGATACTCAAACCGCGTGCCGGGTGCCCAATTCAGACGCCACCGGGCGAATGCTGCGCATCGTCCGGCGCTGGTGTCACCAGCGACAACGGCCATTGGCGCCGAAGGAAAGCCGGAGGTATGGAGCATCACCTGCTCAACCGTGATGAGCTCCTTGCCGTTCGTTCCGAATTCGGGCACATAATCGATGACCAGCTTCGTTGGGTCGATAAGCCCATCACCGATAAGCGCCCAGACGGCTCCGGCAACAAAGGCCTTGGTCGCCGAGTACACAACAAAGCGGGTGTCGTTGGTGGCATCACCGAATGTTTCGAATGCAACTAACTCGCTGTTGAACGCAAGCGCCACCTGCGTTGCCGGAAGCAGACCTTGTTCGACCTCACGTTGCGCACGATCGAGTAATTTCTGAACTGCGACGTGATTGATACCCATGTTGAACCCCCTGATGTGCATCGCACACTACGACGGGCGGACGGCCCCATCGCTATCGACGCCGTCGTCTACACTCGCTCGCATGGCATCACCCTCGACACCCATCGTTGGCGTCGTCATGGGCTCACGCTCCGACCTTGAGACGATGCAACACACCATCGACACATTGCGCACGCTGGAGATTCCCTTCGAAGCGCGAGTGGTGAGCGCGCACCGCACACCGGATTTGCTGTTCGAGTACGCCTCATCAGCGCAGGCGCGGGGCATCGAAGTGATCATCGCCGGCGCCGGCGGGGCAGCCCACCTTCCTGGAATGTGCGCGGCAAAGACAACCCTGCCCGTACTCGGCGTGCCAGTGCAGTCGCGCATGCTCTCGGGCGTCGACTCGTTGTTGTCCATCGTGCAAATGCCCGCAGGCATTGCTGTTGGAACCCTTGCAATTGGCAAGGCGGGGGCCATCAACGCGGCCCTGCTTGCGGCAAGTATCGTCGCCAATGCGCATCCGGAGATTCGCGCCCGACTGACTGCATTTCGCGATACTCAGACAGCGGCCGTCCTCGAGGATTCCTGGATCGAGGGCGGGTCCTGATGCTCCACAGCGACCACGCCTGCCGCACCACGGTCTGATCTATCAATGCCTGAACCAAAGACATCTGGGCCGATTCTGCCCGGCGCGACGATCGGCATCTTGGGCGGCGGTCAACTCGCACGGATGTTGGCGTTGGCGGCGCGGCCGATGGGCTATCGAGTTGTCGTGCTCGACCCAGATCCACACTGTCCGGCAGCACCCGTGTGCGATGAGGTGATCGCGACGGCCTACGACAGCGCGTCGGGACTCGAGCAACTTGCCGAGGCCGCTGACGTCGTCACCCTCGAATTCGAGAACGTGCCCAGCGCGGCGTTGGCATCGCTCGAGGCGCGCATGCCCGTGCGACCCAGCAGACACGTGTTGGAAATTGCGCGTGACCGCGTCCTCGAAAAGACGTTCCTCAACAGCATTGGTATCGAGACGGCGCGTTGGGCCACGATAGAAACCGAAGCCGATCTCCACACAGCGTCGACCAACGTTGGTTTCCCGGCGATCCTCAAGACGGCGACACTTGGGTACGACGGCAAGGGACAATCACGCGTCGCCACCTTGGGCGAGCTTCGTTCAGCATGGGTCGACATGGGCGAACCTCGATGCGTGCTCGAGGGTCTCGTCGATTTCACGTTGGAGATCTCCGTGATCGTGGCGCGCTCCCCCAGCGGCGAACAACGTGCGTTTGCGCCGTTCGAGAATCAGCACCGCAACAGCATTCTCGACGTCACAATCTGGCCAGCGCGCCTCGCCGACGATGTCGCACGCGTCGCTGTGCAGACAGCGCTGCACATCGCGCGATCAATTGATGCGATCGGCTTACTCACTGTCGAGATGTTCATTGCACCATCGATCGACCAAACGAAAGCGCGCGTCGTTGTTAACGAACTCGCGCCACGGCCGCACAACTCGGGTCACCTCACCATCGAGGCTGCGCCGACATCGCAGTTCGCGCAGGCCATCCGCGCGGTGTGCGATCTGCCACTTGGCGATGTGACACCCCATAGCCCGGCAGCGATGGCGAATGTGCTCGGCGACATGTGGTTGAGCGCGTCTGCAGCGCCGGTGACGCCGCTCTGGCTCGCGGCGTGGGAAGTCGGCGCAAACCTGCATCTCTATGGCAAGCGTCCGGCGCGCGCCGGACGCAAGATGGGCCATCTCACTGCGTTGGGGGTCTCGCCTGATGTTGCATACTCCACAGTGACAAGAGCGCGCGAAGCGTTGACAAATCGCTGAGACGACAGCAGCACTCCACGTGAACCTGACAAACTCCGCAGCGTGATTCTCGACGTGCAATTCAATTCCGCGACAACGCCGTGGCCCGAACTACGCGATGCCGTGCTTGCTGCACAAGATGCCGGCTATGGCGTTGCGTGGGTACTCGACCATCTCGCGGGCCAAGTCATGCGCGGCGACAGCATGCTCGAATGCTTCACGCTCACCGGGGCGCTTGCTGCATCCACGTCAACGATTGGCATCGGCACACTCGTTGCCAACGTCTGGAATCGACCCGTTGCCCTTCTGGCGGCTACCGCGGCAAGCGCGCAGATGATCGCTGACGGCAGGTTCTGGCTGGGGATCGGTGCAGGGGCCTCACCCACATCAGCATTCGGTGCCGAACACGCAGCAGCGGGCATTGCGCTCGACCCCGACATGGCCGTGCGTCATCAACGTGTTCGCGACTTCATCGCGATGGCGCGCACGATGTGGAACGACGGCACAGTCAACGGCGTCACCGGCTTCCCGATCCCGCCAACAATTCCTCCGATGATCGTTGGTGTGAACAGCGTTGCACTCGCGAGGATTGCCGCCGTCGAGACCGACGGGATCAACATTCGTTGGAATCATCCACGACTCGAGGAGATCATCGACGCCGCCCGTGCCGCCCGACCGTCCACCGCGCCACCACTGCTCGTCACGGTCTGGGAGCCGTGGAGCGATGAGCTGATGGACACCGGATCACCAACGCGCATGCGTTATGAGCATCTTGGGCTGGATCGTTTGATCGTGGTGCAGTTCGAGCGGGCTGATCTCGCCAAGATCACGCCTGCGAATTCGTGAGCGTCAGCGAGCACGAAATCGTCAGCGAGCACCAAAATCGTCAGCGAGCACCAAAATCGTTAGCGAGCACCAAAATCCTTAGCGAGCACCAAGCAGATCGACAACGAATACCAACGTCTCGTTGGCCTTGATGACGCCGCCCGCACCCTGCGCGCCGTAACCCATGTGCGGCGGAATCGTGAGGCGACGACGCCCACCGAGCTTCATACCAGCAACGCCTTTGTCCCAACCACTGATGACCTGACCGGCACCGAGACGGAACTGGAACGAGTCGCGACGGTCCCAGCTCGCATCGAACTGCTTGCCCGTGCTCCACGAGACTCCCACGTAATGCACGTCGACAGCCATGCCTGATGTGGCCTCATGACCATCGCCGACGATGAGATCTTCGATCACCAATTCGGTGGGCGCATCGCCTTCAGGAATGATTACTTCGGGTTTGGTGAGGTCACTCATGGGCCTGCACGCTATCTGGGTCGTAATGTCTGCACATGGCTCTACGCGCAAGTGGGTTGTCCCACAACGAGATCATGTCGTCCCTTCAGGAGATGAAAGCACACGATGTTCGCTGGCGCGAGGGACGTGCGTTTACCCTCACCTATAGCGCTGGCGACGAGGTGCAAGCCGTTGCCGAGGAGGCGTACCGCGCCTTCAGCACCGAGAACGCTCTCAACACCGATGCGTTCCCAAGTCTGCGCACCATACAGGGCGAGGTGGTCGACATCGTGATCGATTGGCTGCACGGTGGGCCGACGGCTGCAGGCTTCATGACAAGCGGCGGCACCGAGAGCATCTTGATGACCGTCAAGGCATCACGCGAACGGGGCAAGAAGGAACGCGGCATCACGACACCCAATGTGGTGTTGCCGACCAGCGCCCATGCCGCGTTCGAGAAGGCGTGTTACTACTTTGGGCTCGAGAGCCGTCGAATAGCCGTCAACGACGATTGGCGGGCCAACCCGCAGGCGATGGCCGACGCAATCGACGACAACACGGTCTTGATTGTTGGCTCTGCACCCCAGTATCCGCAGGGCGTGATCGATCCGATCCCCGCAATCGCGGCTATGGCTGCCGAGCGCGACATCAACTGTCACGTCGACGGGTGCATGGGTGGCGTCAGCCTCACCTATCTCGCCCGGCTCGGCTACGCGATCCCGCCGTGGAACTTCAGCGTTCCTGGCGTCACGAGTATCTCTGTCGATCTACACAAGTACGGCTATACCGCGAAGGGCGCCTCCGTCATCGCCTATCGCAACAAACAGCTGCGCAGTTATCAGACCTACGTCACCGACAATTGGCTCGGAGGAATGTATGGCTCCTCGGGCATCATGGGCACCAAAGGCGGTGGCGCGATGGCTGCGGCCTGGGCCGTGATGAACTTCTTGGGCGACGAGGGCTACCAGCAGCTCACTGCCGCAGCGCGCACGGCAGCAGAACAATTGGTGGCCGGCATTCGTGACCGTCCCGCGCTGAGGCTGCGGGCTGAACCCGACGCGACGCTCGTCGCGTTCGGTGCCGCAGAGCCGGAATCGCTCGACATCTTCGCTGTCGCGGACGCGCTCTGGAAGCGCGGTTGGTACCTAGACCGGCAGGGCCCTCCCCCGTCGTTGCACTGCACGGTCAACGCAGTTCACGCCGGCAAGATTCCTGCGTTCCTCGCCAACCTCGACGCCGCAATCGACGACGTCACACTGGCTTCGGCCTCAGGCGCGCAGGGCGCATACGGAACCGTGGAATAGCGCAGCACTATAGTCAGCACAATCGTTACGGAAATGGGGCCACACATGGACAACCAGATCATCGAACGACTTGACGGTTCGATTGCCGAACTGCGCGCCACAGGTCTGTTCAAGAACGAACGTGTACTGCAGGGTCCACAGGGCGCGCATGTGACGGTCGCTGACGCAAACCTCATCAACCTGTGCGCAAACAACTACCTCGGATTGGCCAACCACCCCGCCGTGCGGGAGGCCGCACATCGGGCGATCGACCAATACGGATACGGCATGGCGTCGGTGCGCTTCATCTGCGGGACCCAGACCCCGCACCGCCTGCTCGAGCATCGCCTCAGCGAGTTCCTCGGTATGGAGGACACCATCTTGTTCCCTTCGTGCTTTGATGCCAACGGTGGCATCTTCGAAGCGCTGCTCGACGAGAGCGACGCCGTGATCTCCGACTCGCTCAACCACGCCAGCATCATCGACGGCATTCGCCTGTGTAAGGCGCAACGTTTTCGTTACGAGAACAACGACCTCGACGATCTCGAGCGTTGCCTACGCGAATCGTCTGGAGCGCGCACGCGTCTCATCGCCACTGACGGCGTGTTCTCAATGGATGGCACGCTCGCCGATCTACGAGGAATTTGTGACCTCGCAGATCAATACGGCGCGTTGGTGATGGTGGATGATTCACATGCCACCGGCTTCATGGGTGCCACCGGCCGAGGGACCCCACAGCATTGCGGCGTGATGGACCGAGTCGACATTCTCACTGGCACGCTCGGCAAGGCACTCGGCGGCGCCAGCGGGGGTTATGTATCCGCCCGGGCAAGCGTTGTCACCTGGCTTCGTCAGCGTGCCCGGCCCTATCTGTTCTCGAACAGTGTGCCACCCGTGGTTGCCGCGGTCAGTCTGCGCGTTCTCGACCTGCTCGACGAGGACCCAACATTGAGAACCAAAGTGCACGAGAACGCACACCGCTTCCGGGTCGGCCTCACGTCTGCGGGACTGCATCTCGGCCCAGGCGAGCATCCGATCATTCCGATCCTTCTCGGCGACGCTGCACTCGCGTCCACGATGGCCGAGCGATTGCTGACGCGAGGCATCTACGTCATCGGCTTTTCATATCCGGTGGTACCGATGGGCAAGGCCCGCATCCGTACGCAGATGTCGGCTGCACTCAGCGTCGCCGACATCGACACGGCAATCGCCGCCTTCACCGCCGTTGCGCTCGAACTCAACCTCGTGGATCCGAACAACTCAACCAACTCTGGAGATACCCGATGAAGGCGCTGATCAAAGAACGCGCCGAGCCCGGCATCTGGATGGGAGATCTGCCGACTCCCACCATCGGACCGAACGACGTCCTCATCAAGATCTCCAAGACCGCTATCTGCGGCACCGACATGCACATCTTCTTCTGGGACTCGTGGGCGCAGCGCTCGATCAACGTGCCGATGGCTGTTGGCCACGAATACTGCGGTTCGATTGTGGAGATGGGCAGCGAGGTGCGCGGCTTCAGCGTCGGCGACCGCGTGTCGGGCGAGGGTCATATCACGTGTGGGCACTGTCGCAACTGTCGAGCCGGTCGGCGTCACCTCTGTCGTAATACGGTCGGGGTCGGCGTCAACCGTCAAGGCTGTTTCGCCGAGTACCTCAGCCTGCCGGCCGGCAACGCGTTCAAGCTCCCCGACTCGATCATTGATGACGTCGCCTCGATCCTCGACCCATTCGGTAACGCCGTACACACCGCGCTCGCCTTCAACATGGTTGGCGAGGATGTGCTGATCGCTGGCGCCGGACCGATTGGCATCATGGCGGTTGCCGTCGCCCGTTTCGTCGGTGCGCGCAACGTGGTGATCACCGATATCAACGACTATCGCCTCGGTCTCGCAATGCAGATGGGTGCGACTCGCGCCGTGAACGTGACGCGCGAATCCATCGACGACGTCATGCACGAGTTGGCGATGCAGGAGGGCTTTGACGTTGGCTTGGAAATGTCCGGCGCGCCTTCCGCGCTTCGCGAGATGCTGCGCACCATGCACCACGGCGGCAGTGTCGCTCTGCTCGGAATTCCGCCCGATGAGACGGCCATTGATTGGACCCAGGTGATCTTCAAGGGTTTGACGATGAAGGGCATCTACGGACGCGAGATGTTCGAGACGTGGTACAAGATGTCGGCACTGCTACAAAGCGGCCTCGATCTTGGCCCAGTCATCACGCACCATTTCCCGGTGCACGACTATCTCGCAGGTTTCGAGACCATGGGTTCGGGACATTCCGGGAAGGTCATCCTCGATTGGTCAGTGCTCTGAGAACGCCCGATAACAAGGCGCGCCCACGAATCGGAGAAGATAGCGCATGAAAAACGTCGTGTCGCTTCCCGTTGAGTTCCTCTTCTCGATGACCGCAACAACGAACACCTCCGGGGTAATCGCCAAAGGGCCTTCGGGCACCCGCGTCATCGTTGATGCATCCGAGGGCACATTTGACGGGCCCAAGATGAAGGGCATCATCAAGGGGCCCGGCGGCGACTGGGTGACGGTTCGCGCCGATGGCGTCATGCAACTCGACGTTCGTGTACTGCTCGAGACCCACGATGGCGCGACGATCCTCATGCAATACAAGGGCATCGGCGTCGATGGCGCATCGAACATCCGCACCGCGCCCCTCTTCGAGACTGGCGACGAGCGTTACGCGTGGCTGAACAGTGTGCAGGCAGTCGCGCACGGAAGCGTGGGCGACGGCAACGTCAGTTACGACGTATACGCGCTGCGCTGATCACGCGCCAGCACACAACCAAGGTCGAAGAACACGCACGGCTTGTGTGCTACACCAAGAGGCATGGAACCGCTCCGCTTCGGCATCTTTCTTCCACCCATGCATCGCACTGGTGTCAACCCGACGCTGGCGCTGCATCGCGATCTTGAACTGATCGAACACCTCGACAGGCTCGGTTACCACGAAGCGTGGATCGGTGAGCATCACTCCGCCGGATCTGAGCTCATCGCCAGCCCCGAAGTGTTCATCGCTGCAGCCGCTCAGCGCACCACACACATCAAACTCGGCACTGGCGTGAACTCGTTGCCGTACCATCACCCGTTTATCCTGGCCGACCGCATCGTGATGCTCGACCATCTCACCCGCGGGCGAATGATGTTCGGCGCCGGTCCCGGCCAACTCACCAGCGATGCGGCAATGCTCGGCATCGACCCGATGCATCAACGTCCGCGTATGGAGCAGTCGTTCGACGTAATGATGCGCCTGTTCCGGGGCGAAACCGTGACGGAGAAGACGGATTGGTTCACATGCCAGGACGCCGTGTTGCAGATGAAGCCTTACAGCAACTTTGACATCGCCGTGGCGTCGTCGATCTCGCCGTCAGGCTCGAAGCTGGCGGGCCGTTACGGCACCGGCTTGCTGTCGGTTGCCGCCACCGAGCCAGCCGCGTTCCAGGTGCTCGATTACAACTATCAGGTCTGGCAGGAAGAGGCTCAGCGCCACGGTCATAGCGCGCCACGTGAGAAGTGGCGGTTGATGGGACCGATGCACATTGCAGAGACCGTGGAACAGGCCAAGGCCAACTGCCGCTACGGATTGCAATGGGTCTTCGAATACCTATCGCACATCATCCCGATGGGTGACCCCAACGATCCTCCCCCACCGAGCGACTACGACGATTTTGTGGACTTCGCCAACGAGAGCGGCCGGATGGTGATCGGCACACCCGAGATGGCGATCGAACAGATTCAGCGAATTCAAGACAAGACCGGCGGCTTCGGTGCCTATTTGTTCCTCGGTGCTGACCTCGCCGACTTCGCCGCCACAAAGCGCAGCTACGAGTTGTTCGCAGAGCAGGTGATGCCTCACTTCACCGGGCAACTCGCCCCGGTGCAGGCAAGTTACGACCTCGTGTGCGGTGCTGGCTCGCGTTGGGTCGATGCCACCCTCGGTGCTCAGCTCACAGCCATCGCCGACTACGAGCAAGAACGGGCCATGCGGTAGCGACTCACCGTCAAGACAAACAGCGTCTATGCCATGATGAACATCGTGGCAGAACCGGATGACTCAACAGCTTCGAAGGCCGCAACAACCCCGCCAGCATCGTCACCGGCGACTCGAGGCGCGGGTCTTTCTACATCGGATGTTGCGGATCGTGTCGCGCGCGGTTTGAGCAACGTCGCGCAGAAGGGACCGACTCGCACCGTTCGCGAGATCGTGCGCGCCAACGTGTTCACGCCGATCAACGCGATCATCGCCGTTGGCCTTGGCCTCATGCTCGTGGCCAGCCCCGGACCCGATGCGCTGTTCGCTGGAGTGATCATTAGCAACAGCGTCATTGGCATTCTGCAAGAGCTCCGCGCCCGCCACACGCTCACCAAGCTGCGCCTCCTCAATGCACCGTCGGTACGCGCCCGACGTGATGGCGCGGTTGTCACGATTTCGACCGAGCACGTGGTGCAAGACGACGTAATGCTTCTCGGCCCCGGCGAGCAGGTTGTGGTCGACGGCGTTGTGCTCGAGTCGGTCTCGCTCGAGATCGACGAATCGCTGTTGACGGGCGAATCCGACCCGGTTGTCAAAGGCGTCGGTGACGAAGTGCTGTCGGGCAGCTTCGTCGCTTCAGGTTCGGGTTGCTTCGCGGCAACGCACGTCGGCGCCCAGTCGTACGCTTCCCGACTCGCCGCCGAAGCCCAGCAGTTCACCTTGATCGATTCAGAACTTCGTCGCGGCGTGAATCGGGTGCTACGCGTTCTGGTCGTTGTCATTCCACCGGTATCACTGCTCTTGTTCGTGCGGCTGATGCACACTGAGCCCGGATGGCGCGAAGCGGTGCGCGGCACTGTCGCCGCCGCTATCGCGATGGTGCCCGACGGCCTCGTGCTGCTGACCAGCCTTGCCTTTCTGGCCGGCGTGATATCGCTCGCCAATAAAAAGGTGCTGTCGCGCGAGCTCGCTTCAGTGGAAATGCTGGCTCGCGTGTCGGTGTTGTGCCTCGATAAGACCGGCACGCTCACAACGGGCCGGGTGTCGTTCGCGAGCATCGAAGCACTGACCGATGTTGACAGTGTTGAGATCGAGGCAGCGCTCGGGGCGCTTGGCGTTGTGGACCCGAATCCCAATGCCACGCTGGTCGCAATTGCGACGCAGTTCCCGAACGCGGGCGGATGGCAGGCAACCAATGTGGTGCCGTTTGCGTCCTCTCGTAAATGGGCTGGCGCCTCCTTTGCGGAGCACGGCGGGTATGCGATCGGCGCACCCGACATGATTGCTCCAGACCATGCCGAGGTACGCGCGCTGCTCGATCCTCTGGCTGCTACGGGACGTCGCGTAGTGCTCGTGGCGCGCACGCCGAGCCTTTCGGGCAATGACTCCGCCGCCGACCTCGGGCCCGACGTTTTTCCGCTCGCACTTGTGGTACTCGACGACGAGATTCGACCCGATGCAGAACGCATCATGCGCTACCTACGCGATGAAGGCGTGACGCTCAAGGTGATCTCCGGTGACCATCCACAGACCGTCGACGTCATCGCGCAACGTATTGGCGTGTACGCGTCAGACGATGCCACCGCTCGGCCCGCAGCGGTTGATGGACGCACACTTCCCGACGATCTCAACTCACTCGCCGATGTGATGGACGAATGCACGGTATTCGGTCGAGTGACGCCACAGCAGAAGCGTTCGATGGTCCTTGCGTTGCAGAGCAGAGGCCACATTGTGGCGATGACGGGTGACGGCGTGAACGACGTACTTGCTCTCAAGGCCGCCGACATGGGCATTGCGATGGGTGCCGGCAGCGACGCGGCTCGCGCCGTGGCCGAGATCGTCCTGCTCGACAACGACTTTGCAACATTTCCTCGCGTGCTCGCCGAGAGTCGGCGGGTCATCAACAACGTTGAGCGCTCAGCCCACCTCTTCATTGTTGGCACCGTGTATTCGATTCTCGTGTCGCTAGTGATCTCGATCAGCGCCGCAAAGTTTCCGTTTCTGCCTCGCCACCTCACCCTGGTCCGCTCGCTCACCATCGGCATTCCCGGCGTGTTCCTTGCGGTTGCGGCAAATACCAAACGCTCGCGTCCAGGATTCATCGGGCGAGTTGTCCGCTTCTCGATACCCGTCGGCTCGATCATGGCGGCCGCCAGTCTTGGCACATACTTCGTGTGTCGCGTGACGCGTGACGTCACCCTCGATCAATCAAGAACAGCCGCATCGCTCAGCCTGCTCGGTGCAGGTCTCGCGGTACTTGCGGTGCTGATGCGCCCACTCACGCCTCGGCGGATATTGATCATCGCGACGATGGTGCTGGCGGCAGCGGTAGTAATGGCGTCGGTGCCGTTGCGCACGTTCTTTGCATTTGAAGTTCCTACATTGCGCGCCTGGGTCACTATTGCTGTCGCGGTGCTTGTGTCCTGCGGCGCGCTGGCGCTGCACCAATACGTCGTTGGCCGACACCCGGATCAGGCGGAGATCGCGCAGGTACCCGCGGCGTAGCCAGCCGCGTGATCTCGGGGGTTCAGTCGGCGCTCGGGGGATGCAACATCAACATTGCGACGGTGGCGTGACGCAACACCGTGAGGGCCGTGCTTCCCATCGTGAGACGTGCTCCGGCGGGAATGCCGCGGGTTGCCATTGCGATCATGCCGACATCCGCGGTCTCGGCGACATACTCGGTAATTGCAGAGTCAACGTTGCCGTGCAACACATCGAAGTCTCTGTTGTGAGGCTCTGGCAACTGCATCGCCTCGTGACGAATGTACGAGGTCTCGTTGCTGTCGTTGGGCACTCCGTGATCGCCTACCTGCACGAGACGCAAGCGCATCTTCAGAGCATTGGCCACCTCGATGGCCGCCGGCAGAATATGTGCGCTGTTCTCGGAGTCATCGAGCGGCACAAGCATGACGTCGGCGTTCGCGCGCACCGCGGCGTGTGGTCCCACAAGCACGATGCCCTGTTCAACTTCGCGCACGACATCGGCGCTGATGCTGCCGAACACGAGCTCGCCCAGAGCAGTGCGGCCGTGAGAGCCGAGACACCACAGCGTTTGCTCGCCACCCTCGAGAATCTCAATCACCAACGGCGATTCGGGGTCCTCGTCGCTGGCGATGATGCGCCATGTGGTGCCCTCGCCAGCTTCGGCACAGAGCGTCTTCAGCTCGGCTTCAGCCTCGACCCTTCCGTGAGTGGCCGCAATGCTGAGGAGTTGCAGATCGGCACCAGTGCGTTTGGCGAGATCCTTTGCGACCGCGATAGCCGCGATCGATGGGGCGGAGAAATCAATGGGGACGACGACATGACTGAAGCTCATGTCGTAAGCATGACTGACGCGCATCCCTATTGCTAGGGATCTTCGTCACGACTTTGCCCTACCGCCTTGACTGTCGCGATCAGCTTCGAACGCGGCCTGCGATGCGATTGCCTGAGGATTCACATGAAATCGTCGGCCCGTGAGTTCGTCGGGAACAATCCGCACGAACCGGTGCTTCGGGGCGATCTGCCACGGGAACAGTGGAAGATCCGCCGCATCGAACAGTTCGAACAGGCCGTCAATCTCAGCCGCCTCGCCCTTGGCGACAACGCTCCACGCCAGACCCGCCGCCGGGTCGTAATGATCGGCCTCGAATGCGACCGCCGTTCCGAGCAATGACGCGGCGAGTTTGGTGCCTTCATCGGTACGGAACACGATGGATCCGTGATCAATGACGTAATTGATGGGGAAGATGTCGGGATGATTCATGATCGCGATGCCCAACCGGCCAACGAGTTGCGTGCGGAGCAATTCCCAGCACTGGTCAGCAGACAACACATCGATATGGGGATCAGGCACGCTGCTCATGCCATAACGATGCACTCGCGAGGTCGCCAAATGAAAGGGCCAAAAGACCCGAAATTTGCGCCGCCGAAGGTGTCGGGATGCTGCATCCAGCGACCACTGACAAGTTTCGACGTCATCAACCCGGTCATCAACCCGGTCATCAACCCGGTCTGGATCATCGTCGGCTAGCGTGACCCATGCCGCTACGACCACGCGGGAGAGTCTCCACGGCAGCCTGTCGGTGAGACGCCGAAGGAGCAACCGCCCCGGAACCTCTCAGGCACCCGGACCGCGTGGGCAGGCAACGCTGGAAAGCAGGTGTGCACACCTCGCCGAAGGGGAAAACCGGCTCGCCGGTGAAGCTCTCAGGCTCCGTGACAGCGGGGGTATCAACCCGTCGCGTCTGGAGATACCTATGCAAGCTCGTCTGTCCCTGAGTGATCTGATCGACCAGCAAGAGTTTGCCCGCCGACACATCGGCCCCGATCTCGCCGAGCAGCAGCACATGCTCGACGCGCTCGGTGTGAGCTCGATCGACGAACTCCTCGCTGCGACAGTGCCAGCAGCAATCCGTATCGATCAGCCGCTAGCTCTCGACGAAGGCGTGAGTGTCACCGAGGCGCTCGCCGAGTTGCAGGCACTCGCCGACCAGAACGTCGTGCGCACCAGTCTCATCGGAATGGGCTACTACGGCACGATCATTCCTCCTGTGGTGCTGCGCAACGTGCTCGAGAATCCGGCCTGGTATACGTCGTACACCCCGTACCAACCAGAGATCAGCCAAGGTCGTCTCGAAGCACTCCTCAACTTTCAGACGATGGTCTCCGACCTCACCGGCTTGCCTCTCGCCAATGCGTCGCTCCTTGACGAAGCAACTGCCGCCGCCGAGGCAATGACGATGATCCGACGATTGTCCAAGCACGCTGGCAACACCTTTTTCGTCCATGAGGACACACATCCACAAACCTTGGCTGTGCTCGCTACCCGTGCAGCACCGATCGGTATCGAATTACTCATTGGCGCATCGCACGCATTCGACACCGCTCGATGCTTCGGCGCGTTGGTGTCGTGGCCTGGTTCGAGCGGCGCGTTGCTCGGCCATCAAGATCTCATCGACACCGCGCACCAGTGCGGAGCGCTCGTCGCCGCCGCCACAGACCTCCTCGCGTGTGTGCTACTCAGTCCACCAGGCGAGTTCGGCGTCGACATCGCCATCGGTTCGGCGCAACGCTTTGGTGTACCGATGGGTTTCGGTGGGCCGCATGCGGCATTCATTGCAACCCAAGAAGCACATGCGCGTGCGTTACCGGGCCGACTCATAGGTGTGAGCACCGACACCGCCGGACGTCCCGCGCTGCGACTCGCCTTACAAACCCGAGAGCAACACATCCGCCGCGAGAAGGCCACGTCGAACATCTGCACCGCACAAGCGTTACTCGCCAACATCGCTGGCTTCTACGCCGCATGGCATGGTCCAAAGGGTCTGCGGCGTATCGCCGAACGTGTGCATCGCCTCACGTCGATCGCGGCCAGTGGTCTGCGTGCGTTCAATATTGAGTTGCTCAGCGACACGTGGTTCGACACGATTCAGTTCCGGGTCCCATCAGCCGATGACGCCGTAATGGCTGCACGCGAGCACGGCTTGGCGTTGCGTCGGGTCGACGAAAACACGGTTGGTGCCAGCTTTGACGAGACCACCACTGAAGCCACGATCACAGCGCTGTGGGCCGCGGTCGGTTCCACGGTCGCGTTCGCCGAACACGAGATGGCCACAGATGGCATCCCGGCCTCAGCGCGACGCACGGGTGACATTTTGACCGAAGGCGTGTTCAACCGCTATCACAGCGAGCACGAAATGCTGCGCTACCTACGGCGGTTGGCCGACAAGGACTTGGCCCTCGATCGCACGATGATCCCACTCGGGTCGTGCACGATGAAGCTCAACGCAACCGTCGAAATGGTGCCGATCACGTGGCCGCAGTTCGCCGATATCCATCCCTACGCGAACGACGCCGACACGGTGGGCTATCGAACGATGATTCAACAGCTCGAAGCCATGTTGGTGGCGATTACGGGTTACGACGCGGTGAGCCTTCAGCCGAACGCCGGAAGTCAGGGCGAGTTCTCCGGGCTGCTGGCCATTCGCGGATATCACGCCAGTCGTGACGACCACCAGCGAACTGTCTGCCTCATACCCTCGAGCGCACATGGCACCAATGCGGCGAGCGCTGTGATGGCCGGCATGCAGGTAGTCGTTGTTGCGTGTGATGACCACGGCAACGTCGATCTCGACGATCTGCGCAGCAAGGCAACCGCAGCCGGCGAACGTCTAGCGGCAGTCATGGTGACCTATCCCTCGACGCACGGTGTGTTCGAGGAAGCCATCCGCGACATCTGCGAAATCGTGCACGACCTCGGTGGACAGGTGTACGTGGATGGTGCCAACCTCAATGCCCTAGTCGGTCTTGCCCAGCCCGGGCGTTTTGGTGCCGATGTCAGTCATCTGAATCTGCACAAGACCTTCTGCATCCCTCACGGCGGTGGTGGGCCTGGTGTCGGTCCGGTCGCGGTTCGCAGTCACCTCGCGCCATTCCTGCCGGGTGATCCGCTTGCGCCACACGACTCGCCGTGTGGACCGGTTGCCGCGACGAAGTTCGGTTCGGCCAGCATTCTCCCGATCTCGTGGATGTACATCCGCCTGATGGGAGCCACCGGACTTCGCGACGCCACAGCGATCGCCATCCTCAGCGCCAACTACATCGCGCAGCGCCTCGATGCCGCGTTTGCGGTGCTCTACCGCGGCGAACACGGACACGTCGCGCACGAGTGCATTCTCGACTTGCGTGACATCACCAAAGCCACGGGAGTGACCGTTGATGACGTCGCCAAACGGCTGATGGACTACGGCTTCCACGCGCCGACTATGAGCTTTCCGGTGTCTGGCACATTGATGGTGGAACCCACCGAGAGCGAGACGTTGCACGAACTCGATCGATTCTGTGAAGCGATGTTGGCCATTCGCGCGGAGATTGCCAGAGTCGCTTCTGGCGAGTGGAGCGTCGAGGACAATCCGCTCCGACACGCGCCGCATACCAGCGAGGACCTGCTCGGCGACTGGCAACGTCCATACAGTCGTGAACTCGGAGCGTTTCCGCTCGCGAGTTTGCGGGCGAGCAAGTACTTCCCCCCGGTCTCGCGCATTGATGCAGCATTTGGCGACCGCAATCTGGTGTGTTCGTGCGCGCCACTCGAGGCCTACGCCGACTCACTCGGCTAGAGCAGCGCCCCCGCTCCGTCCCCGCGCCCCATCCCCTCCGCCCCTCCCACTCCATCCCCCGATTCATTGGGCGCGATGTGAGCCAGCGTGTGGCCTGAATCGCGCCCAATCACGGGGTCTACGGGAAAATGGGCGCGATGTGAGCCAGCGAAAGAACAAGCCAGCGTGTGGCCCGGGTCGCGCCCATTGAATCGGGGACGGAGCGGGTTGGCGTAATCGGTTACCGTGACGGGATGGCTGAATCTGCATCTCCCGGTCTTGGTGATCTGCTCGGATTGTTCGGTGGCGCAAATCCGTTCGCATCGATCGGCAAGACGATCGAGCAGTTCAAACGCGGAGTCAACGACTTCTTGGCAGGCGTGGAAACCTTTAAAGCGACGATGGAGTCGCTCAACGGCGTGACGATTCGAGTCAATCGTTTACTCGACGAAGTCGAGGAGCCAGTGCGCGCGCTCATGCCTCAGGTCACGCGCAGCATCAAGACGGCCGACGCGGTGATCGCCCAACTGAGTGGCCCGGTCGAGCGCATCGCGCCCGGATTGTCGCGTTTGGCCGAAACCCTCGGCTCGCCCGTGTTCCTCAATTTGCCACGAGAGATCGGCGGCTTCATCGAAACGCTCGGCGACCTCGCGATGCGTCTGCAACCACTCACGCAAATGGCCGAGAGCGCCGGCAGCCTGTTTGGGCTTCGGCCGTTGTCAGTGTTGCGCGGCGGTCAGTCGAAGCCACAATCGCCAGCACCCCCGGCCACACCGCCAGCTAGTGCAGCGCCAGCTACACAACCAGCGAACGGGCCAACGCCACGCGGCAACGCTCCAAGCAAGGACGCAGCAGACAAGGTGGCCACCTCAAAGAAGACCGCACCAACGAAGTCTCCGGCAAGGAACGCAACCGCAGCGAAGAAGTCTCCAGCAACGAAGTCGCCAGCCACGAAGGCCACGTCAAGGCAGTCTCCGGCAGCAAAGAAGACAGCAACGAAGAAGACAGCAACGAAGAAGACAGCAGCACGCGCCTCGCGTTGATCGCGGGCACCTGACCTATCGGCGACTGCGGGACGGGCTACTACTTCTTTTTTGCGACGAATGGCGCGGCAACAACCATGCCTGCCAGTTCACTACCACGCACGTCGATGGTCACAGGCGTACCCTCAGCAATGTGTGGAGGCAAAAATGCCAGCGCAATACCGTGCCCGAGTACCGGAGAGAAGTTGCCGCTCGTGAGCGTTCCAACCGGTTTGGCATCGATCAGCACAGCGCAGCCTTCGCGCGGCGGACGTCGGCCCTCGGTAACAATTGCCCGCAGGAGGCGATCGACTCCTCTGGCTTGCTCCACTTCAAGCGCGCCACGTCCGCGGAAGTCGCCCTTGGTCCACGACACAACCCATCCGAGTCCGGCTTGCAATGTGGTGATGCCCGGACCCAGTTCGTGGCCGTGAAGCGGTAGCGCCGCCTCGAGACGCAATGTGTCTCTGGCACCGAGGCCCGCTGGGGTGATGCCAGCTTCGAGCAGGTTTGCCCAAAGACGTGGGGCCATGTCGGCCGGAATGGCGATTTCGACACCGTCTTCGCCGGTATAGCCAGTGCCGGCCACAACGCATGGCACGCCTTCCCATACCGCGCGTGCGACCCTGAATCGCTTGACTGCTGCCGCGTCGGCAAACACCGTTGCGAGGCGCTCGCGTGCCGCTGGCCCCTGCACAGCAATGACCGCGCGGCTATGGGTTGTCTCTTGGCCACCAATCGCGTTGCGTACGCGATCCGTGTTTGAAGCGTTCGGCATGACGTCGAATGTCTCGTCATCGACCCACCACACGATGATGTCGTCGAGAACCGATCCGTCGCTTTCGTCAAGTAAGTGCGTGTATTGAGCGCGGCCCGGACCGATCTTGTGGAGATCATTCGTGAATGCCCACTGCAGGCGCTCGAACGCGTCGGCACCGGTGACTCGGACGGTTCCAAGATGTGACACGTCGAATGCCACTGCGCCGGAGCGACAGGCCATGTGTTCTTCGATCGTGCCGGTCGGATACGACAGCGGCATGTCCCAACCACCGAAAGGCACCATCTTGGCCCCAAGTGCGCGGTGGGCGACATCGAGTGGCGAATACTGAAGCTCGTCCACGGCGATCAGATCGCGATGGTGGAGGTTGGCACCGCGTGAGCGCCCACGATGGTGACGAGCGAAGAATCGATCTCGCTCTTCACCCCGGCCAACGGCAACACGTTGAGTACACCCTGGCCCTTCTTCAACACATCGATCAGTTCGTCACCATCGCAGAGCACGACATTCGACCCGCTGATAACGATGTGGGCCGACGCAATGTCAGAGCCCACGTGTTCACGGAGATAGCTGAAGACGTCACGTACCGATGCGAGCTTGATGCCTGCGTCGAGCAGATTCTTGATCACGCGGAGTTCGAGGAGATCTCGGTATGAATACTCACGTCGCGAACCGCTTCCGACGGCATCGAGCAACGAGGGACGAACGAGTCCGGTGCGTGCCCAATAGTCGAGTTGCCGATACGTGATGCCGACGATGCTGGCCGTTTTAGTACCGCTAAAACCTGTCTCGATCATGGCTGCCTCCGTGACCTCGTGAACACTCTGGTCACACCTGCGTAGTTACGCCGATGTAAGGCTTGTCACAGTACGGCACGCCGCGCGCGCCGTCAAGCCTTCGCGCGCGGTGGGCGGATGCAGACACACCAACCGCGCGATTGCTAGCTGCTGAAATCCTCGGGACTGATGTTTTCGATGAAGTCACGGAATTCATCGAGGATCGACTCTTCCTCACCCTCTACCAATACTGCTGACGCGGTCGCAGAATCTTGGCCGACTTCATCGAGCAACACATCGGTGGCGAAGATCGGCGAGCCCGTGCGTGCAGCCAACGCCATGGCATCGGACGGCCGGCTCGACACAAGTTGTGGCCCAGCCGGAGTGCTCAGATGCAACACCGCAAAGTACGTGTGTTCGCGAATTTCAGTGACCACGACGCGCTCGAGCGTCGCGCCAAGCGCACCCAAAACATCGACGAACAGGTCGTGAGTCATCGGTCGCGGCGACGTGACGCCTTCGATTGCAAAATGAATTGCCGACGCCTCTGTGACACCAATCATGATTGGCATGATGCGTTGGCGTCCGCTGAGCTCGCGCAGGAGAAGAACGGGAGTGTTATCGGGCAGCTCGACGCGAACGCCCACCAGTTCCATTGCGATGTCCACAGCCACGATGGTAACCCGCGCCCGACACCGCGCGGTAGCGCAACCCGGCAAAACAAGGGGCGGACGCGTCGCGCTCTAGCTGCCGTCGAAGTGATGGCGGAGCAACGAGTCGATCAGCGCTGCACGCAGTTGGCTGCCAAGCTCAGCTAGATCAGTAAGTGCCTGCAACGCCTGGTGGCGAGACTGCGGGTTGCGCTGACGGAGCAGCGGCATGATTCGCTGCTCGAACAACGCCGACTCGCGCTCAGCACTTTGCCGCCACGCCCGAAGGTGTCGAGCGTCGATGCCTTGTTCGAGAAACCTTCCGGCAACACGCGCGATCTCAACCGCATCCGCCTGATATGTGGCCTCGGCACCAGTACCTCTGGATGGCACGATGCCAAATTCGTCGAGCTCGCGAAGTTGCGCCTCAGTGATCTCTGCGGCGAGACAGAGTTCGTCGCGGCGGTACGGGATGCCCGGCGTCGAGTCAGTCGTTGTACGACTGCCGATTCGTGCCAGCACCGGCACTGGCGGTGCCACGGCGGGAGAAGACGACCGCTGTCGCGCGGGTGCAGGTGTCTGTTTGAGTTGCGATTCGGGGTGGACTCGTGCAGGCGGCTCATCAACGAGCGGGGCGCGCTCAGAAACCGGCGATGTCGTTCTGGGCAGCGATTCGGATGGCGACGGAGCAGGCGGCGGCACCACAGTAAGCAGCGGCGCTGGAATCACAATCGGTGGAGGAGTAATCGGCACGGAGCCAGTCGCGCTTCCGGCCGACGGATGACGCGACGTTTGGTTCGGTAGATCGCCAGGAATCAGCGCTCGCCCATCGGCCCATTCGGGGCCTCCGTCGGTACGCCGGAACACGCTGTCGCGCTGCGCGGTGTCAGCTGGTGGTGTATCGCGCACCTCGACGTTGCGGATACCGCGCGGCGGCGTGCGAGCTCCGGTTGGGTCGGTCTCGATCGTGCCGGATTCGATCCGATCGCGGATCACTTTGAGCGGCAGAAAGTTTTCCTTCTGTTCGTGCAGGATCGCGCGCAGTAGATCGACATCGTGGTCGTAAAACTTGCGGTATCCAGATGGCGTGCGCTCCGGCTCGATCAGACCTTGACTCTCGAGGAAGCGGATCTTGGAGATCGTGACATCGGGGAAATCCTCGAGTAAAAGTCCGAGCACTTCACCGATCGACAGGTACTGATTATCCGACACGGACGTCACTGAGCTGGCTCGAAAAAGATGAGCCGAAACTTGCCAACCTGCAGTTCGTCACCTTGGGACAGCAGTACTTCTTCGAGTCGTTGTTGATTGACATACGTGCCGTTGAGCGAGCCCGCGTCGCGCGCCACATAGCCGAGCGCAGTTCGTTCGACCTCGGCGTGACGCCGGGAAACGGTGATGTCGTCGAGCATGATCTCGCTATCGGGATGACGACCAAGACGCGTCACCGCTCCCCGCAAGGCGAACCGCTCCCCCGCCTGAGCGCCACTACGAACAATGAGCACGCCACAGTCAGCCGGCACGGTGCCAAGATCGACTTGCACGTCGTCGGCTGCACCTGGCGCGTCGAGCAACGGGTCGACATTGGTGAGTGTGATGGTGTGATCGACTGCAAGATCGAGTGCTGAACCGCACGACGAACAGAAATTCGATTCGGTGCGATTGCGATGCCCGCAGTCGTTGCAGAACACGTAGGCCACGTCCGCGTACCTTAGCTTTCTGTCAGTGCGCGATAGGCGGTGGCACTGAGCAACTGCTCAGCCTCATTGGGCGCGGACATCTCGATCACGCACAGCCAGCCATTGCCATATGGGTCGGAGTTGAGTGACGCCGGATCGGCACCGAGCGCAGTGTTGACCTCGACCACCTCGCCGGACACGGGCGCGTAGATATCGGACACCGACTTCGTGCTTTCGACTTCACTGAAGCTTTGCCCAGTGACGACCGTGGTACCCGTGGCCGGGACCTGGACGTAGACAACATCGCCCAACGCATCTTGTGCGTAGTCGGTAATCCCGATGCGAGCACGAGAACCTGTGATCTGAATCCATTCGTGGTCGGTGGAGTAGAGCAGATCATCCGGCACGTTCATCTCCACTACGGTAGCCAACTTCACACCCCCCACGCGACGCGCATCAAGATTTACCCTGAGGTTGAGGCTGAGATCGTGAAACGCAGCGGTTATCGCAAGAGTTGACGAATGCGTCGTGCGTACTCCTGAGCCAAACGGCGAGCATCGGCGTCGGTGGCACCCTCGGCCCACACGTGCGTGACGGGCTCTTCGGGATCGGGCAATGCGAGTGCCCAACCGTCGTCGTGCATCACTTTGACGCCGTCGACGAGCACGACGTCGCGCCCGGCCATCTCTACCAGACTGCGCATCACCAAGCCCTTTTGTTCCCACGGCGTCACGACGGTCTCGTGGGTGATGTGCACCTTTGGCAGACCCGCGACGACCTCGGCAAGCGAACGATCGTGGCGAGCGAGCAGGTCGAGGATCTTCAACAGCGCGCCCGCTGCGTCGAACGCAGGCAGGAAGCCCGGCAAGATATAGCCGCCGGCACCATCAGAGGCGAAGCCCACACGCGGGTCCATCGCAGCGGCCATCAACGCAGCCATTGAGATCTTCGTCTGCACAACATCGACGCCATGCGCGAAGGCCAACTTTGACGCCTGTTGGGTGATGCTCACCGGCAACGCAATCGCGTCACCAAGCAGGTGATCACAGACGAGGTCGACGAAGGCAAGCAAGGCCTCGGTATGGCTGAGCACGCGCCCCTCATTATCGATGAGCGTCAGTCGTTCGCCGTCGGCGTCGATGATCGCGCCGAGGTGAGCTCCCGACGCACGCACGAGTCCACCGACTCGCTCGCTCGCAGCGCTGATGTCGAATGCCACGCGATCGGACGTGGACACATAGGGGTTGACGGCGAGCACATCGGCTCCGAGCTTGCCGAGCAACGTCGGCATCACGAGCGATGTTGCGCCATAGCTGTAGTCGACCACGAGCTTGAACTTGCTCTCGCGGATGGCATCGGCCTTCACGGTGGCTTCAAGCGCAATGGTGTACTCCTCGAGCGCACGCGGCGGAAACTGGATGTCGCCAATTTCTTCGGCGAGTACGCGCCGGAAGTCTTCACGCTGAAAGAGCCGCTCGATCTTGCGTTGGCCGTCCTCGCTGATATCGGTGCCCGAGCTGTCGAAGAAGCGTACGATGACGCGCGATGGGTCGTCTTGATGCAGACGAACCGTGAGGCCGGCGAAGGCGCGGGGTGATCGAGTGAGAAATCGAGTGACGGGAACACTGGCGACCTCAAGGTCGAGTACATCGACTCCGGATGCGTTGAGGCCCGCCATGATCGCGCGCTTGAGCATTCGTGCGGCGCGGCTGGAGTCGCGCGAGATGACAACAGTGGTGCCCTTCTTCAGCGATGTGCCGTGCGCCATTGCGAGCTTGACAGCGAGCTCGGGGGTTACGTCGACGTTGGCAAGACCGGTGACGCCGTCGCGTCCGAAAAGGCTGCGCGAACCCTTGCTCTCCCACACGATGCTCGTGTTGACAACAGCACCGTCTTCGATGGTCTTGAACGGATACACCTTTACGTCGCCGTTGAGCACGGCACCGCTGCCGACAAACACCGAATCGCCGAGCACTACGCCCTCATCAATACGCACGTTGGAACGAATGCTGCAGCTGCGACCGATAACAGCGCCACGCAAGCGCGCCCCGGTGCCGACGTAGACGTTGTCGTGGAGCACCGAGCGTTCAACGTGCACGTCGGCCAACAGCCGGACATTCGAGCCCAACACGGTGTACTCGCCGAGCCGACACCCAGCCTCTACCTTGCAGCCGGGACCGATCACCGCGGGGCCGTTGACCACGGCATCGGGAGAGATCTCGGCGCCCTCACCGAGCCATACGCCATCACTGATGCGAAAGCCGGGGATCTCGAGCTGCACTTTCTGGTCGAGCACGTCCTTGTGTGCCGTGAGGTACGCATCGAGCGTGCCGACGTCTTCCCAAAATCCTGTTGCCACGGCACCGTAGAGCGGCAGACCTTCGGCAAGCAGCTGCGGAAACACTTCGCTACTGAAATCGACCGAGCGACCCTCGGCGATGTAGTCGAAGATCGCCGGTTCCAGCACGTAGATGCCGGTGTTGATGGTGTCGCTGAACACCTGACCCCAAGTGGGCTTTTCGAGGAAACGCTCGATCGTGCCATCCTCGCGGGTGATCACGATGCCGAAGTCGAGCGGGTTCTCAACTGGCGTGAGGCCGATCGTCGCGATTGCCTTGTGCTCGTCGTGGAACTTGACAATCGCTCCAAGGTCCATGTCCGTCATGACATCACCAGAGATCACGAGGAAGCGTTCATCGAGTAGGTGTCGCGCGTTCCCAACGCTGCCTGCGGTGCCCAACGGCACTGCCTCATGCGCGTAGTGCATCGTGACGCCAAACTCGCTGCCGTCACCGAAATAGGTCTTTATTGCATTTGCAAGAAAGGCAACCGTTACCACGATCTCATCGAATCCATGAGTGCGCAGCAAGTTGATGACGTGTTCCATCATCGGCACGTTGGCAATGGGCAGCATCGGTTTCGGAGCGTTCGAGGTGAGCGGACGCAAGCGCGTGCCCTCACCCCCAGCCATGATCACGGCCTTCATGTGGGCTGACCTTTCATGATGAACTCGACTTCGCTGCTCGTTCGGCTCGGCCTTCGCGCAGATTGGTACGGATGACGGGAATGTACGTGAACGCGGTCCAGTAACTGATGAGCAGTCCTGGAACGGCGCACGCCCAACCACCGATTTGGAACGGCAGCTTGTAACGAAAATCGGATTGTCCGAGGAGTAGTCCTGGGATCGCGAACATCAACAAGAACGTGGCCATCTTGCCCCACCAGGTCACATCGAACCGCTTCATACCGAAGGCCGTCGCAGCGGCAACAACTGCACCGAACGCCGTCTCGCGGATGAGTATCAGCCAGAAGATCCAGAGCGGGCTGACGCCATAAATGATGATGCCGATAAGGCCAACGATGAACATCAGGCGATCTGCTGTCGGGTCGAGCACCTTGCCAAGGTTGCTCACCTGATTGAAACGCCGCGCGATGTACCCGTCGATCCAATCCGTTCCGCCGAGGCCACCCATCAGCCACGCCGCACCTGCGAGGTTGTCGCGCCCGAAAAGCAGATACAGGAACAATGGAATACACAGCAGTCGCACGACGGACATGATGTTGGGAATCGTGACGATGCGGTCGGTGTCGGCTTCGAGCTGCGGATCGGATGGCCGATTGATCAGATGCGCCCCGTGGCGAGCTTGGCGGGGCGACTCTGACGGCACGTTCGAAGCGTACAACGACCTACAGTCGCAGCATGGCTACAAAGGTGCTCCAGGGAAGAGTTGCGTTCATCACAGGCGCCGGTTCAGGGCTCGGCGCAGCATTTGCGCGGCGCCTCACCGCCGACGGCGCAACGGTTGTCATCAACGACCTCGACGCGACCTCGGCAGCTGCTGTCGCGGATGAGGTGGGCGGCTCGATCGCTGTGTTCGACGTGTGTGATTCAACGGCCTTCGACGCCGCAGTGGATGCGGCAGTCGCACGCCATGGCTCGATCGACATCATGATCAACAACGCCGGAATCGCCCCCGCCGTCACGCCCGCGACGGAGGCCCGCTTCAATGTTGCAATGGCGAACGCGATGCTGCGCCTCGAAGGCAGGATCGCAGAGATGCAGCCCACTGAGGCAATTACTTCGCTCACTGACGCCGAATGGGATCGCATGATCAAGGTGCATCTCTATGGCTCGTTCTACGGGGTGCGCGCCGCGCTTCGCCATATGCAACTGGCCCGAAGCGGTGTCATCGTCAACATCTCATCGATTCTGGGTCAATTACCCGCTGGTGGCCCCGCGCATTACTCCGCCGCCAAGGCAGCGATCATTGCGCTCACGAAGAGCGCCGCGGCCGAAACCGCGCACCTGGGCATTCGCGTGAACGCTGTTTGCCCCGGATACATCGACACTCCCCTGCTCGGCGACCTCAGCGACCTGATGCGCATCGCAGTCACCTCCCGACTCGGCATGGGTCGAATGGGCACAGCCGAGGAACTCGCCGAACTTGTGCGCTTTCTGAGTGGACCAGAAAGCAGCTATGCAACCGGCGATGTCTTCACCTTCTCGGGTGGGTACGTCGGATGACTACCGTCTTCAGCCACATCATCAACGGCGAGATTCCCGGCACGTTCGTGTACCGCGACGAACTGTGCGTTGCATTCATGTCGATCAACCCAATGGCAGTCGGCCACGTGCTCGTCGTGCCGATCGAGGAGGTCGATCACTGGATCGATTGTTCGCCCGCGCTCGCGGCGCATCTGTTTGCTGTTAGCCACCGCATCGCAAATGCCCAGCAGTCGGCATTTAGTTGCCACCGAATCGGTTTGATCATTGCCGGATACGAAGTACCACACGCGCACATTCACCTCATACCCACCACGAACATGGGCCAACTGTCGTTTGCCAACGCAGCACACTCGGTAGATCCGCTGCAACTGGAAGCAGCCGCTGTCCAGATCCGCGCAGAGCTGGCCGCGACGTAACGACGTAACGACGTAACGACGTAACGCAGTTGCGTCAGCCGAGGCGCAAGGTCTCCAACGGTTCGAGCTTGGCGGCGCGTACCGACGGATACAGCCCGGCAATCACCGAAATCACCATTGCCAATGCAACACCCGCGGGAATCAGCCATGGAGCGAGCACGAACACCCAACCCGCAATTGCCGAACCAACGAAGATCGAAAGAATGCCGAGCACTACTCCGCAGATGCCGCCGAGCAAGCCGATGAACAGCGACTCGAGCAAGAACTGCGACGCAATGATCGCTCGTGTATGACCCAATGCTCGCCGAATCCCGATCTCGGCGGAGCGTTGAATAACGGAGATCGACATCACGTTGGCGATGCCGACGCCACCCACAATCGACGCAAGAATTCCCATTGAGACCACGATCAACTTGATCTGCTGGTCGCTTTGCGCCGCGAGCTGGAGTGCCTCAGATTTGATATCAGTGGTGACCTCGTCGGGTCCGCCGAGGTTGATCGCGACGCGCAGCGCATCGGCCGTCAGCTTCTCGGCACCCTCCTTCGAGCGTACATACAGCTTGTTCGCGGGAATGGGGTCGTCCCTGGTATCGACGAAGTCGGCCTTGGCCGACTTGAACGAGACGAACACTGCGTTGTCGAACGAGGGCTCGAGTTCAACCTCACTGAGCACGCCGACAACGCCGTAGCGGATGCCATCGAGTTCGATCGTTCGAACTTCACCAGGCAAATAGCTGAACTGACGTGCCAGCCCGATACCGATCACTGCAGAACGACTGACCGACTGCTCATCAAAGCCGTTCAACCAGCGACCGCTGATCAGCTGTACCTTGAGCACCCCCAACAGGCTGCTGTCACTGGCAACAACTGGGATGGGCACCGCCGAATATTTGTCTTTGGCCTCTTTGTATGGCGTGACGACGATGTTGGAGAGCTCGCGGATCTGCGCGACACCGGTGACGGTATACACCGTCTGCGCCCGGCTGACGACGTCCGCAGGAAGCGTTGGGTCCTTGCTGCCGAAACTGCTCGATGCCGCCACCTCGATCAGGTTGGTTCCAAGCTGATTCACCTTTTGCTTAAGATCGCCCTTCGCGCTATCGGTGAGCCCAACAGCCGCGATGATTGCCGCGACGCCGATCATCGGACCGAGCAACAGCAGCAGTGTTCGTACCTTGCGTGCGAACAGACCCGTGAGCGACACGCGAAGGAGATCGCGAAACGTCTTCATCGAAGTCTCGTCAAATCGCTCACGATGCGACCATCGCGCATCGAGACCTTTCGGGCGGCAGCGTCGGCCACTTCGGTCGCGTGAGTCACGATCACGACGGCGCGTTCGGGGGCCTGCAGGTTGGTGAGCAACTCCATCACAATCGCGGCGTTTTGCGAATCGAGCGCGCCGGTGGGTTCGTCAGCAAGCAAGATCTTCGGTTCGGTGACAAGCGCGCGAGCGAGAGCAACGCGCTGTTGTTCGCCACCAGACAGCTGTACCGGACGATGGTCGTGACGTCGGCTGAGTCCAACGCTGTCAAGAGCGTCCATCGCGCGCTGACGCCTTTCGGTTCGGTTGAGGCCACGATAGAGCAGCGCTGTTTCAACATTCGCCGTTGCGTCGAGGTGCGGGATGAGATGGAACTGCTGAAAAACGAAACCGATGGTTCGTCCACGCACCTCCGTACGGTCCGCATCATCCAGACCAGTGACCGTTTTGCCGCCGACGATGATGGTGCCCGAGGTTGGTATGTCGAGACACCCCAACAGACCAAGCATGGTTGACTTTCCCGACCCGGACGGTCCGACAATCGAGACGAAGTCGCCAGGCATGATCCGTAGGCTGACGTCACGCAACGCGTACACCTGAGCGTCGCCGGTGCCGTAGACACGCGAGACCATATTGAGCTCGAGTAACGGCTCGACGCCAGTCACCGGTTGGTCGACGGTGGTGGTCATCCCTTGGCGGCTGGGGTACCGGCCGCGTCGACGTCGACCACGACCAACTCGTTCCCCTTGAGTCCGGTGACGATCTCGACGAATTCGTTGTCGATCAGCCCAATAGTCACCGGCACCCTCGTAATGGTGCCCTGGTCGTTGACCACACGTACCTCATCGTCTCCTGCCGAGCGCAACACGGCGGCAACCGGAACTGCCAACACGTCTGTCTTCTCGGCGAGTGTGACATCGATCGACACTGATGCTCCGTCGACCGCGGCGAGTTGTCCGTTGACCGTAACGACACCCTCGTAGATCTCGGCACCCGCATCGCCGACCTTGGCTGAGTCGTCGAGCGAACTGATGGAACCCTCCAGCGTTTGGTCCCCTGCCTTGAGGGTGACCTTGGCCGGCTGGCCCACCTTCAACTGCGCCCGATCGGACGGACTCACCTTCATCGTGATGGTGAACACCGGTTCGGTGAGGCTCAACACCGCGGCACCTTGCAGCACGAACTCGCCCTCGTCGACTTCCACCTTGCCAACTCGCGCCGGCCATTTCGCGACCAGCATGTCGCTGGGGAGGAAGATGGTGTCGACGTTGATCACCTTGAGCGGAATCGACACGCTGGAGGTGCCCGCCTTCATGATGACGGTGCCGGGCAGTACTTCGTAGTCGCGTCCGTTCGTGGCCGTGCCGCCGACCTGATAGTTGATAGAGGTATCTGCGGTGACCGGTGCATCGGAGACGATCTGGAAGGCGCCCTTGCCCCCGCGGCGCACCGATCCGCCACCCAGTAGACGCATCTGCGGCAAATCGTTGCTGGTGATGGTTACCGACACCGACGAAGGATCGCCCACCAGATACGGAGGATGCGCGGGATCTCCCTGCGGGTCGAGGAGTACAGAAACCGACAACGTTTCGTCGGTCTCGACCTGGCTGTCGTTTCGGATCTGCACCTTCAGATCAGTGGAGCGGTTGCCGGCCGTGATCTTGAAGTTCTTCTTGTCGAGTTCCACGTAGTCAGGGCCCGGCTGCGCATCGCCGCCAAACGCAAGGGTGAAGGTCTGATCCTCGTTGGACTCGACCGTGGATTGGACCGTGAAGGTGACCTGCTTGCCCTCGTCGATCAACGAGGTATCGGCCACGACGGTGAGTACCGGTACCAGATCGCTGCCGTTGGCAGGAATCGTGACACTTGCCTGATTGGTCGGGCCGACGATGTAGTTGGGGTCGTTGCCGAACTGCACGGTGAGTGTCACGGTGATGTCCTCGGCGCTCTCGATCACTTGATCCTTGAACACCTGCACGGCCGGTATTGTCACCGAGGTCTGCCCCGCGGGAAACACGAAGTTGCCCTTGATCGTTGTGTAGTCATCACCATTGGCCGCATCGGTGCCGCCGGTTGCGCTGCCGCCGATGGTGAGCCCAACGCTGAGATCCTGTGCCGGCGCGACGTCGGCGGTAAATGTGATGCTGAATTGGCCACCCTCGTTGGCCGTGCTCGAACTCGCACTGACGTTGATGGTTGGTTTGGTGACCACTTTCGGTGCGTGCTGACTGCGCGAAACGCCCGGAGCTGACGTGGTTGAAACCGGAGGTGCGGAGGGCAGGATCGTGAACGCGACTGTATTTGCCTTACCCACTTTGTAACCGGCGCTGTTCTGACCGAGACTGACGGTCACGGTCTGATCTGGTCCGGGTGTGGCACCGGGATATCCGCGATCGTTTTGCCACTTGGTCAGAGCGGCACGCGTTTCCTCGGTGTACAGATTGTCCACCTGTGCGATCGCGTAGCCCCCACTAGAGAGTTCGCGCTCAAGTTGCAGCACGTCAGGCCCCACACTGCCGACGTCGAGTTTGCGATAAAAGGCGAAGTCACCCTTGACGGCATAGGCCATGCGGCCATCAAGCGAGAACACCGGGTCGCCCGTGTTGATCGTGTCGCCGTCTTTCACGGACAGCGAACTGACCTTGCCATCAACCGACGAGTTGATGCGTTGGGTCTCGTCACGCTGCACGACTCCGTTGACCGTGAGAATGTCGCTGAGCGTGCGCCGAGTGACCGGCTGGGGCTTGATGACCAAACCGCGCTTTGGAGTCTGATCAATGGTGGAACGACCGATGACGAAGACCCCCGCGAGGACCGCTACGACGCCGAGACCGAGACCCACTCGTTTCCCTGCGCCAATGCTACGACTACCCGCCATTTCCACTCGCCGCCTTACCAATTCCGGTCTCGGTGACACATTGATTGATATCGCGCTCGTTCAACGTGCCGTCTGGCCCTTGGAACACCGAGGGGTTGATCAGGCCGATCTTGTCGGTGGTGGACTCGATCTTCCAGCCGCGAGCCTTCAAACATTTCTCAAGTAACTTGAAGGCCTTGTTGCGCACCTCCACCTCTGGTGGGGTGAGGTTCGCGCGCGTGGTTTGCATCTCCTGCAGAATCTGCACGATGCCGGTACGCGCCGCGCACGTCGTGACGACCTTGACGTACTCAGGGTCCTTGTATGCCGGATTCTTCGGATCCTGCAAGTTGCCCTGGATCGTGTATCCAGCGTCTTCGATACAACTCTTGAACCTGCCGTACGCTTCGAAGAGGCGCAGTTCTGGCGGACGATCGTCTTTGTTCAGCGGCACGGTGTCACCGACTGCGGTGCCCGGCACCGTGCCGCCTGTAGCGACGCCCGCTGTAGTGTCTCCCGGCGAGAGCGACGGCGGTGTGGTGGTGAGCGGTGCCATGCTGTCGCGAATCGTCTTGACCTGCGCCGGGCTCATCACCTGCACATCATCGGCGGATCGCACCACGGTCGCCGGCGTGGCGCTGCCGCACGCGCTGAGCAACAATGCCGTAGCCATAACTGCAACCGTCCCCGCGCGCATGCCAGCACCCTATTTCACCAGCGCCGCGCCTGACGAAGTCGATAGCGCCACGCGCCAAGTCGTTGCAGGTAGCGTCGCTCACAATGACGGCGATCGACGCGACGCACTTGTGACTCCTTCTTTTCGGTGCCCGCATTGTCGCGGGCCGCTGCACGAGGAGCGGCACAACTACTGGTGCGACTCCGGCCACCACTTCGATCGCGCAAAGGAGGGGTACGTCAACCTTGTTCCTGGAGGCCGACTCAAGGGACGACCAGCTGGCGACGACGACTCCATGGTTCGCTCCCGTCGGCTCGTGTTCGACGCCGGGTTGTACCACCCAATCATCGACGCGGTCGCCACCACCGCCTCGCGGTCTGCACCAACGAACATCATCGACGCGGGCTGCGGTGAGGGCAGCTATCTCGCGAGGGCAACGGCCGTGAGCGGCGCTACGGGATGGGGCATCGACATCTCCAAACCCGCGATCCGCCTCGCGTCGCGCCGGCACACCACGCATCACTACGCCATCGCTTCGAGCTACTCCCTGCCCTTCGCCGATGACTCCTTCGACGCGATCCTCAACGTGTTCTCACCCCGCGACTTCGATGAGATGGAACGCGTGCTCGTGCTCGGCGGCGTCGCGGTCGTCGTGACACCCGGCCCACGCCATCTTGCGGCACTCAAGGCAATGATCTATGACGATCCACGCGAACACGTCGACCGCGCCGATGCGACCGGGCTCGCGGCCGATGACGGCGAGCCAACGCCAGACGCGGTCGCAACTGTGAACTTCGAGGTGCAGCTTGACGACCCAACGTTGCGGCTTGCCCTGCTTGAGATGACCCCGTTCTGGTGGAGCACTGTTCCCGAGCGCCGAGCTGCCATTGCTGCCACAGACTTCATGGTCGAGGTCGATGTTCGGATCAGCACGTATCGCAAGACCGCGCTGTAACCGCACCCGAGCGGTTACAACAAGCGAGCTGCGTTCGTGATGCGTTGATGGCGTTCGTCGACGGTCTGCACCATTTCAGGATGGGTGAGAATCCAGAACTGATTGGTCATCACCGCTGTCGCAACGAGGTCGGCAACCTTCGCGGGGTCGATCGCCAATTCGCGCAGCATCTGTTCATTGGTGACCCTCGCGGCGAGATTCGGTTCGTCGTTACGAAGCTCTTCTGGTCTGTTGCGCTGGCTGGTGAAAATATTCGTATTCACCAGACCCGGGCACAGCACGCTTACACCGACTGAGGTTGACTGCAGCTCAATCGCGAGGGTCTCGCTGATTCCGACGACCGCGTATTTTGTTGCGTTGTACGGCCCAATGCCCGGCCAGGCTGTGAGGCCAGCCATCGAGGCCGTATTCACAATGTGGCCGCCGTCGGCATTGGCCAGCAGGTGCGGTAAGAAGAAGTGCAACCCGTGCACGACTCCCCACAGGTTCACATCGATCACCCATCGCCAGTCGGCGAGCGACAGCCCGGAGATCGCGCCGCCCCCGCCGACGCCGGCGTTGTTGCAGAGCAGATGCACCGCACCGAATCGCTCCATCACCGTTGCCGCCAACGCCTCGACGCTGTCGGCCTTGGTGACGTCAGTGCAGATGCCGGTAACACCAAGCTCGTCGGCAGTCGCGTCGAGTGGCACCTGTTCAATATCGGCGATCACAACGGTCATGCCATCCGCGACGAAGCGCGTTGCCATCGCGCGACCGATGCCCGACGCTCCCCCGGTGATGACTGCGACTTTTCCAGTGAGGTTCTGCATGTGTGCTCCTTACGACGCGGTCAGGCGTGGCTACACGCCATCCGACGGCACGATGGCCTTGGCCACCGATGCTCGCACAACGGGTACGTCCGCTTGGGCCAGCGGTTGCATTCGCATCTTGCGCGCCAGTGCAGCCTCGATAAACGGTGCCAACTGCTCGGCCTTGCGGCGCTCACGTTCGAACTCACCGTCGTGAAATTCCTCCATCACTTCAGCGGCGAACATCTCTAACGAGGCGCAGATGTTGGCGTGTTTGTTCTGGCCCGCCTGCTGTATGAAGATCACCTGATCGACCCCGGCAGCCTGCATTTTGCGCAGGTGTCGTTTTGCATCGTCGGGAGTGCCGATTGCACTGGCGTAGTCGTCGCCCTGCGCCATCGCCGCAGCCACAACGTTGTCTGTGACATCACCGCGTTGCGCTTGGAAGTCGGCCCACAGCGTGCTGTGACCGGGAACTGCATCATGGGCCACGAGGGCGTTGATCGCGTAGCGAAAGAACTCAAAGCCCTCCAGTCCGTTACGGATCGCCTGGCCGCGATCGTGATGCATCGAGAAGCTTGTGACGAGTGCAATGTTCGCGTTCACGGTGTGACCGATCGGAACGCACTCCTCGCTGCGGATGATGTCGTAATAGGTGTTCACCCAATGCTCGGCTTCGTCGGGGTCAACGAATGAAAACGCCAGAGCACCGAGACCAGCGCGGGCGGCAACCTCAATAGTTGAACGATTCGTGCACGCGATCCACATCGGAGGGTGAGGCTTTTGCACCGGCTTGGGAACCACGTTGCGACACGGCATCGAAAACGACCGGCCGTCATAACCCGGATACGGCGACATCGTCATCATGTTCGCGATCTGCTCACCGGCTTCCAGGCTCATCGCGCGCTTCTCCTTGGCAGGAATACCGAACCCACCGAGTTCGAGACGCGTTGCACCTTCACCGATACCGAACTCCATCCGCCCGTGCGAAATCAGATCGAGGGTCGAGACAACTTCTGCGGTGCGCGCCGGGTGGTTGTAGCCGGGTGGCGTGTGGCGGATGCCGTGCCCCAGGCGGATGCGTTCAGTGCGTGCGGCAGCCGCAGCCAAGAACACCTCGGGTGCCGACGAATGCGAGTACTCCTCAAGGAAGTGATGCTCAACTACCCAGGCGTTATCGAACCCGAGGCGGTCGGCCAAGGCCACCTGCTCGAGCGCATCATGAAACAGTTGTTCCTCGTCGCCATCGAGCCACGGTCGCGGCAGTTGATGCTCGTAGAACACGCCGAACCGCATGACGACCTCCGGGTACATTGAACGACCAACGAACCGCACAGTTCGATTCGCCCCAAAGATGTATCACCGCGAGGTCTCACTATGGCTATCGAACTGATCGACAACACCGAACAGCAACGCTACGAGGTTCGCGTCGACGGCCGCCTCAGTGGCATTGCTGACTATCGCGTCGAGGGTGACGTCGTGGTGTTGCCACATACGTTGGTCGATCCGTCGATGCGCGGGCGGAGCCTCGGCGCAATGCTCGTGCAGCGCGCCCTCGACGACGTGCGTGCTGCTGGTCGCACGGTGGTACCGCAGTGTTGGTACGTCGCCGAGTTCATCACCGACCACCCCGAGTACACCGACCTCGTCGCTGTCCGTTGAGAGCCCGCGCGGCGCGGTGCTCTAGCGTTCGTGCTCGTCGAATTCGTTCAAGAATGAAATGAGAACACCATGACCCGTGAAGCCTGGATCATCGATGCTGTGCGCTCGCCGCGCGGCAAGGGCAAGGAAACCGGCTCACTGCACAATGTGCATCCGCAACGAATCCTCGCCCAGGTGCTCAACGCCTTACAGGATCGCAATGGCTTCGACACCGCAGAGGTTGACGACGTCGTCATGGGTTGCGGGGCCGGCAGCGGCGACCACGCAATGGATATCGCGCGCATGGCCGCGCTCGACGCAGGTTGGTCACTCGATGCCCCTGGCGTCACGTTGAACCGCTTCTGCGGCTCGGGCCAGCAAGCGGTGAACTTTGCCGCGATGGGCATTCTGTCCGGCTTCCAGGACATGGTGGTGGGCGGTGGCGTCGAGTCGATGTCACGCCCAGCGCCAATGCATGTCGATGGCTTCACGGCCAACAACGCGCACCTCCGTGAGCAGTACGCGATGGTCGCGCAGGGCATCTCCGCCGACCTCATCGCCTCGGTCGAGGGCTTCACCCGACAGGAGTGCGACCAACTCGGCGTCGAGAGTCAGACCCGCGCACATGCCGCGATTTCCGAGGGACGTTTCGAGCGTTCGTTGGTTCCGATCTTCCACGATGACGGCACGCTCGCCCTTGATCACGACGAGTTTCCTCGCCCTGGCACCACCCTCGACGACCTCGCCAAACTCAGCCCCAGCTTCGAAGGCATGGGCGCCTACATACCTAAGGGGCAAGAGCTCAGCCTTGATCAAACCGCATTGCTTGCCTACCCCGAAGTCGGCACGATCAGGCACGTACATCACGCGGGCAACTCGTCAGGCGTTGTCGACGGCGCAGCCGCTGTGCTCGTGATGTCTCCCGATTACGCCAACGCACACGGCATGACGCCGCGAGCGCGCATCATCATGACGGCTGTCGCCGGAACCGATCCAGTGATCATGCTCACCGCTCCCGGGCCAGCCGCCGAGCGTTGCGTGCAAAAGGCGGGCATGACCTTTGCCGACATCGACCTGTTCGAGGTCAACGAGGCCTTCGCTGCTGTCGTGCTGAAGTTCCTTCGCGACACCGGCGTCAGCTGGGACAAGGTCAACGTCAATGGCGGCGCGATGGCCCTCGGGCATCCAATCGGTGCCACCGGAGCAATGTTGATTGGCACATTGCTCGATGAACTCGAGCGCCGCGATCTGTCAACGGGCCTCGTCACGATGTGTACGGGTGGCGGCATGGGTACCGCCACCATCATCGAGCGCATCTAAACAGTCGTCGACTGAGCACTGATCAAAGAAACAATCCGAGGGGGCACTGATATGCGTCGCAAATTCGTTGAAATAATAGGGTTTGTAAGCGTGCTCGCGGTGCT
>JANLPV010000129.1:0-12213 GCA_031367435.1 Actinomycetes bacterium | reverse complement strand
GATGTGATGTCGGGCGGATGTGATGTCGGGCGGATGTGATGTCGGGCGGATGTGATGTCGGGCGGATGTGATGTCGGGCGGATGTGACGTCGGGCGGATGTGATGTCGGGCGGATGTGACGTCGGGCGGATGTGATGTCGGGCGAAAGGGGGCGCCGCTCAGGCGACAGCCATCGCGGGGGCCAGATCGAAGCGGATCGGCAACCGCTTCAGACCGCCAACGAACACAGTCTTCATCAGCGCTGGTTCACCGGCCAGTTCGACGTGACGCAGGCGAGGAACCAATTCGTTGAACAACGCCTTCAACTCCATACGAGCCAGCATGGCACCGAGGCAATAATGCACACCGAACCCAAAGGACAGGTGCTTGTTCGGGCTGCGGCCAACATCGAACATGTACGGATTTTCGAAGACTTCCTCGTCACGGTTGGCCGACGGATACGACAGCAACACAGACTGGCCCGCCTTGATCGTTCGACCGCGCAGCACGTAATCCTCGGTAGCGGTACGCATGAAATGCTTCACCGGAGTGACCCATCTGATCATCTCGTCGGCAGCGGTGGCCATGAGCGACGGATCGGCCTGCAGACGGGCCAGTTGCTCGGGATTCTCGATGAGGGCCAACATGCCGCCTGCCATGGCCGACGCTGTTGTGTCGTGGCCCGCGGTTGCAGCAATCACGTAGTAGCTGATCGTCTGCATCATCGTGAGCGGATCTCCGTCGATGGTTGCATTCGCAACAACTGACGCGAGGTCACCCGTAGGCTCGGCACGTCTGGCCTCTGTGAGTGCAGTGAAGTAGGCGAAGAAGTCTTGGAGAACCTGGATGATCTCCGCGGGGTCATCGCCGCGGCGCATGTCCTCGTCGGCTGACCCGAACAACTCTTGCGTGAGCGTGAGCATGCGCCCGTAGTCACTCTCGGGCAACCCGAGAATTGACAAGATCACGTTGAGCGGCATCTGCATGCACACGTCGCGAGCGAAATCGCATTCGCCGTTGAACTCCAACATCCGATCGACGAAGCGGCTGGCCAACCCATTGAGTTTGTCGTCGAGCTTGACGAGATTTTTTGGCAAGAACCACTCGGACGTCACGCCGCGAAGCTTGCGATGCTCGGGCTCGTCGACGTGGATGAGCGTGCGCAACAGATCGCCGTTCTCGGCGCGTCGGCGATCATCGTCGGCAGTACCAAGCACAGGACGCGGCTCGTTCAGGAAGATCTGATGCCGGGTCTCAATCTCGAACACGTCGGCGTGTTTGGTGATCGCCCAAAAGCCGTTGAAACCCAGACCATCACCCTCGACCCAATGCACCGGATCTTCCTCGCGAAGCAGAGCACAAGCCGCATCGAAGCGAGCCTCATCTGCATAAGCACTGGGATCCACAAAGACGTAACCGGCGCTTTCGGCGCTTTCGCTCACGTTGCCTCCTGTTGCATTGTCAACAGCGATTCTTCTCTTTAGAGCAGAGTCGTTCCAAACCCACAACCGTGGTGGCGGGTAGATTGGCGGACACGATCTGCCAGCTTCGGGCGACGTTCCACACGATCCGGAAATCTGGACGAAACGCAAGTGGACCAATCTAGAAACACTCCTGAAACAAATGAGGCCTACCTTCACCCGAGCGGGCTACGTAGGCGCGGGATGGGGAAGGCGAATCGTGGACTCTGGAAACGTGACGTGGGTGCTCATGGGCGGCGCGCTGGTGCTCTTCATGACGCCAGGTTTGGCATTCTTCTATGGCGGCATGGTGCGCTCGAAGAACGTTCTGAACATGCTGATGATGAACTTTTGGTGCATCCTCGTCGTCCCGCTGCTGTGGGTGATCGTCGGCTACTCGCTGGCCTTCAACGGCACCGGTTCGATCCTCGGTAACTTCGGCAGATCCTTCGGGCGCGGGTTCGATCTCAGCGGCATGGAACCCGCGGTCATGATCTTCCTCGCGACGTTTGCAGCGATTACTCCGGCGCTGATTTCTGGTGCCGTCGCCGACCGAATGAAGTTCGCGGCGTGGGCAATCTTTGTCCCACTGTGGAGCCTGCTCGTCTACGTGCCTGTGACGTATTGGGTATTTGCGCCACACGGCTGGCTGCGCGTTCGCGGCTCACTCGATTTCGCTGGTGGCACGGCCATTCACGTCAACGCCGGCACTGCGGCGCTCGCAATGATCATCGTGCTCGGTAAGCGCAAGGGTTGGCCACGCGATGGAGCGGCACCACATTCGATGCCGTTGGTGATGCTTGGCACCGGCATCTTGTGGTTCGGTTGGTTCGGCTTCAATGCCGGATCAGCACTCGCGGCGAACGGCATTGCCGTGCAAGCATTCATCAACACATTCCTCGCAGCATCGGCCGGCGGTCTCGCGTGGGGTCTGGTCGAACGGGTCCGCAACGGACACTTCACGAACCTCGGTATCGCATCAGGCATCGTTGCGGGGCTTGTCGCGATCACGCCCGCGTGCGGTTACGTCACGTCGATGTCGGCGATCGCGATCGGCTCCATTGCCGGCATGGTGTGCTCGTTCGCGATTGCGATGAAGTTCAAGTTTGGTTTCGACGATTCACTCGACGTCATCGGCGTGCACCTCGTCGGCGGCCTTGTCGGTTCGTTATTGATTGGCTTGTTCGCCGACCCACAGGGATTCGGCCTCGATTTCGGCGCAGGCTTGTTCTTCGGTGGAGGACTGCACCTGCTCGGCGAACAGGCATTGGCCAACGGCGTCACGATGGCGTACTCGTTTGTCGTGACATTCGCGTTGGCGAAAGCGTTGGATGCCATCATGGGCATCCGTGTTTCATCCGACCGCGAAAGCCAAGGCCTCGACGTGACCGAACACATCGAGACGGCCTACAACCACACCGAGCGCACCATGGGCCGCTCGCTCTGATCGGAGACACAGATGAAACTCATCACAGCAATCATCAAGCCGTTCAAGCTCGACGATGTGAAGGCCGCGCTCAAGACTATGGCCGTCGAGGGAATGACTATTACGTCCGTTGAGGGATTCGGCCGCCAAGGCGGGCACACAGAGATGTACCGTGGAGCCGAATATCAGATCGACTTCATACCCAAGATCAAGATCGAGGCCGTAGTGGCCGACCACGATGTCGCGAGGGTTGTTGAAGGCATTGTCGCCGCTGCACGAACGGACAAAATTGGTGATGGCAAAGTGTGGATTACGCCCGTCGAGGGCATCGTCCGAATCCGAACCGGTGAGCGTGACAACGACGCCATCTGAGCCAACGTACTCCGCACAGAGCGCCTACCAGCACCGCGCCTACCAGCACCGCGCTTCTCAGCACCGCGCGGTGTGCTGACATGCCGTTCAGCACACTCGACCGCACCGAACTCTTTGCCGACACCAGCCTGCGCGGGGCCGAGTTCGCAAAGGCACATGCGGCAGTTCTCGACCGCTGGCTCGTCACGATATTCGACGAGGTATTTGCAAAGGAAACAGGCGTCGCCCTCGTTGCTACGGGCGGCCACGGTCGCGCTGAACTGTGCCCGTTCAGCGATCTCGATCTGCTCTTGCTGCACGATGGGCGTCTCGATCCGGACGTGGCCCAGCAGTTTTGGTATCCGCTCTGGGACGCTGGCCTGAAGGTCGGGCACGCAGTTCGATCCGCTCGAGACACGCTGCTGTTGGCCGACACCGATCTGGCGACGGCGACCTCATTGCTTTCGTTGCGCCGACTCGCCGGCAATATCGGTCTCAGCGACGAACTCGGTGCCGCTGCACGTGTCAACTGGGCCAAGGGCGCGAAGAAGTGGCTGCCGCAACTCGCCGATGCCGTTGACGCGCGTCATCGGAGCGCGCTCGACGTTGCCTATGCACTCGAACCCGATTTGAAAGAGGGGCGCGGCGGCCTGCGCGACGTGCATGCCATCCATTGGTCGCTTGCCGCACTCGACGCCAACAGCGGTGATTCATTCGACCAATTGGGAATTCCGACGGGCCATCATATGGGTCGACGCCAATTGGCCGTGCATTACGACACGTTGCTGGCCACACGCGTCGAACTGCACCGTGCAGTACGCAGGCCGGGCGACAAACTGCTGCTGCAAAACCAGGATGAAGTCGCTGAACGTCTCGACGACGCCAACGCCGATGTGCTCATGGCGCGCATCTCCTCCGCGGCTCGAGCAATTGCGTGGGCCTCCGACGAGCACTGGTTCGATCTCCGACGCGATCTCGGCACTCGCCTGCTTCGCGGCCGACGCCGACGTCATCTCGCCGACGGACTCGATCTCGTTGACGGTCGTGTTGAGATGAGCGACGACGCACCCCTCGATGAGTTGTCGATTCTCCGCGTCGGGGTGGCCGCCGCTACCGAGCGGGCTCGCATCGGCGCCAAGACGCTCACCCGCCTCCACGATGCGCCCAAGATCGCCGAGCCGTGGTCGGCGGCGGCCCGGGAACAGTTCGTGTCACTACTCAAACGCGGTGACGACGCCGTGCCTGTCATCGAAACGCTCGACGTTGCCGATCTGTGGTGTCGACTACTTCCGGAGTGGGAGCCCAATCGGTGTCGCCCGCAACGCAACGCCTATCACCGCTTCACCGTCGATCGTCATCTGCTCGAAGCGGTTGCCCGCGCCGCCGATCTGCTCCATCGGGTCCAGCGCGCCGACCTGCTGCTCATCGCCGCGCTCCTCCACGACATTGGCAAGGGTTATCCCGGCGATCACACCGTGGTGGGCATGACATTGGTGCACGACATCGCCACACGCATGGGATGCAACGCCGACGACTGCCAGACACTGGTACTGCTCGTGGAGCATCATCTGCTGCTGCCCGACATCGCAACACGGCGCGATCTCGATGATCCCGCGACCATCAGATGGGTGGCCGCGTGCTCGGGCACCATCGAACGTCTGCATCTACTCGGCGCGCTGACCGAAGCTGACTCGATCGCCACGGGTCGCTCGGCGTGGGGACCTTGGAAGGCGGGGCTCGTTGCAACGTTGATCAAGCGCGCGGAGCATGTGCTGGCGGGTGGCGACGTTGAGGACGTGACGGCATCGGCCGAGCGACTCGTGGCAAACGCCGAGCTCATGGCTCGCTACGCCGTGGACCTCACGCCGCTCATTATCACGGACGGCAACGAACTGACCCTGGTGTGCAGCGACCGACCCGCGCTGTTCAGCCGCGTTGCAGGAGTACTCGCTGTGTGCGGGCTCGACGTGTCTGAGGCGTCGGCTGCTGGCGAGAACGGCATCGTGCTCGATCGGTTCCGCGTGACGTCGGCATTCAGCAAGGACATCCCGTGGTCGAAGGTGCGCAGCGAGTTGCTGCGAGCCCTCAGCGGCCGCATCGCGCTCGAGTCACGCCTCGCCGAGAGGGCGAGCAGCTATCGCCGTCCCGTCGAAGAACCGCACTTCCTCGAGCCCAACGTGCGCGTCCTCAACGAGGCCTCCGACGACTTCACCGTCGTCGAGGTGACCGGGCCCGACAGCATCGGCCTGCTGTATCGACTCACGCGCGCTATCGCGGAGCTTGACCTCGACATCGGTCGCGCGAAGGTTGCCACCATCGGAAACGATGTCGTCGACGCGTTCTACGTGCGCGATCAGAATGGTCAAAAGGTCACCGCGGCAGAGGACGTTGCAGAGATCACCATTGCGTTGAACTACGCGTTGGAACCGCTCACCCGTTCGTAACGCGCCGCCGCAGGTGCTTGGTCGATTTTCCACCTCGTGCGGGGACAATTCACCGCCAGCGAACATGGCACTGGCAAGCGAGCGATCGCAATCAGCCGAAGCGACCCGTAACGTATTGCTCGGTTCGTTCATCGACAGGTTGCGAGAACATTTTCTTCGTGCGGCCGAATTCCACCAACACACCAGTGCGTCGGTCGCTTTCGGTGTTGACCTCGGTCGTGAAGAACGCCGTGCGGTCGCTGACGCGAGCGGCCTGTTGCATGTTGTGGGTCACGATGATGATCGTGTACTGCTGCTTGATCTCCTGCATGAGATCCTCAATTCGCGCTGTGGCAATCGGATCGAGCGCCGAGCACGGTTCGTCCATCAAGATCACATCCGGCTTCACGGCGAGCGCGCGGCCAATACACAACCGCTGCTGTTGGCCGCCCGACAAACCAAGCGCTGAAGACTTCAGCCGATCTTTGACCTCATCCCACAGCGCCGCGCCGCGAAGTGACGTTTCAACGAGTTGATCGAGTTCGGCCTTGTTCTTGAGACCTCCGAGACGCGGCCCATAGGCAACATTGTCGTAGATGCTCTTCGGGAACGGATTCGGCTTCTGGAACACCATGCCAACGTGACGCCGCACCTGCGTGGCAGAAATTGTCGGCCCATACAGATCGATGTCGTGATACTGAACCGAGCCGTGCACACGCGCGCCTTTGATCGTGTCGTTCATTCGATTGAAACAGCGCAACACGGTGCTCTTGCCGCAGCCCGACGGTCCGATAAACGCGGTGATCTCATGCTCGCGAATATCCAGATTGACATCGCGCACTGCCGTGAACGCACCGTAGGAAACGGAGAGGTCCTTCACCTCGAACACAAGCTTGCGAACCGGAGCCAATGTGTGTGACTCGAGTTGATCAGCAGGATCATGCATGGTGTGCAGACGCTCGGTCACGAGTCGGAGTTCCTAGCGAAACGCGATGACAGGGCACGGGCGACAAAGGTGAACATGAACGCCAACACGATCAGGGTAAGTGCCGCACCCCACGCGCGTTCTTGCGCGGTAGGAAAGCTTTCCTTCGCATTCGAATAGATCTGCAATGACAACGATGTGTTGGTGCCGGAGAAGGGGTTCCAGTTCGTGACCTTGGCCGCACCAACGGTGAAGATGAGCGGGGCTGTCTCGCCAGCGGCACGCGCCACGGCAAGCAGGCCACCGCTGATGATGCCCGACGCTGCCTTGGGAATCACCACGGTGAGCGTCGTTCGGCTGGCGCTGGCACCAAGTGCAAGGCTCGCATCGCGCAGGTTCTGGGGTACGAGCCGCAACATCTCCTCCGTGGATCGCACCACGATAGGGAGCATCAGACAGGCCAACGCAAGCGCACCGCTGAAACCGTTGAGGCCGTCGACGCCGCGAGGAACGACCCAGAACACGTAGATGAACAAGCCCATCACAATCGAAGGCACACCGGCCATCACGTTGGTGAGGAAGCGCAGCGTGCGTGCGAAGAACGATCGCTTGCCGTACTCGTTGAGGTAGACCGCACCGGCGATTCCGAGTGGTACCGCGATGGCCGTGGCAGTGACCGTGGCGACAATCGTGCCGACGATGGCCGCCTTCATTCCTGGCCCTGGGCGACGCGGCGACAACTGAATGTCCTTGGTGAACCACTTCGGAAACTCGCTGGCGACGATCGACCAGCCCTTGCTCACGACGGTGGCGAGAACGAGGACCAAGACAATGGCGACGATCGCGACCGAAGCAGCCATCAGCAGAGTCATCACGACGTTCTTACGCCGACGCCGGCCGCTGACGGTGGAAAGGTCGGCAAGTAACGGCGACGAGCTCGCGGTGCTGATGGTCGTGTCCATGACCGCGCTCACGACTCACCGCGCATGCGCTTCATGGCGCGGTTGACGACCGCAGTTGCGACGAAGTTGACGATCAGCGTCATCAGGAACAATGTGAGGCCCATCGCAATCAACGCGCTGCGCTTCACATCACTGCTGGCCTCGCCCCACTCGAACGCAATGACCGACGGCAACGAGTCACCCGACGAGAACAGGTTGGCGGTGATGGCAGGCGATGAACCGATCACCAACGCAGCTGCGATGGTCTCACCCATCGCCCTGCCGAGGCCGAGCATGACGGCACCCACAATGCCGCCCGCGGAGTGTGTGAGTACTGCACCCGTCATCATCTCCCATCGCGTCGCACCAAGCGCCAGCGCACCATCGCGATCGGTGGGCGGGCACGTTTCGATGACCTCGCGCGAGATGGACGTGATGATGGGGATGATCATGATGGCCAGAATGAGACCTGCGGTCATGAAGGTACGGCCTGCAGAGACTGGCCCAAAGATTCGGCCGAGGACGGGAACGCCGTGGAACCAGCCGCTCACTCTGGCGAAGATCGGCACGAGCTTGGGTGCCAGGAAGATGATGCCCCACAGACCGAACACAACTGACGGTACGACGGCCACGAGGTCGGTCATCGCGACGAGTGGACGCTTGAGCCACGCCGGGGCGACATGCGTGGTGAACAACGCGATGCCGATGCTCACCGGCACTGCGAGAACAACCGCGATGAGTGCTGTGATGGCAGTACCGAAAATGAAGCTGAGCGCTCCGTACACGTTGTCGGCAGGCGCCCAACGTCGTTCGGTGAAGAAATTGATGCCCTCGGTTCGGAACACGAGGGATGACCTATTGCCAATGGTCCAAGCAATCAGACCGAGGATGACGGCAATGGCGGCTCCGCCAACGAGTGTTGCGCCTCGAAAGGCGCGGTCGGCAACTTGCTTTTTGCCCCTCAGATCATCGAGCGTGATGGCCATTCACCCCTCCTTCGCTGGCAACTATAAGACGCGGACAACAGACGGCTAAAACGACAACGAGACCGGGCCCATACGGACCCGGTCTCGTTGTCAGTAAGCGACGTCAGGCGCCGATTTTTGCAATGTTGGCGATGGCCTTCAGACGAAGGCTCTCGGGCAGTGGTGCGTAATCGATGGTGGGGGCCAAGGTCTGGCCCTCATTCAACAGGTAGGTGAGGAAGCCGCGAATGAGCGCAGCCTTGGCTGGGTCCTTCTGCGTTGTGTAGGCAATGATCCACGTCTGCGCAGCGATCGGGTAAGCGGCATCGCCGTCGGCCCAACCCAAGAAGTAGGTGAGGTCGTCGTTGATCTTGGCACCCTCGGCGGCGGCTGATGCGCCCTCGAGTGTTGGCAGCACGAACTTGCCTGCCTTGTTCTGCACCGCTGCGACCGAAAGCTTGTTTGCCTTCGAATCGCTGAGGTCGACGTAACCGATTGCACCTTCGGTGCTCTTCACGATCTGAGCAACTCCGCTGTTGCCGTCACCGGCCTGGGTGCCCGCTGGCCACTCAACCGTCGAACCTGCGCCGAGTGCCCAGGTGCCGCCGGCGTCAGTGCCAACAGCTGCCTTGAGGAACTTGGTGAAGTTCTCGGTGGTACCCGAACCGTCTGCGCGACGAGCGGCGACTATTGCCTTGTCGGGCAATGTTGCGCCTGGGTTGTCCTTGAGGATTGCCGGGTCGTTCCACTTGGTGATCGTGAGCTGGTAGATGCCGGCAATGGTGGCCGGTGACAACTGCAGACTCTTCACGCTCGCCAGGTTGTACGACAACGTGATCGGTGCGATCACGGTTGGCACATACACGAACGCGCCGCCCACGTACTTGGCGACGTCTTCGGCCTTCACGACACCGTCAGTGCCGGCGAAGTCGACAACCTGGGTCTGTAGATCTGAGCGACCCTTGCCTGAACCGCCGCCGCCGTATTCAACGGTGAGCTTGGGGGCAGCCGTGGCGAGGTTGGCGATGGCTTCGTCATAGAAGCCCTTCGGGAAGGTGGCACCCGAAGCAACAAGTGAGCCTTCGAGCTTGGAGTAGTCGACACCGGCGGCAACCGAAGTGGTCGTCTCGCCAGCGACAGAGGTGCCCACGGTGGTCGCACCAGTGGTACCGGCGGTTGTGTCTTTGGTAGAACTGCTGCTGCTGCACGCGGCTCCGATGAGTGAAATTGCCAGGACGCTGACGAAGGCGGCCGAACGCTTTCTCGTGTTGTTCACGCTGTGGTTCTCCTTGGGTTGGGTTGTAACCGCTTCGAACTGTAAGGAGCCAAGGTGTCTACTAATTGGTGAGTTGGTGAACCTCAGGTGAACGACAAGTGAAATCAAGGTTACGACCTCGGCTTTTGTCAACAGTCGCTCAATGTGCCCACACGATCTGGCGCGCCACTTTGGCGCGGACCGCGTTGTGTCGCGATCGGATCAAGACACTTGTTGTTCAGATTGAGGAGCCGACCAGGTGCTTCTCGTCGCGGTCAAGATCGGCATGTCCATCGGCATGCGCGTCGGATTGCGTGACGGATTTCGTATCGACCATCGTCGCTCGGCGTCGCGCCAGCGCGCGCATCGCCAGCACACATACGTCAGTGACCAAGGCAAGAACGAACACGATGAGCAGCACGGGACGCGGCCGCATGGTGTTGGTGCCCATCACCGTGACGCCGGCACCCGATGCTGGCACTCGCCATACAAATGTGCCGAGCGTCGGTGCTGGCAACTTGGTCGAGACGGTTTGCTGCGAGGATTGACCTGGCCCGATCTCGCCTGGATTCTTGAGATCGAGAGTTGCGAGTGGATCGTTCGCGCTGCGCCCTACCGACCCTGACAACTTCACGCGACGGAGGGTGTCGCTGGTGAGATTCTTGACCGTCACGGTGACGTCGTAGGTGGTGGCGCCACCGAGGTTGGCCCGTATCCAACCGAGGAAACCGTGCGGAGCGGCGCGCACGTCCACCGACACAGCTACTAACGCCGTGTCCGGATTCGGGCCACCGACCACCGGCGCGATCGGCTGCCCGATCAACACGAGCGGGGCCACGGCCACTTCGTCATTGAGCGAGCTCGAGACCCGGATCGCGCAGGGGCATGCCGCAGGAGGCGCCACCACTGGCATCTCCACTGCGGTGGGCGTACCGTCATCACGCAGTGCGGTGCCCTTGCTCGCCACCATGTTGCAATCGGCCGAACCGCGTCGGGCCTCGTTGCCGCACACGGAGATGGTGACGTTCGGTGCCTTGAACCCGCTGATCGTCACGATGATTGACTCGCCGATCGACACTTCGGTCTTGTTGAGGGTTGCGGCCGGGCCACTCGATACCGGTTGGGCGCCCACATGCGACGCGAAGGCAGACGCAGCGAGGGCGGCGACCACAACAACAAGCAGACCCCGCGACAAGGTGCGCACGAGCGCAATCACCTCGATTGATTCGCAAGCTCGCGCACGGGCGCCCCACCAGCGGGGGGCTGAGTGGCGCCACGCCCATGCGCCGTGCGACGACGACGATGGCGCAAGGCAAGCACGAGCAGCACGACGGGGAGCAGGACCAACAAGAGCGTGAGCGGCGGGGCAAACGTTGTGTCCGTTGACTCCGTCGTGCCGGGATCAGTCGAACCGTGCCGCTGCACACGAACCGTTGTGAAGTCAAACATCGCGGCCGGCACGTCGGTGAGCTGGGCGGTGAGCGTCACCTGCTCGCCCGGCAAGAGCTCGGAGATATCGGGAAGGGTGACTTTGCGCTCACCGATTCCGAAGACGCCTCCAACAGCAACGGAAGGTGTTCCGCTCAGGCGAATGTTGCCGCGGTTCTCGATGCGAAACGTCACGGTTGCCGAGCCACCAAGTGGGCTCTTCGCCTGGTGATACTCGGTCGACACATCGCCAACGGCCAGATCAGGATTGAGCTTGCCGTTGACGCGGACGTACAGGCGCGTGCCGGTTCGCCGATCGAGCGTGACGACCTGACCCTGTTGACCAGTGCCGATGGTTGGGCTCGACGCGAGAATTGCACCAACATGGTCACCCGGCACTGCATCGGCCGGGATCTTGATCGTGATCGGAAAACTCGCCTGCTGGCCCGGCAACACGGTGACATTGTCCTGATCGAACGTCACCCAACTGCCGACGTCGACCGCCGTCTTGTCACCGGCGAGCACCGCGAATTGTCCCTGAGCATCGTTGAACGCATCGGTTGAGTACACCCGGAAGGTCTCGGACACATTGCCGAAGTTGTACACCGTCACGGAGTCTTTGATGACCGCACCGGGATCGGAGAAGTACGAGAGGTTTGGCCGGTTACCAGCCAGGCTCGGATCGCTCGATCCGCTCGGCGCCAAGGTCCAGCTTTCTTTGATCTGCGATGACGCCGACGGATCGTTCGGTTGGGTTGGATCGCCCGGTACCGGCACCGTCGGCGGTGGAGGATCGGTGGCCAGCGCGCCCGATGTCAGTGCGCTCGCGGCCATCGCCGTAGACGCGAGAAAGGCCACCGCCAGATGGGTGGCCCGCAGGACGAGATGACGCCTGATGTTCATGTGATGGTTCGTCGCCTTCATGGTCGAAAACCGCTTGAGGTGTGAGGCGGCCGGAGCCGCCCCACACCATCGAAGCAGTACTAGTGAGTGTTACGTACTTCTGAACTCAGAGAGCTGACAGGGTCAGCGTTGCGGTGTACTTGCCAGAGTTGGCGGT
>JANLPV010000120.1:0-7388 GCA_031367435.1 Actinomycetes bacterium | reverse complement strand
GTGGTCTTGCCGGTACGCGTGGTGGACGCATGAGCGGATGGATGAAGAACCGAACGGCGATCGTCGGCATCGGCCAGACCGAATTCTCCAAGGAGTCCGGTCGTACGGAACTACAACTTGCGTGCGAGGCGGTGAAGGCCGCGCTCGACGATGCTGGACTCACACCCGCTGACGTCGATGGACTGATCACCTTCACGATGGACACCACCGAGGAGATCGACATCGTCCGCAACCTCGGCATCCCGAGTTTGTCGGTGTTCACTCGAGTCCCCTACGGCGGGGGTGCTGGCGCTGGCACGGTGATGCAAGCTGCGCTCGCGACCGCGGTTGGCGCAGCCAAGGTGGTGGTGTGCTACCGGGCGTTCAACGAACGGTCGGGCATGCGCTTTGGTGACACCGCACGCACAATCACCTCGATGCCGCTGTGGTTGTCGTGGTATGCGCCGTACGGACTACTCACGCCAGCATCGTGGGTGGCGCTACATGCGCGTCGATATATGCACGAATACGGCGTGACGAATCTCGACTTTGCCCGCATTGCGGTGGTCGATCGACTGCATGCGTCCACCAACCCAAACGCCTGGTTCTTCGAACGACCGATCACCATTGATGATCACCAGGCGTCGCGCTGGATCATCGAGCCTGTTCTGCGCCTCCTTGATTGTTGTCAGGAAAGCGACGGCGGTGTGGCGTTGGTGATCACCACCACTGAACGCGCTCGTGATCTGCGCCAGACCCCAGCACTCATCACGGCTGCCGCGCAGGGTGCCACCTTCGATGGCGAGATGATGACGAGCTACTACCGCGACGACCTCACTGGGCTACCGGAGATGGGTGCCGTCGCCAACAAACTTTGGGCCGATTCAGACCTCACACCCACCGACATCTCCACCGCGTTCTTGTACGACCACTTCACCCCGTTCGTGTCGATGCAACTCGAAGAGCTCGGATTCTGCGGGCGCGGCGAGGCCAAAGATTTCGCAACGGTCGACAACCTCACCATTGGCGGCAGCCTGCCGATCAACACAAGCGGCGGGCTGTTGGGTGAGGCGTACATCCACGGCATGAACGGCATCACCGAAGCCGTACGCCAGATTCGTGGAACGTCGTGCAATCAGGTCGCCAACGTCGAACACGTACTCGCCACCTCGGGCACGGGTGTACCCACGAGCGGCCTCATCCTCGAACGACCCTGACAAAACTGAACTGTCCGCTGCGCTTAGGAATCGATGCGCTGATAGGTGTTGTCGAAGTCGTCCTGCACAACAGTTGCAATTCCATTGGTACTCGGCAGCAAGAGATCCGCATCAAGCGTGCGCGTCGAGAACGACCAACCAGGCGGCACCTTCAGGCTCGAGCCGAGGGCCGCGAGCCGATCAATGTTCAACGCCGGGCTCTTTGTCAACGCGTACGACTGCATCACGTAGGTATGACCCGCATCGTCGCTGAGTTCAAACACCGCGGACCCGGCCTTGTACACGAACACCGTCTCGCGCGGCACCAGCCGAATCGTGTACGGAGTCTGCGAAGGAAGCGACGGTCCAAACTTCAGCGTCGTTCCGAGAAACATCTTGATGTTGCCAAAGGTGGTCGTCACAGCTGTCTTGCGAATGTCGGTGCGAATCTCATCGAGTGTCCAGTACCTCGGCCCGTTCTTCAACGTGACGATCGCACCGTTGTCGGCCGCTGTCTTGGCCGCGTCGATCGCATCCCAATCGGCCTGCGGGCAATCGCTGTACCCAATCGTGTTCCACACCTCCAGCACGTACTCGGTAGTTGGCTTCTTCAGTAGGGCGATTTCGCAATAGCGAACGTTACGAAGCCCGTTTGGAAACAGGTCATAGGAGCTGTTGTTGGCCTGCGTTGCAACGGTCGTGCTTGGTGCGACAGTGGTTGAGGTTGCGTCCGCGACTGTCGAGGCCGCGGTTTCGGGGCTGACAGACGAGGGACTCGAAACGGTTGCATTGGACGCTGCTTGCTTGTCGGACGTGCATGCCGAGAACAACGTCAGCAGCGTCGCGAACGCGGCGATTCGTCGAGTCCGTGAAGGCGACGCGTGCAGCGTCATATTATGTCCGTTCATATGACAAAAGATTGTAGGTGGTCACTCGACAGGTGAGTGCACCGAAGCAGGCTTAGGACAGCAGGGTCTTTTGCATGGGGGCAGGAAACCGCACGCTGACGCGCTCGTTGCCGATCATGCCGCTGATCCGTTCGGCTTCGGCGGCGATGTGCTTGCGCCGGCTTGCTGGAACGTTGGTCAACAGCTCGTAGACAACTTCGCCTGTCTTACGTTGCGCCCATCCGCCAACCACTCTTCCATCGAGCCACACCGTCGGGCCACCGTTGCCGTTGCGATCAAAGATGGAGGCACCGAACGCACCGAGGTCACCGAGGTACCACTCGCGTTGCTTCCAACCCATTGTGGTGGGGTCCAGGCCTGGCAGGAAGCTGATCCACGACGCGTCGTTCGCGCCTGACGCGGTGGCGTCGATCGAGTCGAGGTCTTCGGCGAGCATCCATCCGATGCCATCGTCGAGCGCCACCTCCACTGCGCCGACAGCCGCCAGCGACTTCTTCGTCAGCCCGAGAGTCCAACCCATCCACCACTGCACATCGGCAAGCGTCGCCGGTCCAAACCGCGCGAGGTAGGCGCGCGCGAGGTCGGCCGCGCCAACGTCGGGCGCGACGCCGACGAGCCCACCAGAGAGCCATTCGTCGGTGAGCGACCACGTGTATTCCGCGTTGATCCACGAACCCTTGGGTCGACCTCGAACAATCGCACCATCAAATCCCAGATTCAATAACACCCGCGTGTGCGCGCCCTGCGTGCCTGCGTAGGGCTTGCCCACCGAGAGATGCAGCTTCTCCGCCAGTGCCGGGACGGCTGCGCCGAGTTGGCGCGCCGTCATCTCGCCATGATCGCGCAGCGCGGCCAGCGTGTCGTTCTTGGCTGTTTGCACCCACCGCGTTCCTGATTGGCTCAGACCACTGTCCTGTGCCATCTGCGCCAATCGCTTCCACTCATAGACGGCGAGCGCGGTCGTGCACGCGGCATGGGCCGCGCGAGCGTTTTGAGGACTGAAAACCCAGAGCGTTCGACGCATCGCGTGATGGCGCACAACCGAACGTTGCTCGTACAGCGCTGCTGATACCGCTTCCGTCGATGGTTGCTGCATGCGCGCCCTAGCGGAGAGGTACACGGTGGCCGGATCGCTGGAATGCAATGCCACCAACGAGTCGGCAATCGCAGCAATCTCGTTGGTTCGAGCGGCAGGCGCCAAGCGATGTCGCACGGCAAGGCGCTCTCGTCGCTGCCGATCGGTAATGACGCCGCGAGCGGACATTTCGTCAGGGGCGGTAGACGACGAACACTTTGCGAAGCGTTTCGTGCACGGTCCACACACCACACCAACCGAGTTCGAACACCGCGCTCGAGCCAGCGCTGAGTTCGACACCGTCTTCACCGTCGCGCTGCACGGTCATCCGACCTGACAACACGTGGATGATTTCGCCGCGACCGGTGAACTCCCATCGCGAGGCACCCGGCTCGCATTCCCACGTGCCCGACACGATGCGTTCATCGGGACTGGTGAAGAACACTTCGCTGCGGGTGAGGATGTTGCCGGTGAGCGGCTCGGCAGAGGGTTGGCCGAGCAACTTGTCGGCAAGTTCGCTCGCTGGGATCTCCGCGGCTCGGTAGGTGATGGTCACTGGTGCATCCTTTGGCGTGGTGAACAGCCGAGCCTACCCAGGGCCTTGAGCCACACAGCAGCGCATGCCGTAACCCTTACACCCCTGAGCGAGCTGCGTTGTCGAAGCGCGTATACGCGCCAAGGAATGCCAAGCGGCGCATGCCAATTGGACCCGAACGATGCTTGGCGATGATGACCTCGGCCGAACCCTTGTCAGGGGACTCGTTGTTGTACACCTCATCGCGATAGAGGAACATCACGACGTCGGCATCTTGTTCGAGGCTGCCACTCTCGCGAAGGTCGGCAAGCATCGGGCGCTTATCGCTTCGACTTTCAAGGTTGCGGCTGAGCTGGCTGAGCGCGACGATTGGTACCTGCAGCTCGCGGGCCAAGATCTTGAGGCCACGACTGATTTCGCTCACCTCGAGCTGTCGGTTCTCTGAACCGCTACCCGACATGAGCTGCAAATAGTCGATCACAATCAGACCGAGCCCCTCGCGTGCTTTCAGGCGGCGTGCCTTGGCGCGAATTTCCATCACGGTGACGCGCGGATTGTCGTCTAGGTAGAGCGGCACTTCGAGGCGCCCGACGGCGCGGCCAAGCTTGGTCCAATCAGCCTCGGTGAGGCGACCGTTGCGCAGCTTGGTGCTATCGACGCGCGCCTCGCTACTGAGGATTCGTTGTGTGAGCTCGGTGTGACCCATTTCGAGGGAGAACACCAAGACGGGGACCTTGGCGGTCTGCGCGGCATGCACGGCCAAACCCAACCCGAATGCCGTCTTGCCCATGGCGGGACGGGCACCGACGATGTTGAGCGTGCTGGGTTGCAGCCCGGACAACAGCTCGTCAAGATCGTTGTAGCCCGTGGCCAATCCGGTAATGGTGTTACCGCGCTCGAAGGTTTCTTGCAGCTTGTCCATTGCCAACGGCATCAGGTCGCCGAGCGGTTGCACGGAATCGGTGACGCGGTCTTCGGCGACCTCAAAGACCTTGGTCTCGGCCTCATCGAGCGCACGCGACACATCGTCGGGCTCGTTGTAAGCGATTTCGGCTATCTCTGAAGCAACACGAATCAGACGGCGCAGAACGGCGGTGTCTTGCACAATCTTGGCGTAACGCGAGGCATTCGAAATTGCCGGGGTGGCGTTTTGCAACTCGAGCAGAAGCTCTGACCCCCCAATCTCCTCGAGGAGCCCGGCACGACGTAACTCATCCGCGACGGTGACGGCATCTACGGGCTGACCAGTTGCATTGAGGCCACGGATCGCGTCGTAGACGTATTGGTGAGCGGGCTTGTAGAAGTCGTTGACCGAGAGGCCCATCTCGGCCACCGTGCCCACAGCATCACGGGACAACAGCAATGCGCCGAGCAACGACTCCTCCGCGTTGAGGTTGTGCGGCGGAACGCGACCTTCGCCCCGAACCTGGCGAACCGGTCGGGCACGATCACGGGAAGTTTCAGCCAAGGACATTCCTCCACCCTCTCGCAGTTGCCCTGTGCATCGCTAGAGGCACAACGCTGTGATGTTGCTGTGTTGTTGCTGTGGACAACACGGCCCCGCTGTGGACAGCGGGGCCGTGGATTCTGATTCGGTTTGCGTCGGGCTCAACCACCCGGTGCGTGAACTGATCTAGGCCTTCACAACCGCGATGGTGAACGGAAATTCGACATCGTGGTGCAACTTGGCCGTCACGCTGTACTCGCCGAGAACTTTGATGGACTCGGGCAGATGAAGCTTGCGACGGTCGAGCTCGATATGCGCCTGGGCCTGCACGGCAGCAGCGACATCGGAGGCCGTGACAGAGCCGAACAAGCGGCCCTCGGCACCAGCCTTCGCGGTGATGGTGATGACCTGAGCAACGAGTGCCTTGGCAATGGTCTGGGCGCTATCGCGGTCGGCGGCATCGCGCAGGTCGCGGGCACGGCGCATCGCGCCCGCCTGTGACATGGCACCGTCTGACGCTACGAGAGCAAGACCCTTTGGTAGCAGGTAGTTGCGGGCGTGACCGTCGGCGACCTCAATGATGTCACCGCGCTTGCCAAGACCCTTGTTGTCGGCGCGAAGAATAACTCTCATATCAGGCCTCCGTCTCGATCAGGTCGGCGTCGTCGGCATCGTTGCCATCGACCTCGAGTGCTTCGGCTGTCTCGCTTGCTGCGCCTTCGGCAACGGCTGCGTCGCGACGTGGGCCGCGCTCACCATCACGTGGTGGCCGACCCGGGCGGGTGTTCGATACCCGCTTGGTGTACGGCAACAACGCCATCTCGCGTGAGTTTTTGATCGCATTGGCGATATCGCGTTGCTGCTGCACGGTATTGCCCGTGACGCGGCGGTTGCGGATCTTGGAGCGGTCGCTCACGAAGCGAGTGAGAAGATTGACGTCTTTGTAGTCGACGTAATCGATCTTGTCGGTGACAAGAACGCTGGTCTTCTTCTTGAACTTCTTCGGATTGGTTTCCTTGGGCGCACGCGCCTTGTTCTTCTTGCTGGTCATGTCTTATCCAATTTTCTCGAAATACTCAGAACGGTTCTTCATCGCCGTACACGGGATCGGGGGCATTGCGGTTTCCGCCGGCGTTACCGCCGCTATTACCGCCACCTTGGTTACCGCCACCTTGGTTACCGCCGCCTTGGTTGCCGCCACCTTGGTAGCTGCCACCTTGGCCGGCGCCATCGCTGCGCGACACCTTCTCTACTTGGGCAGTTGCCCAACGCAGGCTTGGACCGATTTCGTCAGCGACGATCTCGACCACGCTTCGCTTCTCGCCTTGCTGCGTCTCGTACGACCGCTGTTGCAGCCGGCCGGTGACGATGACTCGCATACCCTTGGTGAGCGACGCCGCGGCGTTCTCGCCAAGTGACGACCACGCGGTGACGTTGAAGAAGGATGCTTCCTCGACCCACTCGTTGTTCTTTTGGTAGCGGTAGTTGACGGCGACGCCAAGTGTTGCCACGCCGCGGCCGCCCGTGGTGAACCGCAACTCTGGGTCGCGGGTCAAGGTGCCGGTAATGGTGACGGTGCTATCTGCCATGGTGTTTCCCCTAACAGGTACGGCGGCCGGATTAGGCCGCGGTGCCTACCATGCCGCGGCGCTCGGCCTCGGCATCTGGCAGGCGGAGGAGCTTGTGACGGACGACTTCGTCCGCGAGACGGAGCTGACGCTCGAAGTCGTCGAGCGCCCCACCGGGCGCCAAGAGATTAAAGACAGCGTAATAGCCGCTTTCCTTCTTGTTGATCGGGTAGGCGAACTGGCGCCGGCCCCACCAATCGGGCTTGCCATGAACGGATCCGCCGGCCTTGGTGACGTTGTCGGAAACCGACTTCACCCAGGCCTGAGCAGCCGTATCGTCGAGATCACCATCGAGGATGATCATGAATTCGTAAGCACGCAACATGCGTGTGGAACCTCCCTTCGGACCCGAACGCGCCTAAAGCGTGCGGGGCCCCGCAATGGGGCAGGGTGAATATGACCGTGTGAGTGTAGCGGCGTTCTGAGCTGCATGGTCACAGAGTGCCAGATCGGTGTGACAGAGATATCGGCCCTGGTGGTCCCGGGATCGCGTCAGATCGGCAGCGGATCAGGAGCGATACTGATCGAACGATGGCGTACTGAGTGCGCGATCGTCGTGCGTGATCAAAAAGCCTGCGTAGTCAGGGTGATTGTCCTGCAACCATGTGAGGCCGGGCACT
>JANLPV010000112.1:0-15931 GCA_031367435.1 Actinomycetes bacterium | reverse complement strand
GAAATGTTGATGTCGAGTTGGCGGGCGCGTTCGGCCAACTGATCGTCAAGCGTGAAGGTGGTGCGGGTAGACGCCATATAAAAATGCTATCAGAAAGTGATATGCAGCGGAACCGAGTCCGAGCGGACAATCGACCCTCGGCGGTTACGCGATCGGACCGTTGACCCCAAGGAACTTCGTCAGCTGCGTCGCGAACTCTGGAACGTTGCGGCGTAACCATTCGATGAGCATCGCCGCGTGCTCCATCTCGTCGTCCTTGTTGTGGATGAGGACCGCCTTGAGTTCGGCGTCGGCGCAGTCGTCGGCGCGTTGGCCGTACCAGTCGACCGCTTGCAGTTCCTCCATCAACGACACGATTGCTTGATGGGTTGCGTAGGTCAATGCGCTGAGTTGTTCTCTCGGGGCATGAAGTTCTTCGCTTGACATGGGTGCCCTTTCGGCGGCAGTACGAACGTCTGCTCATACCCACTCCGCATCCGTCCGAAACCTCGCCTCTACCACCGCCGGTTGTCCTCATGTATTTCGAGATGTATTGCGAGCAACGGTTTCGGGTACAACGGGGCACTCCTCGAGATTGGGTGAACGACGATGCGCAAGTTCTCCGTACGACCGACGCTGACTCTGCGCGGCAGGACATTCAAGGGTCTGCGCGGATGGTCGGGCAAACCAACACACCCACCGCTGACCGATGTGCCCGTCGCGGCGTACATCGTCGGGGCGACCTTCGACGTGATCGCAGCCGTTGGTCGACACCAGGTGTGGAGTCGGGACTTCTTCCGCGCCGGCACCTTCTTGTTCATCGGAGGTGCTGGCGTGTCCGTGTTCGCAGCTCTCACGGGTTTCTGGGACTGGCTGCGCTCCACGGAAAAGGGCACCCAAGCACGACGGACCGCAAACACACACGCGTGGACGATGATCTTCGTGACCATACTCGCCCTGGTCGACATCGTGTTGCGATTGAACGGCTACCACACTCGTACCCACCCGACAGTGCCGATCCTTGTCATCTCCATCGTGGTCGCCGCGCTGGTCGCCGTCGGTGCCACCTTCGGTGGAAGTCTCGTGTTCGAACACGGGTTCAACGTGGAGACGGCTGGCGACAGCCAGGTGTGGCACGTGTCTGAGACCGACGTGATGCCCGGCGATCCGGTACCGGTCGACGATGAGATGTCGCCTGCTGACCGACTCGCCGACTCTGAGGTCGCCGTCACCAGCAGGACTCCCGACCCACTCGCCGCACCGCCGAGTTATGAAGACACAGCGGATGGATGACATCGCCGCGGAGGAAGTGCGAGCAGCAGACGACGCTCAGCGGTCACGCATTTGGAGTGATTGGGTCACAGAGTTCGGCCGCAGCGAGGCCTCACGCAGGTGGCTTGCCATCTTCGCGGCAACCGACGCACCGCGCACTGGCTGATCGGCGTGCACTCGACGTTTGACGCCATGCACGTGCGGGTACAGCCACAACGACCAGGAAGCGAGAGATCATGTGGACAATTCTGGTAGTAGTTCTTCTGGTACTGGTGCTCACGGGCGGCGGCTACGGCTATAGCCGTCGGGGTCATCGCTAATCGCCACCGGCGGCCCCGTTCAACGTCGAGTCCGCTTCACATAGACAGGAGACAGTCGTGTTTGCAATCAGCACTATGAGTTCGTCGGTTCAGGGGATCTTCTTCCTCATTGCGGTAGTCCTCTTCGTGGCCGCAGGGTTCTCGATCACTCCGGGCAAGAAGAACCTGATCCCGTTCGGCCTCGCCTTCTTCGTGTTCGTCTTCATGTGGAACGCGTTCGCTGCTAGTTCTGGGTGATGATCTGGATGAGGTTCGCGCAGGTGTCGTCGAACACGGCCACGGTCACGGCTCCGAGGCCTGTCGGTGGTTGGGTGAACTCGACCCCGGCGGCGCTGAGGCGGCGGTACTCGGCCTCACATCGTCGACGGCAAGTCGTCACGTGCATGTCAACGCCTCGTAGAAGCAGTCAACGTGCTCTATAAAGCTGAGCTGATCAATCGCAAAGACCGGCCGATTCAGATCCCTGTTTCTTGAGCTGCGTCCTTGGGGTCGGCGACCAGCCTTCACAGGGCGACGGCGAAGAAGACTGCACCGGCCAAAAAGTTTGCGCCGAAGACGTCTGGTGTCGAACGTGCATCGAAGCCCGCCGCCACAACGAGAACACGAAAGTCGGCGTGAACCACATCGAGGGATGGCTCGCTCGTCGTTTCGCGCTCAAACCTCCCGCACCGCGGTGCGACCTCGTCGCGTTCGTTGACCGCGTGTAGTTCCGTTTGATGCGGCCCGACGAGGGGTACAGCACCACTGGATTCGCTGGCCAGCCTTGTCGGCGAATCGCGCCGCCGATAACACACCCCAGGAGAACTAATGAATGACCCGATGACGATTCTGAAGAATGATCACGCCGAAGCCAAGGAGATCCTCACCGAACTCGGCAAGTCCGAGCCCGGTAAGGCCCGCCACGACATGGTCGCCAAAGTGACTACTGCGCTCGAGCTGCATATGAGCATCGAGGAGACGCTCGTGTACCCGCTCGTCGAGAAGGTCGAGGGTGCCGATGTGCGCATCGAAGGCGTTATCGAACACGGCCTTGCCCGTGAGGGCATCGCGACCATGAACAAGATGGTCGACGAGCCAGGGTTCGGTGCAGCCGCTGAGTCGCTGCTCGGTGGCATTTTGCACCACGTTCGCGAAGTGGAGACCGAGGTCTTTCCCGCGCTGAAAGAGAAGCTCGACGCGGCCGACTGGTCCGCGCTTGGCGATCAGGTTGCGGCCGCTCACGCGGCTGGCGCAGTCCGCGCAGCGCTCTGATGCCCGCGGATCCCGCCGACCTGTGCCCCCAACGGGTCGGCGGACGCGCGCCCTTCGCTTCGATCACCACACATGCTCCATAGTGAGCACCGATGAGCACGTCCCCCACGACAAGGTCGGACCACCTGAGCGGTGGGCGGCGGGCGTTCCCGCGATCGCCAACACCGTCAATCGCACGCTGCGGTCGATGGGTCCGAGACGAACCCTCGCTGCGCTGAACGTGATCAATCAACCCGGTGGATTCGACTGCCCGGGTTGCGGCTGGCCCGAGCCGCCACCCGGCGAGCGGCACCGCATCGAGTTCTGCGAAAGCGGTGCGAAGGCTGTTGCCGAGGAAGCCTCCACGGCCCGGATCGACGACGCGTTTTTCGCCGCCCACTCGCTTGCTGATCTCCGAGAGCGGTCTGACTTCTGGCTTGGCAAAGCGGGTCGACTGACGTCTCCGATGATCAAGCGCCCGGGCGGAACCCACTACGAACCGATCGATTGGGCTGCAGCCTTGGCGGAGATCGCCGCCCAGCTACGCGCGCTGGATAGCCCCGACCAGGCGATCTTTTACACATCGGGCCGAACTGGCAATGAGGCTGCGTTCCTCTACCAGCTCCTTGGGCGAAGCTTCGGTACGAACAACTTGCCCGATTGCTCGAACATGTGTCACGAGCCGACGAGCTTCGCGCTGGGCCGGTCCATCGGCATCGGGAAGGGTTCCGTGCAGATGGCCGACTTCGCTCTCGCCGATGTGATTGTGGTCGTCGGCCAGAACCCGGGCAGTAACCACCCGCGGATGCTGACCACACTCGAACAGGCCAAGCGTGCCGGCGCGCGCATCATCGCAATCAACCCGCTGCCCGAAGCGGGACTCATCCGCTACAAGAACCCCCAGACCGTACGCGGACTCGTCGGCCGCGGCACCGATATTGCCGATGTGCATCTCCCCATTCGTCTGGGTGGCGATCAGGCGCTGTTCCAACTGTGGAACCGCCGCCTCCTCGCCGACGTCACCGTTCGGTCGGCGTACGTGGACGATGCCTTCGTCGCCGAGCACACCTCGGGCTTCGAAAACCTTGAACGCCACCTCGGGGGTCTCGATGAGTCAGCGTTGCTCGCCGCCACCGGGCTTACCGCTTCTTCAGTCGACGAAGCGTTCGGGATGATTGCGGGAGCACGCCGACTGATCATCTGTTGGGCGATGGGCATCACCCAACACCTCAATGCGGTCGCGACGATCGATGAGATGACAAATTTGGCGCTCCTCGGTGGCCACATCGGCAAACCCGGCGCCGGGCTGAGCCCGATCCGCGGGCACAGCAACGTGCAAGGCGACCGCACCATGGGCATCTTCGAACGGCCTGACGAAGCGCTGCTTGACGCGCTCGACGTCGAGTTCGAGATCACGTCACCGCGGCACCCCGGCCTCGACACGCTCGACTCGATACGCGCACTGTCGACCGGGCGCGCCCGCGTCATGATCGGTCTCGGGGGCAACTTCGTGAGAGCCACCCCTGACACGAACTTGACCGAACAGGCGCTGTCTAGGGCGCAACTCACCGTCCAGATCTCCACCAAGCTCAACCGTTCCCACGTCGTGTGCGGCGACACCGCGATCATCCTTCCAACGCTCGGCCGAACCGATGCTGATCGAAGCAGTGAAGGGACGCAGTTCGTAACTGTCGAGGACTCGATGGGCCTCGTTCACACCTCAACCGGAGTGCTCGACCCACCGTCGTCGATCCTGCGCAGCGAAGTGGCGATTGTGTGCGACCTCGCCGACGCCCTGCTCGGCACCAAACACCCGGTCGACTGGACGGCGATGCGCGACGACAACGATCGCGTTCGCGACCACATCGCCCGCGTGATTCCCGGTTTCGACGATTTCAACCGACGCGTTCGTGTCCCTGGCGGGTTCGTCCTGCCACACCTTCCGCGCGACTCCCGGCAGTTCCCGACGAGCGACGGCAAGGCCCAGTTCAGGATCACTCACGTCGCAATCGATGACCGTGCGCCCGGAACGTTGCTGTTGCAGACACTGCGCTCACACGATCAGTACAACACCACCATCTACGGGCACCACGACCGCTACCGCGGCATCACCGGCGACCGGCACGTCATCATGCTCAACACTGAGGACATCGTCCGCCTCGGGTACGCCAACGGCGACCGGGTCGACATCGTCAGCGCTCTTGCAGGCCCGCAACGTCGCGCAGCCGACTACCGCATCGTGGCCTATCCGACACCCATCGGCTGCGCGGCTGCGTATTATCCCGAGACGAACGTGCTCATCTCGCTCGATCACCACGACCCCGACGCCCAGACCCCCGCCGCCAAAGCCATCCCCATCCGTCTTGAACGCCGGTCTCACAAACTCGGGTGAACAGGGCGATACTCGGGATTGGAAATCTGTCGTCGGATGTGGATCACGATTGCCTCAAGGGTGCTCCTCGATCAGCGCGAGCCCGATGCGGCAGCGACGGTCTTTGATGCCGTGCGCTTGGCCACTGCAGCCGTCCTCTTCGTTGCTGACGTTGCCGTGTTGCGCGTAGTCGTGGCGGCACGCTTGGCCGTCGTTGCTGTCGTGCGTGCGGACTTCTCGGCCGATGTAACAGTGGCCTTGGCGCCGGCCTTTGCTGCCTTCGCGGTCGACGATGCACCGGTCCTCGCACTGCGAGCCGTCTCCTGCACACTTTCGGTTGCGGCCGAAGCGGCCGACCGGACCCCGTTTGCGCGCTGACGCGTCGTCAATGAGCCAGTCGGAGGGACCTTCGGCCGGTCCGAACGGGTGAGGCGCGCAATCAGATCCTGGACGGCGGTGACGCCACCCTGGGCAATGCCACTAATGTTGCTACCCACGCGATCAACGACGCCCGTGATCGTTCCTGCAACCGCGTTGGCGGGACTGGTATCGGGCATGCGCGGGTGGGGTCGCGTCGGGGCGGACTTCTTCGCTCCGGCCAGCGTCTCACCGAGATCAGCGAGTTCGTTGCGGCCCAGCTGTTTACGCACCATCGGGAAGAAATCGTTCTCTTCTTCCTTCACGTGATGACGCACGTTCTCCATGAGAACGGTGACCTTGGCGTCGAAGCGCTCATGGGCAGGGTCCATGTCAACGAGTTCCGACAGCAACCACTTGACGATGTGGTGCTCTTCGAGGCTCTCGAGCGCAATGTCTTCGGTGTCCGGAACGGCCGCTCGGGCCACCGGATAGAAAACCTGCTCCTCGATTGCGGTGTGCACCGAGAGTTCCTCGATGATCCGGTCAACGATCTCGCGCTTTTGCACGTGCGCTCGCTTGCCAGCCTGCTCGAACCGCTTGAACAAAAGCTCCACCGTGTGATGGTCAGTTTTGAGAAGAGTGATTGCATCCATGACAAGGATCTACCCGCTGCAGCATCTGCCCAAACCACCTCGCGACTCAAGCCCAGCATCGTGCGCTGATTTGGTCTAGGAGATTTGGATCTTGGGTAACTGCTGAGTGTGTCAAAATCCGTATGCGAAAACGAAAAGCGGCTGAGTCACGATGTGGCCGGTAACACGGTGAAATCTCTTCCGCATCCTGGTGAGCCGGTTAGCGAACCGGTGGGTGCACCCACCGGCGACTCTGATGCGCCACCGACGGAGTGACGCCAGGCGTTGACCCGCGATCTGATCGCTCGGGAAAAGGCATGCACTTGTTGAATGCCGGCCCGACCACGATGTGGGCGGTCATCGCCGGGTTGACGATTATCGGTCTGCTCGTCAAGTTCTCCTACCAGGTGATCGCCCGAGTGTTCCGACTTCTGTGCCTCGCGTTGCTCAGCTACGTGGGTGTGCTCTTTGCCGTTCACCTTGACTGGGCGACCGTAATCGCCCATACCGTGATCCCCTACATCCAGCTCACCAAGGGCTACCTGACGTTGCTCGTCGCCGTGCTCGGTACGACCATCTCCCCATATCTATTCTTTTGGCAGACAACGAACCGCGTTGACGAAATGCGTCAGGAAGATATCGGTGGCACCAACGCCGTGCCGCTGCGCTGGCGGCTCCGGACCGAAGCGAAATCGAAGCTGCGGCTCAGCGGGTTCGACGTGTTCTTTGGGATTGCGTTCTCGAACTTCGTGATGTTCGCGATCATTGCCGCCACCGCAGCCACACTCGGGGCCCACGGCTCCATCGACATCAGCTCCGCCGCCGAAGCAGCCACCGCGCTGCGTCCCGTTGCAGGTCATCTCGCGTCAACACTGTTCGCGCTCGGTTTCATCGGCTCCAGCATGCTCGCAGTCCCGGTGCTTGCCGGTGCCGGCGCATCGGGTATCTCGGGGCTCATCGGCAAACCCACCGGGTTCTCCAACGGCATCCGCCAAGCACCCGTGTTGTACGCCCTCGTCATCGCTGGAACCGTCGCGGGGACCGCGCCCAGCGCCGCCGGGATCGACCCGATCAAGCTCCTCGTTTTCGTCGCAGTGATCAACGGGATAGCAGCCTCACCGTTCCTGCTCATCGTGATGCTTGTGTCTGGCAACCGGGCAATCATGGGCGAACAAACCAACCGCAGACTGTCCACCACACTGGGATGGGCGACGTTCGCCCTCATGGCCGCCGCCGCAGTCACGCTCGCTCTCACAAGCCGGAGCTGAATCAACCCCAATCAACCACTTGTACCGAGAGGCGTCGCAATTCTGCGTAGTAGACGAAGCCATGTGAACACACATGTTCTGGAGGCTGAAGGAAAACCTTGACGATCTTCGATTTCCGCGGCGAACCGCTACGCCGTGGCACGGGAGCCGGCTATGACCTCGGACTTGTGCGCGGCGAACGCTGCCAACACTTCCTTCTTCTCCTGTGCGGGTACCCCCACGCTGTCGAGGGTGCGTCCGAGCTCGGCGGCGACCTCGTCGAACTCCTCAGAAGAAATATGCAGTTGGCGATGAGCCTCTTCTAATCCGAGCGCAGTGCTGCCCGGCTTCGTGGCGGTGTACTGGAACTCTCCGCCGGAAACGTTGCAGACCCACAGGGTGCGCATGAACTTGAGGCCTGGCAGTCTGCCCAGATTGTTGGTGTGCCATTCTCGGAGCGCAGGGTTCTTCGACTGTTGACCGACGATCGGGTTGTTCACGAGCGCATCGCTGAAATGATCGATGACGGCTGCGATGGCAAAGGCTCCACCGAGGCGTCCGTAAAGGGTTGACTCGGGCATGGTCCGGCCACCTCAACTTTCCGAGTTACTTGTCGGCGGGTTCCGACGCGGGGCGCGGAACCATCGGATCATTGCCTCATGCGTGTTTACCCAAAATGACGACCGATCAAACGTCTCATAGAAAATCGCAAGTTGTCACCAGCGGCCGATCCACTCCCACATCGGCGCATGGCTCGTATTACACAACCTCATTGAACACAACGGCCGTCGCCGGCTCTGGGGTTGGTTGCGACGTTGGGCGCTCAGCCGAGGAAGTCCGTGCAGGCGTCGCCGGATCCCAAATTGAACTCCACCGCCGTCGGGGTGACCTTGCCAACGAGGCTGAGACGATCGCTCGAGTGCATGGCACGAGCGTGAACCAGTTGATCATCGATTCGCTGTCCACTGAGATCGATCGCGTTCGGTCGGATGCCGATTTCATGAGCCGCGCACGTCGGCTCCTCGAGCGTGACCAAGCAATCATCGATCGCCTTGCCGAGTGACTCGGTACCTCGGCCTCGCGGAGTTCTTCTGGTTGGCTCACTGGTCTGGCGCCTCGGTCGCGTCGTCGACCCCTTCGGGCACGAGGGGGAGATCGGGCGGCCGCTAGGAACCTGGCCGCCTACCTGAGTCCAGTCGATCGGCAGGGGCAGCTCGGAGCGCGATCGGCGCTGTGCGGGTACGGCTCGCTGCCGATCAGGTTCGAATCGATTCGTCGGTCGGACTGTGGAACCCGACGGTGTGGCCGTCGGCGTCGTCGACCTCGCAGTATCGATTCCCCCAGAACGCGTCGAGCGGTGCGAGGTGTCCGTTGTAACCGGCGCGTGTGAGGGAGGCGTACATCTCGTCTACCGCAGCGCGAGAAGCGAGTCGCAGTTGCAACACCGTTGCCGTCGATGGAGTCGCACCTCTCCATGCTGCGTCATACATCGCAATGATCAGCGGCGTACTGAACGCGAGATGCGCGCCGCCGCCGAGGTCGATCTCGAAGTGCGGGTCTTTCTCGGCACCGTCGGGGACGCTGAGCCCTGCCCGGCGATAAAAGTCCGACGCCTTGGCCATGTCGGCGACGGCGAGATGGACGCCCATGAACGTCGCTTCGTTGTCACTGCCATCGGCATGCACGCACGCATAATACCGTGACACCATCACAGCGCCCGGTGTAAACGACGAGTGCGGAGTACCGAGCGAGCGTCGTTCTGATCGTGGACAGCGAGGTTCGGATCGCATTCGGCGTAGCTGTTGGGTACAGACCACGTCATCGCTGTCGACGGACGGCTGAACGACGGGCTCCTCCGACCAGTTCAGGACTCGTCGCTGGACAAGTGAGCGTAGAGAACCATGTCATGCCAGCCGTCCGCATGGAGTTGTGCACCGCGTCGAACGCCCTCGCGTACGAACCCTGCGCCGAGCGCCACCTGTTGCGAACCCTCGTTCTTCGTCGAGTGCTGTAGTTCGACACGTTGGATCCCGATCCGATGCGCCCAACCGGTCGCGGCATGACACGCGCGCGTCGCAAGCTGACGCTGGCGGGCTTCCGGCAAAACCCAGTACGAAACCTCACCGCGTCCGTCGGCGAGGGACAGGTACATGGTCACCCGACCAACGACGCGAGAGTCTGAGCGCTGCACAATCGCCCATGTCAACGCTTTTTCAGAGCGCCACCCTTGGCGGCACTCCTCGATCCACTGCAATGCTTCCTCGTGATCGAGGCATCGGAAGTGGAAGTACTGGATGTCTGGAGTCGAGAATGCGATGACCACCGCATCGACGTCGCCGTTCTGAAATGGTCGCAGAACGAGGGCATCATCGATCGGCAGTGTCGGCTGAACCGCTTTCGCGACGGTCCCCGCTGCGACCACATCGGCGATCAGCTTCGGCATCCGACCATTATCGCGCGAGCGGTCCTCCTCCCCGTAAAAGCAGCGCACGGCTGCCGTGTATCAAGAGGACGGTACGCGTTGTTCGGCCTGCAGTAACACTGTGGCGTTCATGGTGATGATCCTGCCTCGGTTTCCAGCTCATCGTCGTCGGCACCGATCGACGACTGGTGACGGCAGCGGCCGCATAACGATCACAGTCCCACTTATGCCTGCAGGCCACTACACGATCGACCTCCTTGGTGGACACTCTGAGAGTGGATCGCTGGCAGGCGGAACGCTCGTTGTCAAGAACCCCGTTGGCGCGTGATCGAACCAAGGCTGAGCGCCGAGCTGCCGATCGGTCGTTTGAGCCGTGGGTTGCCTTGCGGACGATGTGATAGCAGAATGCAAGCATGCCGAATGTGTTAGTACGCGATCTGCCAGATGACGTGCACGCAAGTCTGCAGCGCCGCGCCGAGGCGGCAGGGCAGTCACTGCAGCAGTATCTGGCCACGGAACTCACACGGTTGGCAGCGATGCCCACCATGGGCGACGTGCTCGCACGCATATCTCGTCGGCGTGGTGGGCGCGTTGGCCTTGAACGGGCCGTCGCCGACCTCGACGAGGAGCGTGGTGCCTGTTGATCGTGGTCGACGCGTCAGTCCTCGCCAATGTGGTCGGCGACGACGGACCAGCCGGCCACGCTGCACGCAGCCGAATCGCCGCCGCCTCTCAATGGTCCGCGCCGGACCTCGTCGATGTCGAGACCGTTTCCGTGCTCCGCAGGCGATGGCGTGCTGGTGACGTCGACGTCCTGGTGTTCTGACCCTGCGACCGACCGTCCAGAGCTGCCAGTCGATCTGGGCGGACCCGAGGGCCTCAGTCAGCAGAGCGAACGCCGTCTGGGTTCGGGGAAGCCACGAATGCTGCTGCTCCGTCTTCAACACGAGCGCCTCCACCATCGCTGCGGCATGGAGCGGACTCTCAGCGCGGCAGCGGTCGGAACGAGGAAGCTTCAATCTCCCACCCGGCGGACTGGAGCACCGCCCGGTCGAGGTCGAACCTCGGCAACGACCCGCTGTCGGTAAGCAGTCGAACGAAGGCTGCTCATGGTGCTCCACCAGAGACGAACAACTCCACATCCACCAGAGCCAGTGGTTGAAGCGAAGCAATCTGATGGTCATTGTCCACCTGCCAAGGATGGCACAACGACAAAGTTGAGAGTCCAGACCCCGCGCCAAAGCTGGCGATCTGATTGACATCACTGAGAGGATGAAGCCTTGAATGGCGCACAGAAGGCGGTGACGTCGATCGCTCTCGGGGCCGGCCTGGCGGTTGTGGCGTCAGCTGTCGCGGCGAAGTTGAACGGTCCGTCCGATGGCGGCTGGTTCATGTACTCACCCAACTCGACGAGCCTCTACAGCGCCTCTTCCAGCGCAAGCACGTTCCGTACGGCGGCCGTCTGGCTCGTGGCGATCGCCATCTGGTTCGGTGTGTCCTGGCGCTTGTTCCGATCCGACAATTAGCGCAGAGCTGCGAGTGAGATCGGTACGCGCTCGCCCGTATGCAAGATCACCTTGCCTTGGGCGTGACGAACGGGGTTGGGAGCGGCCACCGGGCCCCGATAATTCCGCTTATCGTCGGCCCCACGCCAACGAGTCATTTGACTGGTTGCTTGACCCCGAAACGATCGGAGCCGCGTCAGGCGCGTAGGCGACTGCCATCTATGGCAATGCCGCTCAGCCGGCGGTATGGGCGAGTCAATCGAGCAGGATTGACGCTGCCTCGTGCAATCGAGCCGGGAGCAGGGTTCGAGTTCGTCGTGTCGGGTAGTTACTTTGCGCGCGGCACGCGCTGGTGGACACCTCGCAGAACTGTCAGCGCGGTGGCGATGATCCAGGCGTCGCTCACGGTCAAGCCGACACGCTGGAACAGTCCGGTCGGGAGGCCCGTGGTCGTGAGCGCGAGCGCCGTCACCGACGTGAGGCCGGCAGCGAGACCGGATCGGGGGAGCCGACGGTGGCCCATCGCACGCAAGGGTGCAGCCGCGAGGAGTGGCGTGGCGGCGAGTGTCAGGTAGCCAATACCAGCGAAGATGGCGTGCAACCGATCAATCGTTTCGGAACGGTCGAGGGGTGCAGTCGCGACAGCCAGCGTTGCCACTCCCGTAGCGGCTGCGGTCATCCAAGCGCGTCCGGGGACGGTCGCGCGCAGCGCAGATGCGTACACCGGGAGCGCCAAGCCGAACGTAACGAATCCGGCGGTCATCAGCCAGCGAGTGTCGGAGCCGACCGCCGCCAACCGGCTGATGGCCTCGTCGATCGAGGAGTACGGCGCTGAGGTGGCGGCGGCACCGATGACCCATGCGCCAATAAATCCCGCTGGTCCGATCACCCCGCCGAGGGCGGCGGTTCGGACGAGGCGGCGCATGCGGATAACGTACCGGAGCACTTTGCCGAAAGCGGGCTGGCCCCGCCACTGACCGGCGAAGTGCGCGACTCCACTGCCCCAACGGCGCGTCGACCTCGGGAACGCCGCGTCACCCATGTGGCCCGTGGTGACACAGAACGCGCAGCGCATATTCTCGCGTCACCTGCCTGACCGCAGGGAGCGCAGAACGAAGCTTCTGGCGCTCTCACGTGCCGGCGATGTTGTGGCCCAGGTGGCAATTCGCTGCCGGATGTCATTGCCGATCAGTAGAGAATGTCGAGCGCGTATCGCAGTGCTCGGTCGAGTTCCGAGCGCTTGATCTCATCCAGTTGACCCACGGCGCTCCGGTCGAACGCATCGAGGGGCACGGTGACGATGTTGTCGCAGTTGATCACGCACGGCTCGGGGAGACCTTCGTCCGGTCCGATCGCCACCTCGGAGCGGATGCCGCGGGTCGTTCGAGTGATCGGTGCACACGTGATCGTCGTCAGCACTGCAGTCGCGGCGTCACGGGTGATGACACAGACGGGACGCCGACCTGCTGGCGGTCCGAGGTCGGCCCAGAAGATCTCGTTGCGGGCTACCACTCCGGCGTCGTGCGAGCAGCGAGCCGAGCGGCGGATCGCACGAGAGCGGGTTCGGTCGGCTGTCGCCGATATGCCGCGACGAGGTCGCGGTCGGCAGCGAATGTGTCCTCGGCGGCGATGACGGCTTGGGCACCGCGACGGAGGAGCTCCGAGCGGTTCGTGCCAAGGGTCTTGGCTAGTTGGTCGAGATGCTCGACGAGGTCGTCGTCGAGTTGAACGAGCACTTCACGTCGAGCCATGACCATATGATACCCCATATGTAACACGCGACCGCGCGGACAGAAGGAGCGGCGCAGAACGACAGCCGACGGCGAGTACGTGACCAGCCCAGAACGAAGCCACCCGCGCGCAGGCAGGCCGCCAGTCAGTAGATGGAGTGGTGTCGTGCTTTGTGGGCTGGGGGTTTCGTCCCGCCGCCCTCTCGTGAGGAGCTTCAGGCGACGTGGAGGAAGCGGCGGAGTGCTTTGCGGATGATCTCGCTGGTGGTGGTGTCGTCGGCGGTGGCGCGTGCTTCGACGGCGGCGCGCAGTTCCGGGTCGAGGCGTACGGGCACGACTTCGGCGGGGCCGGAGCCCATCGGCGGTCGGCCGCCGCGGGGTCGCAGCGTGGTGAGGTCGTAGCCGGCTTCGGCCTCGTCGGCCATGCGTTCGATGTCGGCGTCGGTGATCGGCTTACCCCGCGAGGTGCCGACGACGGCGGTGATCTTCTTGTTGGTCATAGTTTGGTCTCCGGTGGTCGGGGGAGCAGCCCGCGGTAGTGGGCTCGCATCGGCATCGCGTGGATGACCATCTTGCGACCATCGTCGAAGTGGAGCACGATCACCTCGAGCATGTTGCCGGGGCGGTCAGGTCCGAGGACGAGAGTTCGCAGTGGCGACTCGTCATCGCCCATGTCGGCGACCACGAACGCATTCGCAACGGCGTGTTGGACATCGTCGGTGTCCACACCGTGTTTGCTCGCCGTACGGTGAAACTCCACACGGATGAATCGTAATACATAACCTCGTTGACCACAACGGCGGTCGCCGGCCCTGGGGCTTGGTTGCGACGTTGGGCGCTCAGCCGAGGAAGTCGGTGCAGGCGTCGCCGGATCCCAGTTTGAACTCCACCGCCGTTGGGGTCCAGATTACGAACACACACCGATGCAGACCGAAGAACGGTGCGGGATATCGAACCTTGACCTCGTCGGGAGAGTATGTGGTCCCGTCAGCGAAGGCAGACACGGCATCAAAGACTTCTTTGAGCATCGTGCCATCAGCGTTCCACCTGTCGATGTCGGCCTTCGTCGTTCCAGCGAACGCCGTCCGCAGTTCGCGGCGCAGCGAATGTTGATGGCGGTCGGCGCCGACAAGCACCAGCGCCAGCCCGACAGTACCGAGGGTCAGCACTGCGGCAGCCGCGATCGCCTGCTTGCGTGGCGACAGCGTTCCCTCGGCTCGAGGCCTGACTCGCGCGAGCAGCGCCGCCGCGCAAACGCCAACGAGCGCGCCAACGCTGTTTGCGAGCAGATCGGCCACATCCGGTGCACCCAACCCGGTGATCGCCTGTACGGACTCGATGAGAACCGACACCCCGACGAGCGCCGCAGCGACCACGACCGGACGTCTCGTCATCCACGTCCACGCAACGCCAGCGGGCACGAAGAGCGCCACGTTGAGGATGAATTGGCTGCTTCCGAATGGGTCCGAGCGCAATCGTTCGAGACTGGTGGTCGACCAGTCGGCCACCCTGCCCAAGGAAACCTGCTGCGGCCATCCACTTCGACCGAGGGTGACCGCAACCATGAGGGAGATTGAAGCGAGCGACGCGAACAGCGCTCCGAACGCTTGGTCGGTGCGACCCGATCTGCGTAACCACCACGTCAACACCGCCGCTCCTAAGAACAGCACCGCCACGGCCGGCAATGCATGCGTGTCCATGATCGAACTGATATCGCGGGACGCGCCGTCAACGGCCGATAACCCAGTCAGCGGTGCCACGATCGAGAACCCTACGTCTACGTGCGAGCAGTTTCGCGTTCGATGAACGCCGACATTCCTGGCACGGTGAACGCGATCTGGCCGTGTTCGGGCGCCCATACCAACCCCTTCGCAATCAGGTTGGCCCGCGCCGGGCCCAGCGAGTGGATTGTCTTTCTGAGCCTTTTGGCGACGATGCCAGTTTCGCTCGGGGCGTCGCCGTCCACGGACATGGCCGCCATGAATTCACGTTCGGTGCGAGTCGCACGGTCCCATCGTGCGCGGAAGAATCCGTTGTCGAGCTTGGCTCGGCCCAACTCGACACCGGTGTTCGCAACCGCGCTCGATATCGGCGACGTCGCTGCTGCGTCCGACGCGGTCTGCCCGAATTGTTGGATGAAGTACGGATATCCGCCTGAAGCGGCGAGCACGACATCGACGGCGTCCGGTTCCCACTCGACTGAGCTCTCTAATTTTCCAAGTGATGAAAAATTGATAACCGAGGAAACAAATTTCAAGGTAAGTGACCTTACCTATTCTTCCAATGGCCGCAAGCTTCGCTTTGAAAAATTACTCACAGATATGAAAGGAAAGATCAGTGCCGAAACCGGTAAGGAAATGGAAGGCGATCATTTTGACGCCACACAAAATGCGAAGGAGAAGAACCGCTGTGTGATCTGCGGTCATATTGATACGGATCCTAAAGGCGCGCCGGAATACATGTGGGGACCTTATTATCCGGTTGGTGCGGTGCAGGGAAAAGTCACCACCGCTGCGCTGGCAAAGGATATGAAGTTCTGGGCGCATATGGGGCATCCCTGCGGAGAAAACTTTATTGCCGCTGATTTTTTTGCTAAGCACCCGGAATATAACTGGCAGGCAAAATATTTAAGAGATATGCCTGCTTACCCATGGACCTTGTTTGAAGCGAAGAAATAAGAAAGCTTAACACATAATAAATTTGCAGAATGAAGTTACTCTTTTTTCTGGTTTTTTCGCCTGTTGCGCTCTTTGCACAACAAGCATCTTCCAATGACATCAGCCGCTGGGAAAAACAAGCGCAGCAGGTTTCCATTATCCGCTTTACCATATACATGTGGAATGCCCCAGTTATCGCGGATAAT
>JANLPV010000101.1:0-7980 GCA_031367435.1 Actinomycetes bacterium | reverse complement strand
GCGGCGCGAGCGTCCATCCACATGATGACCGGACCGACCGGCACGCCATCGGACGCCACAGGCACCACCGACATGTACTGGCTTGTGCACACAACGGTGCCGATCTCGTCGGCGGACACCTCGCTGCGAGCCACGACCTCGCGTGTCGCGTCGACGATGAGACGCCACCATTCATTCGCGTCTTGTTCCACCCCGCCATCGGGCATGAACTGCAGCGTGAGCGCGCGACCCGCCAATGCGCGAACCGCGCCGTCGTCGCGCACGACCGCGACTTTGACGCTCGTGGTGCCGAGATCAATGGCGAGAACATGCGGCACGGCCTACAGCCTGCCGCATCGCATCATGCCGGGAGTGGCACAGAGCGGTGTCTCGCCCAATTGCCGTCGCGGAGGCGAACGCCGTGGAGCATGCCAGTGGCGCGTATTGATCAGGCGTCACTGCGTTGGCGGAGTGGAAACACTGTCACCACGAAGCGCTGCACGGGCGGCGGCGAAGTCCTCAACCGATACCTCGCCGCGAGCGAGGCGCTCGGCAAGGACTACCTCTGCCGTTATCGAAGGGTTTGGCGCTGGCGGCGTATGAACAACCGCGGTGCGGCTGTTGCGATACAACATCACAGCGAGCACCACGATGCCAGCAACCAGGAGACAACCAACGAGAAACATGCCGGGATGATGGCCCTCGTTGCCACGTCCCCACGGCTCCATTTGCGAGAAGACTTTCATACCTCGAAGGGTATCGATGATGTGACATCGACTACTTGAGGGCAACGGCGGCCGTCTCACCCAACTCATATCTCAAGGCTGACCCTGCTGGTGCCCGGCAACGCTCAGGCGGTTGCGAGCTGCTCCAAGTGTTCTAGCGATGCACGCATCGACTTGTGTGTTGGATTTCGATTGAGGGCGACAAGCATTTTCTTGTCGTGTTCCTGGCTGATGTCACACGACTCGCGAACCGTGCCTGAACCGTCGATGTCGCGGTTGTTGGCCATTGAGGCAACCTACAGACAACCGGTGGACGGATCGAACGGCTTGCGACCGAACACCTCGCGCAACATCGGCTCGAAGTACTCGATCGGCTTCGACGGATACGCGGGATCGAACGCGGTCTGATCCCAACGCTCGCAGAAATTGACGCAGCTCTCGTACCACGGATGGTCGCGGTAGACGTCGCGTCCGTTCGGGTCGAGGTCGAGGTGTTCGCCGTAATACACCATCTGGAAAAGTCCGTGCATTTCGATGACCCACGTGACCTCGGCGCGCACGTAGGGACGCACTATGGCCGCAGCTACTTGTGAGTGGTTCTCCGGTGCCAACTCGTCGCCAAGATCGTGCAGAAGCGCTCCCACGATCATGTCCACATCGGCACCATCTAGTTCCGCGCGTGACGCTGATTGCAGCGAATGCTCGAGGCGACTCACCTGATAGCCGGCAAGTCCGTCGCCGAGACGCCTCAGCGCCGCCGTCAGCCGATCGGGCAACGCCGCGATGTACTCATGCTCGAGTTCGTGGAGATACTGATATTCGGCACGCGTGCCGTCAGCCATCTTGGTAAAGCTGACGCTCGCGGGTTGTACGTGATCGGAGGTGGTGGTCATGGTGTCTCCCTGTCGTGCTCAGCCAATTCGCTTCTCAGGCTGCGTCTGCGCTTACCGTAGCCAATTGCCGACGAAGCACGCGGAGGCGGGTTCGCGGTCCGTCGCGATCGATGTAACAACCCTGCAGGTGTCGCATGCCTTCGTTCGGATTGAACTCGGTTCGGCCGTGCAGGATTCGATTGTTGTCGAACATCATCAGTTGCCCCGCCTGCAGCAAGAAGCGTGCTTCGAACTCAGGGCTGGCCAGTAGAACAGCAAGGCGTTGGCGAGCCGCGTGATAGCGGCGCGTGTCGACCTCTGACATCAATGGCAGCTCGTCGAGCCGAGGGCTGTAGTTCAGCCCACTCACGACACCGTCGTGGTCGCGATCGATGACGGGCCGCACAGTCACGATGTCGGTGGTGGCGTCGCGATAGCGGAAACGAACGGGCACCGTCGCGAGGAGCTCGACCGCCTCGGGATCGTCGATGAGAAGTTGATCAACCGCGGCGAGTCCGTCGACGAGCGTCGAAAAGCCGCCCGTGGTTTCGTTGACGAGGCAGTGCAGCATCTGGATTCCGGGAACCGGCGTGCGATATGGATTGTCGGTGTGCGCACTCAGTGCCACCGACCGATAGGCCAAGTCGGACGAGTTCGGCATCGAGCGAACATCGAACACCGGCCCAAAGTTCGTGTCGCGAACAAACCCGAACCGCTGTGCGACATCACGCAACGCATCGGGTACGCACGGCACACCATCGAACACAATGGTGCCATACGTCAAGAAGTCATCGAGTGCGTCGCGTTCGACCGCCGGGTCGTTGATGTTCGGCCAATCGTGAACCCGTGGATGTCCGGTGTCGGCACGCCAATGAATCGGGGCCGGAACGCCGTCGGACAGTGAAAGATTCGCTAGTACCTCACGAACGTCGTAGGTCGACGTGTGTCCGTCGCTGAACTTGATCGTGACCTGAGCACCGGCCGCGTTCGCGGACACCGCACGGAGGTCAGTCGGCAGCAGATGCGGATCGAACAACCGCTGGCCGGTCACGCCATCGCACTGCGTGGCCTCGGGACTGTGTTGGCGGAGCCAGAGAGCGGGAAGTGCGACGAGACCACCGTCGTGATGCACCGACACGCACGCAGTGCCATCGATAACGTCGACGACAAAGTGATTCATGAAACAGCCCTCCGCTCGCACTACGGGTCTCATTACCCGCACGTCTGTGCGGCGAATGGTATCGGCTAGCGCTACACAACGTTGAGTCGATCACCCGCTGTATCCATTGCATTGCTGGTCGTCAACGTACGAGGACCCAACACTTTGGCGATGAGGTGCTCGCCCGCAGTTGTGGGTGAATATCGAGCTGGGTTGCTTGCCGAGCAGCACGTAGGCAGGCACTCCACTAGCGCGTCGTAATTGCCGTCAAGAAAGAAGGCGACCGAACGCCGTAACGACGATCCGTCCGCCTGCGCTGGCGGCGGCACGACGCGGTGCAAAGTGGATCGCCACTCATCGTTGGTCCATTGTGCGGTGAGGTCACCAAGGTTGACGAGTAGGGCTCCGTCGATCGGCATGACATCGTGCCAGTGACCATCGGGGCCGACAATCTGCAGGCCAGGCACGGGGTCGGCATACAGCACGGTGACGATGCCGTAGTCGGTATGCGCGCCCATTCGCATCTGGTTGTCCGTTGGCGGCTCGTCACCGCTGCGCCGTTCGTAGTGATTCACGCGCATGGTCACGGTTGATCGATCGACGAACGGTCGTAGCCAACCATCGCTCAATCCGAGAGCGCGAGCGAAGACATCGGTGAGACACATCGCCACCCGACGAGCTTCGTCGAAATATGCATTCAATGCGGGCCTCAGCGCCGTCGGCTGAGCAGGCCACACGTTGTCGGCGAAGAATCCGAACGTGTCTGCCACAACGAACGGATCAGTCCAATCGACGTCATCGGGCCCGATGTTGAACGCTTCAAACAGATCCGGGCGCACCGCCTGCACGCCAAGGCTGTAGGCCAGCGCCTCAGTTCCCATCGCGGCGTAGCCACGGTTGACTTTGGGATGCGCAGGAACTGCCTGCAACTTGGTCTCGATCGGCAAGGCAAAAAACTCATCGGAGGCACTGAGCATTGCGTCGATCACTGGGCGTTCAATGTCATGCCCAACGACCTGGATGAAACCAACAGAACGACATGCTCGATCCAGTCCGGCCGCGACCTGATCACGATCGCCGTTGAGCCACTGTTGCAGATCGACGACAGGCACTTCCATGGTCCCGACATTAGCGATGCCACGCCGGATAGCGTCTGGCGATGAACTCCGCCCTGGTCACGTCGCCTGCCGAGTTGCTCGCCCGATTGCCCATCACCACGTTCATGAAGTCAGGCACGCTCAGGTTGGCTAACGATCGCCTCACATTCACTACCGACAACGGCGAGGTTGAGTTCGATGCGCCGCTGAGCGAGTTCCATTCGGTGTCCCTTGCAGCAACCGGCATTCATCTTTGGCATATCAACCGTTGTCTGAAATTCGCTTTTCGAGGCGAGAACCGTCACTTCGCCGCGACGTGGATCGCCACACTCAAACCCATCATCGGCATGCCACCAGTTGGACTTCGCGTCGCAGCACCCTGGCCGAAATGGGCTTGGTCGCTCGCGCTCATCGGCATCACTTTGCTCCTGGTCGCGGCGATCGCCGCGCTCACAACACTGAACTCATGAGCAAGTCCATCAGATGAGACTCTGGCCGAAACACTGGCATCCCGAAACCTGGGTGTGCTCGATGCGCGGCCATGTCGCCCCGGCCGCCGATGCAGCGAGCGTGGGCGCGAACGACGCGCGCCTCGGTGCCGTCCTGGCAGACGGGCGACGCTTGGCGCGCTGTCTGCGATGCGACGCGTGGATCGAGCACCCAGCCCCCGATCCGGCGACTGCACGATGGCATCAGCTTCCACCACTGGGACAGATCGACAAACCACGCCGGGGTAAGCCGCTGCATGAAGCAATCGTGATGAAGTTGATCGCGATCAACAAGGGCACTCACGCATTGGTATTTACGCTGTTAGCGATTGCGCTGGTCTTGGTGGAGACAAATCTCACCCGTGTACACAGATGGGCCGATCACATGGTCACCGCGCTGTCGGGGCCACTGAGCGACACCGGTCAGCAAGCCAGTCGAAGCTGGTTGGCGCGACAAGCGCAGCACCTCTTCGACCTCAAACCCGGCACGCTGCGCGTACTGCTCGCGCTCGCTCTTGTCTACGCAGTCATCGAGTGGAGCGAGGCAATCGGACTGTGGCGCGAACGTAGGTGGGCCGAATACCTCACCGTGTTGGCTACCACCGGCTTTCTTCCGCTGGAGATCCACGAACTCGTCCTCCGCGTGACAGTACTGCGGGTCGTGGCCTTGATAGTTAACATCGCGCTCATCATCTGGTTAGTGCACACCAAAAGGCTCTTTGGCTTGCGCGGAGGCACCACGGCGCTGCTCGCAGAATCGACGATCAACTGGGATCAGGTGCTCGCCGCACCATCACCAGCGCGACGGCGTTCAGATACCCGCGAGTCAGCCGCCGACACAACGCACGCGTGAACGATCAACGACTCGATGCGTAGAGATGCGAGTCATCGTCGTGCGGTGAGTCGCCCCGCGCAAGCAACTCGTTGAGCATGTCGAACATCGTGCAGATCTTGCGATCGGCCGAGTCGTCGAGGTCAGGTACAACAACACGTACTTCGGCGGCAACCGGCTGCGGCTCGACAATCGGTTCGGGTTCAACAATCGGTTCGGGTTCAAACGCTGGTTCAAGTTCAACAATCGGTTCGATTTCAATTGCTTTGATCGGCGTCGCTGACGCGGGTTCGATCGTCACAAGCGGAGTGTCGACTCGGGCATAGACGGCGAGCGGTACGAGGCCGTACATCTCCACCTGCTTGGCTGACGTCCCGAAGAACACATTCGCAAATTCGCTATCGGCAGCCTCCCTATGGTCCGGTGCCGGCGCGCCACCACCGGGAGGACCACTCGCGACGAGCAGCTTCAGGCCGAACGCAGCTTCGATCCAGCGACCGAGTTCAACGCTGGCTTCGTACGCGTCGTCGGCGGAGGCGTGATCGACGCCGAACACCGACACAACATCAAGCAGCTGCCTACTGGCAGAACCAACGGGCACGTTGGAGTCGCGACCGAGGCCAAACCCCTTCTCAATAGCGCGCCTGCTTGGCTCGAAACCGCGGGCCACCGTCATCGTTCGCTTCGAGGCTTGCCCCACCGGTGACTCGTCGCGGAACGTGAGCACGCACATGATGCTGTCCCTGCCGCTTCCCTTCCCTACTGCGGTGGCCGCGTTGGCGCTCACGAACGGGGCGCGTGCGGCGACAGGAACGCGTGAAACGATCTCGACCGGTTCAGACTCGCCAGCGAGTTCGTCGGCGGGCCGCTGCACACCAGCGGCTGCCGTCGTGAGTATCTGCGGCACAACGGCGCGTGAAAGCGAGGCCGGTGACACCGCGATCGGCGCGAGCAATTCGGGCGGCAACGGCAACGCGTATGTCTCAGCCGCTGTCTTGGCCCGATGCAGCATCCACTGCACTGGTCGACGCTTGCGGAACAACACCAGCAGCAAGATGACAACAACGGGGACAATCACTGCGAGCCACGGAAAAATGTTTCGTTCGGGCGTGATGACGGGTTTGATGGCTGAATTACGTGTGGGCGGCGGGGCCGAGGAGTTCGAGTCGTTGATGTCGGCGACGAACACGCCGGCCGCGTAACCGAGGATGATTGCAGACACGCATGCGATGACCAACGCGGCGCTACGTCGTAGCCAGCGTGCGACTCGGCCGGCGCGCTGAGAGCCTGGGATGTTCACAGCGCATCATCCGAAGCGCTCACGAGGCGACGCCGAGCGCCACACTTCGCGGCCAATTCCTTGGCATTTGTGCACCAGGTGAGTGAGTTCATTGCCGACTGATTCCGCAGGCCTCGCGAGAGGATTTGTGTGCTGACACGAGCTCCGCCAAAACAACGTGGAGTGGCGAGAGTTGGGCGATCTTACCTTGTGCCTTTGCGTGACTGCCAAGGCTCTTGACGAACTCTGAACAAAGCAATTTCGGATCCGATCCAACCATCCTGCGCTCTCCGCCGAGACACCTCGGCACAGGTCGATTCGCGCCGACCAGCGCACAATCCTCACCCTCCAGCTCAATGGGCGCGATGCGAGCCACACGCTTGAAATCAACCCCTCAGTTCGCGCCCATTCTTGGGGGACGAGTTGTCGAGTGCGCCGCAGCTCAATGGGCGCGATGCGAGCCACACGCTGGCCCCTCAGTTCGCGCCCATTCGGACGAGTTGTCGAGTGCGCCGGGCGCAATGGGCGCGATGCGAGCCGGCTCAGTTCGCGCCCATTGTTGGGGGGGTGTTGGTGTCCGGGGGTGATGGTGTCCGGGGGTGTTGGGGTCCGGCGGTGTTGGGGTCCGGGGGTGTTGGCGGCCCGGTGGGGCTGGAAAGGGCATGTGGCGGTGGAGCACTGCGCCGGCAGAAGCCGTAACCTGCATGCAATAGTTCGCGTGAGAAGGGGATCCATATGTCGGAGATGGATGATTGGAACACCAAGATCATCGAGGAGTTCCGGGCGAATGACGGTCAGGTAGGCGGCCAATTCGAAGGCGCGCCAATGGTGCTTATCACCACAACCGGCGCACGCAGCGGCAAACAACGCACCAACCCACTCGTGTATCTTCCCGACAACGGCAGGGTGGTGGTGTTCGCCTCGAAGGCTGGCGCGCCGACCAACCCCGACTGGTACCACAACATGGTTGCCCACCCCGGTGTCACCGTTGAAGTCGGCCACGAACGTTACGAGGCGACCGCTGTCGAGGTAACTGGCGACGAGCGCGACCGCTTGTTCGCAGCCCAGATCGCGGTCATGCCCGGCTTCAAGAACTACCAAGAGGCGACGTCGCGCGTGATCCCTGTGATCGTTCTCGAACGAGTCAACTGATCAAACACACGACCGGCAAGGAGCCACACCAATGACCGACGCTCAGCGGCTCGCGGACGTCATCGACCACAGCGAGATTCGACAGTTGCAAGATGCATATGCCGATGTCGTCTCTCGCCGACAGTGGTCAGAATTGGCCGAGCTCTTCGTGCCTGCGGTCGTCCTCGAACTCGACCTGCGCGACAGCACCATGCTCCTCCATGGGCCACAGGAGATCGGTGACTTCATCGATCGATCAGTGAGCCAATTCGAGTTCTTCCAGTTCGCGATACTGGGCACGCGAGTGCACTTGCGCAGCCACGGTGACGACGACCGTGCGACCGCGCGGATGTACATGACCGAGCTTCGACAAACACCAGCGGGGCATTGGTCGCAGGTGTACGGCGTGTATCACGAC
>JANLPV010000057.1:0-2593 GCA_031367435.1 Actinomycetes bacterium | reverse complement strand
GCCGCTATCTGCCAGGCATGCCACGCCGCGAACCAGCAGAATCTGCCCTTTGTGGTCGTGGGCGCCGGCTTGTCAAACCTGCCCAGAGTCCTGGCCGACGCGGTGTCCTACGCCGAACGGCTCTTCGACTATCGCAGCATCGGTCGACTTGACGAAGCCGACGCGGCCGAAGCGCTCATCGCTCCAGCCCAAAAAGGCTCAGTCGAGTGGGAACCGGACGCCGTCGATGTCGTGCTCGCCGCTTCAGGCGGATACCCGTATTTCATCCAACAGTTCGGGCAGACCGCGTGGGACGTAGCAGCGACGTCGCCGATATCGGCGGCGGATGCGAACGCTGGCGTCCAATTGGGCCGAGCCAAGCTCGACAACGGATTCTTCCGCGCGCGATGGGACCGTGCGACTCGCACCGAACGTGAATTCATGGCGGCCATGTCCGTCGACGGCGACGCCCCGAGCGAAACTGGCATCGTCGCCAAAAGGCTCAGAAAAGCAATCAACTCGCTCGGCCCGGCGCGGGCCAACCTGATTGCGAAGGGGTTGGTATGGGCGCCCGAACACGGTCAGATCGCGTTCACCGTGCCAGGAATGTCGGCGTTCATCGAACGCGAAACGGCTCGCACCTAGACCTTCGACAAGTTCGCTTCATCAGGTCCTCTGAAACTGTCGCGCGTACCTGCGCGACGATTCCTGATAGCAGGATCGTTGGGCTCTACAGGACCAGGAGGACGGACACTTTGGCCAAGGACATTGACGTATCCGCGGGAGTCCCGCATTCAGTGACGCGCGCCGCCACGTCAGTCATTCGCCAGACGCCCAGTCGTGTCGCCTCAGATGGTCGATCGTCTCCTCGAAATCATTCGCGCCGCTATCGAGGAGCATCAGGTTCAGCCATGTCCTCACTACCCCGTCAACCTCATCGAGAGAACCTATCTCTTGCCTGAGGTCAAAAGTGTGAGCAAGACATCCATGACTGTGAACGGGAACAGCTCGTTGGTGTCGATGAACACCCGCTCAACGCGGCTCACGCGTCAGTGCTCGTCGAGCAGGCCAGCGTCATCCAGAGCCGCCCGTAACGCTTCGCGACCTTCGCGACGATTGTCGCGCTCCGACCCGACCTCGATGACATCGCTGACCCGAATGCGGCGATGCCGACTGCCGGGCAGCCGACGGAAGACGAGGATCTCGTCCTCGCACAGGCGATCGACGTACTGGCGGGTGACGCCAAGTATTGCCGCCGCCTGCGCGGGGGTGACCTCCTCGTCCGCCCTCATCACGACGACGCGCTCTCCACCAGCGACATCGCTGAGCATCGAACGGACGACCTCTCCAACCTCAGAATCGTCATCGAATCTCGCTGCCAGTCGCTTCGCCGCCGATCGAACCTTGGGATCGAGCGGGTCGAGTGTTCTCGCGAGAGCACGGACTGACATGAAGTCAGAGTATCACCATCTGCAACAACTGCAACTGATTGTTGAGGGGCCAGAACCGAGCTGAGGCACGAAGTTCTTCGGACGGTCGGAGCCCGGCGGCGACGGCGTCCTGTGGTCGCGAAAGTCGCGAAAAGTCGCGAGACGGCGCGGAATGTGGGCAATTCGGGGACTTTGGCGGACACTGTCGGCCACTCGAAAATAGCCTCTGAACTGGCACTATGCCCTCTGACCTGCGACGGCGAAAGCAGGCGGTCGGCAGTTCGATTCCCCCCAGCTCCACAAATACATATGCCCTGAACAGGGGATATTTGAAGACCGAGGCGGGACGAAAACCACCAGCCCTGAAAGGCCATCGGCGCAGGTCAGCCTCGCTTTGAGGGCTCCTGAGGTGGGTCGGCTTCTACCGGATCTCTACCGAGGAGATCGCCACGGGAGCCTGATTCGAGGGTCGACGGGTACTTGCCGAGCCTCCCGCTTAGGCGTATAGTCAGGCGTATGCCACGCTTGCAGGTGTATCTCCCAGATGATCTCTACGACGAGCTGAAGCGTCGCGATCTGCCGGCCTCGGAGCTACTCCAGGTGGCGGTGCGCGCCGAACTCGAACGTCGTGACGTCCTCGAAGCGACCGACGACTACCTCACCGAACTCGCTGCCGAAGTTGGCGAACCGACCGCACGTCAACAATCCCGCGCCGACGCGATCGTGCGAGGCATCCGCGATCGTCAACTCCACCAAACCGGCTGAACCCGTGCTGATCATCGACAGCGGAGGCGTCAGCCGCCTCGCCGAACGTTCAACTCGGGCGCTCGCACTCATCCGCGCCCTACGCGACGACGGTCTCTGGCCACCCATCGCCCCAACCGTCGTACTCGTCGAATCGCTGCAGGGCCACAGCGGCCGAGACGCCACCACGAACAGGTTCCTCAAGGCCTGCGTCATCGACGCGGTCGTGACCGAGAGGACTGCTCGGCGTGCGGCCGAACTGCGCCGACGCGCACGATACGGATCAGCCGTCGACGCCGTCGTCGTCGCCCTCGCTGAACCCGGCGGGACCGTCCTCACCGGCGACACTGCAGACATCAGCGCCCTCGCCGCCCACGCAGACCACGTCACCGTCGAGACCATTTGACCTGCTTCACTGCGTGTGGTGAGTGCTCCCGACC
>JANLPV010000196.1:0-2707 GCA_031367435.1 Actinomycetes bacterium | reverse complement strand
CAGCCGACTCCACTCCCAGTCACGGTCAAAGAGCCCTTCGGGTTTTACCGACGTCATCGGCGATGTTTAGCATAATTGAACATGCCATGCTTGAACAGGCCAAGTTAGTGCATAGCTGAGAGATGGGGAGTGTTCCCGATGCGCCGTCGCCTGTTGGTTCGTACCGTGAAGTGAAGGCCGGATCCGCTGGCCTGAATGGAGAAATGCTGATGCCCAGATATCTCGTGGAGCGCACGTTTGACGGTGGTCTCGACATCCCGATCAATGACACTGGCGCCAAGACGGTCGCCGCGGTGGTCGCAACGAACGCCGAGGGGGCCGTCACGTGGCTCCATTCCTATGTGAGCGACGATCGCGGCAAGACCTTTTGCATCTATGACGGCCCGTCGCCCGAGGCGATCCGTAAGGTGGCCCAACGCAACGGTTTACCGGTTGACACCATCACCGAGGTCCGCGTCCTCGATCCCTACTTCTACACCGGCAAGGGAGGTTAAAATGCGCTTCCGTAACGCGCTGGCCCCGATTGTGATCGTCATCGCGTGTTCTACTCACTGCACGCTTGGGTGTGGAAGCGCAATCCGGCAGGGACGTTCGCCATGTTCAACCCACATGTGACCTGCCACCCTGGTGAGCCTGACGACGACCACGACGACCATTCGGATCACGGCGAAAGCTGATCGGTCGAGGCTCACCATGATCTCCGTCGTCCCTGCTTCCACCGGTCAGCAGCTCGACAATGTACGGGATCTCATGCGAGCGTTTGTCGAGTGGCACCGGCGCCGTCATCCCGCGGACCAAGGCCTCGTCAACGACTATTTCGATGCCGATGCGTTCGAGGAAGAACTGGCGTCGCTGCCAGGAGAGTACGCACCACCTGCCGGTTGTCTCCTTGTCGCAACATGCGATGGCGAGGCAGCTGGTTGTGTGGCGTTGCGCGATCTTGGCAACGGTGTGTGCGAGATGAAACGGATGTTCGTCCGAACCGACCTGCACGGTCGCGGTGTTGGGCGAGCGCTATCCGCCGGGGTTATCGACGCGGCTCGATCGATGGGATTTGAGCGCATGCGCCTCGACACAAGTGTGGGGCAGGTGGAAGCCATCGGCCTGTATCAGTCAGAGGGCTTCATCCCGATCGAGCCCTACTACGAGTTACCCGACCGTATGCGCGAGTGGCTGGTGTTCATGGAACTGCGCTTCTAGCCAGTCGAATCGGCGACCGACCAGCGGGCCACGATTGACGCAGCCTCGCTGCGATTCCGGGCCCCGAGCTTGGTCAGCACGTGTGACACGTGATGGCCGACGGTCTTGCGGCTGATGACGAGCTGATCGGCGATCTCCTTGTCCGTGTTGCCGTCGGCGAGCAGCAACGCCACCTCAACCTCTCGGTCGGTGAGGCCACCAGCGTTAGTGCGGGTCCGCGAGTTCGCACCGCGAGGCACGGGTCGGCCGAGCGCGCGCAGGCGGTCGGCCAGCTGGCGCGCCCGGGCACGGGCGCCAAGGGCGGTAAGTTCGCGCAAACTCGCTGCGACAACGTCGGGATCGTCACTGTCGCCGCGGCAATCGGCGGCCTCATACGGACAACCAATCGCGTCCCACGCTGCTGCTGCAGCCTCAACGCGCCCTTCGATCTGCAATCGGAACGGTTCGGCACAGCCCGCAACACTTGGTAATCGCCCGGCACGATACGCGGCCAGGGCCAACTCGCCGGTGGCCCACCGATCGCCGCGATCGCGCGCCAACGCCAAGGTGGACACGACTTCGTCGTCGACTCGGTGGGGATCTCCAGCCAGCCACGCCGCCTCAGCACGCGCCGCAACGGTTGGAGCGAGCCGCTGAAGCTCACCCGTGCCCTCGGCAAGACGAAGCGCCCGATCCAACACCGGCCACACCTCGGGATCACCACGCCGAGCCCGCACGCCGCCCACGACGACGAGCGCACCGACGAGGGTCACCGGTGCGACGCCTTCGCGCTCGATCACAGCTGTCGCCAGATCGACCGCCTCATCCCAACGTCCCCGCTCGAAGCGCTCGCGTGCCAGCCAAACGCTCATATAGACCCGCCAAGTATCGAGATCCTCATCGATGCAAAACTCGATGCCGCGTTGCAGGACCTCGGCACCCGCGTCGTAGGCGCGTGCCCGCACGAAGTTCGAGGCGAGGTTGGTGTAAGCGCGCGCGGTGTGCTCATGGAGTTGGTGGCAACGCGAGATCGACAGGCTCCGCTCAAGCATTGCCTGACCGCGCGGGTTGTGTTGGTCCATGAGTGCGGTCCCCACGTTATTCAGTGCGTGGGCGAGCACAGCGTTGTCGTGGAGGTCTTCGGCGATTGCGATGGCCTTCTCGCCCCACAACACGGCATCGTCGCTATCGCTGGCAACCATATGTAGCTGTGAGACGTTGCTAAACGCCATAGCCAGGTCCGGCGTGCCGTGAAAGGTCTGCAGCACCTCGATTGCCGCGTTCGCATGCCTCATCGCGTCGGCATTGCGCCCGGCAAACCACGTAAGACGGGACAGAAATCGAAGACCGTTGCCTTCGCTGCAGTGATTGCCGGCGCTGCGCCAGATGGCGAGCGCCTCTGTCTGCGCGCCAATCGCTGCATCGAGTTGATCGGTGAGATAGCACTGGTAGGCGTAGTCGGCGAACAGTTGGGCACGGTCTTCGTTGGACATTCGGTTCGCGGCCGTAAGGGCGGCGGCATAGTGGC
>JANLPV010000091.1:0-19976 GCA_031367435.1 Actinomycetes bacterium | reverse complement strand
CGTGTTGACCTGCACTGTGACGTATGACCCGGCACGAATTGGCACGTCGGATGGAAAGTGAACGAGTTTGTTCTGTCGCGTGCGACCAGTCATTACGCCGACGTTCTTCTTCGACGGGCCTTCGACGAGCACCTCTTCGATGCGCCCAATGCGGTCGCGATGTTTGCGAAGCGCGCTTCGCTCGACGACGAGTTTGAGCCGATCGAAGCGTTCGCCAGCGACGCCAGGCGAGACGAAGTTCGCTTCCATCATTGCGGCTTCGGTGCCTGGTCGAGGAGAAAAGATGAACGTGTACGCGTAGTCATAGTCGGCCTCAGCGGCCACCTCGAGCGTATGCACGAAGTCGTCCTCAGTCTCGCCAGGGAAGCCAACAATGATGTCAGTACTCACAGCCAGGTCGGAAATCGCCGCCCGTGCCTGCGCTAGCCGTTGGAGATATCGATCGGCGGTGTAACCGCGCTGCATCGCGGCAAGCACGCGATCTGAGCCTGCCTGCAGCGGATAGTGCAGGTGCTCGCACACTGCTGTGGACTGCGCCATCGCCGCAATGGTGTCGGGGCGCATGTCTTTGGGGTGCGGACTGGTGAAGCGAACACGTCGGATACCGGACACATCGGCAACGGCACGCAAGAGTTCTGAGAAGAGGGGCCGGATGCGAATGTCGGCGACGCCGCTCTGGCGTTGCGCGAGCGTGAGATCGCGACCGTAGCTGTTCACGTTTTGGCCGAGCAGCGTGATCTCGGTAACCCCACGCGCCGCGAGTTCCTCAACTTCGAGCACCACATCGGCAAACGGCCGACTGATCTCTACGCCTCGAACAGCAGGAACAATGCAGAAGGCACACGAATTGTCGCACCCGATCTGAATCGTGACCCACGCGTTGAAACTGTTGTCGCGACGCACGGGCAACGCGCTGGGAAACAACGCCTGATCATCAATGACGGCTTCGTCGAAGATCTCCGTGACCGGACCGTAGACGCGTGCACTTTCGATGAGCTCGCCGGCGCGGTGCACGTTGTGCGTGCCCAACACGACGTCGACCCATGGCGCGCGTTGGCGCACAATCTCGCGATCCTTCTGTGCCATGCATCCCGCAACGATCAGCTGGCGACCTTCGACGCGATCCTTCCAGCTCTTGAGGTGTCCGAGGTTTCCGTAGGTCTTGGTGTCGGCGCCCTCGCGGATGCAACACGTGTTGACGACGACCACATCCGCGCTGTCTTCGGACTCGGCGAGCACGAGACCATCGGCTTCGAGCAAGCCGGCAATTCGCTCGGAGTCGTGCTCGTTCATTTGGCACCCATAGGTACGAATGACGTAGCTGCGACTCATAGGCCAGTCAGCCTACTGGCCAGCTACCGCCGGACGATCGCGAGCGAGTTTGCGCGCCGTTTAAGCCAAGCCGAGGCGTATGAACTGATCGTCGGGCGCTTCGATGGTTTGCAATGCGACTCGCAGGAGTTCATTGGCCTCCCCGGCCATTCGCGACGAGCCAAGATCTCGAGTCTCGAACGGGTCCTCGAGCCGATCGAAGAGCAACGTTTCGTACTCCTGCGCGTACGCCCAGAACGGCAGCAGATCGCCTGCCTGAAACGGTTGACGAATGACCGGGATGGTGGAGCCGGGCATGTTGTCGAGCACGGCGCGCGAATCAGGTGGCGGCATCTTGAAGTCGGGGGCTCGACCGATCGGCATGGTGCTCCAACGGTTCGACCACATCGACAACGGCGCGTTGTCGCCCTGGGGACCCCTGGCGTAGCGCCACTGCTTCGTGACGAGGTGTACCTCGCGCCCCCACACACCAGTGAGCAACCAATCGCGCACGTCGGTAGACGCGCCGGTGAGTAACGGCACAAGCGAATGACCGTGTGTGCGATGTTTCGCCGTGACGCCGAACGCATCGATCAACGTGGCATGAAGATCGGCCGTCGTGGTGAGCGCGTCGCATGTGCCTCCGGCTTCAACCGAACCCGGCCACCACACGAGCAACGGGGTATGGCCGAGCGTGCGATACACCGGAGCGGCCGGCTTGCCCCAAACGTCTCGCCCATGCACGTCGGGTTCACCGAGATAGTGGCCGTGGTCGGTGCAAATCACCACGGCGGTGTCGTGCCATGCGTTGGTGGCATCAAGCTGATCGAGCACCCGACCGAGCCAATGGTCGATCATCGAGAGCTTGCCCCCGTATTGCGCGCGCACCTGACGGGCCTCGTCGGGAGTCAACGTGCCGTCGGCAAGAGCGCCCACTTTGTAGGGCGGCCAAATCAGGTTGGCACCCTTCCAATTGGGGTCGTACATCGATGCCCACGGCTCGGGTGTATCGAAGGGTTCGTGTGGATCGAATTCATCGACCCACACGAAGAACCGCTGACCTGCCGCACGATGGTGGGGCGACTGCTCACCGATCCAACGCGCTGCAGCGGCCATCGTGCGCGGACCCGGAAAGTCATCCTCGGCCAAGAAGTATCCGCGTGAGCTGTCGTAATGGGTGTGCCCGCGACCAAAGCTCGGCGCGCCGATCCACGACGGGTCAGGTCGGGTCTTCCACGGATCGCTTTCATGACCACGCTCGTATTGCCAGGCAGTGAAATCCGTGTGGTAGTTCTCGCCACCCGTTTCGAATAGATGCGGATGATCGGTAATCAGCTGAGTGACAACACCCGCTCGACGTAGCGATGCAGTGACCGCTTCCTCCCACAGCTCAATGGAGCCCCACGGTTTCCAGAGGAAGTCCCACGCCCCCACGAGCAGGTCATGACGAGCAGGAATGCACGGCAGAGATCCGGTGTGATGATTCGTGAACCGCGTCGCGCGTTGCGCGAACCGATCGAGATTCGGGGTAGCCCACTCGGTGCCGCCGTAACACCCGAGGGCATGACGATTCAGGCTGTCGAGCAGGATGACAACGACGTTTGCCGGATGCTGCGCGCCAGCTTTTGCCCCCGGCTCGACGGGCACGGTCTATTTCCCGTGTTGCAGAACGCGAAGCTCTTCAAGCGGTATGTGGCAACGCATCGCGTGCTGGGGCGACACCTCGCGCAGCGGCGGTTCGGTGACCTCGCACACACCGGGGATTACACGCGGGCATCGCGGGTGAAACACACACCCAGATGGCGGGTTGGCCGGGCTCGGAATCTCGCCTTCAAGACGAATACGAACCTTCTCTTCGCCATCGACGCTGGGGATGGCCGACAGCAGCGCCTCGGTATACGGATGGTTCGGTCCGTTGAACACGTCGTCGGTGGAACCAACCTCTTGAATGCGGCCGAGGTACATCACCGCGATGCGATCGGCTAGGTAACGCACCACACCCATGTCGTGTGTGATGAAGACGTAACTGGTCTTTTCTTCACTCTGCAGATCGGCGAGCAGGTTGAGAATGGCGGCCTGCACCGAGACATCAAGTGCACTCGTAGGTTCGTCACACACGACAATGCGCGGATCGCCGGCGAACGCTCGAGCAATTGCCACACGCTGCTTCAGACCGCCCGAAAGCTGTCGCGGTTTGAGATCGAGGTGGCGCGGAGTGAGTCGAAGGTGGGCGGCAAGTGCTTCGACGCGTGCGTTAGCTTCGTCACCCTTGATGCCAGTGAGTTTTTCGACGCTGCGCGTCAGAATGCGGCGAACCGACCAGCTTCGATTCAGCGCCGAGTCGGGGTTCTGGAACACCATCTGCATCGCACGCTTGTCGTTGGTGCTGCGCGAGGTGGTGTTCGGCGCCACGTGATGTCCGTCGAGTGAGACTGCCCCGCCGATGTCGGCCGACTCGATTCCGAGAATCGTCTTTGCGAGCGTGGATTTACCCGAACCAGACTCACCCACGATGCCAAGCGTTTCGCCCTCGGCGAGTTGCAGATCGACGTCGACGAGCGCCGGCACATTGACGTTGCGCTGGCGAAACGTCTTCGACACATGGCTCAGCTCGAGCACTTCTGGATTGCCTTCAGCCTTGGCGAGAATGGCGATCGGTACGTCGGGTGGAGCTTCGACAAGTTCGTGAATGCGATCCGTGTGATGACACCGTGTGAAGCGATCACCATTGATCCCAACCGGCACGACGGGCGGAACCTCGTTGCGACACTTGTCGTCGGCCAATGGGCACCGGTCGAGAAAGACGCACGTTGGAAGGTCGCTGCCGATGAGCGGCAAGATGCCCGGAATGGTGGCAAGCGCACGCTCGGTCTTGCGCACACCGTGGCGTGGCAGCGATCTCAGCAGACCGACCGTGTAGGGGTGCTGAGGATCGTCGAAGACCTGATGGCTCGGCCCCTCCTCCACGATTCGCCCGGCGTACATGACGCCGACCCGATCGCACAACGAACGGATGATGCCGAGGTTGTGGGCAATGAGCAGCACCGCAGCATTGGTCTCTTGGCGCAGTACGCGCACGAGGTCGAGGACTTCGGCCTCGACCGTGGCGTCGAGGCCAGTGGTCGGCTCATCAAGCACCAGCAGCTTTGGGTCGCAGGCAAGCGCCATGGCGATGACGACGCGTTGCTGCATACCTCCGGACAACTGGAACGGATAGCGATCCATCACGCGCACGGGGTCGGCAATGCGTACCCGTCGCAACGCCTCAAGCGCCGATTTCTCTCCATCAACTTTGGATTGGCCGAGCAGCGTGAAGCTCTCGATCAACTGGCGACCGATCTTCACCGAGGGATTCATCGCTTGTGCCGGGTCCTGATAGACCATCGACGCTTCAGTGGCTCGAAAGTGCTGCAGTTGCGAGGTCGTCATGCCAGTGACGTCGTCACCGGCAACAAGCACGCGACCGGACACGATCTTGCCGTTGCGCGGCAGGTAGCGCAGGGCCGCGTACGCGGTGGTGGACTTTCCACAACCGCTCTCGCCCACAAGGCCATACGCCTCGCCGGGCGCAATGCTGAACGACACGCCGCGAAGTACCGCTCGGTCGATGCCACGCACCGTGTAGACCACCTCGAGGTCTTCAACGGAGAGCGCGGCTGTGGTGTTGGTAGTTGTGCTGGAGGTTGATGTAGTGCTCATGATGCCTCCAGCACCGACTGCACGGAGTCGGCAATGAGATTGACAGCAATGACGAGACTGGCAATGGCCGCCGCCGGGAAGAACGTGGTCCACCAAATACCAGCGCTGATGACGTTGTAGCCCTGGCTGACCTGCGAGCCCCAGTCGGGCGAGGGCGGCTGCGGACCGGCCCCAAGGAAGGACAAGGTGGCCACGGTGAATACTGCATACCCAATACGCACGGTGAGCTCGACAATGATCGGTCCGCTCACGTTCGGCAGGATCTCTTTGAACATCACGAATGCCGAGGACTCGCCACGCAGCTTGGCCGAGGTGACGTAGTCGAGGTCGCGTTCAGCAAGCACGGCCGACCGCACGGTTCGCGCAACGACCGGAGTGAACAGCGCGGCGATGACGCCGATCACAACTGTCGTCGAACTGCCGAGTGTGGTCACTGCGAGCAGAGCAACGAGCAACACGGGAAGCGCCAAGAACGCTTCAACGATCCGGCTCAGCACGTTGTCGAGCCAACGACCGAAATAGCCCATCACCATGCCGACGATGACTCCGAAAAGCACACCGAGCAATGCTGCCAACGGAGCCACCTTGATGACGTCGCGGGCTCCAGCCATCACACGAGACAGAACATCACGGCCCTGTTCATCGGTACCGAAGGGAAACTTGGCACGCGGCGACAGGTGTGTACCAGCGCGGTAGTCGAGCGGGTTGTGCGGCGTGATTTTATCGCCAAGGAGTGCGCAGACCGTCCAGATGAGCACGATGAACACGCCGACGATGAACGCCGGCCGGCGCCGGATGAGCCGCCAGTTCTCGCGGCGCGCCTGTTTGCGTTCGCTGACCTGTACCACGCCACTCAGTTCGATCTCCGCTGGTGTTGTCGGGGAGACGATCATGGTGCTAACTGACGTATTTGGCACGAGCATGTCGGCACCCGGGGTGGAGATGATCTCGCCCGGCTGGGGCACGAATTCGTCGGAGTTGCTCATCGTGATGTCTCCAGTCGAACCCGCGGGTTGAGATAGGCAATCAGTACGTCGGCGAGCAGCGTCGAGACCATGTAGATGATGCCGACGACCAGGACGGCTCCTTGCAGCACTGGCACGTCTTTGCTCACAACTGCGCTGAGCATCGTGGAGCCAAGACCGTGATAGTTGAAGACCTTCTCGACGCCGATGATGCCGCCGAACAAGTAGCCGACCTGCACGCTGATGACAGTGATCGTTGGTGCCAACGCATTGCGCAGAATGTGTCGACGCATGACCTCACCCTTGGAGAGGCCTTTCATCGTCGCAGTTCTGGCGTAGTCAGATTGCAGACCGTTAATGACGCCCGCTCGCGACATGCGTGCGATGTAGCCGAAGTAGGCAATTACCATCGCCATCGCGGGTAACAACAGGTACCGAAGTTGACCGATGACCGACGTTCCAGAAGGTGGGTCGGCGAACACCTTGCCGAGCTTCCAATTCACGGCGAACACCGACATCAGCACAGCCGCCGTCACAAACTCAGGAATCGACGAGGTGGCCAGACCAGTGGTGACCACGATCCGATCGGACATCTTGTCCTGGCGGCGCGCGGCGTAGATGCCAGCGGCAATCGAGATCGGGATGGTGATGACGAACGCCAGGAAGGCAAGCTTTCCCGAGCGAAATAGCGCTGGAAAGATGATCTTCGTCACCGCGTTACCGCTCGAGTACGAGTTGCCGAAGTCGAGCGTGAACAACCGACGGATCAACGTGAAGTATTGGTTGAGCAGTGGTCGGTCGGTACCAATTGAGTGGTTGAACCGCGCGACGTCTTCCTTCAAGGCGAATGGCCCGAGGATTCTGCGCCCCACATCGCCGGGCAGGACACTGACGATGAGGAACACGATTGACGCGAGGAGCCACAAGGTGACAACCGCCGACGCCAATCGCCTCAGTAGATACCTACCCATGAGACTCCTTCGCGGGTTCGATCGAACGCAAACGAATAGATCTAGCAGTCTGGCCTGAGGCACCACCATGTTCTGGTGGCGACCACTCAGGCCAGACGTTGCTCGATTGAACCAGTTATCAGGCGGTGAAGCCGGCCTTTTCGCAGTAGAAGTGACCGAGGCCTGTTGCCACGATGCCTGAAACCTTCTTCGTGTGAGCAAAGAGGGTGTTGTAGAAGTAAGGGATCACGTACGGCACATCTTCATTGGCGATCTTTTGGATGTCCTTGATCGCCGCCTTCTGACCGTCGAGCTCCAGTGATGCCTGATACTTCTTCACCGCGGCACGGAATGGCTCGGAGATGTAGTGCGCCGAGTTCCACTCACCCGTTGCGTACGCCTTGACGAGGTACTGGTCGGGGACGCCACGCGGGCCGTAGTCGACAATGCCGAAGTCCTTGCCGCCGTCGCAGCCCGCGGGCTCGACCTTGCTGTCGTAGACCTTGCACCAATCCTCATCGTCGACTGCCTTCTCCTGCGAGAGGGTGATGTCCATCCCGATCTCTTTCAACTGGCTCTGCACCAGCTGGGCGAGTTGCGGGATTTCCTGCAGCTTGGGGAAGTACATCGTGGCCTTGAGGCCTTCCTTACCGGCGTCCTTGAGCAACTGCTTGGCCTTGGCGATGTCGCGCGCGCGCTGTGGCTGGGCAGCATCGAAGAACGGGTAAATCGGCGAGATCGGGTGATCGTTGCCAATATCACCCTTGCCCTTGAGCACGTTGTCGATCAATGCCTGGCGGTCGATGCCGAGCGCCACGGCCTGACGAACCTTCACGTCTTTGAAGTCGCCCTCACGGGTGTTCATCCAGATTTGGCGGTGAGCCGAACCATGGATGAGGCCAACGGTGATGTTGCTGTCGTTCAACAGCGCGTCGCCACCGGCAACGGAGAACTGCACGATTGCATCGGTCGCGCCGCCCTGAAGGCCCGAAACGAGCGTCGGCAGGTCTTCGCTGAAGATGAACTCGAGCTTGTCGAGGAACGGCTTGCCGCCCCAGTAGTCGGCGTTTGCATCGAACGTGGCACCGGTCGCGGCATCGTACTTAGTGAGCTTGAAGGCACCCGTTCCGTTGGGGCTCTTGTCGAGGGTGGTGCCGAGCACGTAGTCGACTGGAGTGATGACCGACTGAGGGTTGTACGCACCGACCTGCTGGGGGAACCCGGCGTCAGGCCCGAGCAACGTGATTTCGACGGTGAGATCGTCAATCGCCTTTGTGGAGCCAGCCTTAAGTGACGCCTTGAGGTTGCTTGCGGCCAAACGGTCCATTGTGGCCACCACATCGGCTGAGGTGAATGGCTTGCCATCGTGCCACTTGACGCCCTTGCGGAGCTTGAAGGTCCACACACTGCCGTCGGCGTTGTGCGTCCACGACTCGGCGAGCATCGGCTTGACCTCAGACCCGAGGCATGCCACCAGGTACTCAAAGCAGGTGACCACTGGGGTATAGGTGCCGAGGTTGGCCATTGCGACTGGGTCGAGTGGTCCGGCTGGCTTCTGCGCGGCGATACGAAGGGTGCCGCCCTGCTTGATCGCTGCTGCAGCGGTGGTGTCGCCCGTTGCGGTGGTGCCGCCGGTTGCGGTGGTGCCGCCAGCAGGCGTTGCCTTCTTGTCGGAACCACATGCCGAGATGATGGTTCCCATGAATGCGGCGCCGAGGCCAAGCATCGAACCGCGCGTCACGAACGTGCGTCGCGAGATCGCGCCAGCTGCATACGCGTCGATGAGATCGGCCTCTAGCGGACCTACTCCACTCTTGGCGCGGTTCAATTTCGAAAAGTTCATTGCTCCCCCATCTGTTGTTCCGTGGGGAGGTCACCCCACAACTCATCGGAGAGTACTGGCGCGTCTGCGTTCTGTCAAGGTAAGCGAACCCGCAAAAGTTCATCTATCTCGGCACAAACGTGCCGGATTTACGCCCACGAGTAGAGCTCGCGATGATGGGGAACAGTCACGTACGAGATTGGTACTCATCGACGGTCACATATGGTGTCCCTGAGAGTTGCCCTCCCCGCCTCGAGTGATGTGATTTTCGAGCTGTAACGCCGCGCAGGAAGACGAGCGAATGTGACCCACGAATCATGACCAACAAGACACGGACCAACAAGACACGGACCAACAAGACACGGACCAACAAGACATGACCCAGCGAGTACTCATCACTGCAGCCGCAAACGGAATTGGGCGGGTGGTCGCTGACGCGTTCGCGCAGGCTGGCGCGATTGTGCACATCTGCGATGTCGACGCAACCGCCGTTGAATCGTGTCGCATCACGTCACCGCTGTTGCGGGCGACGCAACTCGATCTGAACGACTCGGCAGCGCTCGATGCATGGCTCGACGATTCGATCGCGGACATGGGCGGCGTTGACGTTCTTGTGAACAACGCCGGGACCAAGGGGCCCACTGCAATGGTGGAGGATATTTCGCTCGACGAATGGCGGTCGTGTCTTGGCGTGAGTCTTGACTCGCATTTTGTGTGCGCACGCCGCGTCGCTCCGATGATGAAGGCGCAGCGCCATGGCTCGATCATCAACATGTCGTCGATGGCCGGGATGTACGGCTTCGGCATGCGTACCCCGTATGCCGCTGCGAAGTGGGCAGTGATCGGATTCACCAAGTCGCTCGCAATCGAAGTCGGTCCACACGGTGTTCGTTGCAACTGCATCTGTCCCGGCTCCGTGCGCGGCGATCGAATGGATGCTGTCATCGCGGCCGAGGCGCGACACCGAGGCGTGAACGCCGAAGTCGTTGCCGACGAGTACCTGTCGGGGCAATCCCTCAAGCGATTCGTCGAGGCCGACGACATCGCCGCGATGTGCTTGTTTCTCGCCTCGAGCGCGTCAGCGATGATCTCGGGGCAGGCCATCGGCGTCGACGGCCACACAGAGACCTATCACCTGTAGATCTGACCCGTAGAAGTGTTCTGCAGAAGCGACCTGCAGAGCTCAATGGCGCGGATTGACTAGCACTCGACCGCGCATCGCACCAGCGAGAATTCGATCGAGTTCGCCGGGCAGAGCCGCAAGACCGATCACCTCGACCTGTTCGGTGTCGAGCCACTTCGGACGGAGGTCGACGGCGATGCGCTGCCACATTGCGCGGCGCGTCGAAATGGGGGTTTGCACACTGTCGATGCCGAGAAGATTCACTCCGCGAAGGATGAACGGATGGACGGTTGTCGCGACATCGCTGCCACCCGTGAGACCACTTGCCGCAACGGAAGCGCCGTAGCGCAAGGTGCGCAACACGTACGCCAGCGTCGAGCCTCCGACACAGTCAATCGATCCGGCCCAACGTTCGCGCTCAAGCGGTCGGGTTGATTCGGCCGATGTTTGAGCACGGTCGATCACCTCACTCGCCCCGAGCGACACGAGCCAATCAGCGGCATCAGCCTTGCCGGTACTGGCCACCACGTTGTAGCCGCGGGCGGCGAGCATGCCGACCGCCATCGAACCCACACCTCCCGTCGCGCCGGTGACCAAGACCTCACCGTCGCCCGGCCTCAAACCGGCCTTCTCAAGAGCGTCTACGGAGAGCGCTGCCGTGTACCCGGCGGTACCCACCATCATCGCGCTACGAGCATCGAGTCCTTCGGGCATCGGCACAATCCATCGCACTGGAAGCTTGGCGCGCGCGGCAAAGCCCCCGTGATGAGCAACGCCAATGTCATAACCGTGGGCGAGCACCTTCATTCCAACGGCAATGTCAGGATCGCTCGATTCGATGACCTCTCCAGCCAGATCAATGCCGGGCACGATCGGGTCAATGCGCGCGACACGGCCATTGGGCGAGGCCACTAGCCCGTCTTTGTAGTTGATGCCCGAATACTCGACACCTATCACTACGTCGCCATCTCCGAGATCAGCCGCGGCCACCTCGCTGACGGCACGCACCCAACCTTGGTCGGTGGTTCCCACTGTGAAGGCCCGGATTGCGTCCATGGTGTGTTGCTTCCTTTCGTTCGTCTCTATTTGGTCGTCGTGACGGGTTTACGCGACGTGGTCGAGTTCATCGACGAGTCGGGAGGCGATGATGATCCACGCGGTTTTCGAAACAGTCGGGGGACGAAGTCGTTCAAGAATCTGCCGAGCAGCCGGCTTGCCCTCAATGACGCGGTCGCGACGTGCCAGCCACACCGTGTCGTGGCTACGCATCAGATCGAGTGTGGCATCGACGGAGTCGCCCAGCGCAGTCAAGGCCGCACGTTCGTACACACACACGTTGAACGCCGCCGTCGCGCCGGCCTTGGTAGCAGCGCGTCGAACGACGTCGGCCCACCGATGTTCGAACGAAAGTATCGTGCGTGGATCATCGAGCGACAGCATGATGTCGGAGGTTTCAGCAAACACGAGACCGAGTTGCTGACCTTGGATCGCGGGTCCGAGACGCCGAAGCTCACTCTCTAGCGAACTGGCCACCATTGACGTGTCATACGCCTGATTGGTTCGTCGACGCAGGCTTATGGAGCGATGAGCATCTGCGCGGGGGTTGTCATTCGCGGGTGATGATGAGGCCAACACCCACGTCTGAACAGCCGAGCTTGCAGCGTCCTGGGCATGCGCCAAGGGGGACCTACGGTCATCGTCGACAACGAGCAACACGTGCCGACCAGCGTGGCGAACCGCAACCGCGAACAACGACATCGGATCGATCTGTAACGCATGCGCCAAGCGGGCAATGACATCGACGGTTGGATTCGGGCCGCTCAGCTGATTGTGGTCGCGGGACCGCTCGAGGGCAACGACATACGCCTGCGAAATACCCGCGCGCCGAGACAGTTCGCGGCTCGAGAAATGCAGGCGCGCCCGACCTTCGACGATCGCGAGGGCGAGGTGGTGGGCATCGAACTCCCATGGCCCGCCGGGAACTTGCCATGTACGACTGGTCACGATTCGATCACTATAGTGATCGCTCATGCAATCGACGAGCCTCATCGACTCTCCTCGGCTCGCTCGACAAAAGGCATGGCCGTGGCTCGCCTTCGTGGTGCTCATCGGACTGTGTTGGGCGGCGCTGATTTCTCACGCCATCTCCCATTCCGGCAACGGCCACACCCCCACCGCATCTGCGTCTGCGTCCGCGACGTTTGCGATGTGGACCCTGATGGCCGTTGCAATGATGGCGCCAACGGCGGTGCCCGTGTTGATCTCGCTCCGCGACATCCTCCGATCTAAAAGGACAGCCGCCTGGTGGGGTTTCCTCGCCGGATATCTCGCGATCTGGGTTGCGTTTGGCGCCATTGCCACCGTCGCTCAACGTCTGCTGGCCACACACGGCACCATCGGCCACTACGGCGCCGGTACCTCCCGACTATTCAACGCCACCGTGCTTGCGTGCGCTGGGGCGTACCAGTTCACATCGTTGAAACGTAGGTGCGTCACCGAGTGTGTACGGCCCATGACGTTCTTCTTGCGCTATTGGCGAGCCGGCACTTCTGGCGGCATCCGGATGGGCGCTCGCCACGGAGTCTCGTGCCTCGGGTGTTGCTGGGCGTTGATGCTGCTCGCATTCGTTGGTGGCCTCACCAACGTCTGGTGGATGGTGTTGTGTGCTGCACTCATGGCGCTTGAAAAAGTTCCCGCCACGAGCCGTTACATCACCGTGCCCCTCGGACTCACCCTGATTGGTGCCGGTTGTATCGCCCTCTTCGTGCCTGCCACGAGTACGCATGACCATCAGAACCACCACTCGATGTCAATCGAATCAACGAAAGGAACGGCATGAAGAAGGTCGCAATCGCTCCGTGGACGCTTGAGGGCGAATTGATCCTCAATTGTAATTGCACGGTGTTTTGTCCCTGTGTGATCTCGCTCGGCAAGCATCCGCCAACGGAGGGCTACTGCCAAGCGTGGGCCGGCGTTCGCATCGACCGCGGCCGGTCTGGAGACGTCGATCTATCGGGCCTCAATGTGGCGATGCTGCTCGATATTCCCACCAAGATGGAACGTGGCAATTGGACGCTCGCACTATGGATCGACGAACGCGCCAACGACGAACAGTTCGAGCAACTCGAGTCAATCTTCAAGGGAGGAGCGCGAGGCACGACCGGACTCTTTACGTTGCTTGTCGGCCAGTATCTCGGCGCCGAACGCGCACCGATCGAGTTCGAGACCATCGGCGACACCCGCTCGCTCACGGTTGGCAAGTACATCAAAGGCGCTGTAGCCCCAATCGGCGGGGCACGAGCTGGTGAGGAGGTGAGCGTTGTCAACACTCAGTACTGGATGGGCCCCGAGGTGATCGTCGCGGAGGCGTCACTTGGTCGCGTGCGCGCCTTCGGCCGAGTCTGGAACTTTGAGGGCCGCAGCGCCGAGATCTGCAGCATCAAGTGGGAGGGTCCGTGAACCCTCCCACTCTTGCCCTGACCCGGCGACTGCGCTCGACGCCTTATACAAGCCGCATCGAAGCATTCGGTGTGACGTCGTACACGGTCTACAATCACATGCTCTTGCCGACGCAGTTTCGAGGCGTAGAAGCCGACTATGCCCATCTTCGTGCTGCGGTACAGGTGTGGGATGTGGCATGCGAGCGCCAAGTTGAAATTGCTGGACCAGATGCGGCCCGTTTGGCGCAGCTGCTCACCGTGCGCGATCTTCGTTCGTTTGCTGTAGGCCGATGCGGCTACGCGCCAGTCGTCGATCACGACGGCAAGCTGATCAACGACCCTGTCGTGTTGCGGGTTGGCGACGACAGATTCTGGTTCTCTGTGTCGGACTCCGACGTTGTGCTGTGGGCGGGTGGACTCGCACACGGCCTCGGGCTCGATGTTTGCGTACGCGAACCCGACGTGTGGCCGTTGGCAGTGCAGGGCCCCGGCGCCGAAGACGTCGTGGCCGCCGTGTTCGGTGATCAGATTCGCGAGATTCGCTTTTTCCGTTTCGCCCCCGCGCACTTTCGTGGCCACGAACTGCTAGTTGCTCGCAGCGGTTGGAGCGCCCAGGGAGGCTTTGAAATCTATGTCGATGACGCTGATCTCGGTGGCGAACTATATGACGCGTTGATGGACGCCGGGCGAGCCCGTGATATCGGACCCGGTTGTCCGAATCTCATTGAACGAATCGAGGCAGGCCTCTTCACGTACGGCACCGACGCCACACGGGCCGATACAGCGCTCGAAGCCGGCCTCGAGAAATACTGCTCGCTGTCAGCGCCCGTTGATGCGATCGGGATGTCCGCGCTCCGGCTGCAGGCTGCAGCCGGAGTTACCCGCCGTATTTGCGGATTTACCATCGATGGTGACGCCGTTCCTCAGCCGCGAGATCCGTGGCCGATTCATTGCGCGCAGCGTCAGGTCGGATCTGTCACCTCGGCAGTGTGGTCACCACGACTCAATGTCAACGTCGCTCTTGGCATGCTCGCCATAGAACACTCGCAGCCAGGCACCTCGGTGACTGTCGAAGCCACTGATGGCCTCCGCGTCGCGACGGTGGCAGAGATGCCCTTTCCCGGTTCATCACAACGCTGAGGTGAATCACCTGCGTGTGGCGGGGGCGGACCTGAGTCGTCACCCCCGCCTCACGGCTTAGGAGTCGAGCGAGATTGGCTCGTCGTCCTTGGTACCAAATGTGTCGGGTGCGTCGACGAGGCCAGCCTGTTGGCGTACCTTCTCGGACACTTCGACCATGATCTCGGGATTGGCCTGCAGGTAGTTCTTTGCGTTCTCGCGACCCTGACCGAGTTGCTCACCTTCGTAGGTGAACCAGGCACCAGACTTTTTGATAATCGACATCTCGACGCCGAGATCGAGCAGCGAACCCTCGCGGCTGATGCCCTTGCCATACATGATGTCGAACTCGGCCTGACGGAACGGTGGTGCAACCTTGTTTTTCACGACCTTCACGCGGGTGCGCGATCCGACCACTTCAGCGCCATCCTTGATGCTCTCGATACGGCGAATGTCGAGGCGCACCGACGAATAGAACTTCAGCGCACGACCACCCGGGGTCGTCTCGGGCGAGCCGAACATGACACCGATCTTTTCACGAAGCTGATTGATGAAGATTGCCACGGTGTTCGTTTTGTTGAGATTGCCAGTGAGCTTGCGCAACGCCTGACTCATCAGGCGCGCCTGCAGACCAACATGGGTATCGCCCATTTCGCCTTCGATCTCAGCGCGGGGTGTAAGCGCGGCAACAGAGTCGATGACCACGACATCGAGCGCCCCGGAACGCACCAGCATGTCGACGATCTCCAGCGCCTGTTCGCCCGTATCTGGCTGCGAAATGAGCAACTGATCGACATCGACGCCAATCGCACGGGCGTAGATGGGATCCATCGCGTGCTCGGCATCGATGTAGGCGCAGATGCCGCCATTACGTTGCGCCTCGGCGACGACGTGCATCGCGAGTGTGGACTTGCCCGACGATTCGGGGCCGAAGATCTCAACGACACGGCCGCGAGGCAGACCGCCAATGCCGAGTGCGAGATCGAGTGCGAGGGCACCAGTCGACACGGTGTCGATACCCAGTGACGTCTTTTCGCCCATTCGCATGATGGAGCCCTTGCCGAACTGCTTGTCAATCGAAGCCAACGCCATCTCGAGCGCCTTCTCACGTTCCATCGCCATGATCTCTCCCTGTCTCTCTCTGTCTCAGTGTTTTGTTCGTGTGTTGTTCGTGTGTTGTTTGTGTCGTACTCAGTACCGCGGGGACCGATTGAATACGGTTCCGATTCGCTGAGCGGCACCATACGAAAGGGGTGTCACAGAGTTACGAGAGACTGTGAACCACGTTCGGGAATGCTGCCAGCGGTGAACGACAGGAGTGTAACTTCGTACAAGCGTTCGATCAAGCATTCGAACGCGAAATCTCCGCGATTGTCCGATCTGCATCGGTAAGCGATCTCGCTGAAGGCGGATCCATCAGTAATTCGATAGCAAACCAGAGCGTGAAACTGAACGGATACAGAGCGACCGGCAGCACGATCGCCACGATGCCGAGTACCCCAACAAGACTGCCGACAGCAACGTTCGGGTAGGTGACCACCACCGAAACTCCCCCAGCAACAACCAAGGTTGCAAGTGTGATCATCGCGTTCACCGTGGCCGCACCAAGCTCGAAACCATCGTGGCCGCGCTGAACGGACAATCCGCAGTGCTGGCACGCATCGTGACGTTTGAACCACCCTCGCAAGAACCCCGGACGGGCTCCGCACCACGCACATTGCAGCATCACCGCGCGGCGCAACATGGTTACGAACGGCGGACGAAGCGCGGTCACGTCTGCAGCGTAGTCATGCCCGTCATAACACGACCTGCCAGCGCGACACCGTCATTCCTGAAGACGGACCGAGAAGATGCGAGGATGTCACCGTGCGACGCTCATTGGCAGGTCTGATCCTCGGTCTCGCGGCCATCTTTGCGAGCTTGGCGATCAGTGGTTTCTGGCTTCAGTTCACCGCCTTTTCTCCCTCTCGCACCCCAGGCGCGACGCAAAACGTTCTCAGAGACGACACAATTCGAAACGAGATTGCACGCGTCATCGCAGAGGCAACCGCACCGACGCTCGGCCAGAATCCGGCCGCGATCCAGAAGGTGGTGCGGGCAGGCGCAGCCACCCGTGAGGGCTCCGAGCTCTTGGAGGGTGTTGTTGCAGATGCACATTCCCGCCTCATCGGCAATAGTTCGAAACCTGTCGTCATCACTGCCGAACAAATGGTTCCACTGGTTGGCAACGAAGTGGTCGCCACCGTGGCCGACGCGATTGTCGACGTACCGACGGTGACTGCAATCTCCACAACCCGTCAGGTTCTGAAGTGGCTCATACCGATCTCGGGTGGCCTGGCTGTGTTGCTGATCGCGCTTGGCTTCGCAGCACATCCCGAGCGCGCTGAACTCCTGCGATCGATCAGTTTCCTGTTGCTCGGCACCGCGCTGATGCTTGTCATCATCGGCTATATCTTGCCGGCATTGATCCTGCCGCTGACCACGAAGAGCCCGTGGGTCGGCGTCTTACCGAAGGTCGCAAGCCACTCATTGCCGCGGCTGCTGCTGGTGCTGCTGATACTGATCGTGAGCGGACTCGGCTGCCTCGCCGCCTCTGGAGCCACGAAGCGCCGCGACCGCTGGTCAAGCCCCGTGAGAACTCGGTACAGCGAACAACGCCGCTGGAGCTGATGTGACCCACGAGTGAGTCAACATCTTGCAATCAGGCGATGAGTTCGCCAGCGAACTCTTCGAAGACGGCTGCATAACGCATCGCATCAGCATCGGTGTGCATGATCGATATCAACCACTGCTCGTCGAGGCCAGGCGGCAGCAAAATGCCGCGATTGATGCCATGAATCCACTGCGCAAAGGCAAGATCGAAGTTGGTGTTCTTGTAATCGCGATAATTGCGTACCGGCTGGTCGGCCCATGTAATGCAACCCTTTGCGCCGAACTGCACGGTATGTGCGGTGAGACCCGCACGTTGGATGATTCGGTCGCATGCATCGAGCAAGTCGCGGTTGCGATCGATACAGCCGTCGGTGGCGGCCGGTGTACAGATCTCAGAGAGCACTGCCTTCGCGGCAGCCATACACAACGGGTTGCCGTTGTACGTACCGAGGTGCACAACGCGGCCGATGGTGATTTGATCCATGTATTCGGCGCGTCCGCCGAAGGCACCGAGAGGCAGCCCTCCACCAATGCTCTTCGCTAATGCGACGAGGTCGGGACGCACCCCAAGTGCACCAGTAGCGCCACCCCAACCGGCGGTGATGCCTGTCTTGACTTCATCAAAAATCAGTAGCGTGCCATAGCGCTGCGTGATCTCGCGAACCGCTTCGAGATAGCCGGGCAGCGGTTTGCAGATGCCAATGTTTTCCATGACGGGCTCGACAATGAAGCACGCAACATCACCGGCGCGTAACGCCTCTTCGAGCGCTTCGGGGTTGTTATACGGAATCACGATCGTGTCGGCGAGCACCGCATCGGTGATGCCAGCGGTACCCGGCACAGACGCTGGATGATCGGCCGGGCCTGCCTTATCGAGAGGGGGCTTCATCGAGATCATGACTTCGTCGTGATGGCCGTGATAGCCGCCTTCGACCTTGACGATTTTCTGACGACCCGTGACGCCACGAGCGACACGAATGGCGTCCATCGTGGCTTCGGTGCCGCTGTTAGTGAACCGCCACATCGGTAGGCCGTAGCGAGCACCGAGCATCTCGGCAACTTCAGCGTTGGCCTCGCACGGCGTGACGAACAACGTGCCGTTGTCGAGTTGTGCCTCGACTGCAGACCGCACGGCAGGATGGCAGTGCCCAGTAAACAACGCGCCAAAGCCCATGTCGTAATCGGTGTAACGATTGCCGTCGACGTCCTCCATCCAACTGCCCTGAGCCCGGCTGACCACGATGGGGTGTGGATCGTAGGCCTGAAAACTCGACGGCACCCCCATGGGGAGCACCTTGCGGGCTCGCTCGGTGGCCGCTTGTGACCGCTGAGTGCGCGAGACGTAGGTGGCCAGCTCACGACGGGTGATGTCTTGAGCTCGGTTTGACAAATCATTGGTGAGCGTGGAATCCGTTGCGCTCATGGGGTTCTCCCTATGGAATACGTTGCAGTGACGATACCACACAATGGAATTCGTTGTCGACGGCCCGCTTGATCGCTTGTGAACACCATCAATATTCAGATGTGTAAACCCTGCGTATTCATGGCAGACTATGGCCCTTCATGGTGGTCGTAGCTCAGCTGGTAGAGCGTCAGTTTGTGGTACTGAAAGTCGCGGGTTCGAGCCCCGTCGGTCACCCTTAACAGAGTCGGGCTTGCCCGATTCTGGGTCGCAGATTTTGGGTTCACGAGAGTGCGCCATACAATCGAGCGACCATATGCGCCTCTAGCTCAACGGCAGAGCAACGGACTCTTAATCCGCAGGTTCTGGGTTCGAAACCCAGGGGGCGCACCAAATACTCCCAGCTCAGAGGCACTTTCTGAGCCCCTCGGTCAAGTAGGTCCAGTCATCCAGCCGCGAATCTGCCGCGAAGGGACGATTCACATGGGAACGATGAGAGAACGCACGCCGGGCACTTGGGAGCTCACGGTGTCCGCTGGCCTCGATCCGGCAACTGGCCATTATCGGCGCGTGATCCGCAAGATCAAGACGACCTCCAAGCGCGAGGCGAAGGCAGCGCTCGCGGCACTGGAGACGAGCGTGGCCAACGGTCAGGTCTCGTTCGATGACCCAACGCTGGCCGATCTGCTCGATCGTTGGATGGAGCACATCACCGGACTGGGACGATCCGCAACGACGCTGTATCACTACCGCCAGTACGTCGATCGTGAAATCGTCCCAGTGCTCGGCGCAATCCGACTGTCGACGCTGTCGACGCTCGAGATCGATGCCTTGTACACGAAGCTGCGCAAGCGCGGCCTCGCCCCGGCGACGATCCGCCAGATCCATGCCATCTTGCGCGCTTCGCTGAATCAGGCCGAGCGCTGGGGCCTCGTCCAACGAAACGTCGCGAAGCTGGCATCGGCACCTGCGCAACCCCAGCGCGAGCAGCATCCGCCATCGATCGCCCAAGTTCGCTCGCTGATGACCGCAGCGATCGCGCTCGACCCGTTGTTCGGGCTTTTCATCCGGGTGATGGTCGCGACGGGCGCTCGCCGAGCAGAGGTCTGCGGCCTCCGTTGGTCGGATGTCGACTTCGTCACCGGCACCCTCGACGTCTCGCGCAGCTACACCGTGCTCCCAGGCTCGCGCGGCGATTCGCCGACGAAGTCGCGGTCAGCGAGGACGGTCATGCTCGATCCCGACACTGTGGTCGCGCTCTCGTTCGGGTGGACCGATGCCGAGCAGGTGAGCACAGCGTGCGGGTTGTCGAGTGAGCAGCGGCGATCCGGCTACATCTTTGCGATGGATCCGACAGGGCAACGGGCATGGCGGCCGACTCGGCAAACGCTCGCTGGGCCAAAACCCGCTTGGCCGCTGGCATCAGCGCTTCGGTCCGGCTCCACGACCTCCGCCACTTCCAAGCCACGCAGCTCCTCGACGCCGGCGCGCCT
>JANLPV010000081.1:0-44058 GCA_031367435.1 Actinomycetes bacterium | reverse complement strand
AGAAAGCCGATGAAGCGAGCCCCGGGCAACCGCCATTCACTATCGTGAGCACATCGCTACCGAATCGCACCGACGAGTGCTTGGCACCATCACCGAACCGAGCCGATCTGTCGATGTCATCCACGACACCGATGTGCTCGTCGTCGGATCCGGACCCGCCGGACTTGCCGCCGCGCTCGCAGCGGCGCGCGCGGGCGTGCAGGTAACTCTCGTCGAACGATTCGGATGCTTTGGAGGCAACATCACCACTGTTGGCGTCGAAGGTTTCGCGTGGTATCGGCACGAGCAAACCGTGGAGGCAAACGGCATAGGGCGTGAGTTCGAGACCCGCGCGTATGCGATGGGAGCGGCCGTTCCCGAAAGCCAATCAATGTCCTACGAAATCGACGCTGAAGGCTTCAAGGTTGTCGCGGATGTACTGGTGCAAGAGGACGGCATCCATCCGATGTTGCATCGAAGTTTCGTGGCACCCATCATCGAAGACAACGCCGTCCTCGGCATCATCACGGAATCGAAGGCCGGCCGGGAGGCGATCCTTGCCCGTCGCGTGATCGATGCAACCGGTGATGCCGATATCGCCTATCGCGCTGGTGCCCCAACGCACCTCACGCCCCGCGAGCAGATGATGGCCGCGTCGGTGATGTTCCACCTCGCCGGAGTCGATAAGCGCGCGTTCATGGCAGGCATCGATGCTGATTCGCCAACGTACAAGGACTGGGCTGGCAGCGGCGAGTGGACCATCGAAACGTCAGGCAAGGAAGACGACATGTTCTCGCCCTTCCTCTACAAGCCGTTCCAAAAGGCGATCGAGGACGGGGTCATCCCGGCGCATCTCACCACCATCGGCGGAACCTGGGGCGCGATGCATGACACCGGCGAACTCACCTACATGAACCTCGTCCATCTTGGTGATATCGATGGAACCGATCCCGACGACCTGACGCGTGGAGAGATCGAAGGGCGCCGACAGGCGATGCACGCCATCGACGCGCTTCGTCACTCCACGCCGGGCTGCAAGGACGCGCGGCTGCGCAACTTCGGGATGACCCTCGGCATTCGCGACACCCGCAAGATCGATGCGGTGTACAACATGACCGAGCACGACGTTCGCGATCAGGGCCGCTTCGATGACTCGATCGGCATATATCCGGAGTTCATCGACGGGTACGGCATTCTCATACTGCCCACCACTGGTCGTTACTTTCAGTTGCCCTATCGCAACCTGTTACCCAAAGGCGTGCGCAACCTTCTCGTGGCTGGCCGATCATCCGGCGGCGACCGTGTGTCGCATGCCTCCACGCGCAACATGTCGTGCTGCGCCGTGCTCGGCCAAGGCGCGGGTATTGCCGCAGCCGAGTCGTTACACAGCGGACGCGAACTCGACGACATCAACGTCAGCAACGTGCAACGCGAACTCGATCGCCAAGGCGTTCGCTACACCTAGCAACAGCTACACCTAGTGACAGCTACGTCGTGAAAACTACGTCGTAACGGCTACGTCGGCGGCGAGATCAGCGACCGCTGTGGCCGAAACCGCCGCCGCGGTCGAGGCCTTCGAGCGAGTCGACTTCTGTCCACAGCACTTCCTCAACGCGCTGCACGACCAACTGCGCGACACGATCGCCGCGATCCACGTGGTACGGCTCGGTCGGGTCGGTGTTGAGCAGCACGACCTTGATCTCGCCACGGTACGCAGAGTCGATCAGACCCGGCGCGTTCACCACGCTGATGCCATACTTGAGCGCCAACCCACTGCGGGGCAAGACGAAGCCCGCATAGCCAACCGGGATCGCGATCGCAATGCCCGTCGCCATCAGCAGCCGACCGCCAGCGGGCGCTATATCGCCGTCCTCGCGGGCACACAGGTCCATTCCCGCATCTCCCTCGTGGGCATAGACGGGAAGAGCGAGGTCAGGGTCGAGTCTCACGATCGAAACGGCAAGCATTCAGTGAACCCTAGGTGCTGCGCCTGCGTGAGGCAGGCGTCAACTATGGGTCCGCGGGCTCTACGTCGAGCGACGATCGAAAGCTGCCGCTAGGTTCTGAGCAATGGCTTCCACCGGCTCTCCAGCTCAACGACCGCCATCGGTCGACACGCTGGCGCGCTCGCTGTCATCAAGCGGTCTGCCACATCCGATATGCGTCGACATCGCGCGCGAAGCAATCGCCGCGAGTGATCCGGGTTCAGCCGCCGACCGAGCCGCGCAATTCGCGCGGACGTTGCTGATGCCAGTGGTCAACGCAACAGGCGTGTTGTTGCACACGAACCTCGGGCGCGCACCGCTCGGATCGCAGCAGTCGGCACGGCCCGTCAATGTCGAGTTCGACCTCGCCACCGGCGAGCGCGGCTCGCGTCAAACAGCAGTGGGCCACCTCTTTGCACGACTCTGCGGCGGCGAGGCCGCGATGGTCGTGAACAACAACGCGGCCGCCGTGATGCTCGTGCTCGCCGCGCTCGCTTACGACCGCGGTGTGGCCGTCAGCCGAGGCGAAAGCGTGGAGATCGGCGGAGCGTTTCGAGTACCCGATGTGATGGAACAATCCGGTGCCACGTTGGTAGACGTGGGCACGACAAATCGCACGCGCCTCAGCGACTACTCAAAGGCGATCGTTCGTAACGGTGCCGACATTGCGCTCACGATGAAGGTGCATCCGTCGAACTTTCGCATTGACGGATTCGTCGAAGACACCTCGGTGGCACAACTTGCCACGTTGCCCGTGCCGGTAGTGGCCGACATCGGCAGCGGACTCATCGACTCGAATTGCCCATGGCTCAGCGGACCACCCCCAGCGTGGCTCGCCAACGAGCCCGCCGCGCGACAGAGCCTCGAGCAGGGCGCGGCGCTCGTCACCTTCAGCGGCGACAAACTGCTCGGCGGTCCTCAAGCGGGCATCATCGTCGGTCGTCGCGATCTCGTTGCCGCATGTGCACGCCATCCATTGGCGCGAGCACTGCGCCCTGGTGGCCTCGTGCTGTCGAGCCTGCAGTCCATCGCGATGGCCTACCTCGATCGTTCTGCGGCCACGGCGATCCCGTTCTGGCGGATGGTCGACACCCCACTGCACGAACTGCAGCATCGAGCCAACAATATTTGTGCTGCCGCAGCGGTGGGGTCCGGCGAAGCAATGGAAGCACTGCCGGGCGCCGGTTCGGCACCAGGCATCACCATGGCGTCGTTCGGTGTCGCACTGAACGGCGATCACCTTCGAGTGTTGCGGGCCAACGCCACGCCGGTGATCGCTCGCGTGCGCGAGGGCCGCACGTTGCTCGACCTGCGCAGCGTCGACCCCGCTGACGATGGCATTGTGATCGACGCGTTGCGCGCAGTGGTGCAATAGTCATGCGCGTTGTCGCTACCGCTGGCCACGTCGACCACGGCAAGAGCTCGTTGGTTCTGGCGCTCACCGGCACGGACCCCGACCGCTTCGCAGAAGAGAAGCGGCGTGGTCTCACCATTGATCTCGGCTTTGCACATGCGGTGTTGCCCTCAGGTGAGGGCGTCAGCTTCATCGATGTGCCGGGCCACATTCGTTTCCTTCGCAACATGTTGGCAGGTGTCGGTGGCATCGACGCCTGCCTCTTCGTGGTGGCCGCAACCGAAGGGTGGAAACCACAGAGCGAGGAGCACCTGCGCATTCTCGAATTGCTCGGTGTGCGCCATGGCGTGATCGCACTGACAAAGGTCGATCTCGTTGACGACGAGTGGCGCGATATCGCCACGCTCGATGTGCTCGACCATGTCGCCGGTACCTTTTTGGCCAACGCTGCGGTGATAGCCGTCTCCGCACCAACGGGCGGAGGACTCGACGACCTGCGCGCTGCTCTCGACACGCTCGTTGCGCAGACACCTCCGGCCGACGACCGCGCCCGGCCACGCCTGTGGGTCGATCGTGTCTTCGCTGCGAAAGGCAGCGGCACAGTAGTGACCGGCACGCTCACCGGTGGCTCGTTGCACGTGGACGATCGTGTGTCGGTGGGGTCACGTCATCATGAGGTGCGCATTCGCAGCATCCAAAGTCTGGGCACGACGATGCAGGAAATCGGCGCAGGCAATCGAGTTGCGCTGAACCTTTCGGGCGTCGAGCACACCGAGGTTCGGCGCGGCGACGCGGTCGTGCATCAGCGTCAGTGGCGTCCCACCACGCGCTTCGATGCGACGCTGCGCGTACTCGACCGCCTCGACCACGAGGTGTCGCGGCGCGGCGCGTACGCGGCCTATATCGGCTCGGGCGAATTCACCGTCAAGCTGCGCGTACTCGGGTCGCAGGCCATCGAACCGGGCACCAGCGGCCTTGTGCGCCTGCATCTTCCCGAGGCATTGCCATTACTCCCCGGCGATCGTTTCATCCTGCGCGAATCCGGCCGCAACGAAACCGTCGGCGGCGGCGAGGTGCTCGACATCGCACCCGTGTTGTCGGCCTCGAAGGCCACGCCCGACCGCGATGTGCTGCGCGTCGTTCGAGAGCGCGGTTGGATCACTGCCGACGAGCTGGCACTTCTCACCGGAGAACAACTCGAACCCACCATCGGCCAATGGGTGGTCACACCAGAAGCGGTCGATGCTCTTCGCGAGTCGGTAAGCGAACGCGTGCTCGCCGCTGGCCCGCTCGGGTTCGACGTCGCCGCATTCGATGATCGCGAGCGCGCCGTGTTGGCAACGATTGCCGATCTCGCGATCGACAATGGACGCGTACGCCAAGCAGAGGTGCACGACCCGCTCGCAGATCATCCGTTCGTGGCCTCGCTGTTAGCGGCAGGGTACGCGCCGCCCGACGCAACCGGAATCGACAAAGCCGAGTTACGGCTGCTCGTGCGCAGCGGCCGAGTGGTGGAGCGCGACGGCGTGTTCTTTCATCCGCTCACCATCGACGCGGCAGCTCAGCTAGCGGCACGACTACTTGCCGCGCATCCCGACGGCTTTACCGTGGCCCAGTTCCGCGACGGCACTGCCTCAACTCGCAAACATGCGCTGCCGCTCGCCGCAGAACTCGATGCCCGGGGCGTCACCCGCCGCCGAGACGATCTACGAATCGGTGGCCCGCTGCTTCCCGTCGTTAGTGGTACCGAGTAGCGACGTCACGCGACGCAGACCACGCCGTTTCTTCGCAGGCGCCTTCTGGTCGAGCTCCCGGGCGATCTTGGCAATGTTCACGTCGTTGGTGATCACCTCACCAAACTGCACCGGATCAGCAAGTAGCCAGGAGTGCGAGCCCTCGACCACTGTGCCCTGCACGCCAGCAGCAACACACAACGCCTCGAACGACTCACGCGGGATGATGCCGTCACGGGTGGCCCACAAGATCGTGATTGGTTTGCCGGCACGGCGCAGGTCTTCGAGCTCACTGCGCAGGTCGGCGCGGCGAGCGAGGTTGGCCACCTTGATCATCGCCCGCGGATTGCGCACGAGGTTCGGCAAGAAGTCCTCGACCACAACTGGCAGCACACGCCTCGCCTGACGAATCGGCCACACGTCGCTGGGAAAATGAATACCCCAATCCCACAGCGGTCGCTCGGCGATCGAGTGCAGTACATGACCCTTACGCCACGACGAACCGCCCACCGAATTGACCAACACCATCGAACGAACGCGATCGGGATGGTCGTGGGCCAGGCGGATCGCAACACCACCACCGAAGCTATGTCCGACGACCACGACAGGCTCGGTGACCTTGAGTGCATCGAGAAGCTCAGCTACCCAGCTCGCATAACTCGCCATCGAGAACTCGCCCGCGGGAAGCTCGTGAGTTCCGCCAAAACCAGGCATGGCCGGTGCAACGACCCGGCACCCCTGTTCGGCGATGGACGCAATCACGTCGCGGTAGGTGTGATCGGCCAACGCCCATCCGTGCAGCAAGACCACGGGCATGCCCAGCACTGGCCCTGCCACGCTGTAGGCCGCTGGGCGACCCTGCACGAAGGTGCGCTTCTCCACCACCACCTGTCGAGCACTGCGGTGAGCCTCGGGCGAGGGGGCGCGCTCAGGATGAGCGTTAGGCCGCTTGCCGACGTTGGGACTCATCGAAACCATCGTATTGGTCGTCTCGACGCGGAACCACGACCAACATGCAAAGCTGGCGTATGGCAGATGGCGGGCCCAACGACAAGCAGGCCACCTATTGGACCGACACAGCAGGTCCGCACTGGGTGCAACAGCAGATGATGTTCGATCGCATGTTGGTGCACTTCGGCGAGGCCGTTCTCGGTGCGCTGAACGCGAAACCGGGAGAGCACGTCCTCGACATCGGTTGCGGTACCGGCACCGCGACACTCGAGATTGCAGCCACCGTTGGCCCGAACGGCTCGGTGACCGGTGCCGACATCTCGCCAACAATGATCGACGCGGCTCGCGCACGGGCAGTGACGCATCGGAATGTTTCGTTGGTGGTTGCCGACGCGCAGACAGCACGCATTGCTCCAATTGATCGTCCGGCGGACGCGATGTTCTCGCGCTTTGGTGTGATGTTCTTCGCCGATCCCATCGCGGCCTTTGTGAACATCGCTGCGAATGTTCGCCGAGGCGGGCGCTTGGCCTTTGTGTGTTGGCAACGCGAAGAATCCAACGAGTGGATCTCCTTGCCCGCCGACATCATGCGCGGCTTCACCCCGGATCCCGTACTGCCACCGGAGAATGCACCCGGACCGTTCGCGTTTCACAATCCAGATCGGGTCCGCACGTTGCTGGTCACGGCCGGTTGGACCTCGGTACAGATCGACCCGTTCAGCGCCCCAACGACAATGGGTGGCGGACAGGGTCTTGCAGCGGCCGTCAACCAGAGCATGAGTACACACGTTGGTCAGATCTTGCGGGCGCAGGTGGACGACGCAACGTTCGCCGCAGCAACGGCCGCCGTACGATCCGCATTCCAAGAACGACTGTTGGGTGGGGCAGTCACGTTCCCCGGCAACGTGTGGATAGTGACCGCAAGACGTTGAGCCGCACGAAGCGGCTGTCGGCAGGTCAGCCCGCGTCGACGGGCGCAGCCACATCGGCGAGATCGCCAGCGCCAGACTTCTTGCGCATCTCGCGGTAATCCTTCGCTCCACCCTCTTCGGGTTCTACCTCGAGCGTGACGCCATCAATAGCGACGACGCGCAACACATCGCCCGCCTTCATTGGCGTTGCCCGGTTGGTTCGCGCTCGCCAGCGACCGCCCGACACCTCAGCAATGCCCTCGGGGCTGATGTCGGCTAACGCAGTGCCCATCTCACCGATCATCCACTCACGCCCAACCGTGGGGGTAGCGAAACGGGTGCGCACCATCGACGGCATACCGACGATGAACGTAAGCATGATGCCGCCGATACCAGCAATGAGCGTGATCCATGACGGCCGCAGTGATGCGCCAAGGACATCGCGAAAGAGCATCCAGGAACCAGAGATGAACAGCACCAATCCCACACCGGTCCACAGGCGCGGGATGCCGACCTGCACATCGACAGCGAAGGCAACCATCGACACAACGATCGCGGCGAGCGCCCAGCCGTTGAGTGGCAGTGCCGCCAGTCCGTAGCACGACAGCACGAGACAGACCGCGCCAACCACACCGGCCACGCCCACGCCGGCGGTGAAGAACTCGAAGATGAGCAGGGCCATACCGATGATGAACAGCAGATAGGCAACGGCAGGACTGCTCACGGTATGCAGCAACTGGTTGATGAGACTCAACTTGAAGAAGCGCACGAGCGTGGCGTTGTTCTGGGTGCCGCCCTGATCGGCAGGCGATTCGGTGACGGTGTCGAGCGTGCGGCCGCGAGCCTGCAGCCCATCCATCGCGAGCACCATGTTCTTGATTGCAGGCACACCTTCGTCGGTGGTCTGCAGCTTGAGCGCGCCAGATTTGCGTGCTTCTTGGAAGCCCATCGTGCCCGAGCGAAGTTTGTCGGTCGCGCCACCGAAATCGATCGTCACTCCGTCGACAATGAGTGGCGTGCCGTAGTTACCAATGCTGGACCCCGGTGCCATGCCGGTCGCGTCGGCAGCTGCGAGAAGCTGCGCCGGAAGCCCGAACAAATTGGCGCCAGAAGGACCCACCCAGATACCGATCGGGATTGGGGACTTGTGGATCCGTTCGAGCAATGTGGCCATTCGATCGCGAGAAACTACAGCGCCGGTTGCATTGATTTGCAGGATCAGCGCCTGCGAACCGTTCGCGCCGGCCTGCTTGATGGACTGGGTAATTGAATCGATGAGGATTTCGTCGATCAGCCCGCTGACCTGCACAACATCCACAGGAGCGAGCTTGTCGGAGGCGGCGTCCGCGGTGCGACGCGAGGCACGAGAATCGGGTGTTGGCGTGCTGGTCGCGCCGGCTGGAGGCGCGAGAAGACCAACTCCGGCCGCGATGGCCAACAAGATGATCGGTAGTCTGCGCACGAGAGCCTCCGGAGGGCGTGTGGATTCATTGCAGTTCTTTGGCGCGGCCCGCCTGGTCATAGTGGCCGGGAAGGGAGGCGTCGGAAAGACAACAGTAACGGCTGTATTGGCTCAAGCGGCAGCCGATGCAGGACTTCGCGTGCTCGCCATCGAACTCGAAGGCAAGCCCGTTCTCGCCGATCTCCTTGCCAATACGTCGGTGGAAGTGATCACGATTACCGCGCCTGAAGCGCTGGCCGATTACCTCGATACACATGGTCTCAAACGGGTCTCGAAACGTCTTGCCACAAGCGGCATCATCGATGTCGTGGCCACTGCTGCTCCTGGCATCGACGACATTGTTGTGCTCGGCAAACTGAAGCAATACGAGCGCTCTGACATGTACGACTTCATCGTCGTTGACGGCCCCGCAGCGGGCCACGCCATCACGTTCTTACTCTCGGCGCGCGGGCTGCTCGACACTGTGAGAGGCGGTCCAATTCGCACACAGGCAGAAGACGTGCTGGAGATGTTTCACGACCCCACACGCTGTCAGGTGTTACTGGTCACCCTGCCCGAGACGACGCCGATCAATGAAGTCATCGAAACCGCGTACTCGGTGGAAGAGCGCGTAGGCGTGCAGCTCGGACCGGTGATCGTCAACGGTGTCGACCTCGGCGAGCCGATCGTCATGGTCGATGCCGACCACCAACCAATTCACGCCGGTGCTGACCTTCTCGCCGCTGCGGAATACCGCAACCATCGGCGGCGCTGCCAACAGACCGAGCTCGATCGGCTGTCGACTGACTTGGCGCTTGCACAGATCGTGTTGCCACAACTCGCTGTCGCCGGCATCGAACCAACCGATCTTGCCGTGCTCGCAGTCGCGTTGGTTCGCCAGATCGAGCGGCTCCCATCATGAGCAAGCGTGAGCTTCCCGCGCTCGACCTCGTCGTTCGCGATGCCGAAATCATCATCAGCTGCGGATCGGGCGGCGTGGGCAAGACCACAGCCGCCGCGGCGATCGCACTGCATGCCGCGGCGCTTGGCAAGCGGGTGGTGGTTGTCACGATCGATCCCGCGCGTCGGTTGGCGGACGCGCTCGGCATGAGCGACGGTCTCAACAACGAACCCACACTCGTCAACGTGAGTGATCAGCCCGAATCGTCGGGCGAACTTTGGGCGATGATGCTCGACCCCGCCACTACCTTCGATGGTCTGGTTCGCCAATACGCAGAGTCGCCCGAGCGCGCCGAGCGCATCTTGGCCAATGGCTTCTACCGCAACATCGCTGGCGCGCTATCGGGCACGCAGGAATACATGGCTGCCGAGAAGCTGTATCAACTGCATCGCGACGAGCGCTTCGACCTCGTCGTCGTCGACACTCCTCCCACACGAAATGCACTCGACTTTCTCGATGCGCCGGCCACACTCACGCGCTTCATCAACCACCGACTGTTTCGTCTGCTGATGCTCCCAGCGCGCAAGGGTCTGAAAGTGCTCAATATCGCCGCCCAGCCAGTACTGCGAACCATTGGCAAAGTGGTTGGTGGCGATGTTCTCGCGGACGCAATCGCCTTCTTCCAGGCGTTCGAAGGTATGGAGATTGGCTTTCGCGACCGCGCCGACGCAGTGGCCGAATTGCTGCATTCGCCAGTCACCCACTACGTGCTTGTCGCGTCACCGCGTCATGACACCGTCGAGGAGGCACGCTATTTCGCATCGCGCCTCGCCGAGTCGAAACTGTCGGTGGCCGCTGTGGTGATCAATCGGCTGCAGCCGCGCTTTGGAACCGGCACTACCGAAGAGGCCCACGTAGCTGAGGCGACCGCTCTCGCCGCCGGCGACACTGCGCTTGCTGGTCTGTGGCGCAACCTCGGCGAGCTCTGCGCTCTGGCCGACGCCGAAGAAGGCATGATCGCCCCGTTGGTAGCCGAAGCCGGTTCAGCGGCGATTCATCGCGTGCCTTTGCTCGCCGAGGACGTCCACGATCTTGGCGGACTCCGTGAGATCGCGGGTCATCTCTTCAAGGTTTCAGACTTTGGCGGCTAAGTTCTTCTCGTGCATGTCTTGCTAGCAACCGACGCTCAATGGGTCGTCGACGAAATCGTCGCCGCGCTCAGTGGCCCAGAGACCAGTTTTACTGTGTGTCGAAATGGCCGCGATGTCACCAACGTGGTGTTGGCGCGTACGCCCGATATCGCCATTCTCGATCTGCAGAGCGGGTCGATGGGTGGCTTTGCCGTCGCGATGAACCTTCGTCACGATGAAAGCTCCGGAGCGATGCCCCACATTCCCGTGCTGATGCTGCTCGATCGCGACGCTGATGTCTTCATCGCCCGTCGTAGTAGTGCCAATGCATGGATCGTGAAGCCGCTCGACGCTTTGTCGCTCAATCGAGGTGTCGCACTGGCCCTCGAATCCGCCGTGATCGACGACGAATCCGACGATCGCGCCGACGAACCGGACCCGTCATCCGCCACGGAAACCGCTGAGGAAGAGTCCGTCAGCGCCGGATAACATCGTCGAGCACCTGCGGGGTGTAGCGCAGCTTGGTAGCGCGCCACGTTCGGGACGTGGAGGCCGGGAGTTCAAATCTCCCCACCCCGACCAGTTGCAACGGGTCGCCTGCGGGCGGCCCGTTTGCGTTGTCCGGTGCAAGACGTGCGTCGGTCCCCACGACCTTGGCCCGTGAACCCTAAGTTCGGCGCATGGATCTCGCCCAACTACAAGCTGTGATCGAACGAACCTTTGGAGAACGCGATCGAGCGCGTGGCGTTTCGGCGTCGGTTGCGTGGCTCGCGGAGGAAGTCGGCGAGTTGGCCCAAGCTGTCCGCAAGGGAAGCGTCGAGCAGCAAGCACACGAGTTTGGCGACGTGATTGCGTGGGTCGCAACACTCGCGAATCAGATGAACATCGACCTCACCGCGGCTCTCGAGCGCTACGCGAATGGTTGTCCGCACTGCCACGCCATCCCGTGCGCCTGCCCCTAGCGCGCCCCGCTCGGCCGTGCGCGCGGATCGTTACAGGAACAGCTCCGCGATCTGCACAGCATTGAGCGCCGCGCCTTTGCGCAGGTTGTCGTTGCTGATGAACAACGCCAGACCACGCCCACCGTCGACGGAGTCATCTTGGCGAATACGACCGACGAAGCTTGGATCTTTGCCCGCGGCCTCGAGCGGCGTGGGAACGTCAAGCAGTTCGACACCAGGTGCTGATCCGAGTAACTCAATCGCCCGGGCCACACTGATGGGCCGCGCAAATTCAGCGTTGATGCTCAAGGAGTGACCGGTGAAGACGGGCACCCGCACGCAGGTACCGCTGACGCGCAGATTGGGGATATCAAGAATCTTGCGGCTCTCGAACCGCAACTTCTGCTCTTCGTCGGTCTCGAAGGACCCATCGTCGACATACTTGCCGGCATACGGCAAGACGTTGAACGCGATGGGTTTGGTGAACTTGGTAGGGGTAGGCATCGTGACCGCGTTGCCATCGTGGGTGAACTCGCGTGCCTGATCGGCAACTTGGCGCGCTTGCTTATCGAGTTCGTCGACACCAGACAAACCACCACCGCTCACCGCCTGATACGTGCTGGCGATCAGACGAACGAGTGAGGCTTCGTCGTGCAATGGCTTCAGGACGGGCATCGCCGCCATCGTCGTGCAGTTCGGGTTGGCGATGATGCGCTTGCGGGCGTTGGCAATCTCGCCAGGATTGACCTCGCTCACGATGAGGGGCACATCGGGATCCATTCGCCACGCCGACGAGTTGTCGATGACCATCACACCAGCAGCAGCAAAGCGTGGCGCGAGCTCGCGCGATGACGTCGCACCGGATGAGAACAACGCAATATCGAGACCGGTGGGATCGGCGATGGAGGCATCTTCGACAACGATTCGATCATCGCCCCACGCCAGCGTGCTCCCGGCCGAACGGGCGGATGCAAAAAAGCGAAGCTCGCTGATCGGAAAGTTTCGCTCGGCGAGAATGGCGCGCATCACGCCGCCAACCTGACCTGTAGCACCTACGACACCAATTTTCATGCAACCAAGGCTAACGCGGCAACGATCGGTAATGAGCGGGAATTAGTGCTCCACGCTGCAGCGATGCCGCTACGAACGTTCCGCAATGAGCCACCAGTGGCTGCGGTTCACACCCTCGAATGTGGCCAATGCAGCGTCATTGCGAGCACTAAACCGGCGATGCGGCGAGTGATAGATCACGCGAGTTGCGAACTTGTAGGGCAGCGTGGCGAGGTGACGTGACACCTCGTCGGGCGACAGACGGTTTGCTTGCCAGCCGAGGCGCGACGCCATCCGATGGCGGGCCAACCAGGGGCCGAACTTGGGCACCCGCCACAGCGCGCGGGTGAGCTTGCCCAATGGCCAGATGAGCACGTCGACGGGCCGCCACGTGCGGAAGTTCAACGCCACATGACCGCCTGGCTTGGTGACTCGCGCAGCCTCGGAAACCAACGACAACGCATCGTTGTGCTGGCAGTGCTGCAACGTGATGTAGCTGAACGTGAGGTCCGCTTCACCGCTGGGGATCGTGAGCGTGCGACCGTCGGCCACGTGACAGGTGCGCAACCGAGAAACCACACCGAACTGAGCCACGGTCTGACGGCACCGCTCGAGAAATGCCCCGTCGAGATCGCACGCGATGACGTGCGCAAACGCTCGGCTGAAGCCGGCCGTCATCCGACCGATACCCGAACCGATTTCGACGATCGTTTGCTGCGGCAACTCATCAGTTACCAGATTGAACGCTTCGAGGTACGCAAAAATCTCATGATCACCAGTGTTGGTGAACTCCTCGAGATCGAGCGCATCTCCAGTCTCGTTGTTGAACACCCAGCCGATTTCGCGTACGACATCGTCGGCAGATTTCTGCTCCTCGCTCACGCGCCCGGCTGCGCGCCACGGAACTAGCTGGGGTCGACGCATGGTACGAGTGTCGCAGGTCTTCAGTTCGAGTTCGCGACAGCAGTTGTGGTTGCTGCAACGTCGTTCGCAGCGCGGTCGTTCACAACACGGTCGTTCGCAACACGGTCGTTGACAACACGGTCGTTCACAGCGCGACCGTCACGAGCGCTCAGGAAGTGGTGCTGCGTAGGCCTGACCACTGTCGAGCCCAAACGCGGTGTGCAGGCACCGAGCGGCAATTTCGAGATCGGATGCCGCGCACACCACGCTGATGCGGATGGTGGAGGTGGAGATCATCTCGATGTTCACGCCGTTGTCGGCCAACACGCGAAACATCTTGGCGGCGATGCCCGGGCTGGTTTTCATGCCGGCACCAACGAGACTGATCTTTGAGATGCTTGCGTTGTGGTTGACGCCAACGGCACCGATCTCAGCAGCGACACGCGCAACAATCTGTTCGGCGACGGCCATGTCGGCCTTTGGCATCGTGAAGCTGATATCGGTGGTGCCCTCTTTGGAGGTGTTCTGAACAATCATGTCGACGTTCACGTTGGCGTCGGCAAGCGGTTCGAACAGCGCAGCAGAAATGCCGGGACGATCGGGCACGCCAATGACGGTGACCTTGGCTTCGCTTGTGTCGGTGACGACGCTCGCAATGATGGGCTCTTCCATACTTGGCTCCTTCGAGCTCACCCATGTTCCCGGCTCCCACGTGAAGCTGGAGCGAACATGGAGGGGAACATTGTGGTTGCGTGCGAACTCGACACTGCGTAGCGCCAGCACCTTGCTGCCAGCACCAGCCATCTCGAGCATTTCATCGAAGTTGACATGCGCCAACTTGCGCGCCTGCGGAACGATGCGCGGATCGGCGCTGAACACGCCGGTGACGTCGGTGTAGATCTCGCAGGCGTCTGCGTTGAGAGCCTGGGCGAGTGCTGATGCCGTGAGGTCGCTGGCACCTCGACCGAGTGTGGTGATTTCCTTGGCCGTGCTCACGCCCTGAAAGCCGGCCACAACACACACCTTGCCCTGCGCCAAGGCTTCGCGAACGCGATCGCCCTTGACCTCGAGGATCTTGGCCTTGCCATGCACGGTGTCGGTGATGATGCCCACCTGGCTGCCCGTGAAGCTGACGGCATCGATGCCGAGATCAGTGAGCGCCATGCACACCAGCGCCGCAGACATTCGCTCTCCGGTGGTGAGGAGCATGTCCATCTCGCGACCCGACCGGGTGTTCGATACCTGCGTCGCCAATGCGATCAGGTTGTCGGTGGTCTTGCCCATCGCGCTCACAACAACCACAACATCGTTGCCATGACGCTTCGTGAACGCAACGTGTTCGGCAACCGCGCGCATGCGCTCGGGGTCGGCCACCGAGGTGCCACCAAACTTCTGAACAATCAGGGCCACGGGTTGGAAAGGTTACCGCTGCTGAGCCTCAACATCGCTGTGAGATCACCGACTCGCCCCAGCAAAGGGTTGGCGAAGCCAGCGCGGAAGCGACATCGCGCCTCCTGATCGCTACCGTGCTTGGCCGTGTTGTCCGCCCGCCTCGATCGCTCATATGCGCCCGACGTGCGCGGCGCGATCACACCACTCACGATCGCAAAGATCGGTGCGAACAGCGCCTACAGGTTTGCGCCGCCGTTCCTCGCCACGATCGCCGCGGATCTGCACACCTCGTTGCCCACCATCGGAGCAGCATTGGCCGTAGGCGAGCTCGGCGGACTGACCGCGCCGCTGCTCGGTCGCCTCGCCGCGCGCCTCACCCGCCGCAGCGCGATCTGCATCGGCTTGCTCGGTATCGGTGCCGCCACATCCGGATGCGCGCTGAGTAGGAACGTCGTGCAACTCGGCGTGTGCCTCGCGCTCTTGACGATGACCAAGATCGTGTTCGATGTCGGCGTCGTGGCCTGGTTGTCCGATCGGGTGCCCTACGCACAACGTGGGCGGGTCATCGGCCTCACTGAAACTGCGTGGGCTGGTGGCCTGTTCATCGGCGTCGTAGTGATGGGTCTCGTCACGGGTCTGAGTTCGTGGCGTTGGGGATATGCCGTAGCCGTCGTGGCTGTTGTCGTGTTCTCGGCAATTCTCCGCCAGCGCCTTCCCGATGAGGAACGCCCACAACGGGTTCCTCGCGCGCACGATCATGTGCAACCCCGGCTCGGCCAAGGGTGGTGGGTCATCGCCGCCACCGTGTTGCTGACCGCCTCAGCGCAGAGCGTGTTCGTCACCTTTGGCAAGTGGTTGAAAGACGGCTTTGCCTTCAGCGACACTGACCTCGCGATCGTGATCTTCGGGCTCGGCGCGGTTGAACTTCTCGCTGCGTCATCGATGATCCGCTACTCCGACCGATGGGGCAAGCAGAGATCGGCGATGGTTGGCGCGGCGCTGATCATCCCGTGTGGCGTAGGTCTTGCCCTTTCCAGCAGTCACGTCTGGATTGCGCTGCCCCTGTTGGCGATGTACATCGGCGCATTCGAGTTCGCGATCGTGTCGGCTTTGCCCTTGGCCAGCAATCTCGTACCCGAACACCCCACCGCCGGCATTGGTCTGGTGGTTGCCGCCGGAACCTTGGGCCGAGCACTGATGGCAGCGCCAGCCGCCGCGACATTTGTGAGTCACGGTATGTGGCTACCCGCAACGATTGGCTCGACCTGCGCGGGGCTGTCAGCGCTGAGCTACTCGCGGTATCGAGTCAGCCTCGGTAGCCATTCGTAATGGGAAGACGTCTGTCTTTGCCGAACGCTTTGATACTCACGCGAACCCCAGGAGGACACTGACGCCGCTTGTACTCGTTGATATCGACGAGTCGCGTGATGCGACGCACCAACGCTTCGTCGTGTCCGGCCTCGATGATCTCCGTTGCTGTTCGGTCGTCTTCCACATACATCTCGAGAATCGGATCGAGAACGTCGTACGGCGGAAGTGACTGGTCGTCGCGTTGATCAGGGCGCAACTCGGCCGACGGCGGCTTGGTGATCACTGCCTCAGGGATGATCTCGCGGCCGGCGGTGGCGTTGACATGACGACACAGGTCGTACACGCCGGTCTTCAGTACATCTTTAATGACCGCATAGCCGCCAACGCTGTCGCCGTAGATCGTGAAGTAGCCCACGGCCATCTCGCTCTTGTTGCCAGTGGTGAGCACCATCCAGCCGAACTTGTTCGAGAGCGCCATCAGAGTTGTGCCGCGAATGCGACTCTGCAGATTCTCCTCGGTGAGGTCGGCGGGCTTGTCGGCGAACGAGGGCGCGAGCATGTCGAGGTACGCGCCGAACGCGGGCTCGATGGCAACCGTGCGGCAATCGATACCGAGGTTGTCGGCCAAGGCCTGAGCGTCGGTCTTTGAGCCATCACTGCTGTACCTCGACGGCAACGACACGCCATGCACATGTTCTGCACCCAAGGCATCGACGCCAACGCATGCCACGATCGACGAATCGATTCCTCCGGAGAGGCCGATCACGACGTCGGTGAAGCCGTTCTTACGCACGTAGTCACGAGTGCCCAACACGAGTGCCTGATACATCTCGGCAACTGGGTCGAGTAACGCGGCCATACGTACGGGCGCGGCCGTTGTCTGCGGAACTGGATCGTCGCTGATGAACACCGTCGGCAGCAGCGTCTCGGTGACGCGACCGCGGGGATCGAGCAGACGCTTGCGGTACACCGGCTCGATGTCGACGTCGACGATGAGGAGTTCCTCCACGAACTGCGCCGCCCGCGCCAACAGATTGCCATCGGCATCGAACGCCATCGACGCGCCATCGAACACCAATTCGTCCTGGCCACCCGTTTGATTGACGTACACCAAGGCACAGCTGGCATCGGCCGCGCGAGTGGCGAGCATGCGTTCGCGACCCGCGACCTTGCCACGGTGATAGGGCGACCCGTTGATGTTGATGTTCAGCTCGGCACCGCCGGCAGCTTGGGTGGCCAACGGACCCGTCGGGCTCCAGATGTCTTCGCAGATGCTGATGCCCGTCTTCACACCACCGATCACGTAGAGCTCGAGGGAATCGCTTTCCTGACCGGGAGTGAAATAGCGGGCCTCATCAAACACCCCGTAGTTCGGCAACAGACGCTTGCGATACGTGCCCTGAATCTCGCCATCGGCACACACCGCAGCTGCGTTATACAGATCGCGATCGCTGTCGACGAACCCAACCACCGCAACGCACCGACGCGTGCGCGCCGCGATCGTGGCCAGCGCCGCCTTGTTGTCGCTGACGAACCCGGGTTTGAGCACCAGATCTTCGGGCGGATACCCCGTGATGCACAGCTCCGGAAACGCGACAACATCGCAGCCGGCAGCCTCGGCCTGAACGTAGTAGTCGATGATCTGGGCGAGGTTGCCCTGCAGGTCGCCCACCGTGGGATTGATCTGCGCGAGCGCGATGCGAAGCCGTGTCACAGCGGCAGGTTACCGAAGTGCGAGCCAGCGCACCTCTGGAAAGAAACCGACTAGTCGAAGTACCCGGTGATATCGACAACCAGATCCGTACCGCTGGATGAGTAGTACGCAATTGAACCGGTGCCACGCGCGCCCACCTTCGTGAAGGAGAACGCAGCGCGATCTTGGTCGGGACCCGAGCTGTTGGCGTTGCTCGTGAACGGTCGCTGTTCGTCACTGGGATAGGCAGTCACAAAGCCGCCCGTCTTGGTTTGGGTCAGCGTCACGTTTTGCGACACGGCGACGGCAATGCTCGGCACCGATCCGGCAGGCTTCAGCGATGCGAACGCAGCCGCGGCCAATGGTCCGAAACCGAGCGGAATTCGCGTGTCCACCTGACGGCTGGGCGAGATCAGGTGATACAGGCCAATGGGGTTCGTGTCTTCCCAGAAGAAGCCAGCGACATCAACCACAACGTGCGCGGTCGACGACAGGCGAAAGTTCACCGAGCCGTCTGCGCCGAGGGGAACCACCACAAGGTTGGGACGCACGTCGTCGAACCCGTTCACGTTCAAGTTCGATGACGGAGGCAACGCCGTGCCGCCGGGGTACACCGTGATGTGACCCTTCGCCGGACCGGGCCCCGAAACACCCGTGACGATGAGTGCGACCGCGAGCACCGATGGCGGCAGCCCCGCACGACTCGACGCGTTCACGTCGGCAACACCGCCGGAGTCGGTTCTAGTGAAGTTGTTCGTTGCAGAGAAGGGCTCTCGCGTATCGATGAGCCGGCGCGGCGACAACGCCTGATATCGCCCGCCAGAGCCAGTCGGGGCGATCTGCTTGAAGGTTCCCATCACATCGACGATGACATCGGTAGTGGCGAATGTGTACAACAACAGGCGTCCGCTGCCATCGAGCGGAACGATTGATGCATTCGCAACAATGTCACCGCTACCGGCGTTTACGTTGGAGGTAGCCGGATGCTCAGTACGGGGTTGCGACGCTGTCACGTAGCCCCCACCCGACGGATCCACCATCGTGATGTTCACAAGCGCCGCCTTCACCGTCGGGTCGGCAATACCCAAATCGACGAGGCGCGTGGTACCACCGCGCATCGTGCCAACCGGTATGCCGATGTTGACGCGTGTGTCGTACGCGCGAGTGGAGGGCGTTACCGGGGTAAATGCGAGGGTGGAAGACGGTGGGGCAACCGGTGCGTCGTAGGTGATCTTGTGGAGTTGTCCACTGCCATTCGACACGTAGTACAACGCCGGGTCCGCGCCCTGCACCACGAACGCCATGTCGACGATGCCGCCTGACGCCAGGGCAAACGGAGTTGCGTAGTCGACGGGCGCTCCGCTCGGCAGTTGGAAGATCTTGTTGCAGCCGCCATCAGCAAACAGATACGAGTTGTCGTATTCGGCCGGCCACACACCGTTGGGCACAAAGGCGCCTGCGGTGATGTAGGTGCACATGGACGAATGCTCATACGTCGTGATCGGGTCAGTGAAACCCGCGGGAGCACGGGGGCATGGTTGCACTTGTCCGGTCGCGCAGAGTCCCTCGCGGGTGTTCCAGCCGTAGTCGAGTCCGGCACCGCCGACATCGACTTCCTCAGTTGTGTTCTGGCCGACGTCGTTGATGAAGAACCGGGTGTTGCCAGCATTCGGGTCGAAGGCGAAGCGATACGGGTTACGCAGACCCCACGAGTAGATCTCGATGCATCGCTTGTTCACTGGTGCCGCGGTGCCGGCCGTCGCGCACGACACGCCATTCGGATCGGCCACGAACGGATTATCGGTCGGCACGCCGCCGGTGGTGGTGATGCGCACGATCTTGCCATTCAGCAACGACAGATCGCTCGCCGCCGTGCCCGAATGCGGTGCTCGCGGGTTCTGGCCGGCATCGCCGATGGACACATAGAGATAGCCGTCTTGACCAACCTCGAGATCGCCGCCGTCGTGATTACCGCCGTAGGCCGCGATGTTGTCGAGCAACACAACCTCACTCGCCGGGTTGATGGTCTCGCCGCCCATCGTGAACCGGCTGACGCGATTCGCACGTCCGGTTTGGCTCGCGCAGTCGCCAGTGCTGTGGCTGTAATAGAGGTACACGTAGCCGTTCGCGCCGAACGCCGGATCGAGCGCCGCGCCGAGCAGCCCCATCTCCGAGCCGGTACACACGGCCAACGTCAGTGCATCGTTCGGCGAGATAGTGCCATCGGCGAGCAACAGACGAACGTGCCCCGTTTTTTCGAGGATCATCGCCCGACCACCGTTCATCGAGATGATCGTGGTGGGCTGATCGAGAGGATTGCTCGGTGGATTTGGCACCACAGTGTCGATGAAGCCTGCGGGTAACGCCGCCGCTGGCGATGGATTCACGCTGATTCCCATCGCCAGCGACGACAGACCTACGGCAACTACAGCAAACAAACGGCGCATGTGGAGGACTCCTCAGGTGACCCGCAGCCGAGAGGCTAAATCACCGACGCGCCCGTGTCGCCGCGCGGCGCCTCTTTCGCCACGAACCGCCCGTCAGCAGACGTCACCCGGCAACTTCGCGACGGCAGCAATCTCGTACGTGACGCCGTCCTCAGTGAAGAACGTGGTCTGCGTGGCAGTCTTGAACAGCGCATCTACCCGTGCCGCGGGCACGACAACGCATGTCGTCGCCGACGCCAACAACACACCTGTGCCCGAGGGCCACGCAACAATTTGCGGTGCCGGTTCGTAGCCCGACAAGTCGACCGCGGTGAGCGCACGTGCCTGCATTCGATAACTCTCGGCGACGTATGGCTTTCCCTCACCCAGGTTCGCGGCGCCCGCAACCTTGTCGATGTCACCCATCGTCGTCACAAAGCCCGACAATGCCTTGCGTGCGGGAGTCACCTCGGGCTCGCCCATACCGAGCGCGTACGCGGAGTGTCTATAGGTCTGACCGTTAGCCGCCAGGACCACCACGGTGTCGGGGGCATCGGCCACGTTCATGGGTGCCGTGTAGTCAGGCGGCGGCTGCAACAACTTCGCGGCGTCGGCGAGTTCGAGCACCTTCTGAATGCCGGCCTCGGTGATCGAGCGTTCAAACAACGCTGGCAAGAGGGGTCCGGGAAATTGCTCTGTCTGTGCCCCAGGCAGAATCACGCGACCATCGCCGCTGATGAGCAACGTTGGAACTCGCGTGAACTGATACGACGGCGCAGTAAAGCCACCCTCAAAGCCGATGCGCACCAGCTGATCGTCGCGGCCTGAGGCATGGCTGATACCTCCGCTACCTGTCTTGTTGTCGCTTGCGCACGCCGCCAAGAGCGCAACCAGCGCAGGCGTAGCCAACGCTGCACCAAGAAATGAACGACGGTTGAGTTGCTGTGGTGAATGCATGGCAGTTCGACGACGCCACCTACGAGATTGGTTCCCGCGACTTTCTGACGTCGACACCCCATGGATAAGGTACGAACACCTTGAGGCAACGGCGCCTTACGGTTCACACAGCGTTCACAAACGGGCAATGGGTTCGAAACCCTCGGCTGGCACAGTCACCGCGCCCATCACTCTCGGAAGGACCATCAGTGGCCTATCAAGCTGAATACATCTGGATCGACGGAACCGAGCCAACGCCGTTGCTCCGTTCGAAGACCAAGATCATCAAGGACTCCGTCACGACGCCTCCAATCTGGGGCTTTGACGGTTCGTCCACCGGGCAGGCGACGGGCGAGCACAGCGACTGCGTCCTGCGTCCGGTGTTTTCATGTCCCGATCCAATCCGCGGCGGTACCAACATTTTGGTGATGTGCGACGTGTTGCTCGCCAACGACATGAAGCCGCATCCCACCAACACCCGGGCCACCTGTGAGCGGGCTGCCAAGAAGTACGCCAAGCAGGAAATGATTTACGGCATCGAACAGGAATACACGATGCTCAAGCTCGACGGCACACCGCTTGGCTTCCCCGACGGTGGCTTCCCCGGACCACAAGGACCGTACTACTGCGGCGTCGGCGCCGGTCGCGTCGTCGGTCGTGAGATCATCGAGGAGCACACCCAGGCCTGCCTCGATGCCGGCTTGATGATCGAGGGCACCAACGCCGAGGTCATGCCCGGCCAGTGGGAATTTCAGATCGGTGCAGCCGACGCGCTCACGGTGAGCGATCACATGCACGTGGCCCGCTGGTTGTTGCACCGCATCGCCGAAGATTACGACGTGATCATCAGCTTCGATGCCAAGCCTGCCGCTGGCGACTGGAACGGTGCCGGCGCACACACCAACTTCAGCACGAAGGCGATGCGCGAGGACTACAAGGCGATCGAGAAGGCGTGTCACGCGCTGAGCAAGCGGGTCGATGCGCACGTGAAGAACTACGGTCACGATATCGAGAGCCGCCTCACGGGTAAGCACGAGACCGCGCCGTACAACAAGTTCAGCTTCGGCGTCAGCAACCGTGGTGCTTCGGTGCGTATCCCGTGGCAGGTCGCCAAGGACGGCAAGGGCTACGCCGAAGATCGTCGGCCAAACGCCAACGTCGATCCGTACACCGTCACCCGTCTCATCCTCGAAACGGTCTGCGGCGCAGCCTGATCCCGTTTCAACTATTGGCAGTAGCGTCAGGGGCCGGGCGAGTCGTCCGGCCCCTGCGCCTTTTTCGAAGGAGGCTCTGACATGAATAGTGAGCAGCGCAATTACGTGCTCCACACCGTCGAAGAACGCGGCGTGCGGCTCGTTCGCCTGTGGTTCACCGATGTCTTGGGCAACCTCAAGAGCTTCGCGATCAGCCCGGCCGAACTCGAAAATGCACTCGAAGACGGCATGACCTTCGACGGTTCATCGATCGACGGTTTCAGCCGCGTGCAAGAAAGCGACGTGCTCGCGATCCCTGATGCAAACACCTTTGAGGTGCTGCCGTGGGGCGATACCAAGTCGGCAGAGGCCCGGGTGTTCTGCGACATCTACAACCTTGACGGCACACCCTTCGAGGGCGACCCTCGTCAGGTGCTGCGTCGCAATCTCGAGGCGGCCCGAGCGCTCGGCCTCACATTCTTCGTTGCGCCCGACATGGAGTTCTTCTATTTCGCGCCACCACAGCGGGGTCAAGCCCCAGAGCCGCTCGACGAGGCCGGCTTCTTCGACCTCACCGCGAGCGACATCGCCGGATCGATGCGCAAGCAGACCATTCGCACGCTCGAGGCGATGGGTATTCCGGTGGAGTACAGCTTTCACGAAGACGCGCCGAGCCAGCACGAAATCGACCTACGCCACAACGACGGTCTGAGCATGGCTGACTCGATCATGACGTTCCGCCTCGTCGTGAAAGAGGTCGCGGCAACCCAGGGCGTGCATGCCTCGTTCATGCCCAAGCCACTCGAAGGCGTTCAGGGTTCAGGTATGCACGTGCACCTGTCGTTGTTCAACGGTGAGGAAAATGCGTTTTACTCACCCGACGACGCGTACAACCTGTCGGCGATCGCCAAACAGTTCATGGCTGGCCTGTTGCGCCACGCCGCCGAGATCACTGCCGTCACCAACCAGACGGTGAACAGCTACAAGCGTTTGGTGCCGGGCTTTGAGGCGCCGGTACACATCAGTTGGGCGCGCAACAACCGCAGCGGACTCATTCGGGTACCTATTCCGAAGAAGGGCAACCCGATGGCCACGCGCATCGAGTACCGCTCACCCGACCCGGCGTGCAATCCGTACCTCGCCTTCAGTGTGATCCTGGCCGCTGGCATGCGCGGCATCCGCGAGGGTTACGAGTTGCCCCCCGAAGCCGACGCCAATCTCTTCCAGCTCGACGACGCACAGCTTGCCAGCCTCGGTATCGATCAGATTCCGTCGTCGCTCGGCGACGCGTTGAAGGTGATGGAGACGTCGTCGCTCGTACGCGAAGCGCTCGGCGAACATATCTTCGAATGGTTTCTGCGCAACAAACGCAACGAATGGCGCGCGTACAACCAGCACGTCAGCATGTTCGAACACGATCGGTATCTGAGGTCGCTGTGAACGCGTCGGCGGACTCGTTGGCCGTCTTCCCTGATCCCGCCCCCACTGATCTGGTTCGTACGCTCGACCTCGGCGGGTATCGATGGAAGGCTGTTTCCGGTGCCGACGACGTTGCGCGAAATGAGCCTTCTGGGGGTTGGGCGGGAGCGGTCATCGCCTGCGATACCGACCCCGAAGGTGCATGGGCGTTGTGTCGTGCCCTTCGCAAACGCGATGTCCCGGTCTCACCGCTTCTGGTGCTCCTCGGCGGCGGCCAACTCGGTGAGCTGAGTTTGCGCGACGACCTCTTCGACGATTTCTGTCTTTCGCCATTTCATCCGATCGAACTCGAGGCGCGGCTGCGTCATCTCTTGCACAGCGGCGCTGCGGGCGTGAAGCCAGATCTCGTCGAATACAGCGCGCTGGCGCTCAACGTTGAGACCTACCAGGCCACCATCGATGGCCGACCGCTCGATCTCACCTACATGGAGTACGAGCTCTTGAAGTTCCTCGCCCAGAACCCCGGCAAAGTGTTCACCCGTGAACTTCTCCTCAGCCGAGTCTGGGGATACGAGTATTACGGCGGGGCACGCACCGTCGATGTGCACATCCGCCGCTTACGCGCCAAGCTCGGCGAAGAGCACCAGAATCTCATTCAGACAGTTCGCAGCGTCGGGTATCGGTTCGGTCAAAGTCGCTGGGGTTGACCCCATACTGGGACGTCATGGAAGAGAGTTCGCCGCCAGCCGATGTCGAAGAAGTCGTTGTGTATTGGCGGCCCGGCTGCGGATTTTGTAGTTCGCTGCTCCGCGATCTCGACCGACTCGGGGCGACGTATCGGCAGGTCAACATCTGGGACGTTCCAGGCGCAGCGGAGGTTGTGCGTTCGTTCGCGCGCGGGCATGAGACCGTGCCCACCGTTGTGATGGGCAGTGTTGGCCTCGTCAACCCAAGCGCGCACGAGGTACTCGCAGTCGCCGCCGTGCACGCATCCGCATCGGTGCCCGTTGGCTACGAACCACCAGAAACCGGCCGATTTAGTTCGTGGCTGAACTCGAAACTTCACTGACCGTATTGCAGCGTCCCTGCCACCACGTCACCGTCTCGAGCGCGGCAACGTCGAGTGGTGTTGCACGGAGACCAAACGTTGCTTCGGTAAGGGTGCTGTCGACAATCCACGGCTGATCGAACTGGTACCACGTCTCTTTGAGCTCACGCATCATCGGCACGAACAGGCCAAGCGCGCTCAACGCGATTTTGGGTACGGCGCCGACGGAGGCCTTCGTGCCCGCGGCGGTGGCGAGCGCCTGAATCAACTCGCGCTGTGTGCATTGGGCTGCTGTCGGAGCGTGCCACGGCTTACCCCACGCACGGTCATCGGCTGCAACCGCTACCAGAGTGCGCACGACGTCGGGCATATAGCTCGCGCTGTGCGCAACATCGACCTTGCCAAGCAACGACACGTTCTTGCCGCTCAACACCTTGGGTATCGCGCGCTCCCCGAACGCGGATCCGAGCACGTGCGGACCAAAGAAATCCGAGGCGCGTACCAACGTCGCTCGAAATTTGCCGAGGGCATGACCCTGTAACAACTCACGCGCCATCGTCGCGCGCATCGCCCCTTTCGTGCCTGTAGCGCGCATCTCATCGCCCTCGTGCATCGGCATCGTGCCGGCCGGCCCAAACGCGTAGAGGTTGTCCATCATGACGAGCACCGCGCCCGTGCGTTCGGCGGCGGCCATCATCGCTCGATGCATCGGCGGCCAATCAGTGCTCCATCGGTGATAGGCCGGATTGGCGCAGTTGTAGATGGCGTGCGCACCGGTGGCGCGGAGAGTGATCAACTCGGCATCACTGGCATCGCCCGCTACCAGCGTCGCCAGGGGGTGATGCAGTCCAGTGCCGCTACGAGTAATCACCGTGACGGGGGTGCCGGCATCCACGAGCAGTTTGGCGACTCCCGATCCAACAGGGCCCGCACCGATGATGACGTGGTGTTGCATGACGAAAGCCTCATGTTCTCTCATTGCCCTCCTCTGAGAGCAGTGCTCACAGTATGAGACCTGCGTAGGACCAAAACAAGAGCAGTGCTCTCGTTTCTTGGTGACATCGGCTACACCGACTGCGTGCGCTCGCCATCGACGCTCTAGGAATTGACAGAGGCGGGCAGCAACGAGGCGGCGGCGGCACGCACGGTGTCGATGAACTCGAACACTCCACGCTTATTCGGGTGCACCCCGTCGAGACCCAGCACTCGTGCGTCGGGTTTATTACACGTCTGATACCACTCGCCAACCGCGGAGTTGGGCCGTGTTGCGAGCGCATCGCGGAGCTCAGCATTGAAGATCTGACACGCGGGGAGGTAGTCGCTTCGGTAGATATCAATCCAAACCAATGGCGCGTTCGTGGGAACGATCGAGAGCATCTCTTCGATGACGCCCCGATACTCGCCTTTGCGATACTGCCCAGCGTCATTCGTGCCGAGCGCCACGATCCACATTCCCGGAGCAGGGCGCGCGCCCACGACGAACCTCGCCACCGTGGTGCCCGCAATCGGCTCGAATTTGCCGCGTCCGACATCGATGCGACGGCTCTTTTGGGCATTGATGCTGACCGACTGAAAGCCAAGGTCGGTGAATACCGGCTTCAGGCCCTGTTGAGCGCCAACGGTGATGCTGTCGCCAATCATCAGTACCGACGAGCGAACGCTCGGTGGGCGCGGATGGCGTACGTCGCCGGGACTACCTGAGCCGCCCGATCCATTCGGGTCCCCAGAGCCGTTGGCATTGTTCGGGTCTGACGGTTTTCCGGGTGTGCCCGCCAGCCCGCTGCCCTCGAGGTTCGTTCGCGTACGGCAGCCCGCGATGGTGGAGGCAGCGGCTGCGACGAGAAGCGTGCGGCGGCTGATCAACACTCGACCAGTATGGATCAGGTCGCGCGCCACACCACCGCGGGACCAAGGACGGTTGCGTTGCTATTGGTCGAGCCGTTGCACGCGCGTCGCAATCCGATGATGATCGCGAAGTCGTGATTCGACATCGGTGCTCACGAGCGAACCATTGCGAACGAGCGCTCGCCCGGCCACAATCGTGTCTCGCGCGGCAAGCGGACCGCAGCGCAGCCACGCCTCGATCGGATCGGCCACCGCTCCAGCGAAGGCAGGACCGGTGAGCGACCACACCGCCACGTCTCCGACAGCACCGACGGCGAGCGTGCCGATCTCACCGATGCGGCCAAGGCACCCGGCACCACCGATAGTTGCGATCTCGAGTGCCATCCGTGCATGCCCTGCGTCAGCACCATTGCGGAGCTTGGCAAGAAGCATTGCGGTGCGCGCTTCGAGCCACATCGATGCCGAATCGGCCGATGACGAACCGTCCACACCGAGGCCCACGTGCACGCCAGCAGCGCGCAGATCGACGATGGGCGCAATGCCAGAGGCAAGGATCATGTTGCTGCTCGGACAATGGGCGACGCCGACACCGGCCGATCCGAGGCGCGAGATTTCGTCGAGGCTCGGCATCACACAATGTGCGACCCACGTCCGCGAACTGCACCAGCCAGTTCGCTCGAGGTACTCCATTGGCCGACATCCGAATGTTGCCAGCGAGAACGCGTCGTCCTCGGAGTTCTCCGCAAAGTGCGTATGCAAGCGAACATCAAGCCGTTCGGCGAGCTCGGCCGAGCGCACCATGAGTTGCTCGGTCACGCTGAACGGCGAGCATGGTGCGAGGGCGATGCGAACCATCGCACCATGGCGTCGATCATGGAACCGCTGCACCGCAGCCTCGCTCTGCGCAAGGATTTCGTCGTCGTCTTGCACCACGATGTCAGGGGGCAAGCCGCCGTCTTTCTCCGACAGCGACATCGATCCGCGTGTCGGATGAAAGCGCATACCGAGATCGGTCGCGGCAGCAATCTCGGCAGCCAATAGATCGCCCGCCCCACGCGGATGCAAATACAAGTGATCGGTGGAGGTCGTGCATCCACTGAGGGCTAGCTCCGCGAGGCCGACCCACGCCGACGTGAACACCGCCTCTTCATCGATTGCCGCCCACAGCGGATACAGGGCTTTGAGCCATCCGAACAGCGGCGCCTTCGTCATCGGTGGATACGCACGAGTGAGGTTCTGATACAGGTGGTGATGCGTATTGATGAGACCGGGTGTGACGAGACAATCGTGAGCGTCGATCACCACGTCGGCAGCGGGCACCGGATCACTCGAGCCTCCGATTGCGCTAATAAGCCCTGCCGTGATCGCAACCCATCCACCGTCGAGTTCGCGACGATCGGCGTCGACCGTCGCGACGAGTCGGGCATCGCGAATCAGCAGATCGGCAGTCACCGCAATGAATCCAAGATATCCGTGACCTCGGCAACGGTGGTGAGCGGATTGACGAAACAGAACCGCAGCATCGTTTCTCCCAGCCACGAGCTCGGCACCACGAAGGCGTGCCCTGCCATGAGTTCGGTGGAGCTCCACGCGTAATAGTCGGCCGCGGTCCACCCAACGCGTCGGAAGACAACGATCGACAGTTCGGGATCGACCAACAGTTCGAGGTGATCGGCATCGCGAATCATCTGCGCGGTCACGTCAGTGAGCTGCATGGTGATGTCAACCGCTTCGGCGTATTTGTCGGTGCCATACGTGGCCAAACTGAACCAGAACGGCAGTCCGCGAGCGCGCCGACTCAGATGATGCGCATAGTCGCTTGGGTTCCACTCGACCTCACCAGGCTGATCAGCGTGTAGCACGTCGAGGTACTCGGCGTGCTGCGTGTGCGCGGCGCGGGCAATTGACGGATCGCGATAAATGAGGGCACAGCAGTCGTAGGGCGCGAACAACCATTTGTGTGGATCGACGATAAAGCTGTCGCACCGCTCGATGCCATTGAACTTTGGCCGCTGCGTGGGTGAGCACATCGCGGCAGCGCCGTACGCACCATCCACGTGGAACCACACGTCCATATCGCGTGCGATGCGCCCGATGCCGTCGAGGTCGTCGATCACGCCCGCGTTGGTGGCTCCGCTCGTTGCGACGATGGCAAACACACGCGCACGGTCGTCGTTCGTCAGTTCGGCCAGAGCGTCCTGCAGCATGTCGCCTCGCAGTCGACCTCGCGCGTCGGCAGACACGGCCAAGACATCAGCGTCCATCGCCCGCGCTGCGGCTGCAATCGACGAATGTGCCGCACTCGAGGCAACAATGAGACCTCGCACACGATCGTTCGTGCCGTCGGCGCGATGGCGCCAGCGATGTCGCGCCGCGATGAGCGCCGAAAGGTTGCCGTTGGTGCCACCGCTCACGAACACACCGCCTGCCTGCGAGGGCAACCCAGCAAGATCGGCGAGCCAACGCAGCGCCTGATTCTCGGCAAAGACGGCGCCTGCCCCCTCCATCCATGAGCCTGCATAAATGCTGCTCGCTCCAACGACGAGATCGAACAGGATGGCTGCCTCAGTAGGTGCAGCGGGTACGAACGACAAAAACTTCGTGTGATCAACACTGATCGTGGCGGGGGCAAGCACGTCACAAAACACTCGCAGAGCCTCGAGACCACCGATGCCCGCACGGGTGATCGTGAGGCCCGCTGCGACAAGAAGATCATCAGCGGTGCGGGCGTGATCAAGCGGCGGATCGAGACGCACTCGATAACGCGCGTAGCGCACGATGGCGTTGGTCAGCGCCTCAGTATCGGCATCGAACTGATGCACTAGACGTTGAGGTCGAGCAGTTCGCTGCCCGCGTTGCGAGCTTCGCCATCTTTGTAGAGCAGGTGCCCGAGCACAGCGGCGATCGCAGCGAACGACATGCACACCACGACCGGAAGCACGAACAACACAACGATGATGGCGATAGCTCCAGGCACGCCGTCAGCCTAACGCAGCGCACTCGGCGTGGCGGAAACATGAAGCGACGTGATCGTTCACCATGCCGCATGCCTGCATGTAGGCATAGCAGATCGTGGAGCCGACGAATCGGAAGCCGCGCCGCTTCAACTCTTTGCTCATGTTGTCGCTTACGGCTGTGGAGGCCGGCACCTGACTCATCGAATCGAGGTTGGTCGAGGTCGCCCGACCGCCAACGAAGCTCCACACGAATTCGACGGGATCGTCGAGTTGCAACCAGGCCCTTGCGTTACCGATGGTGCTCGTGATTTTGGCTCGGTTGCGAACGATCGATGCGTCGAGCATCAGTCGCTCGATGTCGGCATGGGTGAACTCGGCGATCTTCACAGGATCGAACTGTGCAAATGCCGCTCGGTAACCGTCGCGTTTGAGCAGAATCGTGCGCCAGCTAAGGCCGGCCTGCGCGCCTTCGAGCGTGATGAACTCGAACAACGATCGCGCGTCGCGCTGGGGCATACCCCAGACCGTGTCGTGGTAGTGCTGCATTTCGGCACCATCGGCCGCCCACGAACAGCGACCACGTGCGTTCGGTGGTTCCGTTTGGCTACTCACTCGGGCTACTCACTCGGACTACTCGCTCGGACTACTCGCTCGGACTACTCACTGATCGTGCTCAGGCTGGCTTGTATGCCCAGGCTTCGATCTCGACAGCCCCACCCATCGGCAATGCGGCGACACCGATGGTGCTGCGCGCCGGACGGCTGTTGCCGAAACCGGCGACGTAGGCCTCGTTGAACGTGGCGAAGGTGTCCATGTCGGTGAGAAAGCACAGCGTCTTGGCGATGTCGCTGAGCGATGCATCGACGCTCGCGAGCTGCGCTTTCAGGTTTTCGACAGCTTGCGCGGTTTGAGCGGCAACGCCGCCGTCGACGATTGCTCCATCGACCAGGCCGAGTTGGCCGGACACAATGATCCAATCTCCAGCGCGAACTACGGGGGTATAGGGACCTACAGGCTTTGACATAGTCCCCAGCGTAGACGCGGCGCGCCCAATGCAGACATGCGCAACGGCACTCAGCGGCCAGCAGGCAGGTGCCGAGCCAAACTCACGAACTGTTGCCAGCTGCCGTGCGCGAGCAGGCGAGCCTGCTGAGGCCATGAGCTTGGGTCATGGTGCTGCGAGTTCGGTCCAGCTTGCTCGAGGATGCCGCGCAACACTCGGACATCTGTGTTGGCGAGCGCCCACCACGTGTTGATCTCCTGGCGGTGACAGAGTGCGGCAATATCACGATCGATACCCACAACGAGCGTGAGGTCGTCGAGCTTGATCGGTCGGCCGAGCAACGCTGCACCGGCGGTGAGGTCAGGCGGCGGCGGGCCGCTGGACGACTCGGAGTCGATGTGGCTTTGCAGACGGTTGATGGTTGCGGCCTGCACGCCGATCGTGGCTTCATGACGGCTGATGAGATGGCGCAGGCCATCACGATCGGCTCGAAGCGCGTCATATCCATCGGGCACCGCTTCTGGTTGCATCGGCGCGGCGAGCACGACATGTTGCTCGCCAGCGCGCTCCGTCGCCCGTTCGGCAGCCCTAGCAGCGCGGAGCTCGGCGAGGTCACGGCGCAACCGATCTCGCTCCTGCTCGGCCGGCTCGAGCGCGGCGATGCGACTGCGCAGCTCCTTCAGCTCTGCCCGGCTGGCAATGTCGCGTGGGCCATCAACGTCGGCGACTTGGGTGCGCTTGTTGACCTTGGCACCATGCGTGCTCGATGAGCACCGAAGCAGGTGATGCACGATCCAGCCCACGAGGGCACCTAACACGAATGCGGCCACGAACCATACGAAGACTTTTCCGAGTGTGTACAGCATGTCGTGGGTTCCTTTCGTTCGATGAGGGGAATGCTTGGATGTATGTCAGTTGTTCGCGCTGACGGCGAATTCAACCCGCCGGTTCGTCGCGCGGTTCGCGTCGGAATCATTTGGAACCTTCGGCACCGTTTCGCCGTAACCCTTGGCAACAAGCTGGGCCACGGGCATGCCGCGAGCCACCAGCGCGGCGACGACGACCTCTGCTCGGGTTTGGCTCAGCGCGAGGTTACGCGCAGCGTCGCCCGTGGCGTCGGTGTGACCCTGCACCTCGATACTCAGCCCCGCGAACCGCTTGGCGATCGCCGCAATCCGATCAAGAATTGGCGCGTCGGCCGACACCAAGATGGCCTTGCCGCTCTCGAACGAAATCGGGTTGGTGGCGACGTAATCGTTCAACTGCTGCTGCATGTTTGCCGCGTCGTCGGCGCTTGCGGCGGGGCGCGGCTCGAGCAGCACGGTTACACCAGCATCACGGGCAAGTCCCTCGAAGATCGCCTTGGTCGACAGGTCGAGATACACGCCGTTGGCATACATCGCGGTGCCATCGAAACCGACCTCGCCGCTGAGCAGGTTCGCCGGCATCGCCATGACGAGTGTGGCCAAATGCCCGATCGTGAGTTCCTCGGTCGTTGGATCTCCCGTGCTGTCGCCACCGCGCACGGTTACTTCGCTCGTGACCGAACCTGATCCGACCGCTGTGTTCGCCGCGCTCGTAAGCACTTGCAGCTGTGCAGCTGTGCGTACCTCGCCCTTCAGTGTGATCGCGTCACTCGCGAATACCGCCGAGGTCTTGAACCCTGCGACCACAGTGGGTTTGTCGACGGCGAGCCCAATGTCAGAATTGGCAACACCGGCGATGCGTGCAGCCTGCATGAGCGCAGTCAACGATGCCTCATCGGCCGTGGTGCCCTTCAGGTACAGCCTGCCGCTGGCCACGCCCGCTTCGCCGGTGCGGAGTCGCCCGGCAAACACCGACACCAACGACACGAGTTGGTCAATCAACGCATCGCTCTTCGGGCCGGATCCGGTGCCGATGGTGAGTGTGGCGACAACGTTCGGCGCCCCGTACGCCTTGGTCGCGGCATCGACGAGGCGAAAGCCCTGCTCGGAACTCGCGACCGCGCCAAGAACGGCAACCTTGCCGTCGAGACCTACCTTGACGATCGGCGTGATCAACGACGGAACTATTGAGCCCTTTGTCGTGCCACCAGTTGTCGTGCCACCAGTCGAGGGTTGTGAGGTTGTCTGCGCCGGTGATGACGACGAAGTCGGCGTCGCCGTCGCGTCGCTGCACGATGCGTCGAACGAGACCGCGCGTACACCGTCGACGGCAAGCGCCACGGTTTTCACCTGCTGCGCGTCCGCCAAGGGAGTAGTGCATGTAAACGTCGCGTCCTGACCAGAAAATTTGACCGACACACCCTTCATGCCCTCGGTCGCGAGACGCGCGCTCACCTTTGCCTTCAGGTCACTCTGAATCACCGGAATCGCCCAGATCGCGCCACCAACGAAACCAACCACAAGCACGAGCGCGACAACGACGCCGACGCGCCGGCGGCGCCGACGCAAATCGCGTTGTGGAGACTGTGATGCCTTCATCGTGTGTCTGGATTCCTGTGCCGGGCGGCGACATCGAACACTCGATAGTGTTCGTCGGGTGCAACCAATAGATCGCCGAAGATTTCTACTTGCTTCAAGTGCATTGGTGCTCGCTGCGTGTGGTGACAGCTCAAATACTTCCACGACAGGCAGCGGCTCACCGGTCACTGGCTCCACACCCACCAACGACACGGCTAAGGCAAGTGGCAGTTCGCAGATCAAGACATCAGCCGATGGCTACGACGTCGCCCAGCGCTTCGATCAAACGGTGCTCGTACCTGGCTTGGTCCGCCTGCCGATCTCGCTCGCCAGCAAGCAAGCCATCCTGTCGGACGGACCCGACGTGCTCAACGGCACGATCATCGACATCAACTCCGGGAAGACGGTCATCCCGGCGCTTTCGGCGAAGCGTCGCAACGTCACCGCGTCGCTGTCGTATTGGGACTTCCACGCACAACTCGACAAGATCGGCGTATACGCGCTGATCATCAACGGTGGCACACCCAAGGGTGGAGCGATCCAGATCAATGACCCAAGTGGCGTGGCGATTCCGTTGGTGGGTCATGCATTGCCCCCCTTTGATACCCCGACAACTGACAACCCACGCGGCGTCAACCCAATCTGCACACGGCTCACCGGCGGTCCGTGCCCGTTCCACAGCATGACCCTCACCCAGGCGCTCGCGTCGGGAAAGCCGGTGGCCTACATGATTGGGACCCCAGCGCATTGCCAGTTCGGCACGTGTGCACCCGGCCTTGAAGCGCTCATCGCGGCGGGTCAGCGACTCGGCGACAAGATCGCTATTGTGCACGCCGATGTCTACGCCGACGACACAGCCACAGTGTCGGCACCAGCAGTCGACGCGTACCACCTCACCTACGAGCCAGTGATCTGGCTGGCAGATGCCACCGGCAACATCGTGTCGCGGCTCGACGCGATCTGGGACGCGACCGAACTCAATGAAACACTCGACGCGCTGGTGAAGTGACCCGCTGGTGAAGTGACCTGCGGGTGAAGAAGCAAATGACTGAGCCGTCGGCTCAGCTGAAGCTTTGACCGCAGCCGCAGCTACGTGATGCGTTGGGGTTGATGATGTTGAACCCGGCCTGGTTCAAGCCATCTTTGTAATCGAGCGAGGCACCGAGCAGCAGTTGCGCTGACGCCGGATCGACCAGCACGCGAACACCCTCGCCAAACTCGGCCTGCTCATCATCGGCGGCAATGTCGCCATCGAAGAACATCTCGTACGAGAAACCGCTGCAGCCACCCGGGCGAACGGCAACGCGCAGGGCCAGGTCAGAGGCACCCTCGGCTGCTAACAATTCCTTTACCTTGCTTGCTGCGGTATCGGTCAACGTGATCATGTGATCCTCCTCGGAGAGACGGTGCTTCGCAACGATATCGGCATTTGCCCCCGACGTCGATCACTGGACGCTGATTACCGCCGGTCGATAACCGCGAGCCCTACGGTAGGTTTTCGTATGAGCGCGACCACCCCCCCGGTTCCCACTCGAGACGACATCTTTGAATTACTCAAAGCCGTCATCGACCCAGAACTCGGTTCCGACATCGTGTCGCTCGGCATGGTGCCCGATGTTGTCGTGTCGCCCGCCGACTCAACGGGCGGCGTCGATGTCACCGTTTGGGTCAAGCTCACCATCGGCGGTTGCCCACTTCGTGGTCAAATCAAAAAGGATGTGGAGTCGCGAGTCGCGCTGCATCCAGCGGTGCGCAATGTGCGCATCGAATGGGGCGAGATGACGAGCGACGAGCGCAGTGAGGTGATGCTCAAGGCACGCTGGTCTGCCCGCGAGAACGCCCCAGATACCGAAGTTCCTCAATCGTGCCGCATCCTCGCAATCGCGAGCGGTAAGGGTGGCGTTGGCAAGAGCTCGGTCACGGTGAACCTGGCCGCCGCGCTCGCTGCGCAGGGACTGACCGTTGGCGTGCTCGACGCCGACATCTGGGGCTTTTCGGTTCCACGCCTGCTCGGCATCTCCGACCGTCTCGAAGCGCAGGCCGTAGAGGGTTCAGATCGCCCGAAGATCATCCCGAACACGTTGAAGGTCGGCACGGGCGAGCTCAAGGTTGTGAGCACTGGCTTCCTCGTCGACGAGGACACCGCGCTGATGTGGCGCGGGCTCATGCTCACCAAGGCTGTTGAGCAGTTCTTGCGCGATGTCGCGTGGGGCGAGATGGACTATCTCCTCATCGATATGCCTCCTGGCACCGGCGATGTGCAGATGGGCTTGGCGCGTATGTTGCCCCGTACCGATCTCATCATCGTCACCACACCCGCCTTGGCCGCGCAGAAGGTGGCCAGCCGCGCCGCCGACATGGCCAGGCGCAGCTTCCTACGGGTGGCAGGCGTCATCGAGAACATGAGCTCGTTCACCTGTGATCACGGCGAGTCGTATCCGTTGTTCGGCGTCGGCGGTGGCCAGGCCCTCGCCGATGAAATCGGCGTGCCACTGCTTGGTCAGGTACCGCTTGAGGCTTCGGTCGGCGCCGGCGGCGACGCGGGCGTGCCCGTGTCGCTATCGGCCGATGGCGGCTTCGCAGCCACCGTGTTCCGCTCGATCGCGCAACGCATCATCAACGACATCGCACCACCGGTGAACATGTCGGGCTGCTCGGCGCGCATGTTGGCCGCAGTCGCAGCCGCATTCGACAAAGCCTGAGCCTCGTGGTGGATTATCCACCACCGCGGTGGAAAATCCACCACGCCGCAACAACCATCGCGGGAATTTCCCACGTTGTCACACCGCCTCATACGCGCCGATCGGTATTTCCGGGTGATGGGGGGATTGGCAGTTGATCCGTGCCATAAAGGGCACATCCCAACTGCCAGAACGCTCGCGGAGCCGGCGTTCTGTGTGGATGTCGAAGCAGTCGTCGCGCACGACTTGGCCGGTTATGCACTCGCTGGAGCTAGGCGCGCGCGGGTTCGATGGCCACCTGATGACGGACGGGGTTCCGCGGGATCTCCGGCGTTCGCTCATGGCGTTCCATGATCCGATGCACGAGTTGGCGGGGTCGACGGTTCGGCGCGGTGGCGGGCCGCGGCCTCCGGCTCACCGCCCGACGGGGCGCCTGGTGCGGCCGCGAACTTGATCAGTGGTGCGTAATCGCCGGCGTCGGCAGCGCGCAGGGTTTCGATGTAACGGGCGCGCGACTCGGTCGCCGCGCTCAGGTCGAGGCCACCCCACCCGAACGGTACCAGGCCGCAGCGGTGCAGGTAGGCGTCAGCCATAAGGCGAGAATGGCGGCCATTTCCGTTCGGGTACGGGTGCACCGCGACGAGGCGATGATGAAGACGAGCGGCGACCTCGACGGGCGTGAACCCGCCATCCGCGTGCGTGTGCCAGTACGCGGCGTCTTCTAACACATCGCGCAGCTTCGTCGTGATCTGGTACGGCTCGACGCCGATGTTGGTGACCCGCTGGCGGCGCTGGCCAGCCCACCGCCACACCATACCGAACATGCGGTTGTGGAGCCGGTCTGCGAACGTGGCGGTCAGCAGGGCCTCGATCGTGTACCGCACCCGCGAGCTGAACACCCACAGCACGGCGCGCTGGATCCCGTCGTTCTCGACCGCGTCGAGGTCGGCGCGGGTCGTCACCCAGGTAGGAATCATGCCCGCGAGGTCGTCCTCGTCAAGCGGTGTCGCCCCGGGGACCGGTTCGGTCAGGCCCGCCACAGGTCGCGCGAGTCGATCAGTTCGTTGAGCAGGACGCGCTCTTGAGCGGCGAGCTCTTCGTTGTCGAGGCCCTGATCTTCGAGGATCATCGTGCGGCGCACCGTCTCGGTGCTGCGACGCAGGGCCCGGCCGGCGGCCGCTTCGACGGTGCCTGCCAAGCTCGAGCGCGGCACGAGAGCGTAGACGACATCACAGTCGAGCGCGTCGGCGGCGCGGCGCAGCGTGTCGAGCCGGATCTTGCCGGCCTGCTCGGAACGCTCCATCGCGAACACCGCATTGGTATTCACGCCGAGCTCGCCGGCCACGTGCCGCGCCGGCATCCCGAGCGCGTCACGGATCGCTCGTAGCCAGCCCGCCCGTGGCGGTGTTAGGTCGGCCTTGCGGGTGAGCGCAAGCCGTTCGTCGAGCCGGCGTCGGGCCAGCTGCCGTTGTACGTTCATGAGGTCACCATCTCTACCTGTGATTTCATCACCACAGCTTGGTATTACAGATCTTATATCACAAGCTTGATTGTTATTATGATACCTAGTCTGACAACTGTATCGATGATCTGCAACATCTATTTAACAAGTGCAGTTGTCAGTGACGGATTTTGCCGGGTGGCGCGGCTGGCGCAGTCCACGGTCCACGCTGCTCGGATCCGGATGCAACGCGAGAGCACCCACCACGTGCCGGTAGCCGGCGCGCGGGGTCTGTCGGCGACGGTGGTGTCGTTCTGAGCGAGTATTCTGTGCGGTCGTGTCGCACTTTCGGCGGTGACGGTGGGTCTACTCGCATTCTTCTTCGCGAACGGGGACGGAAGTTTCTGGATCGCATCGACGCGAACGTGTTGACGCGATCGTGTTGACGCGAACGTGTTGACGCGAACGTGTTGACGCGCACGTCGGCGAATTTGTCGGGCTCGATGAGGTCGGTCACGGCCGCAGTTCGTGCACTTCGATCAGGCACTCCAGTACGGGCAGCGCGGCGACCAACGCAGCGTGATCCTCTGGCTCAAGGTCGCGAAGCCGTGAGTCAAGCCACTCTGTACGTTTCGTGCGATTCGTGGCCAGGTGCCTGGCACCTTTGTTGGTGAGAGCCACTCGGTTCACCCGGCGGTCGGCCATGTCGGTGGTGCGGGTGACGAGGCCGTTCGCCACGAGCTTCTCGACGACCTTGGTGATTGTTGGCGGAGCGACCTGCTCGCGAGCAGCCAGCTCTCCCAGCGTGATCGGGCCGTGCTGTTCGATGGTGGCGAGCGCAGCGACGAGCGTTGGGCCGAATTGACCCTGGTCCTGCTGACGCAGTAGCCGTGCCATGCGCGCCACCGCGAACCGGAGCCGACTGGCCACTTGGTCGGCGTTGGTCGGGTCGGGTTCGGGCATGGGTCCAGTGTGCCACAAGTTTCTTCGCCTCACTAACTAATTTGACGTTGCAGTTGTCACGTCCGTCGTTATCGTGGCCTCGTCGGTTTCCCACCGGCGTGCCTCGGCCCCTGTCGGCCCGTGTCGGATGCGTTGCGTCCCGCCCGTCACCCACACGCGGAGGTATCTCATGTTCATGTTCCTGTTCCGTCGAGCCGCGCTCGCCGTGGCCGCATCAACGGCGGTGCTCGCCGCGGTCCCGTCGGTCGGCCACGCTTCGCCCCAACCACGCGTGCACCCGATGCCCACCGTCGCCCTTTCCCGCGGCCACGAGCACGCGGGCGCCGAGCCGATGAAGTACTACAGCGGCCCGGTGATGACCGGCCCGGTGAAGCTGTACGTCGTTTGGTACGGCGACTGGTCGAACCGGGCAGCTCGCCGTGCCGTGCTCACCGACTTCCTCGGTCATCTCGACTCTCCCTACTGGAACGTCAACAAGGGCTATCCGGCGCCCAGCGGTGCCGCGGTCGCTGGCCCGTCGTTGGCGGCCCAGATGGACGACGCGGGCTCGGTGGGCGTCAAGAACCTCACCGACGCCCAGATCCAGAACGTGGTGGAGAACGCCATCACCAAGAACGCACTCCCGAAGGACCCGAACGGTGTCTACATGGTGCTCACCAGTTCCGCGGTCACGAAGGAGGGCTTCCTCACCCAGTACTGCGGCTGGCACAGCTTCGCCCGCATCGGTGGGGCGATCATCAAGTTCGCCTTCATCGGTGACCCGAGCGGTCCGCGTGTGCGGGGTTGCTCGCCCCAGTCGGTGTCGCCGAACAGCGACGTCGGTGCCGACGCGATGGCGAGCACCATCTACCACGAACTCGACGAGGCCGTCACTGATCCGACGATGCGTGGGTGGCACACAGCCCGTGGTGAGGAGAACGCCGATCGTTGCGCCTGGACCTACGGCAAGGTGTACAAGGTGGGTGCCGCCATGGCGAACATGAAGCTCGGTAGCCGCGACTATCTCATCCAAACCAACTGGGTGAACACGCCCGCTGGCCGATGCGACCTCACCCCCTGACCTCGGCCCGTTACGAAGGTTTCGGAACTGCCCGCTGGGTACCCGAAACCCTCGGACCGTGGGCGGAGGCGGCCCACCGTTTCACGAATTGCCGCTTTGTGATCCGGTAGGAAGGGGCTGACACACTCGCCACGTGGCTATCGTCGACTCTGCGGAACTCACCCGCCAAGCGTCAACTCATCTCGTCGTAGCCAGGTTCGCCTGGCAGCACAACCTCGATCCGGCCTCCGGGTTCCGCGAACCTGACCTTTGGCAGGATGCGCGGCGGCACTCCGATAGTGGCCGCGGCCGCGAGGGCGGCGTCGGCGGTGGCATGTGATTCGAGGAACCTCAAACAGGCGATCGTCGGCGGCAACATCAGTAACTCGCCCACGCGTTGGCGCTCAAGTGCGTCGGCCGGACGCACCCACAAGCTGGCAATGGTTTCGCTGTCGTCGTGCAACGGCTCTTGCGCGGTGGGCGCACGAGCCACAAAGAAACGCGTATCGAACCGACGCGACTCGCCGAGCGGCGTGATCCAGTGCGCCGTGTAATGAATGCTGTCGGTCATCAGCCGAAGCCCCTCGGTAGAACACAGCTCGATCAGATCGAGCTTGCCATCGTGCACCGCATGCCGGGCCGTGTTGAATCGATCCTCAATGGCTGGCTCGTCGAAACGCACCTCATCGCCACCGATTGCTGAGCGCGCCAAAAGCACGCCGGCCTCCTCGAAGCACTCGCGTATCGCCGCGACCCAATACGCCAGCCCGCCGTGTTCGATCTGCAGCAATTCGCTGGCGCGCGCGTCGGTGAGGCCATCACACATCTCCTCCATCGCAGCACCACCATCGACTTCATCGAGGCGGCCACCCGGAAACACATACATGCCACCGGCGAACGCGGCCTGCAACGTACGCCGCAACATGAAGACTTCGATGCCGTCGTGCCCAACCGTGTCTCGCACCAGCATCACGGTGGCAGCGGGTTTAATTGGCACCGCAGCAACAACCGCGGTGTCGGTCACTTGTCGAGCTCGCCGCGAATCTCGGTCACATCGGTTACATCGGTTACATCGGTTACATCGGTCACGTGCCCACCATAGGTGGCTCGGATGATGCGACTCCGGCCGAGACCACCGAGGCCCTGACGCTTCATCAGCCAACGCCGCGCGATCGCCCGCGAGGGTGGGGCAAGCAACAGCAACCCAACGATGTCGGTGAGAAAACCCGGCGTGAGCATGAGCGCTCCGGCTGCCAGGAGGCACACTCCGTCGGCGATCTCGCGCGATGGCATTTGTCCGGCCTGCACCTGCTCGCTGAACCGTCGCCAGACCTTCAGGCCTTCACGCTTCACAAGCGCCGCGCCCAACATTGAGATCAGCACGATCAGTCCAAGTGAATTCCAAAATCCGATCGCATCGCTCACCCGCACAAACGTGAACAACTCGGCAATGGGTACCGCGATGAAGAGTACGAAGAGCACCATCAGCTGGCCCAGAACACGGTCTTCAGTTCGCTGTAGTGATTGAGCGCTTCCATCGACAGTTCGCGTCCGAGACCGCTCTGCTTGAACCCACCGAATGGTGTGCTGAAGCGCACCGATGAGTTGCTGTTGATCGACAAGGTGCCGGTATCGATACCGCGAGCCATGCGCATCGCGCGGCTGGCGTCGCGCGTCCACACCGAACCCGACAGGCCGTACTCGCTGTCGTTTGCAATTGCTATCGCGTCGGCTTCGGTGTCGAACGGAATCACCACTGCGACGGGCCCGAAGACCTCTTCGCGAGCGATGCGCGAATCGCCATCAGATGCAACAACATGACAGGGCATCCAGAAGCCAGCGCCCGCCGGCGCCGACCCGGTCCAGAGCACGTCGACGTCGTGTAGGAAACTTTGCACCTTGGCCTTGTGAGCTGCCGTGACCAGAGGGCCCATCGCAGTTTCGGGTGAGTGCGGATCGCCGACTGCGAATTGTCGTGAGGCCTGTATGAACAACTCGACGAAGCGGTCGTACGCCTCGCGTTGCACGAGCACCCGACTACGCGAGCAACAGTCCTGTCCGGAATTGTCGAACACTGCGCCCGGCGCGGAGGCAGCAGCGGCTTCAAGATCGGCGTCGGCGAACACGATGTTCGCGCTCTTGCCGCCAAGCTCGAGCGTGACCCGTTTCACCTGATCTGCGCAACCGGCCATGATCCGTTTACCAACGACTGTGCTGCCGGTGAAACCCACTTTGCGCACAGCGGGGTTCTCGACGAAACGCCAGCCGACTTCGGCACCGGTGCCAACGACGACGTTGAGGACGCCCTCGGGCAAGCCGGCTTCGAGCGCGAGTTCACCAAGGCGGATCGTGCTGAGCGGCGTGAGCTCGGAGGGCTTGATCACGACTGTGTTTCCACACGCGAGCGCAGGACCAATCTTCCATGCCGCGATGAGAATCGGGAAGTTCCATGGCGTGATGACTCCGACCACACCAAGCGGCTCGTGGAAGGTCATGGTCACACCACCGGCCACCGGAATCGTGGAGCCAGTGAACTTGTCGATGCATCCGGCGTAGTAGTGCAACACGTCGGCAGCGGCATTGGCACACCACAGGCTGTTGCCGATTGGCATACCCATGTTGTTCGTATCGAGCAGCGCCAGTTCATCGGCGTGTGCCGCGACAGTGTCGGCGAAACGGCGCATCATCTTGATGCGATCAAGCGGTGCCATCGACCGCCACGTCGGAAGCGCTGCTGCGGCTCGCGCAATGGCGGCGTCGGCGTCGGCCGCGGTGGCGAGTGGCTGGTTCAGGATTAGCTTTTCAGTTGCCGGATTCAGGAGGGCGAGAGTTTCTGACATCGCCATCAGGCTACTTCTCGGCAGTGCTTCGCCCGCCCCGGCACCAACCTGAGATGGGTAGCCTGTTGCGATGCTTGTGTGGATGGACCTCGAAATGACCGGACTCGACGCCACACGAGATGTCATCGTTGAAATTGCAACAATCGTCACGGACAACGAGCTCAATATCGTCGCCGAGGGACCCGACCTCGTCATTCATCAGCCCGAGGACGCCCTTGCAAAGATGGACCCATTTGTCGTCGACATGCACACCCGTAGCGGACTGCTCGCTTCCATCCGGTCGAGCACCGTCAGCCTCGAGGCCGCTGGTGCCGCAACCCTCGCGTTTATCAAGGAACATGTGCCCGAGGCATCGACGGTGCCGTTGTGTGGCAACTCGATCGGCATGGATCGCCGCTTCCTCACCGCGTATCTGCCCGACATCGAGAATTGGCTGCACTACCGCAGCATCGATGTGTCGAGCGTCAAAGAGCTGGTGCGGCGTTGGTATCCGAACGTAAAGAACGATCTGCCGCACAAGAACGGCACCCATCGCGCGCTCGACGACATTCGCGCCAGCATTTCCGAACTTCAGTTCTACCGCCAGCGTGTGTTTGTGCCGATCGCTCAAACCACCCCGATCGCGAAGTAGTCACACCACTCGCTGTGTCGCCAGCTCCGGCAGTACCGTGCAGGCATGACCGAACAGGCGGCGCGCCCTCGCAAGCAAGAGCAGGAGCCCGCCTCGCAAGACATCATCGAGCTTGCTCCGGGTGTTTTGCGCAGCCAATTACCCATCTCAATGCCCGGCCTGGGTCACGTCAATTGCTACCTGCTCGAAGACGAACGCGGCGTCGCCGTTGTCGATCCGGGTCTGCCGAGTAAGGACTCATACATCGCGCTTGAAGCCCGGCTGAAGGCGGCCGGCTATCCGCTGAAGCGTGTGCATACTGTCATCGTCACGCACAGTCATCCAGATCATTTCGGCGGCGCAGGTTGGTTGCACGCGCAGACCGGCGCAGACATCGTCACGCACCGCAAGTTTCGGATGATGTGGGATCCCACCGAGCCCCCCGATGTCGACGTCGAAGATATGGCGCACGTCCCCGAAGTCGATGCCGCCGAACTACCTCCCGAAGAACCGTTCGAGCATGTTCGCCGGTTTCCGTGGGAGACCACGCCGTGGGGCGGCCCAGGTGTCGATATTCCGCTTAAGCGACGTCTCTGGTTCCGCGCGGCTCGCACCTTCCCGCACATGCGCAAGATGCCGGTGCCAACGGTCCGGCTCGATGAAGCCAACACGATCCGTCTCGCCCGGCGCGATTGGGTGGCCGTGCACACGCCAGGACACACCGACGATCACCTCTGTCTGTTTGACCCAACTGAGGGCTGCATGCTCTGCGGAGATCATGTGTTGCCAACCATCACACCGCACATCGGCGGCATGGGCACCAGTCGAGATCCGCTCGGCGCGTTCTTCCATTCGCTCGACAAGGTCGCCACGTACGGCCCGCAAGTGAAGATCGCCCTCCCAGCACACGGCCAACCGTTCGCCGATCTGGCCGGACGCGCGCAAGAGATCAAGGTCCATCACGAGGGTCGCCTCGAGAAGCTGCGCACGACCTCAATCGATCTCGCTCGTCCGGCAAGTGTGATGGAAATGTCAACGCACCTGTTCTCGCCGCGAGTGCAAGGTGCCATGGCCGACAGCGAAACCTTTGCTCACCTCGAGCATCTGCGCCTCAACGGCGAGATGCAGCGCAGCGACAGCAACGGCGTGTTCGAGTACGTACTCAGCGAGTAGCACGAGCGCGAATCGAGCGACAATGGCTCAGTCGATGCTGTTCAGTCGATGCTGCTCAGTCGATGCTGGCGCGAATGACAGCTGCGACTCGGCCGCCGGTAGTGGTGACCCACAGATCGAAACCGTGCTCGGTGGCAGCCACCGTGACGGACATCTCAGCTCCAGGATCGACCGCATCGCGATGGTCGAGGGTGATGGTCATCGGTGCGCGAACATCGCGGCGGCGCGCCAAGTGTTCTTCGACGATCGACCAATAGACCGCGTTGTTCACATGTCCGAGCACATCGAAGTCCACAAATCGCACGGGCCACGTCTCAGTGCCCTGCACATCGCCTACCGGTCGAGTCGGTAGATGCAACCGCGCA
>JANLPV010000025.1:0-67125 GCA_031367435.1 Actinomycetes bacterium | reverse complement strand
CATCAGCACCGTGATGGTAAAGCTGTCGTAGATCGAGGCGTACTTGATGTCGGAGGGCTTCACGCCTGCTTCGCCGAAGGCGGCCGCGCCGCTGAAGCGCGCGCCGGAATACGTCAGGTCGACCTTGCCGCCCATCTGCGTCTTCACGAACTCGCCGGCGCCCAGCAGCTTGACCTTGGGGCGCTTGAGCTTGGCCGCGATCTCCGGCGCCACGACCACGATGGCGCCGCCGCCGTCGGTGATGACGCAGCAGTCCAGACGATGTAACGGGTCCGCAACCAACGGCGAGGACACGACCTCCTCAACATTCACCACATCTCTCAGCGCCGCGTTCGGATTGTGCTGCGCGTGTACCGACGCGGCCACCTTGATCTCCGCGAGTTGTTCGCTGGTCGTGCCGAATTCGTACATGTGGCGACGTGCTGCAAGCGCGTAATTGCCCACGACCGATGAACCCCACAGGTTTTCAAATTCGGCCTCCGGTGCCGTCGAAAAGGCTGACCCCGCTCCGGGCTGGTTGCCACCGTTGCGTGGCGTTCCAGCGAGTGTGATCAGTGCAACGCTTGCGTGACCGGCTGCAATCGCAGCCGCTGCATGACCGACGTGAACGAGGTATGACGACCCACCGCTTTCAGTGGAGTCGTACGTGCGACATCGCAGACCGAGATACTCGGCCATGGAGATGGGGCCAAAGCCGGGTGCGTCACCGGCGCAGTAATACGCATCCACGTCGCTCATGCTCAGCCCGGCGTCGGCCAATGCACCAATCGCAACTTCGGCATGAATTTGCGCGACCGTACGATCTGGAATGTTGCGCCGTGGATGCTCGTACGCACCGGCGATGAACGCGACACCTCGCAACGACATCAGGCCTCCTCTGCGGCGATCGACCACCTTGGATCGGTCAAGCGATCATTCCATGAGCGGGCGTCGATGGACCATTCGAACGTCGGCCCGATTGTGGTTGTCTACGTCGCCCGTTCGTCTCGCTGCTCACCGGGCGAGGTCGCGCAGTTCCGCCTTGGCGACTTTGCCTCCCGCGGACCGAGGAAGCTGCGGCAGAACCCAGAGGTACTCCGGCCACCATTCGCGGCTCACACCGCGAACGGCGAGGTGCTCGGTGAGACCGGCGAGATCGAGCTCGCAGCCGGCGTGCAGTTCCACAAAGACGCCGACGCGTTCACCGAGTCGTTCGTCTGGAACGGCAACGGCCGCGGCGAGCGCCACTGCGGGATGTGTTGCGACTTCTTCTTCAACTGCGGGTGCGGAGATGTTCTTGCCGCCCCGGATGATGAAGTCCGCGGTGCGTGCGATCACACTCAACCATCCGTCGTCGTCGATGCGCACGACATCGCCCATGAACATCCAGCCGTCGGCGGTGAACAACTCGCGGTTGGCGTCGTCGTCCCAATATCCGAGCGCGGTCGCAGGACCCTTACATGCGGGACGACCCTCGCCGATATCACCGGACACGCGTCTGCCGTCGCTGTCGTACAGGCGCACGTGCATCTCGGGCACCACTCGCCCCGCAGTCGTGAGGCGGCGTTCGAGCGGATCTGTGGAACGGGTACCCGAGAGCATGCCGGTCTCGTTCGAACCATAGAAGTTGAGCACTCGGCATCCTGTGCGTTGCTCGAACTCCCTCGCACGTACTGCCGAGATCGCCTCGCCGCCTGTGAACAGCACACGCAACGACGACAGATCACTGTCACCGGCGGCGTCGAGGATCATCACGAACTGCGACGACACCGCGGCGAGCACGGTCACCCGGTTCGCAACGATGTCGGTAACAACCTGTTGGGCGTCGAAGCGTGCCGACACGACACATGGCGTACCGAGCAACGTCGGGCTCACGTGCGATGTCCAGAGCCCGAAGCCGAATGGTGTCGGCACTGCACTCATCCACACGTCGGTGTCGTCGAGACTTCCGAACTCGACGGCCTTCTGATGGAAGTAGGCCCAGCGATTCATCGTTTGCATCACGCACTTCGGCAAACCGGTGGTACCCGACGTGGAGTTCAACATCCACAACTGCGATGGCCCGATCGAGCGACCGGCGAACGCACGTATCGGGCCGTCATCGACACGTGGCGAACTCTGGATGTCGTCGATGATGACGACTGACCGAAGGCCGAGTCGTGCAGCAACCTCGGAAGCAGAACCGAGTGGGGTTTCGGCTGGAAAAACTGCGACTCGCGCGCCACTGCGTTCGGCGAGATAGGCGAGCTCGCGTAGCCCGGTTCGCCAGCCCGCGCCGACCGCCACGACGCCCGCGCGTTCGCAGCCGAGGAACGCACCGTGCACCGCAGCTCCGTCGGGCAACCACACCAGCGCTCGTTCGCCGGGCGCGAGGCCTTCGCCGACCACTCGGGATGCAACGGCGTCGGCGAGATCTGAGTAGCCGCGCCACGTGATCGTCGCGCCGTCCCAGTGATACGCGGGCTCGCTACCGCGCTCGTTGGCAAGCGCACCGACGCGATCCGAGAGGGTGGCCGCGCTCCACCAACCTTGCGCACGGTAATAGGCGTCGTCCTCAGGGTCGGCACCTGGCAGCACGCTGCAATTAGATCACACGTTCCTTTGGGGTGTTTGAATGAAGCAGACTGCTCGGTGAGGGGAATCGATGACAGGTGACAAACGTGAAGGCGGGCTTGCCGCGTGGGCGCCGAAACGGCTGCCTGCCGTCCCCTATGAACTGACCCCTGCGCAAGAGTTGGCGATCGCGTTACGACACCTCGACGACGTCGGCTTCGTCGAGAACCTCACCGGCCACATCACGGTCGCGCACGGTGATGATTTCCTCGTCAACCCATGGGGTCTGTGGTGGGGCGAAGTGTGTGCCCGCGACATTCTCACCATCAATGCCGCCGGCGTGGTGATCGATGGCGAGCTCGACGTGACGCCAGCGGTACACATCCACACCGAGCTTCATCGCACTCGTGCTGATGCGCGGGTGATCGTGCACAATCACCCGCCGTACGCGTCGACGCTTGCCGCGATCGGCGAGCTACCCGACATCGTGCATCAGAACTCGTCGATCCTGTCGGGCGAGATGGTGCTGGTATCGGAATACGACGGCGAAGTCGACGCAGCACACCTCGGCGCCACGTTGGCTGATCGAATCGGCGGGGCGTCGGTTGCTCTGCTTGTGAGTCACGGCGTCATCGTGACGGCACCCACGATCGAGCAGGCGGTGTACAAGTCGGTGCTGTTCGAACGCGCGTGCATGCTGCACTGGCAGGTTCGCGCAATGGGTGCCACGGCTATCCCGATTGCTGCGAACGCGCAGCGTCAGCTGAAGGCGTCACTCAATGAACGCGCCGCACCTGTCTATTGGAATGGTGCGGTACGTCAACTGCTTGCCGTCGAACCGGAGGTATTGAACTGATGGGAATGTCACTCGAAGATCTGCAATCGCGACGCGACTTCACGCTCGCCGAACCGGGCCGGGTCACCTTCCTCCCCGAGCCTGAGCGTGCGAAACGGTTCTTCACCGTGATCTCGGTCGACGATCACATCGTCGAACCCCCTCACGCGTTCGAGGGTCGTTTGCCCACGCACCTTGTCGAGCGCGGCCCGCGCATTGTCACCCGCGACGATGGCAGCGAGGCATGGTTGTTCGAGGGCCACGAGCTACCCAACGTGGGTTTCAACGCGGTCGTTGGCCGACCGGTGAGTGAGTACAGCTTCGAACCAACGCGCTTCGATCAAATGCGCCGCGGCGCGTGGGATATCGGCGCGCGCATCGCGGACATGGATCTCAACGGCGTGTATGCCTCGTTGTGCTTCCCGTCGTTCCTGCCCGGTTTCGCGGGGCAACGCTTGCAGCAACTCGCGGCCGACCCGGAGATGGCGCTGGCATGCGTTCGGGCATGGAACAACTGGATGATCGAAGAGTGGGCGGCGCACACGCCGGGGCGGATGATCCCGATGCAACTGCCATACCTGCTCGACCCCGAGATCGCCGCGGCCGAAGTTCGGCGCAATGCCACGCGCGGTTTTCGCGCCATGACGTTCTCGGAGGCCCCGCATCTGTTGGGGTTGCCGTCGTTGCACACGGGCTACTGGGATCCGCTCATGCGGGCGTGCGCGGAGACCGGCACGGTGGTGTGCCTGCACGTTGGTTCGTCGGGGACGTCGCCGGTCACGTCGCCCGATGCGCCGAGCGACACGATTGGTGTGTTGTTCTTCGGTTACGCGATGTTCGCTGCGGTCGATTGGTTGTACTCGAAGCTGCCGGTTCGTTTTCCGGATCTGAAGATCTGCATGTCAGAAGGCGGCATTGGTTGGGTGGCGGGTCTGCTCGATCGTCTTGATCACGTGCGTAGGTACGACTCGATGTACGGCACATGGAACGACATCGAGCTGAGCCCAGCCGACACGCTTCGTCGAAACTTCTGGTTCTGCGCGATCGACGATCCGTCATCGTTCAGGCAACACGATGTGATCGGCATCGACAACATCCTCGTGGAATCCGACTATCCGCATTGCGATTCAACATGGCCTGGCACGCAAGACACGTTGCGTCGAGAGCTCGCTGGTCTGGCTGACGATGCCGTCACCAAGATCACGTGGGCCAACGCGTCGGCGTTGTTCGATCATCCGGTGCCCGAAGCAATACAACGCGATCCGGACGCGTTCTGATGTCGACGGTCGCCACCGCTGCAGGCGACGTTGTCGGAACAGTGGTTGTGGGTGGCGCGCAGGAACGTGAGATCTATCACTTCGGTGGCGTGCCGTACGCGACGGCGTCGCGTTTTGGTCTGCCGTTGGCGCCAACACCGTGGGCGACGGCGCGCGACGCAACGCGTTCGGGTGCCGCACCGCCGCAACGCAGTGAGGGACTCGATCTCGTGCCGGGCATGACGCCGCACGCAACGAGCGAGGACTGTTTGACGGCCGAGGTGTTCACGCCAGATACCGCGGGTCGTCGGCCGGTGCTGATTTGGATTCCCGGTGGCAGCTTCCGCGTTGGTGGTGCTGGCCTGCCAACGTACGACGGCCGTCACCTGTGTGCCGACGGTGACATCGTGGTCGTTGGTCTGAACTATCGGATCGGTCTACTCGGGTTCCTCTCTGCTCCGGGCGTTCCGACCAATCTCGGTTTGCGCGATCTGCTGGCCGGTATGGCGTGGGTACGCGCCAACATCGCGCAGTTCGGTGGCGATCCCGAACAGGTGACGGTGATGGGCGAGTCAGCCGGAGCTGGCGCGATCATGCACCTGTTGACCGATCCTGACTTCAACTGCTTGCGGGCCATCCTGCTCAGCGGTTCACCGACCACGACACTCACAGCGATTACCGCCGCGCAGGTGGGCGAGCGCGTACTCGAACTTGCCGGCGTCCGCTGCCTGGACGACCTCGCCAGCACGACGGTCGACGAGTTGCTCGATGTGCAGGACAAGGCGGTGGCCGATCTCGCGATGTCGGTGGGCATGATGCCCTTTCATCCGTGGGTCGATGGTGATGTCGTTGCGCTGACGCCGCTAGAGGCAATCGCCCAAGGTGCGCTTGCACCAGTGCCAATGGTGGTGTGCACTACCGCGAACGAGATGGAGTTGTTCCGTTCGGCAGTCCCGCAGTTACCCCGCGACTATGCGCTGGGCATGCTCACTGGCAAGGGCCGCGCGCTTGGCCTCGATGCCGAAGGCGTCAACCGCGGACTCACGGCGTGCGGCGACGACCTCGTATTGGCGATTGCCGACATCGACCTGCAGCTCCCTGCGCTGCTGATCGCCGAACATCACCGTCATCGCGATATCGCAGTGTGGCGCGCCACGTTCACATGGGAGTCGGCCGAACATCGGGCATGCCACGCGGTCGATCTGCCATTTCACTTCGGCACGCTCGACGTCGCCGAGTGGCGCGCGTTCGCAGCCGCTGTCGACAATCCTGCAGCCGATCGACTCTCGTTGCGCCTCCGTCGCGCGTGGGCCGCGTTTGCGACGACGGGGCGGCCGTCGTGCGAACCTCTCGGCGACTGGCCGCAATGGGATGGCGGCGAGACGGTGATTGAGCTCGGGCATGAGGTTCGGGTTGTTGACGACCCCGCGGCGCAGCGGTTGAGGAGTTGGCGATGACTGAGTCATCACGCGGCGATCTCGCCGGACAGGTGGCCCTCGTGACTGGTGCAAGTAGAGGCATTGGTAAAGGTTGCGCGTTGGAACTCGGTGCACGCGGTGCAACCGTCTACATCACCGGTCGATCAACATCGGAGCGCGATCATCCGTTGCCGGGCACGATCGGCGCGACCGTTGCTGAGCTGACCGCACTTGGTGGCATCGGCATCGCGATGGCGTGCGACCACCGCAATGACGACGACGTCATGGCCGTCTTCGATCGAATTGCTACCGATCACGGACGCATCGACGTGCTCGTCAACAACGCGTTTCTCATCCCGCCCGAGCTCACCTCACGTCAGCCGTTCTGGAAGGTGCCGATCTCGAACTGGGACGACATGTTCGATGTCGGCACACGATCGGCTTACGTGGCGAGTGTGTATGCGGCACGGATGATGACCGAGTCGCGGCGCGGACTGATTGTCAACATCAGCTCGTCGGGCGCGCAGGAATACGCGTGGCATGTTGCGTACGGAGTGGGTAAGTGCGCCCTCGACCGTCTCACCGCAGACACCGCGCACGAACTCCTACCGTTCGGCGTCACCGTGATGTCATTGTGGCCAGGGTTTGTGCGCACGGAACGCATTGACGTTGCCGAGGCCGGAGGCCACCTTCCTGCCGGACTCGACGTATCAGCCGCGGAGTCGCCGCGGTTCTGCGGCCGAGCAGTGACAGCAATAGCGACCGACCCCGACATGTTGCGATGGTCAGGGCGCGCGCTTGCTGCGAGCGATCTCGCGGTCGAGTACGGCTTTCGGGACGTCGATGGGCGCGTGCCGCCGGGACCGCTCCATCACCGTTGAGTGAGTGCGGGTCATGGTCAGGCGCCTAATGCGGCAACAACGGGTCAATGAAACGCTTCACCCCGTGCGACGCATTGAGATTGCGTACCACCGCTTCGAGCTTTATGCGTCACCAACGTCGGAACTGCCGCCGGTTGTGCTGTAGCACGGTCTTGCCGGTGTCCGAGTCGCGGCGTTTTTCGCAGTTGGGCCACCTCTTGCCTGAACGAGCCACTATGCGAACATGACAGCTGTCGATCAACACGGGGTGGATCGATGAGCGAAGGGAGCCATGTCGGTGAACGGATCCGGAGCTGAGGTCACGTCGAGGCCAATCATCGTTGATGTCGAAGTTGATGTCGAAGTTGATGTAGTGGTCGTGGGTGCTGGCTTTGCGGGCATGTACTTACTGCATCGTCTTCGCGAGCTGGGCTTCTCGGCGCGTGTTGTGGAATCGGGCGACGATGTAGGTGGCACCTGGTATTGGAACCGCTACCCGGGCGCACGTTGCGACATTCAAAGCATCGACTATTCGTACTCATTTGATGCCGAGCTCGACGAGAGGTGGGAGTGGTCGGAGAAGTACGCGTCGCAACCTGAGATTCTGCGTTACGCGCAACACGTCGCCGACAAACACGACCTTCGCCGCGATATCGACTTCGGTACCCGCATCGATTCGGCGACTTGGGATGAAGGCGCGCAACGGTGGCATCTGCGCACCGCCCAAGGCGCCAACCTCACCTGCCAGTTTTATGTGATGGCCACGGGATGCCTGTCGATGCCCAAGGATGTCGACATCGAAGGCACTGATCGCTTCGCCGGCGAGGTGTACTTCACCAGTCGCTGGCCTCACGCCGGTGTTGACTTCACTGGAAAGCGGGTCGCTGTCATCGGCACCGGATCGTCGGCGATCCAATCGATTCCGATCATCGCTGCGCAGGCGAGTCAGTTGACGGTCTTTCAGCGCACACCAAACTTCTCGATTCCCGCCAAGAACGGACCTATCCCGGCCGAGAGGCTGGCCGCGATGTCGCAGGGGCGCGCCGAGTATCGGGAAGCGGCTCGGCACACCAGCAGTGGGGTACCCACGGAGGTCGCCGTGCTGAGCGCGCTCGCCGTCAGTGATGAGGAACGACAAGGCACGTACGAGAGCGCGTGGGTGCGTGGAGACATGATCGGCTTTCTCGGAACGTACATCGATCATTTGACAAGTCCCGCCGCGAACGAGCTGCTATCCGAGTTCGTGCGCAACAAGATCCGCTCGATGGTTCATGATCCAAAGACGGCTGAACTGCTGTGTCCGAAGAGCTTCCCGATCGGCACTAAACGGTTGTGCGTCGACACCGACTACTACGACACGTTCAACAAGCCGCACGTGAAGCTCGTCGATCTGCATGCGACACCGATCGTCACCATCACTGAGACTGGCATCGATCTTGCCGATGCGTCGATGGAGTTCGATGCGATCGTGTTTGCCACCGGCTTCGACGCAATGACGGGTGCAATCGTCGGCGTCAACATCGAAGGCCGCGACCACGTGACGCTCAAGGAAGCGTGGGCCGATGGCCCCACCACCTACTTGGGGCTGATGGCGGCAGGCTTTCCAAATCTGTTCATGATCACCGGCCCGGGGAGTCCCTCGGTGTTGACGAACATGATCGTGTCGATAGAGCAGCACGTCGACTGGATCGCAGATTGCTTGCAGCACCTTCGTGCCGAGGGGTCAACGACCATCGAGCCAACGGAACGTGCTGTGGAGGGATGGGTGCTGCACGGCAGTGACTTCGTCAACATCACGCTCGTGTCGCGCGCCAACTCGTGGTACATGGGTGCCAATGTGCCCGGCAAACCGCGTGTCTTTCTGCCGTACCTCGGTGGTGCCGATCGTTATCGAGCGATATGCGACGAGGTTGTCGCTCGCGATTATCTCGGCTTTGAACGCCGTGGCCCCAACGGCGTTCACCGCACCGACGGCATCGTGCGGCGCCTCCAGCCTGACGTCGGCATCATGCTCGAGATGATGGCTACGTTGGACATACCAGCGATGGAGGCAATGTCGCCGGTCGAGGCGCGAGCCATGTCGACAGCGATGTCGGCCGTTCGCCCACCCGGCCCCGATGTCGGCGAGATTGTCGACGGTGAGCTCGCCGGCGCTGACGGTGCGTTGCCGTATCGGCTGTATCGGCCGGCGAGCCCGGGGCCGCATCCGGTGGTTGCCTACTTCCACGGCGGCGGGTGGTTGTTCGGCAGCCACGACAGTGACGACCCGTTCTGTCGCGACCTGTGCGTGAGCACTGATGCGATCGTGATATCGGCAAACTATCGACACGCTCCCGAGGCCCCCTTCCCGGCTGCCGCCGACGATGCGTTTGCCGCCACGCAGTGGATTGCCGACCACGCTGAAGACTTGGGCGGCATCCCAGGAGCGCTCGCCGTCGCAGGTTGGAGTGCTGGTGCGAATCTCGCGGCTGTCGTGTGCCAACTCGCGCGCGATACAGGTGGGCCGAACATCGCCGGTCAGCTGCTACTCAACCCCGTCACCGATGGTGCGATGGCCACCGACTCCTTCGTCGAAAATGCGAGCGGCTTTATCCTCACCGAGTCGTTGATGCGATGGTTCTGGAACAACTACGCGGACCCGGACGATCGAATGAATCCGAAGGCGTCGCCGTTGCGCGCTGAGCGGTTCACCGATCTGCCTCCCGCAATTGTGGTGACCGGTGAGTTCGATCCACTTCGCGATGAGGGCATCGCGTACGCCGAGGCGTTGACCGACGCCGGAGTCAGCGTGCGTCACATCGCCGCTCGTGGTCATATCCACACGTCGTTGACTGCCGTGGATATGTTGCCATCGGGCGCGCCGGTTCGTGCCGAAATGAGTGCTGCGCTCAAGGCGCTGTTGCGCGACGCGAAATGACAGACGCGAAATGACAGACGCGGACATCAGCGGCAACGCCACTTCGGGCCCGCTTGCAGGTGTTCGAGTGCTCGACCTGTCATCGGTGGTGATGGGCCCCTACGCGACGCAGATCATGGGCGACCTCGGTGCCGACGTCATTGCGGTGGAGGAAGCGCATGGTGACACCAATCGCATCATGGGTCCCGGACCCGAGCGAGGGATGTCGGGCGTTTCGTTGAACCTGCTGCGCAATAAACGCAACGTGTGCCTCAACCTGAAAGACCCTGCGGGCCGCGATGCGTTTCTTCGGATCGCGGCGACCAGCGATGTGCTCGTCACTAACCTTCGGCCCGCACCGCTCGGCCGCCTCGGCCTCACCTACGACGCGGTGCGCGCGGTGCGGCCCGACATCGTGATGTGTCAGGCGAACGGTTGGCCATCGGATTCGCCCGACGCGAATCGTCCCGCGTATGACGATGTGATCCAGGCCAACTCGGGGATCGCGCACGCCTTCGCGCTGCAGACCGGCACGCCAGCACTTGTGCCAACGCTGGTTGCCGACAAGGTCGCCGGGCTCACGCTTGTCTATGCGGTGCTTGCTGCACTCTTTCATCGTGAACGCACCGGCGAGGGCCAATTCGTGGAGGTCCCAATGATCGATGCGCTCACCTCGTTTACGTTGGTCGAGCATGGCAGCGCGGCGATTCCCGAACCGCCACTCGGCCCAGCGGGATACCAGCGCATTGTCACGCCCGAACGCCGACCCGTTGCGACAAGCAACGGATGGATGGCCGTGCTGCCGTACTCGGTGGCCAACTACAACGATCTGTTTCGCGTGGGTGGTCGCGACGACCTCATCGACGATCCACGCGCCCGATCCGCTCGCTCGCGCATGGCCAATGCCGGCGAGCTCTACGCGTTGGTCACACCGATCATCGCGACACGCACCACCGAGTTCTGGGTGGAGTTCTGCAGCACACACGACATCCCGGCCGCAGCTGTGCGCAGCCTTGACGACCTCGTCGCTGAGCTTCCCGTGGTGCAACACCCGACGATGGGTGCCTACCGCCAGATTCCATCGCCCGCGCGGTTTTCGGCAACGCCAGCAACAGTGCGTCGGCACGCGCCGCTGCTCGGCGAGCACGGTCGCGAAGTGCTTCGCGAGGTTGGTATGAGCGACGCCGCGATTGATGCGCTGCTCTGAATGCGAACGGCTGTAGCGCTCCTCGGCGTTCCATTCGCGTCTCTCGGTGAAACGCGCGAGGTCGCTGGCGTGGCACAATCTCGGCGTGGAGCAGGCATTCGATTTTCAGTCGTTTCATCTCGCCGACTTACCAGGCCGGCTCGCCGCGGGTAACGGTGCGCTTGCGTGTGCAGACGCAACTCCGCTCGGACCGATCAGCTTTGTCACCGGCTCGGGTGCGTTCACATACATGCCGGGCAATGGTTCGGTGACGATTGCTCACGGCATTCTCGATGAGGCACGCGTCGTTGTTGAACTCGACGACGAATCCTTTGCCGATCTCGCCGCCGACCTCGATACGCCCACAGCAATGCTCTATCAGGACCGCGCCAAGGTCAGTCGTGGCAATCCTTTGCGTTTCATTCGGTGGGAACCTGCGTTGCGGGCGATCTTCCACGGCCGCCCGATCTACGACGCGGCGGCCATTGATCTTCGTGATCGTGACGGCGTGCCGCTCGATCCGACAGCCGCGTTCGACATGCCGAGCGTCGTCGCCGACCCTGGTGCAGTGGCCCATCAGTTGTCGACCGTCGGGTTCATCGTTGCCCGCGGTGTGTTCGACGCCGACGAGGTTGCTCTCCTGCGCGCCGAAGCTGAGGCGCTTCGTGCGGAGGCGCAACCTGGCGATGGCACATCGTGGTGGGGCCGCAACGCCGATGGCGACGCACTTGTGACCCGCGTACTCAACGGCGTCACCCGACCGGCCCTGCGCGCGCTGTATGACAACCCAAACGTGCAGGCGATCGTCGCCGCGACTGGCCTTGAAGTGCGCAGCGCGTATCGCAACGACGTTGATGGGGTCACGGCACTGTGGAAGATTCCAAACATGGTCGAAGGTCTCGCCGATCTCCCTTGGCATCGCGACTGCGGGATGGGAGGGCACGCCGCGAATTGTCCGACACTCGTTATGACCATCTGCCTCACCGACGGAAGCCCAGCAGCCGGTGAACTACGTGCGCTACCCGGCTCGCATACGACCAGCCACCCCTTCATCGATGGCAATGCACCCGGTGCCCCTACGGGGATCGCGATCGATGTGCACGCGGGTGACATCTCGTTACACGACGGCGACGTGATGCACGTGTCATTACCGCCAACCTCAGCCGATGGTCCACATCGCGTGTCGATCTTGTTGTCGTTCGCCCGCGCCGACGCCGTGCATCATCGTGGCCAACGCCACTACAACGACGCGTTGTTGGCCCGCGACGACGGCCAGATCGAACACATCGGTCACAAACTGCGCGCGTAGCGTTCGGTGCCGAAATTCCGTCTGATACGGTCCGCGCGGAAATTGCTGGCGAAGTGAATAGCAGGTCTGGGGGTGTGATGGCAGAAGTACACGAATTCTGCGATGAACGCTTTCAGGCTCTCGAGGACAAGTTTCGTCACAACCTCGCGACGGGGGTCGATCTCGGTGGTTCATTGGCGGCGACACTCGACGGTGAATTCGTCGTCGATCTGTGGGGCGGTTATCGCGATCGTGAACGCACACGGCCGTGGGAACAGGACACTCTTTCGTTCGTTTTTTCGACATCGAAAGCGATGGTGATCATCGCGACGCTGATGATGGTGGACCGCGGACTGCTCGACCTTGTTGCGCCGATCGCTCAGTATTGGCCTGCGTTCGCCAGCAACGGTAAAGGCGTCATCACTACTCGTCAGGTGTTGGTGCATCGCTCGGGTCTCCCTGGCTTCGGCCAGCAGATCGCGTGGGACCAGACGCATGACTGGCAGCACATGATTGGTGTTCTCGAGGCCGCCGCGCTTTGGCACGAGCCGGGCACGATCAGCTGCTATCACCCGCAAACATTCGGCTTCATCCTTGGTGAGCTTGTGCGCCGACTCAGTGGAATGCCCTTCGACGAGTTCTTCAGAACAGAGATCGCGGCACCGTTGAACGCCGAGTTCCACTTTGGGCTGAGCGATGCACGCGACCAAGCGCGTGTTGCCGAACTCATCTATCCGCAAACACCGGTGATCATGCCGACTCTCATGGGGGAACGCGCGTTCAATGAATTCGAGGCGCGAGACTGGGTGACCCCCAATCGGATGGCAGCGGTCATCCCAGCGTCAAGCGGTCTCGCCACAGCCAAAGGCATCGCAACAATTGGGGCCATGATGGCGATGGGCGGCGAGCTCAACGGCCGCCGATTCATGAGCACCGACATCATCGATCAGGCGACCACCGAGCAGAGTTACGCCGAAGACGAGGTGCTCGGTTGGTGTCGATATGGTCTCGGCTTCGGACTCGACAGTGCCGAGTTCCCTGGCCCGACACCGACCTCGTTTCACTGGGGCGGTTTCGGAGGCTCGTTCATCACGATGGACAGAACTCCGAGAATCAGCTGCGGTTTCGTGCCGAACCGATTGCTGCTCGATGATTCCGAGAAGGTGACGCGTCCAGGCAACGATCGACTCTTCGACCTCTGGCAGTCACTTGGCGAGATCTCGCGCAGCTTGGCGTGACCCCCCGTGACCTCGACGACACCTGACACGATCTGGCGATGACATCCGAACGATACGACGCGGTCGTTGTGGGCTCCGGTCCCAACGGGCTCGCCGCTGCTGTGCGACTCGCCGAGGCCGGTCACTCGGTCTTGGTGCTTGAGGCTGCGGGCACCATCGGCGGCGGTACCCGTTCAGCGCAGCTGACGTTGCCCGGCTTCACCCACGACGTGTGCGCTGCGGTGCATGCACTCGGAGTGTCATCACCGGCGTTGGCGCGCGAGTCGCTCGGCGCGCATGGGTTGCGCTGGGTTGTGCCCGAGATCCCTTTGGCTCACCCACTCGATGGCGGTCGCGCGGCGGTGTTGTACCGAGATGTCTTTGAGACAGCGGAGGGTCTCGGTGCGGATAGCCGTCCGTGGCGGCGCCTCATGTTTCGACTCGTAGAAGATTGGCCGCGCCTGTTGCCGCAGTTGCTCGGGCCGGTGCTGAGCGTGCCACGCCACCCTTTGATGCTGGCTCGTTTTGGTCTGCACGCGCTGCAACCAGCCACGTGGTTGGTCCGCCGATTTCACACCGATGAAGCAGCAGCACTTTTCGGCGGATGCGCCGCGCATGCCATGTTGCCGCTGAACAAGCCGCTCACCTCAGCGTTCGGTCTGCTGTTGGCAGGCTCGGCACATGCGGGCGGCTGGCCGCTCGCGCTGGGGGGTTCGCAATCGGTTGCCGACGCCCTCGCCGCGCGCCTGTTCGAACTCGGCGGTGAGGTTCGTGTCGATGCAATGGTGCGGTCGATGGCCGACCTGCCGCCGCACCGCGTCGCGTTGTTCGATACGAACCCCGCGCAACTCGCGTCGATCGCCGGAGAAGCACTACCCGCGAGCTACCGGAGTCGCTTGCGTCGGTTCCGTCACGGGCCCGGCTCGTACAAGATCGACTACGCGCTCGACGGTCCGGTGCCGTGGGAGAACGATGCCTGCCGCCATGCCGGCACGGTGCATGTGGGAGGAACCTTTGAAGAACTGGCCGAGGCGGAGGCTCACGTTGCTGCAGGAGTGATGCCGATACGGCCCTTCGTCCTCGTGGTGCAACCATCGTTGTTCGACTCCACGCGTGCCCCGGCGGGAAAGCACACACTGTGGGTCTACGCGCATGTGCCGAGCGGCTACACCGGTGATGCTACCGAGGCGATCGAAGCGCAGATCGAGCGGTTTGCTCCGGGCTTTCGTGATCTCGTCCTCGCCCGGCACAGGTCTTCGCCGTTCGATCTCGAGGCCTATAACCCGAACTATGTCGGCGGTGACATCGCCGGTGGAGCTCACAACGGCTTACAAATGGTGTTCCGCCCCACGTTCGCGCGGCATTCGTACACGACACCGAACCCGTCGCTGTTTCTCTGCTCGGCATCTACACCGCCCGGTGCAGGCGTACACGGAATGTGTGGATGGCACGCAGCCGACGCCGCACTCGCAAGTACTCTTCGCGAATGACCGCGCTGCCCTCTCGTCCGCTCGGATCGTCGGGCCTTCAGGTGTCGTTGTTCGCGCTTGGATCGTGGCGAACCTTCGAGCGCATTCCGCGCGAGCAGGGTGTTGCGATCATGATGGCGGCGCGCGAAGTCGGCATCACCTTTCTCGACGACGCGAGATACAACGACGAGACGGGCACTGCGCCAATTCCCACCGGTTACTCCGAGGTCATCTTCGGCGAACTGCTTCGCGCTACCGGTTGGGAACGCGACGAGGTCGTCATCGCGAACAAGTTGTGGTGGGAGTTCTGGCCCGAGCAGAACGCCAGAGGCGAACTCGATGCTTCGTTGGCACGAATGGAACTCGATCACATCGACCTGATCTACAGCATGCAGCCGCCGCCCGGCCTTGCCATCGCCGACCTTGTCGCGCAGGTGGCAACGCTGATCTCGTCAGGTCGCGCGACGGCGTGGGGCATCGGCAATTGGACGGCCGCCGATCTGGCCGCGGCGGTGACAGCGTGTCGCGCCCTCGATGTGCCGTTGCCGGCAGCCGCGCAGCTTCCCTACAGCGTGGCGCACCCTGGCTGGGTTGAAGATCCTGCAATGGAAGCAGTGCTTGCAGATGCAAACATCGGGCTCGTTGCCTCGTTCGTGTTGGCTGGCGGCACTCTCACCGGTAAGTACGCGGATGGGGCAACCGGGCGCGCCACAACCGGAGGTGGCACCCCAGACGGTGTGCGCAGCAACCCGCTGGCCGCAGCACTCATCTCGTTGGCACAGGAATGGAACGTCACGCCGACGAGCTTGGCCTTCTCGTTCGTGCTCTCGCATCCTCGTCTGTCGAGCGTGCTCTTCGGAGCGACGTCGGCTGAGCAACTTCGTGAGAATGTCGCGTCGCTCGCGGTATTCGAATCGCTGAGCGCTGAGCAACTCGACCACCTTCGCTTGATCGCGACACGTGGCGAATGACGTGAACATCGTTGATCACGTCAGCGCAACGCTCGATGCGGCCATCTCCGGTAGGGCTGCGGCGCTGCACCTGCACGGCCCGCGTGGCGCTGGCAAGAGTTGGTGGCTCGACGAGGCGGCACGTCAGGCAACGCAGCGCGATATGACGGTGCTGCGCGTGCGCGGAAGTGACGAAGATCGTGAGCTGCCGTTCGCCGCGCTGTCGATGCTGTTATCCCCATTTCGAGATCGACTCGCCGATGACGCGTGGTCGTCACTTCGATCGGTGGTTGCTTTCGATCATCGCCAAGTCGACTCGTTCGAGGTAAAGCTCGCGTCGTTCCAACTGTTCTGTGCGATGGCGGCGCAACGAAGGCTCTGCTTCGTAATTGACGATGTTCATCTGCTCGACGCGGCGTCCACCGAGGTGCTCGCGTTCACCGTGCGCCGCGCCGATGCTGACGCCATCGCGTGTATCAGCGCGGGCCTCCACGATCGCGCGGCAACGGCCACGACCGTGGTTCGGCTTGAGCCACTTTCGACAGCCGCCGTCACCACATTGCTCATCGCGCGTGGTGTGGCGGACAATGCCGCACGACGATGCGCCGACGTAGCCGACGGAAATCCAGGCATCGCCGTGGCGGTGGCTGAAGGTCTCACCGGTGCTCAGCGCGCCGGGACCGCTCCGATCTCGGTACTGCCCAGGCCAAGCGGTGCCCTGGTTGACGATCTGCAAATGAGGCTCCGCGCGCACGGCGAGTCGGTGTGCCGGGCCCTTGCAGTGGCTGCCGCGGAACATGGTGGGTCCACCGATGCAGTCCGCGGGGCACTCGTGTCGCTCGGCGAGCCGCCAGATGGGTTCGAACTCGTCGAGTCGCTGGGACTCATCGACATCGTCGGGGCGCATTTCACGTTCACCGATCCATGGATCCGTGCCGTTGCGTATCACCTCGTCGCTCCTGCGAGTCGGCGAGCCGCGCACAGCGTGCTCGCGGCGTGGTTCGATGCCCCCGAACAGGCGGCGGAACGCGCCTGGCACCTCGCCGCAGGCGCTGTTGGACCAAGTGATGCCGTCGCCGGTGCGCTGCGCCTGGTTGCGGCCGACGCCGCTCGCCGAGGCGCGCTTGAGTCTGCGGCGCTCACGGCCGAACGCGCCGCTGAGTTTGCAACCTCGGCCAGTGGCCAGCAGCAACTCTGGCTCATCGCGCTCGAGTGGTGGATGAGGGCAGCACACGCAGATGGAGTACGTCGCATTCTGCGACTCCTCGACCCCCTCGACCTCAACGGAGCATGCGCGCGTGCGGAGGCAATGGAATTTCTCGACGGCAGACGTGTCGAGGTTCTGTTTGAGCAGCCCGCGCCGATACCCACACGCGAACCATTGGCGCACTCGTGGATCGCGCATCGCGACCGACGGATCGCTCTCGAGGATGCTGTCGAGCGCGGCGACCATCACACCGTGCTGCAGACTCTCGACGCTGCACAACGGCGTGCCGAGAGCAGTGCAACAGACCTCGTCGCCCGATCAATTGCGTTGCGTCATGCGGGACGACTCCGCGACGCTCGCGACGCGGTGATCAAGGCGTCGGCAATGTTTGACGGCTCCGACGCGTATCCGACCTGGCTGGCGTTGCTCGTCGGTATCGACCTCGACATCCTCCAGGCGCGCAGCGACGACGCAACTGCATCGCTCAACGCGGTGTGGTCGCGTCTGCCTGCTGGACTTCACGAGTGGCGCAACGTGCTGGCCTCGCGCAACCGGCTGCAGCTCAGTAACCTCGGTTCACCGACCGATGAGCCTGAGGCGTTTACGGCACTTGGTGCGGGTGCGTTGCGAGAAATTCGCGAACTGATCCGTGACGGCGCGCTCAACGCAGACGCAGCCGCGTTGGTGAGGGCCATCGAGCTGGCCGAGCACAACACGATGCCCGTGGAGGCAGGTGAATCCCGACTGTGGTTGGCTGCGTTGCAAGCCGGCGACGAACGTCGTCGCACGTTGTCGCTCTGTCGCGCGACGATGCAACGGTGTGGAATTCGGACTTGGGACGCGTGGCTGCATCGATACACCGACGACACCGGTCAGGTAGCGCTACATCGGCGAAGTGATCCAGCGCTCGAGTCGCTGAGCCAGGCTGAGTTCCGTGTTGCCGACGCGGTTGCAGGTGGGCTCACCAACCGTCAGGTTGCTGCGTCGCTCTTGATCTCGGTGAAGACCGTCGACTTCCATCTGCAGCAGATGTATCGCAAACTCGGTATACGGTCGCGCACGGAACTCGCCGTGCGCATGACCAACTTCGATTCGACAGTGAGAGGGGACCGACGATGAGTGAATGGTGGCGGGCTGTCGACGACGAACTCAAACGACTTGGTGACGAAGCGCCCGATCCGTGGGCACGTCTCGTACTGCCCGACGATGACGCAGCGCTGACATCAGAACAGAATGCCTTTCTCGCTCAAATCGCCGTGACGCCGTTGTTGCATCTTGAAGAGGGCGACCTTGAGCGCACTGATCTCGACCGCACTGATCTCGACCGCACTGATCTTGACCGCACCGATTTCGACGAAACCAGCTGAACCGAATTGGGCTGAACCGAATCCAACTACCCGAAATCTAGGAACAGGGAATCCACCCGGTTACACGAGCTATGCAATGTCGTAGCGTGCATCGTGTGAGCAGCGCGCAATCCACAACCCGTCTCGGCGTAGACCTCGGTACTCTGTCGGTCGCTGCCGCGATCACCATCACAGACGGCGCTGATAGCGACTGCAAAGCGGTTGACCTTGGCCCACTCGCTTCGTCTGCCGTTGCAGTTGTCGACGGGTCATTCGTGTTTGGTGTGCCCGCGGAGACAGTCATTGCGGGCCAACCCGACCACGGCACGCACGAACTCAAACGCCGTTTCGGCGATAAGACCCCGCTCGTACTCGATGCTCATCCATACGACGCCGATGCGCTGACGACGGAGTTGCTTCGTGCCGTTACCGCGAAGGCCGACGTTGATCCATCGACCACCGCGCTCACGCTTACGCACCCGGCAAACTGGCGCGAGTACAAAGTCGACCTGCTTCGCAACGTTGCAACGAGCGCTGGATTCACCGATGTTGAGCTGATCAGCGAGCCCGTCGCGGCGGCACGTCAACTCGTCGATTCGGGTGTCATCGCTGTCGGAGACACCGTTGCCGTGTACAGCTTCGGCGCGACGTTCGAGGCATCGATCGTCGCCCTTACGGCATCTGGCGCGCAGATCGTCGGTACCCCCCAAGATCTCGAACGCCTCGGTGGCATTGATTTCGATCAAGTGGTGTTCGGGCATGTGGTGCAGACACTTGGCGGTGCCGTCCAGCAACTCGATCGCAGCGACCCAGCGGTTCATGCGGCCATTGCTGGCCTTCGTGCACAATGCACTCTTGTCAAGGAGCGCTTGTCCACCGACGGTGAGGCCACAGTCGCTGTTGCGTTGCCGGGTCTGGCGACCGAGGTGCGGATCACCCGCGACGAGTTCGAGACGGCGCTGCGCCCTCGGCTCACCGAGACCCTCAATGCGCTCGACCGGGCACTTGCGTCTGGCGGTACCAAGCCGAGCGAGCTTCGCGGCATCGTGCTCACTGGCGCAACGTCGCGTATCCCGCTTGTGGCCGAGATGATCGCCGGGCACCTTGGCCGGCCTATTTTGAACAACGGTGACGCACAGCTCATCGTGGCGCTTGGCGCCGCCTTGGGACCGATGCGTCCTACCAACCCACCTGTACCCGTCGATGCATCATCCATTCCGACACCAATCTCGTCACCCATCATTACGAAGGAGACCCCCATGAGCGATCAACCGAGCTCCACTCCCGCAGCATCTGCGGATGCACCTGCCGCTGCGCCGGCCGCCTCAACGGGCGCCGGTGGGCGTTCGACGCCGCCGCCACCAGCGCCGCCCACGCGTGGCGCGCCATCGAAGGCCGCCAAGATTGCCGGCGGTGTCGCCGCGGCCGCCGCAGTGGTAGCCGGTGTCGCCGTGTTCGGCGATGATGCAGTCGATGCTGTGTTCGGCGATGACGGTGACGACATCGCTCAGGCGGCAGGACTCGAAACGCATCAGCCCCAACGCAACGAGCGCGAGGGTGACGGCGGCAATCAGAGTATGGACGCCTTTGACGCTGCGCCCGCTGTCGCCGCGCCCGCCGCCGCGGCGCCCGTGCAAGGTCCGCTCGGCACACCTCTCGCTGCCCAGATGGCCTCCGTGCAGGAATCAGCTGTGCATCAGCAGGGCGCGTCGTTTGCTCCCGCGGCGCATTCGCAACCGGTGCAGCAGGACTCGCCACAACATCAGACCCAGCCCCAGGCCCAGCCCGCTCCCGCTCCCCAGCAGGACGTGCCGATGGCGTCTGCCGTGGCCGGCCCCACGGAGAACGCCGATTTTGAAGCTGCTCGGGCAACCCTGCTCGACCGCCTCGACAATTTCCAAGCGCCTCCGGGCACGAGCGAACAAGATGCGGCCGCGTTGAAACAAGATCTGGTCGACGCCATCGAGCGGTTCCAACCCGCCGCGGGCCAGTCCACGCAAGAAGCACTCGCTGCGTTACGCGACGATTACGACCAACGCGTCCAGGACTTCACGCAGGATCAAAAGATCGATGCGCTGGTCCGTGAAGCACAACGCGATAACGCAGCCGACGCGACCGCAGCGACAGGCACAACCGACGCTGCGGCGGACCCCGCTGCAGGTTCCGCGCCAGTTCCGCCACCGGATGCTGCCGACGTTTCGCCAGCGGCCGCCGATGACACCGACACGACACCGGCGACCGACACGACACCGACGACCGATCCGGCGGCGGCGACTGGTGACCCAAACGTGTCGCCGGTTGACCCGAACGCGGCAACTGCCGATCCTGCTACGGCTGAACCTGCGGGCGATGCGCCTGACTCCGGCGACATGGCAAACGTGCGCTTGTCAGAGGTGGCCGCTGCCGACCTCAGCGAGACGATCGATACCACTGCAGTGGCTACCGCTGCAGTGGCTACTGCAGGCGACGCGGGCGCGCTAGACAACGGTGCAGGCAAGGCAGGCGGCGACGCTGCTGGTGGTGTCGACATGCGTGACGAACAGGAGACGATCGCCGACGATGGTACGGCGTCGAGTCGTGGCGATGAGATCGACGGTGGTAGCCCGAAAGGCGGCGATGCAGCTGAGACGGTCCTCGACGCACGCGGTGGCGAGGCGCAACGTTTCGATCAGCCGGCGTCCGGTGGTGCCGATGAGAGGAGTGGCATTGAGGATCAGGGGACCGATCTCGGGCGTGATGCGGGGCATGAGGTCGAGGCAGATCGCCCCGATGCTGATGCCAACGCAGCGGGCGGCGCACATTCGGACGATGGCAACGATTCAATTCGCAGCGATGAGCAGAGTATCGATACGCCGAATCTCACGATCGACGTCGGCAGCCATGTACTGGTTGACGACTTCGACAGCCTGACCGCTGAGCCGGTAGGCGCCAGCAGCGTCGTCGACGCGGGGCCACCACTCGCCACCGAGCCGGTGACAGTCATCGATGTGCGTGCGTCGTTGCCTGAGTCTGACGGCCCGCGCCCGGTGATGATCGTCGACGATGTCGTCGGCGATTCCACCTACACCGACGTCGTGCAAGCGGCCTCGGCAGACGTGGCAGCGGTACCTCTCGCGCTTGGCGATGTCGACGTGTCTGTGTCGGCCGCAGTCATCGTCGATCTGTCTGCGTCTGCGTCTGCGTCTCTGGGTGATGGCGGTGATGGCGGTGATGGTGATGGCGATAGTGGTGGCACTAATGGCGGCGATGGCACCGATGGTCCGGCTCCGTTCGACATTGTCGTCACGATCGACACGGTCGACGCAACGGCATTGTCGCTGGCACCCGTCGACGACGACTCCGGTGATGACGACAGCGTGGACTTCGCCACCGATATCGCGAGCGACATCACCCCGAACACGCCAACCGACTTGAACTTCGGCCCGTGATCACGCCGGCCGTGATCTGTGAATCCGTGCTCTGGCAAACGCGTGGGCTCAGACGAAACGGAAGCTGGCGATGATCTCCACGAACGCATCCATGTTGGCCTTGATCGATGAGTCGATCTGGCAGGTGCCGATGACCTGGAAGAAGTCGACCAGTTTTCCGCCCTCGGTAACGGGAGCGAAGAACAACGACTGCATCTGGGCGAGCCGACGTCCGTCGGGTCCATCGAGCTCGGCACCGCGCGTATACGCCACGTTCGTGCCGAATCGCACGAGACGTTCGCCGGTTTCAACAGCACTCGGGTTGTCGCGGAACAGCTTGGCCCAGGTGATCTTGGCGGCCTGCTCGAAATCGACCGTACGCGCGACCTTGTCGTGGCGCACGATGGCATTCACCCAGAACCCTCTGTCGTCATTCGGCTGGCGCACTACACAGAGTGCGCCGGGTGCTTCGTCTACCACCCACCCCTCTGGGACGGAGAACACGAAGCGTGGAGTCCCGGGGATCATCTCGCTGGGGTGTACAGCAATGCGAGAGGTCAACGATTGTGGTTGCTCTTCATCAGCCATGAACGGACTGTACCGCACGACAGTTGGCTATATCACATGTAACCGGGAATGCTCCCGGTGACTCAATGAAGGCGCGTGCTTACGATGATTGACAGATGTTTGCTCGACCGAAGTCCGGCAATGAAGTCCAGTAATGGAGTCCAACAATGAACGACCTAAGGCAGGCCCATCATGAGTGATTGGTTCTCACAGGCAATTGCCGATATCGGCGCCGCGGTTGAGGACGCCGTTGACGATGTTGTCGCTGTCGTCACGGACGTTGTGCAAGATGTCGCCGATGTAGTCGACGCCGTCGGAGACGGTATTGCAGAAGTAGGTGATGCGATTGCCGACGTGGTCACCGGTCAAGGTGATGTTGGCGACGTGTTCGATGCCTTCGGTGACGCTGCAGACGGAGTCGGCGACGCCATTGTGGCTGGCGCTGTTGAGATTGGCGGCGACATCGTCGATATTGCCGAGGACGTCGCTGACGTCGCCATGAACGCGCTCGACGATTTCGTGTTCGATCCGGTCGACTTCGTCACCGGTGGCGCGATCGACGTCGACTACGACAACGGCCAGTTCACTGCCGGGCTCGACTTCGGTGTCGCAAGCGTCGGTGTGAGCATCGGCGATAAGGGCTTCAGTGCCGAGGCTGGCTTCGACATCGGCATCGCGAGCGGCGATGTCTCTTTCAGCGACGCGGACGGGTTCTCTGCGAGTGGTTCGATCGGCATCGACTACGGCCCGCTGCCCTACGCCGAAGGGCACATCGACGTATCACCCGATGGCGAAATCTCCATCGGCGGCCATTTGCAGGGAAGTCTTCCACTACCCGGCGGCTCCATCGGTGGCGAGATCGATGGTTCCCTGTATCGCAACGCCGACGGCAGTTGGGGCGCAACCAGCAGCCTCGACGTGAACTTCGATGGCCCGCTCGGGTCCGGCGCCGACTTCAGCACCGACACCTCGCTCAGCGGCGACGGTCGAGGGAACGTGAGCTTTGACACCGACGTTGATCTCACCGTGTCCGGCCCCGGCGGAACCGGTGCTCACCTTGGGACCGATACGTCGATCGATCTCGGCCGTGATGGGCTTGATTTTGATACGGGCCTTGATGTTTCGGCCACGGGTCCTGGTGGCACCGGCTTCCACGTCGGTACCGATACCTCTCTCGACATTGGCTCAGGTGGCGTGGACTTCGACAATGGACTCGATGTGTCCGTGACGGGCCCCGGCGGCACGCACGCCGGTTTCAGCACCGACACCGACGTCGGCGCAAACATCGATGCCGACGGCAACCTCACCGTTTCGGTGGGCGGCGACGTCAATGTCGACGTGAACGGTCGCGACGTCAACGTGTCCGGCACGCTCAGTCAGACCAATTTTGATCTGCCGGTGCTGTCTGACGTCGACGTGTCCATCACCATGCCCGACGCTCTCGACGCGCCGCCGCCCGATCCCACTGCCGACGCGATGAGCTCATTAGCCGGATCAGGAAACCTCGCTGACGTGCTCAGCGGAGACGGCGGCGACGACGCGGCGAGCGCATTGTTCGGCTCACCAATGGATGTGGGCGATGCGATCGACGCAGCCAGCGCGCTGGTGGACAGTGGCGCATTCGACACCTTCACATCCGACGTCGTGAGCACCGACATCGTCGAAGCCGAAGCCGATTCTGTGTGGGACGATGTAGGTCCATGACCGATACGCCCGCCCCGCAGACCGCGCCTGCCGCCGGGGCCGACGCCCTCATCGTCGAAACCGCCAAGATTCTTCAACGCCTCGGTCGAACTGATCTGGCTGAGCGCGCCTCGATCGCAGCGGCACGACTGAGGCGACCATCGACGGTGGTCTGCGTGGTCGGCGAATTCAAGCAGGGTAAGAGTTCGTTGATCAACGCGCTGCTCGGCCAATCGGTGTGTCCAGTGGACGACGACCTTGCCACCTCGGCGATCACGCTCGTGCGTTGGGGTGAGCAGCCGGCCGCGATCGTGAAACGCAAAGCCGAATCCGGTGTGGCCGGTGATCCCTCCATCACGGAGACCATCCCGATCTCTGACGTACATCTGTGGGTGAGCGAGATCGGCAACCCGGGCAACCATAAGGGTGTCGAGCGTGTCGAGATCGTTGTACCGAGTCCACTGCTGAAGCAGGGTCTCGTCATCGTCGACACGCCGGGTATGGGCGGCCTCGGTGCGGGACACGCCGCGGCCACCATGAGCTTTCTGCCGTTCGCCGATGGACTCATCTTTGCCAGCGACGCGTCGGCGGAGTTGAGTGCCCCCGAGGTGGAATTTCTCCGACGTGCCAGCGAGCTGTGTCCAACGGTGTTGTTCGCACAGACCAAAATCGATCTCTATCCGAACTGGCAACGGATCATGGATCTCAATCGCGGCCACTTCGAGCGCGCTGGGGTGACTCCGCCGATGGTGGCCGTCAGCAGTGCACTGCGCACGGAAGCGTTGCGCCGCAAGGATCGTGCACTCAACGACCTCAGTCGAGTCCCGGAGGTGGTGAAACATCTCAGCGACGATGTGGTGGCACCGGCCAAGGCCAACGCCACGAAGCGCTCGGTCGCCGACACGTTGTCGATCCTCGGCCAGGTGATGGCCGGCTTGCAGGCTGAACAGTCGATGCTGGCAGATCCGGCGAACGCAGCCGCTGCGATCGCCGAGCTCGAACGCGCGAAGGGTCAGCTGGAATACCTTCGCGGTCCTGCCGCCAAATGGAACATCCTTGTCGGTGACCGCGTGTCCGATCTGTCGAACAATGTGAACTACCGCTTCCGCGCGGCGACCCGCAACATCTCCAAGATGATGGATGAGCGCATCGAGCAGTTGAACAAGGGCAATGAATGGGACGACCTCGCGCGCTACATACAGACCGTTGTCGCTGATGAAGTCACCCAGGCGTTCGTCGATCTGGAACAGGGTCGCAATGATGTACGCGCCGAGGTCGTCGAGTTGCTTCGTGAGGAACACCTGAACCTCGCCGAGCGGTCGCCAATCGGTAGCGGTTTCGACGTGACCGAGATGTGGCAGGGCAAGGCGCTGGAGCAGGCGTCATCCAGTGGGAAGAAGGTGTTCACCACAACCGTTACCTCAATCCGCGGCGCACAGGGTGGCATCTACATGTTCGGAATGCTTGGCTCGTTTCTGCCCGCTGCGGCCGGTGTCCTGATCGCTTCAAATCCGGTGCTGCTCGGCATCGGCGCGGTCTTCGGCGGCATGGGATACGCCGACGACCGGAAACGAAAGGTTGCGGCGCGGCGTCAGTCAGCGCGTAGTCAGGTTCGCCAATTTCTCGACGATGTCCAGTTCGAGATGGGCAACCAGATTGGCAATCTGATCCGTGAGATCCAGCGCGACCTTCGCGACGAGTTCACCGAACGCATCACCGAACTCGTGCGTACGTACACCGATACTGCTCAGCGCGCGCAGGCCGATGCACAGCGGTCGGCGCAGGACAAGCAAAAGCGGGGCACCGAACTCGACGGGTCGATCACTGCGCTCCGCGCACTTGAGGGCGCACTGATGAAGGCGGCCTCGTGACGGCACCATTCGCGCCTCCCGGATCGAACGTAGCCCCCGCGTCCGCCCCAGCCGGGACATCAACGACAACTGGTGGTGCTGCTGGCGGCGCAGCTGCCGACCAGGTACTCGCGATCGCTCGCGAGCTTGTTGGCGCCGCGCCGAATCAGGGCATTCGCGATCAGGCCCAAGCCGTCGTTGATCGGCTCAGCGGCCCGCTGCAGGTAGCCATCGCCGGACGCGTCAAGGCTGGCAAGTCAACGTTGCTCAACGCGCTTGTCGGCGAGCGTCTCGCGCCCACCGACGCAGGTGAATGCACCAAGATCGTCAGCCGTTACCGCCGCGGCAACGGCTATGAGGTTGTGGCGAAGATGCGCGACGGCCGCGCCGAATCGTTGGCATTCAGCCGTGCCGGAGGATCGCTCGATATCAAGCTCGGCTCGTTGATCGAACGTGATATCGAAACGATTGAGGTGTCGTGGCCAACGTCAGCACTCGAAACAATCACGCTCATCGACACGCCCGGCCTTGCAAGTATCAACGACGAGAACTCGCGACGCACGCGTGACTTCCTCGAGGCTGATGCCGATCGCCCCAGCGACGCTGACGCTGTTGTGTACCTCATTCGCCACGCGCACCGCGCCGACATCGCCTTTCTCGACGCGTTCATGGATCGCTCTGTCACGGCAGCATCGCCCGTGAACGCGGTCGCTGTGCTCAGTCGCGCTGACGAGATTGGCGCAGGCAGGCTCGATGCAATGGAATCGTCGGCGCGCATCGCCAAGCGCTACGAGGTCGATCCGCAACTGCGCGGGCTGTGTGCGGCGGTGGTCCCACTCGCAGGTCTACTCGCCGAAACCGGCCTCACGCTTCGCGAGGACGAGGTTGCCACGCTACGCATGCTTGCCAGCACCGATGCAGAGACGCTCGAGAAAATGCTGATGTCAGCGGATCTGTTCTGCGAGCTCAGTAGCTCTGAACTCACGGTGGAATCGAGGCGCGACCTCTTGGCCCGATTCGGACTGTTCGGCATTCGGCTGGTGCTCGAGGAGTTGCGTGCTGGGCGCGGCACCACGGCCTCCTCGCTCGGGCCGATACTCGTTCAGCACTCGGGGCTTACCGCGTTGCGCGCATTGATCTCGCAGCATTTCGCCCCACGAGCCCGTGTGCTGCAGGCACGTTCGGGTCTCACCGCTCTTCGAGCCATCGCTCGGTCGCTCAAAGCCATCGACTCCACAATGGCGGCCGACGTCGAGCGAAGGGTCGAACAGGTTGAAGCCACGACAGTGCAGTTTGCCCAGGTGCGCGCCGCCCACCTTGTGGGCTCAGGTGTCGTCTCGTTCAACGATGGCGAACGAAGTGAACTCGACCGTTTGTTCTCTGGCCACGACGGCGCCACATCACTCGGGCTGGTGTCGTCGGCGTCGACAGCACAGGTTCAAGCCGCGGCCCTTGCGGGCATCTCGCGGTGGCGCACCTTGGCGTCGGATCCCCTCGCAGATCCAACCTTCATCGAGGTTTGCGAAGTTGCCACGCGCACCCTCGAACAGATCTATTCCACAGCCTGATCCACCCCCTTGCCGATAGGAGCAACCCATGGTCAACCTTGATCCCAATGATCCCTCGTGGCGACCGCATCTGGTGCTGGGAGATAACGACACTCGTCGCGATAGCGATGGTGACCATCTCTCCGACGAGGACGAACTGCGCATCGGCACCGATCCCAACAACGCTGACACCGACGGCGACGGCCTCACTGATGGCGACGAAGTGGCCGGCAATCTCAATCCACTGCTCGATGAGGCGAACACCCCTGAGGCACAGAAGAACGCGGCGATGCGGCTCGCAGCTGAGCCGTACATGGACGCAGCCAACAACGGTGATCTCACGGCGCTGCACCAGCTTGAACAGATCTACGGCACCACGATGTCGGCGCGTGAGGTGCAGGCCTACGTCGACGCCGGCGGGGCACCGCTGATGTCTCTCGAGCGGCAGCGTCAACTCATGGGTGCCACCGATGGCCCCACCAATCCGGCCGAAATCGATCGTTGGGCCAAGGTGCAGCAGGACTATTCGAATGCGATGAAGGGCGATCCGCACGCGTACGTCGAACTGCAGCAGGCGCTCACTGGTGCGGCTCCCTCTGACCATGAGGTTGCGCTGTTCATCCGCGGCGGTGGTGTGCCGGTTCTCAGCGCGGAGCGGCAGTTTCAACTCCTTGGCTCTGAAGCGGTGCGTCCGCCTGAACACATCGCCCGCCTCGACAGTCTCAGCCAGGATCTCGGCAAAGCGGCCACTGGTGACGCCGCCGCACTCGATCGGGTCGCAGCATCGTTGGGGATGGACCGTGGTGAGCTCAAGCCAGAGATGTTGGCGCCGAACACCGATCTCGCGCAGACCTTGCAGGGGATGTTCAACACGACAGGGATCACCGCTGGTACCTCCACGTTTCCGTTGACTCCGGCGGGATTGGGAGGAGCGGCTGGTGGCACCGACGCCGCCAACACGGGGTCAGCAACCGGTTCGTCGCCCACGAACTCGTCGGACAACACCGGCACCGGTGGCGGGGCGCAGATCGATCGCGGCACCGGAGCGCACGGTTTCACTCCCGACGCACCTGCCACTGACACGTCGCCTGCCACGCCTGCCGATAGTGGCGCAGGTACATCGCCGGCACAACCCGCACAACCCGCACAGTCGGGCGCGGGTGCACCTCCACCAGCGGCGCAGACACCGCCGCCGGCTGCCGAACCCGATGGCGTTGGATCGATGGGATCGCGCGGTTCGGGCAGCGTGAGCCTGCCGGACTCGATTGGACCACTCAACACCTCATCTACAGGAGCAGGTACCCCCGCTACCGGCACGACGGGCACCGGCGCGCACGACGCGGGTAGTGATCACGCGGGTCAGTCGTCAACAGGTCCCCAAACCACCGATGGTTCAGGCCCGGCGATCCCGGTGATGAGCAAGGACGGCAACAGCATCGATCACTTCGAGCGATCGAACTCAGATGGCTCAACGACCATCATGACCGCCGATGGCAACGAGGCCTACACCCTGCCACCATCGTCCGCGGGGCACGACACGTCGAGCTCAACAGACGATGGTACGAATCCCAACGCTGGCACCACCGACGATGATGGCAGCGACGATTCGAGCAGCGACGACAATTCGGATACGAGCAGCGACGACGATTCGGATACGGGCACCACAACAGACTCAGAGGACGACACAGCAACGGCATACGTCAACCCAGACGACGACTCGGGCGGCGGATCTGTGCTTGGGGACATCGGCGGTGGCAGCGTGTTCGTGAGCGGCGGCGGATATACCGATGTCATCCGACCTGACCTCGACAGCATTGATTTCAGTGATGTCACGGCGTTCAACCCGCATGCGGAGGGACTGATCGCCAACTACAACCCCGATGCCGATGCATCGGCTGGTGGCGTGATTGCCACACCACTCATCGGCGGTGGCTTCACCGACGCAGGTCGGCCCGACCTCCCCACGATCGACACGTTTGGAGCCGTGCCCGAACCACATGGCGGGTTCGGTCCAAACGTAGCCATGACCAACGAGATGGTGTCATTCGACGCAGGCAACTTGGAGATCGGGCAGATCGCCGAACTTGATCAGAGTGCCCTCGCATTGGACGGCGGGCTCCGTTCGTTCGATGATTTCTCGGCACAGGTCTCGACGATGGACGACCTCGAAGATCCGGGTGGCGTGCAATTTGGCGGCGATCCAGATGCTGGTCCGTTTCCCTGACGCGCCGTTTCAGGAGTCGCGGGTTCGCGAGGGGTTGGGGGCTAGAGCCCAGCTATTTTGCGGAGGCCGCCGGCATCTACGAAGTACAACGATCCGGAACGATCCCACGCCATGTGGCCAACCTTGGTGATTGACGACTGACGTGCCGGAACATTGTCGGCGGCAGCGATGTCGGCGCGGTGCGTAATGACAGCCTCGATTCCACCGCTCGCGGAGATACGAACGATGGCACCGCTGGTGTTGTCGGCAACATAGACGCGACCAGCCGTGCTGACCGCAAAGCCATCGATAGTTGCAAATGCAACCGAGCTAGCTGGGGTGCCTTCAGGAACAACGGTTCCACCGTTGGCGAGCCCGGTTGTTCCTCCGCCGGCGAGCGTGGAGATCGTTCCCGCGGAGGAGATCACGCGAACCGCAAGCGCTCCCGAGTCGGCAACGATGAGGTTGCCGCCAGCATCAATTGCCAGCCCCGCTACGGTGCCGATTGCCGCGCTACCCGCAGGTTGACCCTCGGCCGCGAGTGGGCCTGGGGCGGCAGCCGTACCTGTGCCGGCGATGAGGCTGAGTGAACCGTCGGTACCTCGGCGAACAATGCGATGCAGATCGTTGTCGGCGATGTACAGGTTGCCCACGCCATCGAGCGTGAGCGGTCCGGGAGTGGCACCAAAGCCTGACGCCGGTGCGTCGAGCAAGAGCGTGGAGGTGCCGTTGTTCAATGACCGCACGCCCGCTTTTGTCGTCACCAACACGCTGCCATCGGCCGCAACTGCGATGCCTCCGACAGGTCCTTCGGCGGGGTCGAGTGACGCGACCAGTGCAATCTGATCACCGGTGATCTTGAGCATCGTCGATTCGGCGGTTGCGACGAAAATCGCGCCGTTGGCATCGACGGCGAGGGCGGAGACGCCGGATGTACCTGCTGATATTGCAGGCCCGGGAATACCCGAGCCCGGTGCGGCCGAAGTGCTGAACGCGACGTGACTCACGGGTCCGGCGACGCCGCGGCCGTTCACCACCGTGGGCACGGTGGTGGGTGCGATGGTGGTGGATGATGTCCCGAGTGTCACCGGTGGAACCGTCAGCAATACCGCACTGGTTGGCGTGGCGGATGGCGACTTCGAGTCGGACGAACCGTCGCGCAGCGCGAGCGCGGCCACCAACGCACCAACACCGAGTACACCGCCGATGACAGCGACAAGGATGCCGGTGCGTGGACCCTTTCGAGGAGCCTGCGCGATCGGCGATGGCGTCGGTTCGATCACCCGTATCGGCGGCTGCCACGCAGCTGCTGCAAGCGCAGCGCCGGCCATAGCGTCCCCTGCGCCGGCATTTGCAGCTGCAGCGGCGGCGGGTAGTGACGCCGCACCAGCGAGTGAAGCTCCCACGGCGATGGCCAGTTTTGGGTGTGTATCCAGGCCAACCGGTCGACCTGTTGCCTCTCGCACCATTTCGGCCACGATCGGCATCCGTGACGTGCCTCCAACCAGCAGCACGCGCGACACCTGATCCATGCCAACGTGTGCCGATGCCACGGCGCGTTCAAGAGCGCGCACGGTCTCGGCGATGCGCGGTCGCACCATCGACTCGAACTCAACGCGCGTCAGACGTACTTCGGTTTGGACCCCCGGTAGCGCGACAGGAATCGAGGTATCGCTGTCAGTTGATAGTGCCTCTTTCGCTCGGCGACACTCAGACCTCAATCGCGCTTGGCCGGGTCGGGTCTGGGGATCGTTGCGATCGGCCCCCGACACCAAGCCACCAAGCGAGGCGTCGACATGAGCCATGACGGCTTGATCGAAATCGATGCCGCCGAGGCGCTCCATGCCTTCTGGTACGCCGACGAGTTCGAAGCGTTCGCCGATGCGTCGCACCACTGCAGCATCGAACGTGCCCCCACCAAAGTCGTAGACCGCAACGATTTCACCGGACTCGATGCGCGCCTGACGCGCATAGGCGATCGCTGCTGCCTCGGGTTCGGTGAGCAACATCACACGTTCGGATTCGATTCCGGCCAATCGTGCCGCCTCGCGGAGCGCGCCGATCTTGTAATCGGAGTAGTTCGCCGGGTGCGTCAGCACCACGACGCTAGGGGCTTCACCCTCCTGCTCGGTAGCGCGACGAACAATGTCGCGAAGCAGGTGCCCCATGAGCGACTCGACGCTTTGTGGTGCATCACCGATGATGATGGGCACAGGATCGCCGAGTCGACGTTTGAATTCGCGAGCGGCGCGAGTTGGCTCGGCACTGGCCCTGCGTTCGGCAGCGTCACCCACGAGCACTTCACCGTCTTCGCGAATGACCACCACCGACGGAATTTGTGCTGCATCGGTGCCCAGCGACAGCGGTTCTGCTGATCCGGACCGGGCGATGGCAGCCGCTGAATACGTGGTACCCAGATCAACACCTAAGGCGTATGCGCTCATCCGATTCGGTCCATCACGAAGGCGCTCGGTGCATCGGCCGTAGTGAGCGTGAGCACATCGCCCTCGCACACATACGTTCCCGAGCCGCTGACCGCCGTTCGCTCTTTTGGGGTGTTGGGAAGTGGTAAGGGTGCACCGTCAACGATCGCGTTGACGGTGAGCTTGGTGCCGACCGAGACATCGTGGAAGTTGAAGGTGCCATCGTCGAGGAACTCGCCCTTCGTCGTATCGACACCATCCATTACCACGGTGATCGCTGCAGAGAGATCGGCCATCTTTGCCGACATTGTCCAGTTGTCGTACGTCATTGTCCACACGCCGTCGGGAGCAATCTCGATCTTCGTCGTTCCGGTGACGTCGAACGTGCCGAGCGAGCCGAGCGCACTGACCGCCCCAACCATGTTCTTGAAGTTCTCATTGCTCATCTTCCAGACCCCATGTACGCAGACCTTGCCGGTTTCACCGAGGCCGAGCGCAGCCGAACCCGAAGGTGCTGATCCCGAGGACGCGCCCTGTGACGTATCTACGGAACTGTTGGTGAGTGCAGCAGGCGAGTCGTTGTTGGTGGCGACGACGGCCACCACCGCAACCACAGCAACCACTGCAACGGCGACCGCGGCCACGATCGGAATTCGGCGCGGCGCCTTGGTGATCAACTTCGTACCAACCGGGCCCATCGGAGGAGGTTGCAGCGGAACTCCAGTGGGTCCGACCGGCGCTGTGTTGATTGGTGTTCCTGCGGGACCCGCGGTGGGCGGCGTGTTGATTGGTGTTCCTGCGGGACCCGCGGTGGGCGGCGTGTTGATTGGTGTTCCTGCGGGACCGGCGGTGGGCGGCGCGGTGAGTGGGCTGCCAGCAGGTCCGGCGGTGATCGGTGCACCTGCCGGGCCGGCGGTGAGCGGTGCACCAATGGGGCCTGCGGCCGCGAGTCCCGATGTTGCTGCGGCGGCCGCGGCGGAACCGTGACCAATGACAGTCGCGCCGAGCACTGCCCCACCGGCTGCCGTAGCCGCGACCCCACCGGCGATGCCAGCCACGGTTGCTGCTCCACCTCCGGCCGCCGCGGCAACAGATGCTGCAGTGGCGATGTCGGGGCGTAGCACCCACCCGACGAGTGACGCTGCGGCAACGAGTCCGAGTGCAGCTGGAATGTTGAGGCCAGATGGAACTTCTGCGGCATGTGCGTCGTGTCGTGAGACGAGCACAAAGTTTGCCATCGGCAATCCTGCTACTCGGGCCGCTTCTGTGAGCAGACTCTTCTGGAAGTCGTCGATTCCGTCGTCGTGCACCATCACCACGGCACCGGGCTCGCCCCCACGCTTGGCGCGTACATCGTTCACGACCGACGACAGAAGGCTGCCGACCAACGATTCGATGCCATAGGGCGTGCCACCGATCATCATTGGTGCCGACTCGCCGAGGTGCTGCACAAAATCTCGGGTGACGTTCTGCAGTGCACCGGGATCTGCGTTGGCAACGGCCGCTCCGGCGATCAGTTGTCCTCCTGCGATAGCAACTACAGAATCGACGGACGCGCCGTCGATCGTTGTTTGCTCGTTACCTTCACGACTCGTCGTGGCCCACGTTGTTTGCTCGGACCCGACCTCGATTGCCAGTCTGTACGTCACCCAAACCTCGTCTCTCTTCACGCTCAATCTAGCCCGCGCGTCTGCGCAGCTTCAGGCGATCAGGCGATCGTAAGTCCCAAAGTTCTGCCGAGATCATCGCATCGCACGATGGCGTCTGGTGGCGCGGACGGACCACCGCTGTTGGCAATGTCGATCAGCGCGCTCAGGCACAGGTATTCCTCGTGCAGGAGCCGGAGCCGGCGAGCGTCCCGCAAGGCCCCAACGATTCGGGCCGCGCCCTGAGCGGCGTGTGACGTGCGGGTCTCCGCGATGCCGAAGTACAACTGATGCGCAGCAGCCACGGCTTCGTCGGCCTTGTGCATGTCGGACTCGATCGCACGGGCAAGCGATACGGCGTCGTTGGCCAACCCCGCTCTGAGCAGTCGGTCGAGCGATGCCACGTCGCAGTCGAGCACCATTGCGGTGTCGTCCATCTGTACGAAGGTGGCGCGCGCGGATGCCATCAACTGCACCGCGTCGTCGAAGCGACTTTCGGCGGCCGCGATGCGGCTACGCAAGTGACGCGAGTACGCAACGAACATGTCGAGTCCACCGGTTTCGAATGTGCGTAGTGTGCGCAGGGCACGGGCGTCGGCGTCTTCCAATCTTCCCTGACGAAAGAGAAGAAACCCAAGGTTCATTTCCGTAATCGCGGTGTTGATCGCGTCGCCGGTCTGCGTTACAACTGCAACCGCGCGCCGGTACATGCTGAGTGCTTCATCCCAACGTCCCATGTTCGAGGCTGTGAGACCGTTGTTACACAGCGCGACGCCGAGGTAACGCTCGTGGCCGATCGCTTCGAAGATCGCAACAGCAGCATTGCCGTGGTCGAGCGCAACGGGGTTGGTGAGCGCGCTCTGCGCCATCTCGAGGTGCAGATGAGCGAGCCCTTCCAGCAGTCGGTCACCGGTTTGGGTCGACACTTCAAGCGCTTGCGTCGCGAGCCGAAGGCAGTCGTGCCAGCGGCCGAGGTAATAGAGCGCGGCCGCATTGTCGAGCAAGAGCTTCCCCAAAAGGCCGGTGCTTCGGGGGCCGAGTGGCGCCACGAGTGCTAATCCCTTCTGTGCCCATCGACGTGCTTGCTTGTACCTACTGCGCCTGATTTCAAGGTCGACGCGGTGATTGCACATCACTGCGTAACCGTGTGGGTCCTTGATCACTCGTCCCGCCGAAACGAATGCGCGCTCTGCGCCATCGAGATCGCCCACTCGCATCAGCGCGTCGCCTTGCTCGACGAGCAATTCTCCGACGGCGGCGCGGTCAACTTCGCGCGCCATAGCTGCGGCACGCTCGAACAATTCGCTTGCCTCCACGAGGGCACCCGAAGACTGGGCGGCCCGCGCGGCCGTCACCGTCAGAGGGAATGCTTCGCGCGTTCGTCCAGCTTCGCGGTAGTGGTTGGCCAGCACTGCTTCGCTCGTATCGGCAACCGTTGCGAGGTGATCCGCGATCGCTCCGTGCAGCTCACGGCGTCGACGAAACGGCAACGACTGGTGCGCCGCGACTCGATATGCGCCGTGGCGAAACGAGACGGTGCCGAGGTCTGTTGGTTGCAGCACCGACGATGCTTCTGACCAACTTGTTGGGTCCGAGAGTTCAGGACGGTTGAGAATCTCGGCGATCATCGTCATCGACATCGTCATGCCGAAGGTGGACGCGTCGCGCACAAGCTGGCGCGTTGTTACTGACAATGCGTCGATGCGTGAGATGCTCAGCCGTTCGAGCGAATCGGGAAGCTCGCCACCCTGTGGATGACGGGCGAGTTCGGCAAGCACGAACGGGTTGCCTTGACCCGCGGCGACGATTTGCGCGACCTGGTCGTCACGTAATCGTGGTTCGACGTCGATGACGAACTGCGTGGCCTCGTCGTGGTCGAACGGTTCCAGAACCAGTGTGTCTGCTTGGGTGACGTCGTCGAGCGATGATTGGTCATCGGGCCCAATGCTGGCGAGGAGCAGCCAGCCATTGGACATGCATCGATCGCGAAGTTCGCGTAACACCAGACGTGACGCGTCGTCGACAGCGTCGAGTTCGTCGATAGCCAACAGCCAAGGGCGCGGGGCGGCCATCTCGATCAATCGAGCCAGTACAACGCGACTGCGATTTGCGGCGCTGATTGGATCGATCTCGTCGGCACGGGGCCGCCGTTGAACAGCACGTCGGCCGTCGTCGATCCAATGGCGCGCGTCATCGCTGATCTGTGGAGCGAAGCCAGCGAGCCACGTCCATCCGTGGTCGTCGCCTTCTGCTCCTGCCGCTGTCGCCAATGCGCGCACCACGGCGGCGATGGTGATGTACGGCACCTGTTGGCGATAGGGATCGGCCACCACCAAGGTCGCTGCAGCGCCGGCCCTATCGACGGCCTCGCTGAGTAGATCGGACGCGCCCATACCTGGCTCACCGACCACGGTGAGAGCGCGGCCAAAACCCTCGACAGCAACTTTCCACGCGTTGGCAATTCGGTCGCGTTCGTACTCTCGACCCACGCCTCTCGCCGCCGAATGCCGTGTGAGATCGCGACCGACCGCTGGTTGCACTGCACTGACACGCCACATCTCGACGGGACGCACACGGTTCTTCAGCGTCGTTGACCCAAGACTCACTGCAGAGATAAATGGCCGAGTGGCTACGCCGAGCCCGTCGCCGGTGACCAACTCGCGATCACCGGCGAGTCCAAGGGCTCGCGCGGCAACATTCACCGGGTCGCCAACGACGGTAAAAGTTCGCCGCCCGGGCACCCCAAGCGAGCCGGCAAACACTCGGCCGCGTTGTGCGCCAGCACGAAGCACGACGTCGGACTCGTCGATGATCCGTCGCAACGCAATCAACAGCCGGCCCTCGTCGTCGTCGACAGCCTGAGGCGCGCCCGCCGCGAGCAGCAGCTTCACGCCACCCAGACCAACATCGGCATCAAGCCACGTCACCGACAGCTCCTCGGCAACTCGAACCACGGTAGTGATCACCTGGTGCAGCGCCGCGTGGGTGACGTCGGGTCCGTGCGCAGCCAGCATGACATCGATGTTCGGTACGGCGACGAAACCAATGGAGGCCGCGCGATGATCACCGGTTGGTGCGTCGGCGATGATGACATCGCGAACTGTTGGACTGAGCACTGACAGCAACCGATCGGTGAGGTAGGAGTCGTCGTGCAAAGCAGACACCAGCGCAGAGTCGATCGCATCAGAGTTGATCGAACCAGAGTCAAAAGCAGAGTCGATCGAACCAGAGTCGATCGCATGAGAGTCGGTCCAGCCGCGACGCGGTGACGACCGCTCAGGCTCAGTACGTCGCCGTAGTTTGAGTGCTCTGCCGACAGGTGCAACGGCACCGAGATACGAACTCGGTAAGCGTTCGGCGAGCGCCGAGCTCACCAGAACCTGCCCCGATGTTGCGGCGGATTCGAGTGCCACCAAGGTGGATATCTCCGGGCCGCAGAACAACATTGCGCGCTGTGAGGTGCCGGCGAGCATTGCAGTAACCGTGCCCGTGTGTACGCCTACGCTCACCCTGAGGCGTCGACCACCGGTTGTTGCCGCGGGAAGGTGGGCCAGGTTCGCAGGCATCGCTGCTGCGGCCTCAACGCCACGTTGCTCGTGATTGCTTCCGCTGAACCAAACCAACGCGGCATCACCAGCGAAACCAATGATGTCGCCACCCGACGCAACGCTCGGACCCAGCAGTGTGGAAAAGCACAGTGTTAACGCCTGATGCAGAACCTCAACACCTTCGGGTCCGAGACCCGACAGCGCCTCAGTGAGCCGAGTGAATCCGGTGAGGTCGGCCAACACAGCCGTGCCCTCGAGTTGCTTCCACGGCGCTGGTGCGTCGTCGCTCAGCCACCTCAACGCAAGTCGGCTCGCGTGGTCACCCCGGATCACGGCGGAGTGGAGCGAATCTTGACGCCTCCGGTGAGCGGAAGATCGCAGCTGGCCGGCTCATCCTGAAGTGTCATCGCGACTTTGCCCTCGACGCTGCTGAAACAGACCAAGATGCCGTCACGGAGGCGTTCGAACGATCGACCGATCGGCCACGATTTCGATACCGTGCCGTTGGCGCTACACGCGTCGGCCACGCCCACCGACACCGACGTTTGCCCGGAGAGGTGCGTTTCGGCCGTGCCAGCGCCAGTCACCTGAATGAGCTGCACTTTGCGGTGCACGGTCGATCCAATGACCTGTGATTCGCCATTGCCATCCTCGGTCCAGACAATCGCAGGCTGAGGTGTGAAGCCGACGGCGCAAAGGCTCACATCGGGTACGCCGAGCACCGCGACGAACAGATCGACCTCGGTCGCGGGCTCATTCTCGGGCAACGTCTTGTACGAGAAGGCCACGTCAGGTGTGCGCGTGTCGTTCGAGGCGTTCAACAAGGCATCGGTGCACTGCGGCGTCGAGGTTGTCGCGCCGACGGTCACCGACTTGCCGTCGGGACCCTTGAGCGTCCATGACGGAATACTCTGATCGCCATTCCCTGGAGGCACTGCCCAGAATGCCGGCGAAATATGTCCCGGAACAAACACTGTTGGCAAGAGCGCCGCGTCTGTTACATCGACGCCAGCCAACGCGTTGTCTGCTCCGGCCGCGATGGTTACTGCCGTCGTGGCGCTGCTCGTGTACCCAAAGTAGATTTTCGACGCGTTTGCGGGATCTGGGCTGGAGGTGTCGAAGCGCGTGACGCACAGCACCTCGGGCGTTATTGAGGCCGGTTGAGCAATTGACTTGTCGGGAGTCGTCACATTCGCCGAGTTCGGAGTGTTTGCATTCGTCGGTGTCGAGTTTGCGCCCGCCGTTGTTACCGGTTGTGCAGCTGTTGTTGTGCTGGCCTTCGTGCTGGTGCAGCCAGCTGCGAGCAGGCAGACGGAGATAAGGGGGAGCCAAGAACGACGCATGGCCAATGCTTGCATACCGCGTGGGAACGTCTGCGCGTTTGCGCGGACGTTGGCCCTACTTCGACTTGCGGCGCTTTGCCTGCCGGTTCGCGAATCGCAAGATCGCGATGTGCTTGTCAGTGTCGCGTTGCATGATCTCGATCAGCAACGGCCACAACGTTGTGCCCTCGCTGACGTTGATCATTTGCTTGATTCGCTTCAGCTCGCGAAGGTCGTCGCGTTCGCTCTCGAGTAGACGATTGGTGACGTCGATGACGGCTGCGGCGTTGGTGCGGTCGAAGTCAACGCGAGGAACGGTCGGACCTTCTTCGTTCAGCTCAGCTTCGGCTTTCAGTGATGCCGCGAGGTCGAGAAAAATGCGGTGATGGCGTCGCTCATCTTGGATGAGAAGGTCAACGAGGTATGCCAGCGCTTTCGAGTCGGTTTCCTTCGCTGCCAGCACGTATTCGCCGAGAAGCGATCGCTCTTTGGCAACGTGCGACCTCATCATTGCAAAGAGCTCGGCATCCCAAGCGCTTGCCCCGATCGGTGGTGTATTGGCCGCGTTGTCCATGTACGGAAACGTACCGTACAAGATCCGTCCAAGATTGCTTTCAGTGCCTCAAGGGGGCATGGCCGCCGCCGATAGACAGACCGTAGAGGCAGTGAAATAGAGGCAGTGAAATCTTCAAGGAGGACTCAGCATGAAGGCTTGGGTGGATCAAGATCTCTGCACTGGTGACTGACTCTGCGAGGAGTTGTGTGCGGCGGTGTTTTCGATGCAGGACGGTATTTCATATGTTCAAGACCACCGTGGCGTATTGATGACGGGAGGCTCCACGGCGCAGGCCGAGATACCGAGCCATCATGTTGATGCGGTGTTCGACGCCGCCGAAGATTGCCCGGGGGAGTGCATCTTCGTCGAGGCATAGTCCGACTGCACGCGCGCTTTCGGGGCTGCGATGCCGGGCGGGATACTGTGCTGCGATGACGCTCGAACTCATCCCTTTGTGCACAGCAAAAGTCTCATTGGCAGAGGCCATCATTGTCTCGCCCACGCTGGTGATCGGCGAGGTCATCGACCTGCGTTTCGAAGGTGATCGACTGAACGCATCGCTGAAGGGACGCGCCTCTGCCGACTGGATGGAAATCTCGCCTGCGGGTTACGGAACTGTCGACGTGAGGGCCACGCTCGAGACCGACGACGGAGCGATTCTGTTTGCGGCCTATAGGGGGCGTCTGCAGCTCGACACGATGACGGTGTACGCAACGCCGTTGTTCCAGACCGGCGACGAGCGATACCAGTGGCTGACCCGCATCCAGGTCGTGGCCAAGGGCACGTTCGCCGACGGCCCGACGCTCGTGTATGAAATGTACGAATTGCGCTGACGGCTCCCCTAACACCAATACAAGGAACTCACTCATGACGGTCGAAATTTCCAAGGATCCTCGTATCGATCCGCGTCTCAAGGCGTTGCTGTCGGCGATGCCCGAGTTTGCCGGAGGCGATGTCGCCAGTCGCGCTGAACTCTTGGCCGAGGCCGGAACCGATGCGGCCAAACAAACCGCAGCGATGTACACCGCAATGATGGCAATGTGCGATGACGAATCGGTCGCTCCCTCAACCGGACTCCGCATCGATGTCGAGCGCGTCGTGTCGCAACCCGATGGCAACGAGATCAACCTGCAAATCATTCGCCCCGATAACACCGATGTGCTGGCGTGCATTTACTACATCCACGGTGGCGGGATGCAGGCGTTGTCATGCTTCGACGGCAATTATCGCGCCTGGGGCAAACTGCTGGCCGCCCTTGGCGTGGCCGTTGTGATGGTCGATTTCCGAAATGCCCTCACGCCATCGTCGGTGCCCGACGTCGCACCGTTTCCTGCGGGACTCAACGACTGCGTCTCAGGTATCAAGTGGGTGCAGGCCAACGCTGGTCGGCTCCACATCGACACCTCACGAGTAATCATCGCGGGGGAGAGCGGAGGCGGAAATCTCACGCTGGCAACAGGCATGAAGTTGAAGCAGGATGGCGACGTCGGTCTCATCAGCGGGCTCTACGCCTTGTGTCCATATATCGCAGGCGAGTGGCCGTTGCCGCAGAACCCGTCTTCGACCGAGAACAACGGCATCCTGCTCGAGCTGCACAACAATCGCGGCGCTCACGCGTACGGCATCGACGCGTTCAACGCGCGTAACCCGTTGGCGTGGCCGGGCTTTGCTCAGGCCGACGATGTCAAAGGTCTGCCGCGCACGGTTATCAACGTGAACGAGTGCGATCCACTACGCGACGAAGGTATTGGCTTTTATCGGTTGTTGATCGCGAACGGAGTCGCCGCGCGTTGTCGGCAGATGATGGGCACTATGCATGGCACAGAGATCTTTCCGATCGTGTGCCCCGATATCTCGCGCGACACCGCGCGCGACCTCGTGGCGTTCTGTAAGGGCTGAACAGTCACCGCTTGTCTGACGACGCTGGGCGCAAGTACACGAACCAATAGGTGAGACCAACCAGCACCGCGCCACCCACGATGTTGCCGAGCGTGACGGGGATCAGGTTGTGTTCCATGAAGCGTGGCCAGGTGATTGAGCGGTATGCGTCCGCGGAGGTCTTGCTTGTTGTCCAGAAACTGCTGCGGGCGAGTAGTCGTTCAAACATCGCCACGGGCACGAAATACAGATTTGCGATGCTGTGTTCAAACCCGATGGCCACGAACGCTGCGACAGGTGGCACGACGGCGATCACCTTGTCGGTCACGGACCGAGCCGACATCGATAGCCACACGGCGAGGCACACGAGCGTGTTGGCGAGGATTCCAGAGACGAATGCGTCGGGCACCTTCAGGTTTGTTTTCGCCAGCGCGATGTCGAGTGTTCGTACGCCCATCGAGCCGTCACCCGATTCGAGCCGTCGCGACAACACCACGAGCATCGCCGTGGCCACCGCGCCAACGACGTTGCCGAGATACACGATGCCCCAGTTCCGCAACAAGCGCACAAGACGTACGCGTCGACTGGCAAAAGCAATGATGACCAAGGTGTTGCCGGTGAAGAGTTCGGCACCGGCGACCACCACAAGCACCAACCCGAGCGAGAAGACGACTCCGCCGAGCAATCGGCTCAAGCCTGCGGGAGTGCCGCCACCCGCAGTGACGACTGTGGAGAACAACGCGCCAAGCGAGATGAAGGCACCGGCGAGCACGGCGAGCGCGAAGAGTTTGGTGAACTCCATCTCGGCTTTCACCACCCCGAGATCCTCTGCCTTGCGGGCGATCGCGGCCGGCACAAGCGCGTCGAGACTCGCCGCCGGCAGCGGTGACGCGGCTGCCTGATCTGGTTGTTCCATAGGTGTCATTGTGACCGAGTCGGTGCGCGGTCGATAGGGACCTCGGTCATGAATCTGCAGCCTCACCAGTGGCGGCAAATGGTCAAGGTTTCGGCAAGCCATGCCGATGAGAAGGTATGTCGGAAATTCTGCTGGAACCCGGTGATACCCACACCGAGGTCGCGGCGCGATCGATCGAGGATGGTGGCGTCGGTATTCAACCCGCACCGTCGTCATCCATCGCACAGGCTTGCCGACGCTTCGGTGACGACTATCCGCCGCTTGGCAACAACTGGCGGGTGCGATCCTCCAGCGTGTTGCTGATGTTCACCGCGTGCGTGTACGTGCCGTGGATGATTGCGCACTTGAACATCGGCGCGCCGTGGGTCTCGGGGCCGTTCCTCGCTGCGAATGTACTCACGCTCATATCGGTGTTTCTCACGTCGGCAAACTCATGGCATCGCAGCGTTCCCGAGCGCAAGACGCTCGCCGAAGGAGGCGAACCGCACGTCGCGGTGATCATTCCCACCTGTGGCGAATCGATCCCGATGATCTTGCGCACGATCGCGTCAGTGACAGAACAGAACTGGCCCGCCGACAAGCTGACGGTGATCGTGTCAGACGACGGGCACGACAGCGGCCTCGAAGCGGCGGTCACGGCCATCGGTGTGCTGTATCACTCGCCCCCACCACGTTGGGCGCCGGGTCGTGACGGTGCTGCGAAAGCGGGGAACCTGAACTCGGCGCTGGCGATGATCGACGCAGACTTCCCAAGTATCGAATTCATCGAGACCCGCGATGCTGACGACGAGGTCGGCTCGAACAACTTCTTGCGCGAGGTGATGGGCCAACTCGTCGCCGATGAACGTCTTGCGTATGTGCAGACGATCAAAGAAGCGCAAGTGAGTGCAGGCGATCCGTTCAACAATCGCGAGTCGATGTTCTACCGCAACCAGATGCTGTCGAAGAACGCGGCAAACGCTGTGTTTCCGTGTGGCTCAGGTGTTGTGTGGCGTCGTGTTGCGCTGCGCGACATCGGCGATTTTCCCGTATGGAATCTCGTGGAGGATCTGCAATCGGGGTTCGAAGCGCTGCGGCGTGGATGGAAGAGCATGTACGTGCCGATTGTTGGCGCCGTTGGTCAACACGCCCCAGAGGATGTGCCGAACGTCTTCAAACAACGTGGCACCTGGGCGCTCGACACCGTGCGGTTGATGTTGTGGGCCGACTCAAAGGGACTTTCGAAACGGCAGTTCGCGCACTTCGCGATGCTGTTGCTGTACTACCTCACCTCGTTCTCGGTGTTGACGTACTTCTACTGCATCATCGCGTCTCTGATGGGTACGAGTCCCGTAAACGACAACAGTCTCGTCGCGCTCGCGTTCATCTTGCCGTTCGCGTTTGCGAACGAGATCTGGTTACTGGCGAGCAACTATCCCTACAACGATCGACGTAAGCAGCAGCGCCACCAGTTCCGCGACGTGTGGCGAGCGCGTGTGCTGTGGACGGGTATGTCGACGGTATTTGCAAAAGCAATTATCTTGGCGGTGCTCGGCGGACGGAACAAGAAGCCGACGTACAAGGTGACCCGCAAAGAGCATGATCTCCGTTGGCATTGGCGCGAAACGCTGCCGCACATCATCTTGCTCGCCAGTGCGATGGTGCTCTTCGTCTACGCCGTAGTGGCTCGAACACTGACGAACATCGGGCAGATCACCGTCACCTTGTATTTCGGATCGACCTACTTCGGGCTGCTCGCGGGTTTCGTGAACCGAGGCCGGCACGGCGTCAAGATTCTGCGCTTGCCGACGGTTGAGCGTCGCTGGCCGTTCGTTGGTCAGAAGCTGGGGTAGATCCGTCGCCGACGGGGCTGGCGTGGCCCATCGTTAGCGCTACAGCGACCACAAGCGCGCACGCATAACCCGACGCCAGATACGTGACCGCGAATGCCGGAAACGCGGTGAGATCGAGAAAAGCAAGTCCGACGGTGCGTCCGATCAACAGCAACACACCGAGACCGACAACGGTAAGCATCGACCACGATGGTCGTTGGCGAGCACGCACAGCACGCGAACATCGCACAACCACCATGCACAGCGCGGCAACTGCGAGTAGGCGATACAGCAAGCGAAATGCGCTGATGAGGTGAACCCGCTGCCGGGTGAGAAAGTCGTTGGGTCCGGGAGCGAGCGGTTCGTTGGTCATCTTCGAAAATAATGCTCGGTCGGCGATGGCGCCCTGACCTGGCGGCGACAACGCAGTGAAAGCGTTTAGATCGACGGTCTTACGAAGTCCGGTCAGTGTGCGTTGGAGAAGTGCCGGCAGACGGCTCCATTGCCACTCGGGCGCGATACCGGTATGCGGACCGCTGCAACGCAGGCGATCATCGGCGCAGGCCGCATTGATCTCACTACCGATCGATCGAAAGGTCGCATCGAGCTGCTGCGCGTTCGATGCCGAGCCGGTCGCGTTGATGGCATCGAGCACGACCCACTGGAAGACTTGGCCATCGAAGTCTTGAACACCGTCCGGGCGACGGCTGAGATATCGCGGGTCGGTGTGGTGTTCGATCTGGTCGCGTAAGGCGGCGAATTGTGGGCTCACCGCATAGATCGACGCTCGCGTCTCTGCCGTGATCGGGTAACGATCGAATGTCGTCGTGGGCGTCACACGAAACATCGGGCCAATACCCTCAGACATTGATGTTTGCTCGATGTTGATGACAGCTAATCCATAGCGCGAATTGTTGACGTGTTGAAGAATGACGGTGCCGATCAGCACCGAGAGCGGAATGAGCGCAACACCGATGATTCCGGTGACCTTGGGCAGTGGCCGCAGATCCGTACGTGCTACGCGCGCGATTGCGAGGGTGAGTCCAACGGCGACCGCTGGCAGAACGAGCAACCATTCCTCACGGACCAACCAAACGGCGCCCAACGCGAGCGACGCTCCGAATCCCCAGGCCAGTGCCTTATACGACCGGCGTTCGCACGACGTCACCAAGCCGACGAGGCACGCGAGTAGGCACAGGAGGAGTGCGGGATACACACCCGCACGGTCGACGCGTGCGGAGATGGCGGTGTTCATCGTCATTGGGTTGAACACCAGCACCGCGAACGCGCAGAGCCGACGCCGTCGTGTGTGTAGCAGGGGCCGAAGCGCGATCATCACGAGGGCGATGGCGGCGATGTACACGAGTTGATGGGCAAGCAGTAGCGGCACCCTGAATGAGTGCAGCGCCGCGATGAAGATGGGGTATCCCGGCTGTTTGATCAGCGTGCGGTATTCCCATGGCCCCAGCCAGCGACCTGCGCTGATCCACGAGGCGCGCTCCACGAACCACTCGTCATCGATGGTCAGCGCACCGTTGGCGATAAGGCGTTGACCATCGACCAGCCACAGCTTGGCGAGGATGAGCCCGGCCCACGGAATGCCGCGTCGCAGCCGTGCAGCGACCGTGGGCTGTATCTCGTCGGCAGTGAGCTCGGCCATCAGCGACACAGTACGCGACACAGTACGCGGCCGATCTCGTCAACCGAACCGTGCCCCACCCGGTGTCAAGTGACGCCTCTTCACTTCCCCCCACTCTCGTCAATGGGCGCGATTTGGGGCACCGCTTGAAATCAGCGGCCTGGTTCGCGCCCGATCTCTGTTACTGGGCGCGATGCGAGCCACCGTGTGGCCTGTTCTTTCGCCGTGTGGCCTGGTTCGCGCCCATTCTTGGGGGACGATGGTCGGCGGCGCGAACGGAAGTTCAGGTGGTGTTCACGAACGGTTTGCGCACCGGACATCGCCACGACTATTCAGTAGGCCATAGTGCCGCTAGGTGGGCAGCGTTGTCGGACGTAGGCACGCGACTCTCACGGCGGAAGGGAGCGGGAATGAGGTTTCGGACGTTCGCAGCGGCATTGCTCGTCGCGTTGATCGGTATTGGGCTGGGCGCCGTGTTGGCATTGGAGAATCCGATTGTCTAACCACGCGCTACAACCGAACGGTGTTGCGACGCGACGACGGCTCTTGAGTACTGTCGTGACGTGGTGCTGACCCCCCAAGACATCGATCAGTTCCATCGAGACGGTTGGCTGTTGACGTCACCATTTTTCGCGCAGCGGGTGAAAGACATTCGCGCGTGGGTCGACGATGTGCAGTCGTGGTCCGAAGAAGGCGATTGGCTGCATTACCGCGAAATGACCGACCACGGCCCACGTCTGTGTCGCACCGAAAACTTCGTGCCCTTCCACCCACAACTGCGACAGCTCCTGACCGCTGGTCCGATAATCGAGATCGCGACCGGGCTCCTCGGCGAGACGGCCGCGCTCTACAAGGAGAAGATCAACTACAAGATGGCTGGCGGTGCCGGATATGCCCCGCATCAGGATGCGCCTGCTTACCGGTTTGTCGAGACACACATTTCGTGCATGATCGCGATCGACGACTCGTCGCGCGACAACGGCTGTCTCGAGGTAGTGAGCGGACAACATCAGCGTCTGTTGCCGATGAACAACCGTGGCTGCATTGTCGATGAACTCGTGTACGACATGGTGTGGCAGCCCGTAGAGCTCAAGGCCGGCGATGCGTTGTGGTTCCATGCGCTCACCCCACATCGCAGCGGCGCGAACAACTCCGCCGTCGATCGACGCGCGATGTATCCCACGTTCAACGCTCTACGCGAAGGTGATTTGCGCGCCGCCTACTACGAGCAGAAGTTGCGCGAATTCCGGGAGACGCCTCACACCGCAAGCACGGTGCAGGTGTCACTCATCAATGACTTCCAAGGTCGGCCGGTGTGAAGCAATTCGACTCAGTGGACGAGGTGGTTGCTCTGTACATGCTGTGGGGCAACGACAACTACAGCGAGCAGATCTCGCAACTGTCACATGCGGTGCAATGTGCCTGGCTGGCGCAGGCATACGGAGCATCTGAGGAACTCGTGGCCGCCGCGTTGTTGCACGACGTCGGCCATCTCATTGACCTTGCCGAGAACGGTTCGCGCCGTGAAGCGTTCGAGCTCGACCTGAAGCATGAGGCCCTCGGCGCTCAGGCATTGTCGAAGCTGTTCCCACCTGCAGTCACGGCGCCGGTCGCGTTGCATGTCGAGGCAAAGCGTTGGCGATGCGCTGTCGATACGAACTATCACGAAACGCTGAGCCCGGCGTCGGCAGTGAGTCTCGCCTTACAAGGCGGCCCGATGGACGAAGCTGAGCGCCTGCGGTTCGAATCGCATCCGCAGTGGCGGGCCGCGACGCAATTGCGCGAGTGGGACGACACCGGTAAGAACACCGATGCTCTCGACCCGCCGTTCGAGCAGTTCGTACCGCTACTGCGTCGCGTCGCGTTGCGCGAGCCCTCCCCTGTTGCCTCCGCAACTCCCCGCTGACGCACGCACTACGCTCCGCGCTGTGAGCGCGTCAGTGAAGCAAGGGCTGTAATGCATCCCCTCGCAACAGCAGGCCTTGGCTTTCTGCTCGCGGTGCTGTGGTTCGACCTGATGTTCGATGTGCAGTTGTATCGCGATCGACATGAGGCTGACGTTGCCACGTCAGTGATCGAATCGATCTCCACCTACTACCGCCGAGTCACCACCGATGCTTCGCCCATGAGTCGGCTGGTGATGGTTGCGATGCTCGCCGCACTTGTCGGCCTGGTCGGGCAGTTGATCGATCGTGGCGGACGCTGGTTTCTGGTCGCGGCCTTGCCGGCCGCGCTGATTCCGATGGCCATCGCGGCGGTGCGAACGGTGCCAAACGCCGTGCGCCTCGGGTCGCGCAATGACTCACTGCCCATACAGGCAGAGCTGGCGCGCATCATCTTTCGCGATCACCTGGTGTGCATCAGCATGATCGCGGTAGCGCTCGGACTGCAGCTGTACGCCTAAATGGTGGGTGAATTCACGTTCGCAGAATGAGCATGAACTGCCCGCCGCCAGCCTCGACGTCCGCGATGACGTCGAGATCTGGACGCAGCCGCGACAAACGATCGACTAACCAATCGGCGGCTTCATGAGCATCGTCGAGCGTTGGGCAACGCGCCATCACAACGCGCCCACCCTTTCGTTGCAAGCGCTCGACGCTGGAGATGATCGGAGCCGGATCGACGACGAAGAGCTGCGTGGGCCACGGCACGACGGCTGCGACCGCTCCCTTGCGTGTGTTGCAGGCACGGTGCGCGAGCCGAACCTGGCCGGCGTCAGCGGCGCTCGCTTTGCCCTTGGCCTTCGTGGTGATGCTGTCGATACTCGGACCGCGCGCATCGTTGACGGACATGTGCGGATCGACGGCTTCGTCACAGATCCAGCAACGCCATTGATCGTTCGCTCCTACCTCGTCGAGCCGACTCATGATTGGCGATGAACGACTTGTAGTTGTTGCAACGGTGGGCGCATACGGGCACCGTAGCGTCGTCGTTCGAGCGAAGCGCTGCGCCGAGAAATCTGAGACATCGTCCGCTGATTTCGCCGAACTGGTGTAACGCCAGAACGCTCAAGGTAGGGTGCCAATCGAGCGCCGACGGCGTCTCGTAATTGTTCATAAGGAAAAGCAATGGCCACAGGCACAGTTAAGTTCTTCAATGCCGAAAAAGGTTTCGGCTTCATCTCGCGAGAGGGTGGCGCCGACGTGTTCGTCCACTTCTCGAATATCGAGGGCAACGGCTACAAGTCGCTCAGCGAAGGCGACTCAGTTGAGTTCGAAGTCGCACCGGGCAAGAAGGGCGAAGAAGCCCAAAAGGTTCGCCTCATCTAATTGCCCGATCCTTCGGGATCGAGTACAAATGAAGCAACAGTGTTCAGCGGGTGCGGCTTTGGCCTCACCCGCTGTTTCGCGTCCGGGCTCAGGCGGGCATGATCCATCCGTGTGGAGATATTGCTGGTCATAGCGGGACCTCCCGACGTTCGTGACCTGCTGTGGCAAGCTGTCCCAGTGCGTATCAGGAGCCGACGATGAGCGAAAGGGGTGCGATACCCGAGGGCACCGTCACCGTGCTGTTCACCGATCTGGTCGCTTCCACGCAACTCAACCAGCAACTCGGCGATGAAGAGGCGCGCTCCATCGGGCGTTCCGTCGAGCGGCTGGCACTCGAACGCATCGAGGCGCATCGTGGCATTGTCATCAAGGAGATGGGCGACGGTCTGATGGCGGCGTTCTCGTCGGCGCGTCGCGCTGTGGTGTGTGCGCGTGAGATCCAGCTCGACATGTCGCAACGCAATCGCCGCGAGCCCGGACAAGTGGTGCAGATGCGCATCGGCCTCCACACCGGGGACGTAATTGAAGAAGACGGCGATATCCATGGCGAAACCGTGATCATCGCGCGCCGTATCGAGAGCCTTGCCCCAGCCGGTGGGGTACTTGCATCGGAAACAGTGCACATGGTTCTCGGCACTGCGCGCGACGAACTCGAAGACCGCGGCATGTTCGAGCTCAAGGGCATCTCAGCGCCATGGCGGTTTTATGAGGTGCCATGTGCCGATCCCGAGGGCGACGATGGCGAAGTGCTCCCCGACGCGGCGGCCACTCCTTACATCGACCGGGCTGCGGAACGAACAAGAATTCTGGAGCTCGTCGCGCAGGTGGCCGATGGCGTTGGTGCGATGGTGTTCATCTCTGGCGAAGCGGGCGCCGGAAAGAGCCGGCTGGCAGGCGAGGCAGTTGAAGAGGCATACCGTCGACGATTGAGTTTGCGCATCGGCTCGTGTCTCGATATGGACGTACCGCCGCCGTATCAGCCGCTCATCGATCAGCTCGAGCAGGCCACACGCGAGATCAGCCCTGAGCGGCTTCGCGAAACCCTTGGCGAGAACGCCCCGTAAGTCGCAACGCTGATGCCTGCGTTACGGCAACGCTACGACGACATCCCCGAGCCACCCAGCCTGCCTCCGGAGCAGGAACGGCGCTACCTGTTACACGGTGTACAGGAGTTCTTGCACCGTGCTGCCCAACTGCGGCCGCTGGTGTTGCTGTTCGAGGATCTGCATTGGGCCGACGAATCGACGCTGCTGTTGCTCGAACATCTCGCGCCACGCCTTGCGAATTCGCAGATTCTCGTGATCGGCACATTCCGCTCCACCGATCTCGGCAACGACCGGCCATTCAGTCGTACGTTCGCGAATCTCACCCGCGCCCGGCTCGCAGTGGAGATCAGCCTGCGCCCGTTCACCCGCGAAGAAGTCGCAACCGTACTCACCCACCGCGTCGGCCGTGTTCCACCGCCGGCGCTCGTCGACCTCGTGTTCTCCGAGACCGAGGGCAATCCATTCTTTGCGGAGGAGACGGTTCGCCATCTTCACGAAACCGGCAAGCTGTTCGACGACAAGGGTGGGTGGCGTCGCGCGATCGAGGTTGGCGAAACCGAGGTACCTCGAAGCGTGGCGTTGCTGATCGGTCGACGCCTCGACCGTCTGCAAGCTGCGACCCGCAAGATCCTTGCTGCCGCTGCAGTTATTGGTCGGGTGTTCTCCTTCGACCTTCTCGCCGCGATCAGTTCCTCGACCGAAGACGAATTGTTCAACGCCCTCGAAGAGGCCGAGCAGATACATCTCATCGAGGAGGTGCCGGGCGGCGGCGAGGCTCGTTACGGCTTTGTGCATGAGCAATTCCGTCAGACGTTGCTCAGCGAATTCTCATTGCCGCGGCGACAGCGGTTGCATCTCTCGGTTGCCGATGCGATGGAGTCAGCCGTGCGACCCGGCGTGCCCGTGCCAACAGTGGAGATCGCCAATCATCTGGAACTGGCAGGTTCGGCGGCTCGACCGGAACGGGCTGCGTCGGCGTTGATGGCTTCTGGTCGCACAGCGCTCGATGCGCTGGCGTTCGAAGATGCGATGCGTATCCTCGAGCGGGCAACGGCACACCTCGAAAACGGCGATCAGGATTTGTGGGCACAGGCAGTTGCTCTTCAGGCGCGGGCGTTACGCGGTCAGGGCGAGGTTGAAGCAGCGTTGGCATGTCTTGATCGCGCGTTGCAAGCGGTGCCGAACGCGAGTGCCACCCGTGCGTCAATCTTGTTGCAGCGCAGTCAGGTGCTGCTCGATCAGTTCTGTGCTGCCGAAACACTCGACGATCTGCAGACGGTGCTCGAACATCACCGTCGAACCGGCGACCGCACGGCCGAACTCGAGGCTTCACTCACCCAGGCGCGCGCCGATTACGTGATGTCGCTCGATCAGCAGGACTTCGCGGAGAAGGCTCGCGACAGTTACCAGCTCGCCTACGACCTTGCCGCCGAGCTTGGTGACAAGCGGGCGATGGCGCTCGCGCTCATCCCGACTGTGTGGTTCACGGATTATTGGGCCGACTACCGACCAACCGCACGAGACAACGCCTTCCGCGCAGTGGAGTTGGCGAACGCCGTCGGCGATCAGGACCTCGTGATGGATGCGGAATTGGCCAAGCTCCGCGTCATTCCGATGGACGAATCGATCGCTCGATCCGAAGGGCTGTTGGCCCGCCTCGAAGCTCGCCGCGATCCGGTTCGCTTGAAGGAGTTCTGCTTCTGGCTGATGTGGGTGTATTGGGCCGCTGGACGATTCGAGCAATGCGTGGCCGTGTGTGATCGCGCGATTGAGCTCGCCAGTCAGCTTGGTTCAGCCCCGGTGCAATACGGATCGATCAAGGCGCTCGCGCTTGCCGAGGCCGGTCGCTTCGACGAGGTCGACGCAGCGCTCGCGCAGGAAGTGACTGATGACGAACATCCCTTTGGTCGCGCCTGCGCAGAGAATGCGCGCACGTTCTACCTGACGATTATCGACGCGCTCGATCAAGCGGGTGAGGTGGGTGTTGATGCGCACCGACGCGCCGTTGAGCTGTCGCGGGTGTGGATGCGGCACATGCTCATCTCCAATCTCACCTCGGTTCGGGCGCGCCTGACCGAGCGCGGTATTGCGGTCCCCGAGGCTATTGATGCAACGATCGATGGCAGCGACATGCCGCCGTCAAAGGTGGCCCGAGCCGAAGCGCTGCTGTGCTCCGGTCGCTCGGAGACAGCGGTTGAACTTCTGCAGTCGTTGGTGGCCGACCTCGCTGAAGCAGGGCAGTTGCGTGAGCTCGGCACGGCGCGGCTGCTGTTGGCGCAGGCCCACCTCGAACTCGGCGACCCCAACTCTGCACTCGTGGTGTGCGATGCAGCACTGGTGACGGCAGTGCCCTGCGGGCACCACGCGATCATCTGGAAGTTGCAGATGGTGAACGCGTTGGCTTCAGACGCGAACGGCGACTCAGCGAGTGCCGCTGAGCAACGCGCCGCTGCGACTGCAGAATTTGAAATGCTTCGTGATCGCATTGCCGATGTGGCTCTGCGCAGGTGTTTCGAGACGCAGCCGCTCGCCCCAGCCTGAAAAGTCGGCCATACTGCTTGTCAACTTGGGGGTGATTTGAAGATGACAGTTCTACGTGCTGGGTCGGCCCATGATGCGGGCTTTCTTCCCGAGCGGCTCGATCTTGCGCGCCTGTTGTTGCAAACGCATGTTGTTTCGGGCAAAACACCCACGCTTGTGGCCTCGGTTGCACGTCGTGGCGTTATCGCCTTCGCCGAGGCGTTCGGCCAGCAATATCCCGACGGTCCGGCGGCCAGCGTGGACAACATATTTGCTCTCGCGTCGCTCACGAAGCCGGTCACGGCAACGCTGATCATGTGTCTCGTCGAGGACGGAGTTGTCGGTATCAACAATCGTGTCGTCGACTACATCCCCGAGCTTGCTGCCGGCGACAACGACACGGTGCTCGTGCACCATCTGCTCACGCACACGCACGGCTGGGACGACGACGAACTGCTCGCGCTGACTGCCGCACGCACTGAGGCGGGCCAACTCCCTCCCTTTCCCGACGACGGAGACGTACTCGAATTTGTGTTCATCAACCCTGGCTGGGATGCCCCACGCAGCAGGCCGGTCGACACGATGATGAACTACGGCAACTACGGCTATCAACTACTCGGCAACATCGTGAGTCGGGTCACCGGGATGAGCATCGATGCGTTCGCCCGGCAGCGGCTGTTCGAGCCGCTCGGGATGACGAGTACCGCGTTCATTGTCACTGACGAGATGCGTCCACGGCTCGCGCATCGGCCGAACGGGATTCCGTTCGGCCCCGACGCGGTGCCACTCGGCATGGTGGGCCCGATGTGGGAGGCGACCCAACATGGCGCGGCGGGGTTGTACAGCAACGCAGCCGACATGCTGACGTTCGGGCAGATGATCCTCAATGGCGGCAGATATGGCGACGCACGCATCCTTGGTAAGGCAACGGTTGAGGCGATGACGAGTAACCGGCTGCCGGGCATGTCGGCGAAGTTCGGTTCGATTCTTAAACGTGAAGCTGGTTACGGCTACGGCTGGGTCGTGCGTAACTTCGAGGCGTATGCCTACTTCGGCGGCGGCCTGCAACCAATCGGGTCGTTGTCACATCCCGGCGCCGGTGGGGTGGGAATGTGGATTGACAAGCAGCACGCGGTAGTCGGTTTTTTCACAGAACTCGCCACCGACCTCAGTGACGATCTCGAGCCGCGCAGCTGGGTGGAAAACCGTTTCGAAGACGTCGTCGTATCGGCCCTCGCCGAGGTCGACTGAGGAGAGGTACCAGTGACGACCGACCTCGAACGAGAATTGGCAGCCGCGCAGCGCCGCGAGGCCGCGCTCGCTGGCGTGCTGCATGCTTTGGCCCGCAATGCCGGCGATGTCACCGCCATGCTCTACGACATCGCGCTGCAGGCGGCACTGCTCTGCAACGCCGACACAGGGTCGGTCTTCATGGCTGAGGGTGACCAGATCGCGTTCTATGCGAATGGTCCGCAACGCCCAGAGGGCACAAAGGGTCTGCGCCCGAATACTGAGCAAAGTGCTTTGGTGAATGTGCTACGCGATCGGGTCGTGATCCGCTTCGACGATCAATCCACCGTCACTGATCCGGATTTCGCAACATCACGCGAAGCTGCGCAGCTCTTCGGATTCAAATCGGTTGTGTATGTACCTGTGCCGACCCTAGGCGTAGCTCTCGGAATCTCTGCCACTAAGCGCATCGTCGAGCCATTCACCGACGAGGAGGTCGAACTGCTGCAGGCATTTGCCGTTCAAGCCGCCAACGCGGTGATGAATGCGCAACTCGTCAACGACATCGCACAACGCAACACAGAGCTCGCCGAAGCGTTAGAGCTACAAACGGCAACGTCAGAAGTGCTTCGACTCATCAGCGCGCACCCCGGCGATCTGCAGCCCGTACTCGAAGGGATCGTCCAGCGGGCGACGGTGCTGTGTCACGCAGACAACGGGTCGATGAACCGCGTCCGTGCCGACACGACCACCATCGTTGCCACCTACGGATATTCGGTGGACATTGTTGGCACGACATTTGCGTCGAGTGGGCGAATAGACAAGCTTCGTCGCAATCGCACGCCGATCTTTGTGGAGGATTGGCAGGACCCAGAGTTCCTGGGGCAGGTTCCCGATCTGGCTGAAGCGACACTGTCATCGGGCGTGCATAGCACCGTGATGGTGCCGCTTATCTACAACGGCGAGGCCTTCGGCGATCTCGAAGTTGGGCGCTTCGAGGTGCGGCGGTTCGACGACAAGCACGCACGAATCCTGCAGGCGTTCGCCGATCAGGCAGCCATCGCGATCGGCAACGCGGGCCTCTTCAACGATCTACGCGAAGCACTCGAACTGCAGACCGCCACCGCCGAGGTGCTGCGCCTGATCAGCGCGCACCCCGGCGATCTGCCAACAGTGCTCAACGGCATAGTTGCCAAAGCCATTGAGTTGTGCGAGGCCGATGATGGGAACGTTCTGAAGATTGTCGGATCGAAGGGGACGCTTGTGGCGACCAGCGTTCGCGATGCGGACGGCAACCCCGATGCCTTGGGCGCTGCACTAGACATGCCAGCGGATTCATCGATGTTCTTGGGGCGCGATCGTCACGAGGCAACCTTCACCGACGACTTCTACGGCCACTCGTCGCGCTACTCGCTACCTGAAACCGGGGTGTTTCGCAGCATGGTTACTGCGCCGCTGCTTCATGACGGCCAGTGGTTCGGAGCGTTGAGTGTCGCCCGCCACGAGGTGCGACCGTTCGATGCGAAGCACGGGCGGATCCTGATGGCGTTTGCCGATCAGGCGTCGATCGCCATCGCCAACGCCGGTCTCTTTAGTGACTTGCGCGAAGCACTTGAACTGCAGACGGCAACATCTGAGGTGCTGCGCCTCATCAGCGCCAACCCGGGCGATCTGCCAACCGTGCTTGAAGGAATTCTCCACAAAATCGTCGACCTGTGCGGTGCCGACACTGGCACCGCCGTCCTGCGTCACGGCGACAAGCTGCGTCTGGATGCATTTGTTGGCGAGGGAAGCGGGAATCTCGGCGTTGAATTCGCAATGCCCGAACGGTCGGTTGGGACGATTGCGGCACGCGACCAACATGCACCCGTGTTCATTGACGATTACCTTGCCGTTCACCACGAACCAGTCGTGATGGACATGGCGGTGCGGGCCAACAGCCGAAGCTACGTGGGCGTGCCGCTGTTCCTCGAAGACGAGTGGCTCGGTCACCTGATGATCTTCCGCACTGAGGTACGGCCGTTCGACACCAAACAGGCGGGTGTGTTGCAGACCTTTGGCAATCAGGCCTCAATCGCCATTGCCAACTCACGCTTGTTCAGCGATCTCGCCGAGTCGCTCGAACTGCAGACTGCCACGAGCGAGACGCTGCGCCTGATCAGTTCCAATCCCGGCGAGTTGACGACTGTGCTGCACGGCATTCTCGCCAAGGCCGCCGAATTGTGCGGCGGCGAAGCGGGTTCGGTCACCCTGCGCGAAGGTGATGTCATCCGATATGTGGCGTCGCACGGCGCGGCGATGGAGCCCTACATCGGAACCACCATTGACGCTGGGGCATTGTCAAGTGATGTGTTTTCGTACACGGCGACGGGCGCTGCGTATACGCATGATTTCGCCGAGGTCACCCGCGGCCATCCGTACTTCGAAGAGCTCGCCGAAGTGGCTCGCGTTCGCAGCTACGCCGCGGTGCCGCTCACCAGCGATGGCGAGGGTGTCGGAACGCTGCACATGTATCGACATGAGGTGCGTCCATTCGACGAAGCCGAACTGTCGGCCTTGGTCGCGTTCGCGGAGCAGGCCTCTCTCGCGATCTCCAATGCGCGATTGTTCAACGATCTCGCTGAGTCCCTCGAGCTACAGACCGGTACCGCCGAAGTGTTGCGATTGATCAGTTCGCACCCGGGCGACCTGCGCACAGTGCTCGAGGGCATTCTCACGCGAGCCAACTCGTTGTGTCGTGCCGACGCGAGCATCGCGCTCGTGGTTCATGATGGATTTCTGCATTTCGACGCTCAAGTCGGCATCGGTGAAGAGGTCGTCGGCACCGTTATACCCGATGACTCCTCATTGCTCAGTCGAACAGATGCCGAGCGTCGCCTGCCGCGTTTCATCGATGACTTCCAAGCACTCGAAACGGAGGCGCATCAGCGATTCGCAGAGCGGTTCAACGTACGCAGCGCAATGATGGTTCCGCTCCTACGCGACGGCGATTGGATCGGCAACCTCAACGTAATCCGGCACAGCGTCGATCCGTTCGAGGCGAAGGATGCGCTGATACTGCAGGCGTTTGCAGATCAGGCCGCAATCGCGATCGCCAACGCAGGATTGTTCAACGACCTCGATGACGCACTCGACCGGCAGACGGCGATGATCGAGGTGCTCGACACGGTCAGTACTGCGCGCTTCGACCTGCAGCCCGTGTTCGAGATGGTGACGCATCACGCCAATCGTCTGTGCAGCGGCACGGGAGCGCTGATGTGGGTTCGCGAGGGCGACCACATGCGCCGCGTCGCGGCGAGCGGGATCGCGCTGCGGGGTCTTCCCAAGGATGCGCTGCTCGTCCCGATTGATCGCAGTTGGCCCGTTGGCGAAGCGGTGATCACCGGTCAGAGCGTGCACATCAAGGATTGGGACGCGGTACCCGCGGAGCACTTCCCCAATTCTCCGTCGCGCCTACTTGGCCAGAAGAGCACCCTTGTGATTCCGATGCTGCGCAACGAAGTCGTCGTGGGCGTCGTTGGCTTCAGCCGTGCTGAGGCTGGCGGTTATACCGACTCCGAGGTCGCGCTGCTGCAGACATTCGCGAATCAGGCAGCGATTGCCGTCGACAACGCTCGGTTGCTCGCCGAGATCGAGCAACGCAATAGTGAACTGTCCGAGTCGCTCGAGTTGCAGACCGCGACGTCTGAGGTTCTGCGCCTCATCAGCGCGAATCCTGGTGAGCTCACAACGGTGCTCGATGGCATTCTTGAACGCGCTGCGTTGTTGGCCGGAGCAGATTTTGCCGCCGCGGCGCTGCAGTACGGCGACGTCATGAGAATCGAAGGACACTACGACGCTCCCGACATGATGGGCATCGAAGCACCAGCTACTGAATCGGTCTTTACGCAGTCCGAGGCCGAGCAACGGTTGTCGCGATTCGTCGAGGACATGCATGACGCTCCTACGCCACGGAGGCCGCAGGTGGAGGTCATCATCAACGCCGGAGCGCGCAGCACGCTGTTTCTGCCGTTGCTCCGCGACGGCCAACGAATCGGCACTCTCGTAATTGCTCGCCGCGAGGTGCGACCGTTCGACGACAACGACGCCAAAGCCCTGATGTCGTTCGCTGATCAAGCCGTGATCGCCATTGCCAACGCCCGTATGTTCAACGATCTCGCTGAGTCGCTCGATCGTCAGACGGCGATGACGGAGGTGCTCGATGTCGTCAGCACTGCTCGCTTCGATCTCCAGCCCGTCTTCGAAGTCGTTGCTCAACACGCGCATCGTCTCTGTAAGGGTGCGTCGTCCGTACTGTTTGTACGCCAAGGTGACCAGCTCGTTCGCGTGGCAAATCGACACGACCAGTTGTCGATCGCCAACATCGCTGACGTTCAGCGGGAGGCGTTCCTGAATCCGTTGATCGTGCTGCCGATCGACGGAGTAGAGACACCGACGAGTGAAGCTGCGGCCACCGGACGACCGATCCACATCCGCAACTGGGACGACGTACCTGCTGACCTCTACCCAATGAGCGTCCTGCGTGGCACCGGTCTGAAGAGCACACTGCAACTCCCGATGGTGCGCAACAAGCAGGTGGTCGGCGTGCTGGGCTTCACCCGCGCTGAGCCCGGTGGCTACAGCGACACCGAAGTGGCGTTGCTGCAAACGTTTGCCAATCAGGCCGCGATCGCGCTCGACAACGCGCGGTTACTCGCTGAGATCGAGCAGCGCAACAGTGAATTGTCAGAGTCGCTCGAACTTCAAACGGCGACCTCGGAAGTGCTCAGTCTGATCAGCGCGCATCCCGGCGACCTGCAGACCGTGCTTGAGGGCATCGTCTCGAAGGTGGTTGCGCTGTGCGATGCCGACGGCGGCTCGGCGCTCTTGCGTCACGGCGACGTCTTACGAATCGACGCCGTGCACGATGCCATGGGTGGCTTGCCGAGCTTGCTTGGCAGCGAGTTCCCGCTCGAGCTCTCGGGTGCCAATCGGGTCGCCCACGAACTGGGCGAGCCCTATTTTCTGGATGACTTTGTTGCTGCCGCCCGTGATCCGCTGGCGATTGCGGCGCTCGAAGACTTGGCAGGATCGATGCGCAGCTTCGCGAGTGTTGCCCTCGTGCAAGACGGCTTGTGGCTCGGAAATCTCAACGTCAGCCGGACTACGGTTCGGCCGTTCGACCCGAAGCTGTCGGCGATCCTGCAAACCTTTGCTGATCAGGCTGCGATTGCGATAGCGAACGCTCGTCTGTTCAACGATCTCGATGTTGCGCTCGATCGTCAGACGGCGATGACCGAGGTGCTCGACACCGTGAGCACCTCACGCTTCGACCTGCAACCGATGTTCAATATGGTCGCGCATCATGCTGATCGGCTCTGCGCAGGTGCTGGTGCCACCATCAGTATTCGTGAGGATGATCAGCTTCGTTCGGTGGTGCGCGTTGGTGGCGCGGTAGGTCTGCTCGAAGTTGGCCAATTGACACCGATCGACGACACGTCGCCGATGGGCGCGGCGGCGTTCAACCGTGGGGTCGTACACATCAGAAACTGGGACGACGTACCGGCCGGCGAATATCCGAATTCGCTCACTCGAGATTCCGGTCGCAAGAGCGTTCTGGTGGTACCGATGATCCGCAATGACATTGTCATTGGTGTCATCGGCTTCAGTCGCGAAGCAGCCGGTGGTTACACCGACGACGAGGTATCGCTGCTACAAACCTTTGCAAATCAGGCCGCAATCGCTGTTGAGAACGCGCGCATGCTCACCGAGATCGAGCAACGCAACAACGAACTCACCGAATCACTCGAACTACAGACAGCAACCTCGGAGGTCCTGCGTCTCATCAGCGCCAACCCCGGCGATCTCCACACGGTGTTGGACGGCATTCTCGCCAAGGCGGCGGCACTCTGCGCGGCACCGGCGGGCAGCGTCATGTTGCGTCACGGTGACATGGTCCGATTCGAGGCGCTGTACGGACAACAGCAAAGTGCCACCCTTGGCCGTGAGATCCCGGTGCCTCAGGTTGGCTCGATGTTGGTGGCACGCGACCGTCGTGCGCCGCTTCTGCTCGATGATTTCAAAGCGACGGCTCGTGATCCGTTGGGTATCGAGCTTGCTGAGCTCAACGATGTTCGCAGCTACGCGACCATTGCGTTGTTTCACGAGGAGGAATGGATCGGCAACTTCATCCTGTTTCGGCACGAGGTGCTGCCGTTCGACGCGAAGCTCGCCCCCATCCTGCAGGCCTTTGCCGATCAGGCCGCTATTGCGATCGGCAACGCCCGACTGTTCCAGCAGCTCGAAGAACAGACCCGCATCGCCGACGACGCCAACGCCGCAAAAGGCTCGTTCCTCGCAACGATGAGTCACGAGATCCGCACGCCGATGAACGCCGTCATCGGCATGAGCGGGTTGTTGCTCGATACCGACCTGCAGCCGCGCCAACGCGACTTCGCCGAGATCATTCGCTCGAGCGGTGAATCTCTGCTTGGCATCATCAACGACATACTCGACTTCTCCAAGATCGATGCTGGTCGGCTCGAACTCGAAGAGCACCCGTTCGATCTGCGTGCATGTGTGGAGTCCGCATTCGATCTCGTCACCGAGCCAGCGGCCCGCAAGGGCATCGAGTTGGCGTTCCTCATCGATCCCGCAGTGCCGACCGGCGTGAATGGCGACGTCACGCGGTTGCGACAAGTGCTGGTGAACCTGCTCGGCAACGCGGTGAAGTTCACCGAGGTCGGCGAAGTGGTGCTCACCGTCGATCCGGGTGCCGAAGCCAATCAACTCGTGATTTCTGTGCGTGACACCGGTATCGGTATTCCTGCTGATCGCGCCGATCGACTCTTTGAGGAGTTCAGCCAACTCGACTCGTCCACCACACGTAAGTACGGCGGCACCGGTCTCGGTCTTGCGGTCAGCAAACGACTCGCTGAGCTGATGGGAGGCACGATGTGGGCCGAGAGCGAGGCGGGCGAGGGTGCCACGTTCCGCTTCACGATCGTTGCCGAACCTGCGGAAGTTCCGTCTCGTGCCGCCGCGGTCGGCATACCGGCCGACATGGCTGGCAAGCATGTGCTCGTCGTTGATGACAACTCGATCAATCGTCGCATTCTCGATCTGCAGACCGAAGCGTGGGGTTTGCATTGCCAGGCGTTCGAATCGGGTGCCGATGCACTCACGGGTGTTGAACGAGGCGATCCGTTCGATCTCGCGGTGCTCGACATGCACATGCCCGAGATGGATGGGCTCGAACTCGCGCAGCGCATTCGCGTGCTTCGCCCCGACCTGCCACTGGTGCTCTACACGTCGCTCGGTGGCGCAGAAAGCATCGACCCAGTCTTCTCAGCAGTGCTCACCAAGCCGGTGAAGCAGTCGCAGCTTTTCGACGTGTTCGTGTCACTCCTGTCGTCTGGCGATGGTGACCGGCTGATGCCTGAGGCGAAAGAGAGTGTCGCAACTCTGGGCGAGCGACATCCGCTGCGCATCCTGCTTGCTGAGGACAACACGGTGAATCAGCAGATCGCGTTGCTCGTGCTCGAATCGATGGGCTACCGCGCGGACGTCGCATCGAACGGTCTTGAAGCCGTTGAAGCCATCGGCCATCTGCCATACGACGTGGTTCTCATGGACGTACAGATGCCGGAGATGGACGGGCTCGAAGCAACACGTCAGATCCGCGCCCGACCGCCGACGACAGGTCGACCGCACATCATCGCGATGACCGCGAATGCGATGCAGGGCGACCGTGAGGCGTGCCTTGCCGCCGGTATGGATAATTACCTCGCCAAGCCGATCCGACCCGAAGAGTTGGCGGCCGCCCTCGCGAAGGCACCGTTACACGCAGACCAGCACACCGCGGCGGTCCAACTCGATACGGGTGCCCTCGACCGGCTGCGCGCGATCGCGACAACCGACGACGCGTTCAAACGACTTGTTTCGTCGTTCCTCGACAACGGCGCAACGTTGCTCGTTCAAATGGCCGACGCCGTCGGTACTGGAGACGTCGACGTGTTGCGTCGCAGCGCACACACGCTCAAATCGAACGCGGCGAGTTTCGGCGCCACCGATCTCGCCGAGCTCTGCGGCAAGCTCGAGACGCAGGCGCGGGCCGGGTCTACCGATGGCGCATCCGAGCTCACCAAACAAATTGCAATTGCATTCGACGTCGCACGAGCAGCGCTGAGCACGCAAGAATGACCGACATGACTGCCACGGTGCTCGTTGTCGATGATGATCCCCTCAACCGGGCGATGCTGTCGATGTCGCTCGGCAATGACGGCTACTTGGTGGTCGAAGCCGGCAATGGCAAAGAGGCACTTGCAGCGCTTGACCAACACGCGGTCGATGTTGTGCTGACGGATATCGAAATGCCCGAGATGGATGGCTATGGCCTGCTGCGATCCCGCCGCGAGAACGATCGGCTGAAGGAGATTCCGTTCATCGTGATCTCTGGTGTCGATGAAATGGATTCGATCATCGAGTGCATCAAGCTCGGCGCCGAGGACTATCTCCCCAAGCCGTTCGATCCCGTGCTGCTGCACGCACGCATCGGCGCGTGCGTTGAGAAGAAACGGATGACCGACGAACTGCGCGAGTTCAACCTGCATCTTGCGGAACGAGTCGACGAGAAGGTGCGCGAGGTCGAACGTCTGAACATGATGCGCCGGTTCGTGTCGCCGCAGTTGGCCGAAGCGCTCGCCGCCAATGGCGACAGCATCCTCAAGAGCCACCGCCGTGAGATCACGGTGCTGTTCTGCGATCTGCGTGGCTTCACTGCGTTTGCCGAGACGTCAGAACCCGAGGAAGTAATGGACGTTCTCCGCGAGTTCCATCACGCAGTTGGTCCAATGATCTTCGAACATGAAGGCACGATCGCCCAATTCACCGGCGATGGCATGCTCGTGTTTTTCAACGATCCGATTCTGTGTGAGGAGCCGGCGTGGCAGGCGGTGCACCTCGCGATCACCATGCGTGATCGAACGGCGGAGCTCACCGAGCAATGGCGCAAGCGTGGCCATGCGCTCGAGCTCGGTATCGGTATTGCGGTCGGCTTTGCCACGTGCGGTGAAATCGGTTTCGAGGGCCGCACCGAATACACCGCAATCGGCACGGTGGTGAACCTGGCCGCGCGTATCTGCGCAATCGCACCGGGCGGCCAGATCCTCGTCACGAACCGCGTGCACGCCGCTGTAGATAACCGGGTCAATTCGAACGCGTTGGGCGATGTCGAGTTCAAAGGATTGAGCCGGCCGGTACCGACGTTTGAAATAGCGTCACTGCGATAGTGGGTCGGTTAGCGCGTCGCGTGCGAGGATCGTAGCGATGGACTTCGACGAATATCAGCGGATGGCCGCGGCCGGCGAAAATCACTGGTGGTACCAATCGACGCGGATGCTGCTCGACGAGTTTGCAGGCCCACATCTGCCAGCCGTCACATCCGACACGATGTACCTCGACGCCGGAGGCGGAACTGGTGCAACGGGCACGTGGCTGGCTCAACGTGGCACAACCGTGATTGATGACTACGAGACGTTCGCGCTAGCAGTCGCGCAGCACGCTACGCCCCCCTACGTACCCGTGCGCGCCGACATCAATCACATTCCGCATCGTGCGAACTCGTTCGACGCGGTGCTGTGCGTCACCGCGCTATACCACGAGATGAATCCCGATCCTCAGGCGACCGTCGTCGAATTGGCGAGGGTCACCAAACCCGGTGGACTCGTGTGCCTGATGGAGCCAGGCGTCAAGCGTCTCTGGCGCGGACACGACGTGGTCACCCACACCGCGCGGCGCTTCAGCCTCGCCGACATGCGCGCGCTCGTCGCGGGAGCCGGGCTCGAATTGGTGCGTGCATCGGGTGCGTACTCGTTCCTCATTCCTGCGGCGGCGGCCCTGCAGGTGATCGAGCGAGGCAACGCCAGCAGCGATGTCGGCCGCAACGAATCCGGCCTCGGTGGGACGTTCGGTGCTCTTGCTCGGCTCGAGCGCGCGTGGATTCGACGCCGTGGCCTGCCCGCGGGTCTGTCCGTGCTGGCGCTCGGTCGTAAGCCGCTTTGACGCCAGGCCCCGCGTTACCAGAGATACATTCTGGTCTGTGGCAGCGACGAACGTAGATGGGGCGGCGGTGCAACAGGGCCGGCCGTTTCTCAAGGTGATTGGTGCCATCGTCGTTCTTGGTGCGGCGGCAATCGGTGTCGCCGTCGCGGTGCACCGATCTCGTGATGGAGATGCAGTTGCACCTGCAACAACCGATCTCAGCGCCACGGTGACGACACAGGCACCGCCAGCAACTAGCGATGCCGTAACTACGCAAGCCACCGATTCGGGCGGCACAGAACCGCCTACGTCAACCACCACGGTGGCACCGGCGGTTGCGCCGACCGACGGCAAGACAAGCGCCGATCGCCGTCTCCAGAGCGCCTTCACCATCACGAACGCCGACCTGCAACCGAAGAGCATCGTCGCATCGGGTGGTGGCCTGTTCTTTGCGCAGAACATGATGTATCGCCACAACGTCATGGTGTTCGATCGCGACGGCAAGCTCGTCGCCAAGATTTCCGACAAGGTCGACCTTGCTGCGTTCGGTGTGGCAGGCGGAGTGACAGCGCAGGGTGCTCCGGTGGAGGCAGCGTTCACGCCCGACGGAGCAACGGTCTACGTATCGAACTACAAAATGTACGGTCCCGGCTATCACCCCGTCGCCGATGACAACTGCAACCGTGGCACGTGGGACGACAGTTTCGTCTACAAGATCAACACGAAGACCTTCACGATCGACAAGGTCATCGAGACCGGCGCCGTGCCGAAGTTTCTCGCGGTGACCCCCGACGGGAGCAAGCTGCTGGTCTCGAACTGGTGCGGATTCGACGTGTCGGTCATCGACACAGCCACCGACTCCCAGATCGCGCGCATCGATGTCGGCCGCCACCCTCGCGGTATCGCGATCACGACCGACTCACTGGTTGCGTACGTGGCCGTGATGGGCGAGGCAAAGATCGTGAAGATCGATCTGCGCACGAACACTGTTGTTGGTCGGGTGGCTGATGCTGGAGCGACGCCTCGTCATCTGTTGCTCTCACCGGACAATCACTTCTTGTACGTATCGAACAATCAGCAGAACACCGTGCGCAAGATCGATCTCAAAATCGGCGCGCAAGTGGGTATCGCCCACACCGGAACCGAAACCCGTTCGATGGCACTCGCTGACGACGGCGAGAGTCTGTACGTCGTGAACTACCAAGATGGCACGGTGAGCAAAGTGCGCACGTCTGATATGAAGATCCTGCAGACCGAACACACGGGTGTTCACCCAGTGGGTATCACCTACGACGCGGTGACCCGTCAGGTGTGGGTCGCGAACTACACCGGCTCGTTGCGCGTCTTCGTCGACCGCTGACCCCGTTCGTAGCACTGCCGGCCTTGTTGGTAGGTTCACAACAGTTTCCACACCGACGGGGGTCGTGACGTGAAATTCGGCATCTTTTACGAACTGCAGCTTCCGAAGCCATGGAACCGCGACGACGAGTACAAACTCTTCAACGACGCACTCGATCAGATCGAGCTCGCCGATCGGCTCGGCTTCGATTACGCCTGGGAAGTTGAGCATCACTTCTTGGAGGAATACAGCCACTCCTCAGCTCCCGAAGTGTTCCTCGCCGCGGCGAGTCAGCGCACCACGAACATCCGGCTCGGGCACGGCATCGTGCAGCTCACTACCAACAATCCCGCGCGTGTCGCCGAGCGCGTGAGCACTCTCGATCTGCTCAGCCACGGCCGTGTCGAACTCGGCGTTGGCGAAGGCAGCAGCGTGACTGAGTTACATCCGTTCGATCGTCGTTTCCGCGACAAGCGCGACGTCTGGGAGGACGCAATGCGCTGCCTGCTCCCCATGTTCTGGGAAGAAGGTTGGGAATATCACGGCAAGTACTTCGACTTCCCGTTGCGCAATGTGATCCCCAAGCCCCGACAGCAACCGCATCCTCCGTTGTGGGTGGCGTGCAGCCAACTCGAAACGATCGAGATGGCTGGCCGTCGCGGTCTCGGTGCGTTGGGATTTCAGTTCGTCAGTGCCGATGCTGCCCAAGCGTGGGTGCATGCGTACTACAACGCGTTCACTAAGCGACTCGATCCGTTGGGTCCATATGTCACCAATCCCAACATCGCGGTTGTCAGTCAATTCATGTGCGCCGCGACCGACCAAGAAGCTCGCGAGCGTGCCGATGGCAGCACCTTCTTCCAGTTTGCGCTGAGGTTCTACAACGACCATGGGCCGGTGGTGCCAGGGACCATGAGTTTGTGGGACGAATACCTTGAGTGGAAGGAAACGCCAGCGGGTCGTACGGCGCAAAGTGGAGGGTTGATCGGCTCACCCGAAACCATTCGCGGCAAGCTCCGTCGATTTGCCGAATCGGGTGTCGACCAAGTGATCCTGTTGAATCAGGCGGGTAGAAATCGCCATGAACATATCTGCGAGTCGTTGCAGCTTTTTGCAGATGAGGTGATGCCCGAGTTCCATGCGATGGAGGCAGATCATCAACTGTGGAAGCAGGCTGTGCTTGCCGGAGAGCTGGAACTTGCTGAGATCGACACCGAGCCATTCCGGCTGTTGAGTCTGCAAGCCGCGAGACAAAAGTAAGCCAACGTCCATCCAATCAACGTGGCGCGACCCACGCCGGTGGCGCGCGTTTGGCACAATGGTCGTTGCCTCCCTCGACGGCCTCGGGGGCACACATTCGATTGGACCTCTGTATTCCCATGCACACTTCACAACGACAACGCCTCGCCCGCCGAACCATTGCCGCTGTGGCATTGCTCGGCCTTATCGGAACCGCTGCTGGCTGTAGTAGCTCACGAGGCGCAACCGTCGCCGCAACAACGGCCAACACTGTTGAAGCGTCGACCACAACGACCGAACCACCGACGACGACAACGACCGAGGCGCCCACCACGACGCTGTCGCCCACGACCACCACCGATCCGGGTCCACCGGTGTATCCGCTCACTGGCTTGCCATTGACCGACCCGGTGATTGCCGCACGGCCAGCGCTTGTTGTGAAGATCGACAACGCCGGTGGCGCACGCCCGCAGACTGGCTTCAACGCAGCCGACATCGTGTACGAGGAAATCGTCAACGCCAAGCTCTCGCGTTTTGCAATGGTCTTCCAGAGCAAGAGCAGCGATCCCGTCGGTCCGATTCGCTCAGGTCGCATTCAAGACATCAACTTGTTCGGCTCGTACAATCATCCGCTGTTCGCCTGGAGTGGCGGCAACAAGACCGTGACCGCAGCTGTGGATGCAAGCGATCTCGTCAACCTCAGTCAGCTTCGGGTAGGCGTGTACTTCCGCACAACCGACAAGCAGGTGCCCCACAACTTGTACTCACGCACAAGCGCGTTGTGGACGAAGGCACCTCCGGGAGCCCAACCGCCGGTACGTCAGTTCACATATCGTCGTGATGGTGCAGCCCCGGCCGGCTCGCCGAGCAAGGGAGTTGTCACCTCGCTTGATTCCGTCGATGTGAGTTGGTCGTGGAACGCCGCGAAGGGCTTGTACTTTCGAACCATGGAAGGCAAGCCGCATAACGATGCGGCGGGCGGACAAGTGACTACCGACAACGTCGT
>JANLPV010000122.1:0-15845 GCA_031367435.1 Actinomycetes bacterium | reverse complement strand
GCCCGAAAGGTGTCGACATAGATCGTGGCAAGGAAGCGAACGGGCCGGCACGCAGAGCCGGGCAACAAGCGCACGACAGCAACCACGAGCGCCCAGGCCAACACGATGACCTCAGCGATGAGGAACACTTGGATGTTGATCCAGAAGCCTTTGAGGAGCGAATGCCAACCGGAACCGTCGGTAAGGATCGACCACGCAAAAAACACCTTGCGCACACCGCCGCCGTTGGTGAACAGCAACCACACCATGAACGCAATGAGGTACACGGCGAGACCGATGCCCACTGAATACCAGGCCCAATCGCGGGCCTTCTCGCCTTGCTCGCGCGCGGGCTCGATGTCGCCCTTTTGCGCAAGCCGTGATGCACGAATCGAGTAGCCCAACGCGGGGATGCCCGTCGGTGGGAAGAACAGGCTCGCGATGGCGGCCCTTCGATACGTGAGCACCCGGCCCACCCGCTTTGCAGCAGGTGGACCGGTGAGTGCTGACGTCTGGTTCAACGAAGCCTCAGGACGAGGGAACGTCGATGAACGGAACTGTCGACGGGTCGCCACCGAGATACTTGGCGATCAGTTGATTGACCGTGCCGTCGTCGATGAGACCCTGCAGAATCGGATCGAAGATTGCCTTCTTGCCGTTACCGAGGCCGGTGATCGCACCGTATTCTTCGCCGGTCTTGAACTGGCCCACGACTTCGAGCTTGCCGCCCGACTGTGATGCCTGACCAAGGTTGATCGGCGTGTCGATGATGACGCCATCGATCGTTCCGGCGTTGAGCGCGGCGTAGGCCGAGGAGAGGTCTGGGAAGACCTTCGTACCCTCGAGCTTCCAACCCTTCTGCTCGCCTGAGGTGAAGTAGAACTCGGCTGTCGTTGACGCCTGTACGCCGAGCTTGAGCTTCTTGACATCGTCCCATGTCTTGACAGCGGTGCCCTTCTTGACAAGCAGACCTTGGTCGCTCTTGAAGTAACCGACGGAGAAGTCGACGACCTTGGCGCGATCGGCAGTGATCGTGACCTGCGACAGTGAGATGTCGTAGCTATCGGGTGCGATCTGGCCAGCGACCAGAGCGTCGAAGCTCTCATTGCGGAATGACATTTTCAGACCGCACTTGGCAGCAATGAGATTGCCGAGGTCGTACTCGATACCGCTCTTGATCTTGTCCGGATCGCTTTCACCGTTCGACGTTCCCCAGAAGTTCGGACCGGGCAAGCTGGTGACGACTGACAACGTGCCGGCCTTGACAGGCTTGCAGTCGATCGGCGCCGATGCCGTTGATCCACCTGTGGGCGTCGTGCCCGCTAACGGTGTGGAGCTTGTCCCAGATTTCGTATCGCTTCCGCACGAACTAATCAGGATGACGCCGGCAACAGCCAGCGCTGCGTATGTACGCATTTTCATAAAAGGCCTCCCCTTGAAGTGAAATCGCAAGCTTAGAACAGAACACGCGGCTCAAATCCAACGATGCTGATTGGGTTGTGCGCCACTGGCACCGCGGCATGGCCGCGCGCTCATCAACTCTTCTTGCACCAGGCATTGCTCGGGACTCCCGCGCACGGATCGGGCATCGAAACCTGAGGAGTCAACGCAGGCAACACGAGCTTGGTGCGTCGCGGATAACTTTTGCCAGGCGTAGAGGGGCACGCACCAAACGCCTCGGTCGCGCAGATCACCTGCAGTGTCAGGTCACTCGTCAGTCCGGCCCCAGCGTTCGCCTGCCCACACGTGCCGGCCGCAGTTTGCAGGTCAGTCGGCGCGGTTGTGACTGCACCTACCTTGTTGGTGTTGTCGTGGAAGCAGTTACCCGGATCGTGTTGGTCGGCAATGTTGCCGATGTCGCCATTCGTGACGTTGCCGAAGCCACCGTTGTTCGCGAACGTGTTGTGGGCGATCTCGTTGCCCCAATCAGCGAAGTAGCAGCCCGTGATGCCGAGCGAAGGTATGCCGTTGGGATCGCCGCCGGCACAATTCGCGATCGGCGGAGGGTTGCCTGTGTCGGGGAATGGCACGGTGAGTATGCCCCAGCCGTTGTTGTTCTCGAAGCGATTGTCGATCACGGTGTCGTTGCGACCGCCGGAAATCACCATGCCGGTGCCGGGCGGACCGAGATCGGCGCTGCCGTGACCTGGAACGTCTGGGTTGTTGTTGTCGTGGACGTAATTGTGCTGAAAGATCCAACACGAGTGGCTTCCGGTCGGGCCTGTCGCTCCGCCAGGACACGCACCATCTTGTGGCGATGGTGCGTCGTCGTTGTTCTGGCTGTTGGTACTGAAGCCCGTCTTGTTGTTGTCGAACTCGGAGTTCTGCACGATGAGGTGTCCACCCGAGTTCGTGCCCGAATATCCGAGCGCCGAATACTGCGCATGTGCGTCGTCGAGCGTTGCGTTGCAGTCGGCGCATGCACCGATGTAATACGAACTATCCGACATGTTGCTGCCATAGGTGTGCACGATGAGCCCGGGCCCTGACGCATTGCTGACGAAGATGCCGTACGAGCCGTCGCCGAGATCGCTGGCGAAGGTGCTCGTCGCCGAGAGGTAACTGCCGTTGTACGTGCCCATCCCCGACGTTCCCGAACCATCGCCACCGTTCCACCAGATCTGGTTGCCGCCTCCCCCTGTGCCGTCAGATGACCCGTCGCGGACGAAGTTGCAGACGGTCATGTTCTCAATCTGGCTCCCGTCGGCCTTCCAGACGACGAGGCCATCGCGACCGATGTGCTTGCCCTCGGCGTTCGTTGGGCCGAAGTCCTGATCCCCCGCAGCCGCGCTGCATTGGGGCGCTCCAGGCTTGGTGCCGTCGATCACGACAGTGTTGCGATCCATGCCGCGAATGTGCAGGTTCGGCGTGGTGATCCAAATTGCGCCAACGCGATCCTTGCCCGACGAACTCACGTAGTCATAGCGCTCGTGATAGTCGCCCGGCGCGACAAGAATCCAGTCGCCCGACTTGGCTGCATCCACCGCAGACTGGATTGTTTTGTACTGCCCCGGTACGCCGTTGTACGTGCCGACGAGCAGCACGTTGGGGCCAGGTTCAGATGTTGATGTCTCGGTCGCGGCTGTGGCGGACGCGGCTGTGGTGGTCGCGGCTGCGTTCGTCGATGGCACTGCCGTCGGCGAGGAGCTGCTGCACCCCGCAGCAATCAATGAAAAAGCCGCACACGCAGCCATAATCGAAACGTGCCGAGCGGCCATCAAAATCCCCTGTCCAAAGCAAACCTGGCGTGACAGTAGCAGCGGCCGCCAAGGTGCCCGCTCCTATTGGCCGGGCAGCACGTAATCGGCGTATCGGTCGCGCAACGTCTTCTTGCTGAACTTGCCAACGCTGGTCTTGGGCACCTCGTCGATGAACACCACATCATCTGGCAGCTGCCACTTGGCGATGCGTGGCGCAAGGAAGTCGAGCACCTCATCCTTGGTCAACGTCTGCCCGGCTTCGACAACGACACATGCCAGCGGACGCTCGCTCCAGCGAACGTGGGCGACTCCAATGACGGCGGCTTCGCGAATCAACGGATGGGCCATCAGCTCGTTCTCGAGTTCGACCGAGCTGATCCATTCGCCGCCGCTCTTGATGAGATCCTTCGTGCGATCAACGAGTCGGATGCGTCCGGTTGGATCGACAACCGCGACGTCACCCGTACGCAACCACCCGTCGTCGGCAAAACTTTCGCGCGACCGAGGGTCGTCGTAATAGTCGGCCGCAATCCACGAACCGGCGCACTGCAACTCTCCGCTCGCCTGGCCGTCCCACGCAACCGGATCCGTGGTGCCCGGCTCGACAACGCGCATATCGACGCCAAAGCTGATCACGCCGACGCTGGTGCGCAGATCAGCTTGTTCGTCCTGGGGCAGTTCGCGCTCAGTGGCCCACAGTTGACCGACCGCCGCAATTGGGCTCGTTTCGGTCATCCCCCACGCCTGAAGGATCGCCAGGCCGGTCGCCTCGCGATACGCCTCGCTCAACGCCTTTGGCACCGCGCTGCCGCCGCATGGAATGCAGCGAAGGCTGCTGGTGTCGCGTCCGCGAAGTTCGGGTAGCACACCCATCCAGATGGTTGGCACTCCGGCGGCCACGGTGACGTTTTCGTTCACAATGAGATCGGCGATTGCCTTGCCCGACAGATCGGGGCCTGGCATCACGAGGTTTGCGCCTGTCGCAACGGCTGCATGGGCGAGACCCCACGCGTTCGCATGAAACATCGGCACCACGGGCAGGATGGTGTCGGCCTCACATGCTCCGAGCGAATCGACGGTCATCGCGCCGAACGTGTGCAGGTACGTACTGCGGTGGCTATAGACGACGCCCTTTGGATTGCCCGTCGTGCCGCTCGTGTAACACATACTCGCCGCGGTGTTCTCAGGCATCAGGGTCCACTCAACCGGCTCCGCCCGCGCGAGTAGCTCTTCGTAGTCGTGCAGCGGCAAGCCATTCAGATCCGCGGAAATGTCACCCTTGCCATCGTCCATCAGCACCAGTTGCTTCACGGTCGTGAAGGTTTTGAGCAGCGGCTGCAGCAGCGACAACAGCGAACGATCGACGAAGATGACCTCATCCTCTGCGTGATTGACGATGTAGGTCACCTGTTCGGGAAAGAGACGAATGTTGAGTGTGTGTAGCACTCGCCCGCTACATGGCGCGGCGAAGTACAACTCGAGGTGGCGCGCGGTGTTCCAGGCGAACGTCGCGACTCTGCCGCTTGGTGAAATGCCGAGATTGTCGAGCACCCCGCCGAGGCGACGCGTGCGCTGCGCCCACGTTGCGTAGTCAATGCGCTCTAGCCCAGTCGCCGTGGAGGTGGTGATGGTCTTGTTGCCGTGATACTTCTCTGCCCGATCGAACAGATGAATGATCGATAGCGGTGTCTCCTGCATGAGCCCTTGCACGGCATGTCCCCCTGATAAGTGCTTCGATCGTCGTGACGACGTCTGCGAAAAGCCCGTGTCCGCGTAGACCGGGTCTACTCACGTTAGTTCCACCAGACGCCTCTGGTCGTGGTTCGGCTAGGGTCGGAGGCGCTGTGGATGAACTCGTCGAGCTCGAAAACGAAAACGTTGGGGGACGTGACCGGCGCCTGATGCTGCTTGTGTCGGCCTTTGCCGGTCTCGTCGTCTGCACGCAAGTTGGCAGCATCATCGCCCCATCGCTCGTGAAGCACAATCCCGCGTTGGTGTTGGCGTTGTCGTCACGAATTCGCCATCTCCTATTCGCGGTGCCTGCCGGTATCAATCCGGTTGCCTACGCAGTGATCGGATTTCTACGCATCTCAGCGGCGGCATGGCTGTGCTACGCGATCGGTTATTGGTATGGCGATCGAGGTTTTCGCTGGCTCGAGCGCCAGGCCGGCGGCGAGCCTCCGGCCACGCTGCGGTGGTTGCAGAAGGCCGCCCAGTCGGCTGGCGGTCCACTCGTGGTATTCATGCCCGGCAGCAACATCGTGTGTGCGCTCGTCGGCCAACGTCGCATGCCGATGCGCCGATTTGCGATGTGGTTGTCGCTCGGCCTCGCGTTTCGTCTCGCATGGGTGTGGGTGGCCGCACGAACCTTCGACACGCAGCTCAAGAAGGCGCTCGACTGGATCGAGAAGTACCAGTGGTGGTTGGTGGCAGCATTCTTCCTCGTGTCGGTGGTTCAGTCAGCGCGCCGAGCGTCGGCGCCACCTCCCCCGCCTCTGCCCGAGCCCTGAATCGCTGCTAGAAATCATCAATGGCTGATATCACACTTGGGGGAAACCCCGTTCACACCATTGGCGACCTTCCCCTAGTCGGATCGTCATCTCCTGACTTTTCAGTAACAGCGGCTGACCTCACCGAGACCGCGAAGGCCGATTTCGCCGGCAAGCGTGTGGTGCTCAACATTTTCCCATCGGTGGGCACCGGCGTGTGCGCCACGGCCGTGCGTAAGTTCAACGAGCTTGCCGGATCACTCGACAACACCGTCGTGCTGTGCGTGAGCGCCGACCTACCGTTCGCGCAGGCCAGCTTCTGCGGCGCCGAGGGCCTCACGAACGTGCAAACCGGATCAAGCTTTCGCAGTGACTTCGGCACCACGTTTGGCGTCACGATGACCGACGGCAAGTTTCGTGGCCTGTTGGCGCGCTCGGTGGTAGTGCTCGACGAAGCTGGCAACGTTGTGTATTCGCAGCTCGTGCCCGAGATTGCGCAAGAGCCCGACTACGACGCGGCAATCGCCTCGCTCAGCTGAGCAATCTCGCGATCGACGGTGCTCAGCTTGTCCAAATGCCGAAGATGTCGACCACGAGTTGCGATGGCTTCGATGGGAACACACACGCATACCCGCGCGAGTTTGTGAGCAACGCCGAATTGGCGCTCGCCAGCGCGGTCGCGTAGTTCACGTTCGATGTACCCGGCCATTGATCGGTCATGCACGGGTATCCGGTGAGAAAGCCATCAGCGGAGGCGTCGGTTGCGGTGAGGTTTACCTGCGCCGCAACAATCGATCCCATCGCCAACACATATGACAGGTTCGATTGGTGCCGTGGCGGTGGCTGCACGCGCGTGTCGAGCAGACGCTGTGGCGGCAACGACGCATAGCGCGCTGCGGCACCCGGACGATATTGACCGAACAGGTCGACCACCAGATCGGTCTCAACGGTGCTGTACACGCACACCATGCCGCCAGTTCCCACGCGCACATTGACGTAGTTCGGTTGCGTCACCAACGTCTGAGGATTGAGGTTCGACACCACGGGCCGCGTGATGCCGCACGGCCACACCGTCACAAATCCGTTCGCCAAAGGATCGACGGCGGTGACATTGAGCGCGACCGCAGTGGTTGCCGATCCCGCAGGCACGACCTGCACCGGTAACACCTGGCCTGGTTGCATTCGCAACGACCCTCCGAGGCCGATGCGCGTATCGACCAATCTCTGCGATGCCACCGGTTGCAGGCCAACTTGCGAACCCGTGGTAAGCCAACCGTTGAGGTCGATGACGAGATCGACATCGGTGAGTGTGCGCAGACAAATCCGGCCGTCACCAACAGAGACGACGACGGCATTCGTTTGAGTTTGCCCAACGAGCGGATTGACGTTTGAGGTAGTGGGCTCCGGCGCGGTGCACGGATAGGCGCGAACCCAGCCGTTCAAGGCGGCGTTCGTGGCCGTGATGTTGAGCGCTACGGCTGTTGCGCCGGCCGGCATACCAATCCTGTTGAGGTCGAGCACCGCTTGCGAACCCGCTGCCATTCGACTGAACGCCTGCCCGGGCTCGCGTGTGTCCACGAGGCGTACCGGGTCGACGGCCAAGAACCCAGCGTTGCCGGTCACGAGGGGGAACGCGGGCGCGGTCGCCGCAGACGCCAACGGGATCGCAGCGGGCACAGGCAATGAGTAGAACGTGGGTCGATACAGCGCGGCGTTCGCGCGCCACAACGCGAAGTCACCACCGTTCGACAAGCCAATCGTCATCCTGCCGAGCTGGTCGAGCCATGGCATGAGAAAGGCACTGTAGTTTCCGCAATTCGTTGCACACTTACGATCGGCGAGCACATTCAGCGCAGCCTGGGCCGATTGCCACGGGCCTTGCGGCGCCGCAGCTCTATCCACGAAAATGAACGAACCCCACCAATCGTCGATCTTGGTCACCGAGACGAACACGTTGCCAAACCACTGCACACTCATCGGATTCGCCGCACCGCGAGTCATGACAGGCTGCGCAGTCGCGGAGTTGCCAGACCAACCAACGCCATTCCAATACTCGGGCACCGCTTCGAAATGTCCGAGCGGCACCCGCGCAAGATAGGTACTCGGCATACACGTCGCATCGAATTGCCCGGGGCCTTGCACGTCGTGAGCAAACTGTCGATAGCAGTGGCCGTACAAGTAGCTGTACTGATCGTTGGAGACCACCGACCATCCGTAAAGTCCGCGACCGGAGTCGGGCGCCAACGCGAACGACAACACCTGCAACGACATCGGATCAACCACTGCCAACCAGGTCGCCTGGGGCGTCGCACCTGGGCCTGCGCCGGTACCGGCGGGGTTGTACATCTCGACCATGTAGATGAACAGGTTGCCGTCGTAACCAATCTCACCATCGAGCGGCCAAAACCAACGCCGACTGTCGATCGTGAGGTTGTCACCGATGAAGTCGCGACCTTGGCCACCTATCACCGAGAAGCACGACCCGTCCTGCAGCAGGCCCGCGTTGTGGGCTGCGTTGTTCGGGGGCAGATTCAAGTTGTTGTCGTCGCTGAAATACATGTCCTGAAATAGCCACAGCACTCGGCCATTCGGCAGCGGATATGCGTGCTGATAGTCACCGCCGCCGTAGCCCTCTTGGCCAACACGCGTGCCGATGGCGGGAGCACTGAAGACAGTGTTGAGTTGAGCGGCGTCAAGGGTGCCACCCTGCGAGCACGAAGCCGCGACCGGCGCGCTGGTGACGACCGTTATGGCGGTTGTGGCCGTGACCGAGCTCGCGAAAAGCAGCACAACGAGCACGGCACTGCGCAGTCGAGACGGCATGAGCTGAAACCCTTTCCGCCACCTTCGGTGCTAAGAACACCGCGAACAGCGTTGTACCTTAGCCTGCCGACGCCGCCTTCGCTGGTCAAGCAGTGTTCAGATATCGCGCAGGATCACAGGTCAAGAAAGCTGTCGAGGCCAACGGTGAGTCCGGGATGCGATGCAACTCGCTGACATCCGAGCAGCACACCTGGCATGTAACTGCTCGAGTCGTAGCTGTCCTGGCGGATTGTGAGTGTCTGCCCCTTCGCGCCGAGGATCACCTCTTGGTGAGCTTGCATGCCCGTGATCCGCAACGAGTGGATGCGGATATCGGCCGGCCCCTTGCCCCCTCGCGCTCCCGCATACACCTCGTGCTCGGTGGGGTCGGCGGCCCAATTTGTGGACGCCGCGGCCATTCGCTTGGCGGTGCTCACTGCCGTGCCAGACGGCGCGTCGACCTTGTGGTTGTGATGCATCTCGACAATCTCCGCGCTGTCGAAGTACGGCGCGGCCATTTCGGCGAAGCGCATCATCAGCACGGCGCTGATCGTGAAGTTCGATGCAATCAAACAGTTGCTGCCAATAAAGGCCGCTCGAAATGTTTCGATGTCGTCGTCGGAAAGCCCGGTAGTGCCAACGACGCCGTGGATGCCATGAATAGCGAGCCACGGCAACGTCTGGCGTGACGCGGAGGCGACCGTGAAATCGACCACCACCTGTGCGCCCGCGTCGACGAAACCTTTCAGTTCGCCACCCACAATGACGCCGTGCAGTGCCTCACCGATCGCGCCGGGATCGACTGCCGCGACGAGTTCCAACTCAGCATCGGCAGCGACTGCAGCGCACACTGCCCGACCCATCCGCCCGGCTGCACCCACAACCCCCACTTTGACGGCCTGTGTGTTTGTGGTCATGTTGGTGAACGTATCAGCGAGCTCATGAGCTAGAACAATGAGTATGAGTTTTCTCGACAAAGCCAAAGAAAAGGCAACGCAACTTTCGAATGCGGCCAAGGAAAAGGTGGACGACATCAAGGACGATCGCAAGGTCGACGATCTGCTCGATGACATCGGGCGAATCATCTACCGGCAGCGCACCGATGCCGTTCACCCCGGCGACGACGCCGCCATCGACGACCTCGTTGCACAGCTCAAGGCGCTCGAGGCCAAGGGTGCCGAGGTGCTCGCCGCTACTGCACCAGCTGCCTCCGAGCCATCAGCGGCAACGCCTCCGCCGCCTCCGCCACCACCAGCACCACCGGCGGGCTGAGCACCGGCGGGCTGAGCACCGGCGGGCTGAGCACCGGCCCGACGGTGTCAGCGCGTCGGTAGCGCGGAGGCGTCGATTGGGCCCAAGGCAACAACAGTGAGCGGGTGATCGAGTATCCGCTCGATGACGCGGCGCGTATCGGCCTGCTGCACCGCATCCCAGCGTGCAACCTGTTCAGCGACGGGTCGTACGCTGCCGAGCGTCACGAGTTGGCTCGCGGTTCGCGACATGCGCGAACCGGTGTCTTCCAGGCCGAGCTCGAACGCTCCCATGAGATAACCCTTGGCGATGTCGAGCTCGTCGTCGGTGATGCCGTGCTTGAGCAGCAGATCAAGTTGCTCATAGATCAGACCCATGACCTCATGGGCGTGTGCTGGCTGGGTGCCGGCGTAGATGGTGAACGCCCCGGCGTCGGCATATGCGGATGCCCCGCTGTACACGCTGTAGGCGAGGCCGCGCCGTTCGCGAATCTCGTCGAAAAGTCGACTCGAGAGACCACCACCGAACACGTGGTTCACGACATCGAGCACCTCGCGATCGGGATCGTCGCGCTGCAATGCCTGCATGCCCAACACCAGATGCACCTGCTCGGTGTCGTCGTGCACGATCTCGCCAGCAGTGGCGGCTCCTGATCCGGAACGTGGCACACGGCCATCGCCAGCGGGAAGGGTCTTGAACGCCTGCTCGACTTGCTGCAAGGTTTCGTCGTGATCGAGCGGACCGGCAACCACGACAACAGACGAACCGGCTCGGTAGTGCGCTGAGAAGAAATCTCGAACGTTGTTTGGCGTGACCGCCTCGACTGTGGCGGCGGAGCCGGCCGTCTCGCGTCCAAGTGGATGCTCGGGAAAAAGATGACGCATGAACGCGCGATGAGCAACGTCGTCGGGGCTGTCGTCGTCCATCGCAAGTTCTTCGAGAATCACCTGGCGTTCGTTGCCAATGTCGTCGTCGCGAAGCGCTGGAGTAGTGATCACCTCACCCAGCAAACCGATGCCGAGCGCTTGATGCCTGGCAGGCAAACGGCAGTAGTAGGCGGTGTATTCCTTAGTCGTGAAGGCGTTGATATCGCCACCAACACGATCGACGGTTTGGCTGATCTCGCGTGCCGAACGAGTCGCCGTGCCCTTGAACAACAGATGCTCAAGGAAGTGGCTCACGCCCGACAACGCTTCGGGTTCGTCGCGAGCACCGACCCCCACCCAGGCACCGGCGGCGATAGACAACGCGCCCTTCACCTGCTCGGTTGCCACTGTAAGACCGTTGGAGAGTTGGGTGATGCGAAGATCGCTCGCTGCAGTTGAATCGCCGATACACAGACTCTACGGGTGCGCGATCTGTTCGCCGACCTGGCCAGGGAATCGACCTGGCCAGGTGAATGAGGTCGGCGCAATTGAGAGAACGACAAAGGCCGCCGACCACGCCCGAGAGCGCGACCGGCGGCCTTGTCAGTTGTTGATCAGCGTGTGACCGACGAACGGTCAAGCTGACTTGTGATCAGTGCGTGATCAGCGGTGACGACGTGGTCCGCGATCGCGGGTGCCGCCGCCATCACGACGAGGGGGGCGATCGCCGCTCGGCGGTGCCTCGCTCGCTGGACCCAAGTCGCCGAGCTCGCCACGGAGTTCGTCGTCGAAGGCATCTTCGAAGCTGACGGTGACCGTTCCCGAGTCGGGGCTGCTCGAACCCGAACTACGACGTGGGCCACGATCTCCGCGATCTCCACGATCTCCGCGATCACCACGATCTCCGCGATCGCTGCGTGGCGCCCGCTCGCTGCCGCGCTCGGTGGACTCGCCACCTTCACCCGATGACTCTGCTGGCGGATCCCCCGCTGGCGACAGGCTGACCTTGCCCTTGTCGTCGATCTCGTCGACGCGAACTTCGATCTCGTCGCCGAGGGTGAGCACGTCTTCGACGGCGTTGATGCGCTTGCCGCGACCGAGCTTGGAGATGTGCAACAGACCATCACGGCCCGGGAGGATGTTGACGAACGCACCGAACTTAGTGATGTTCACAACGCGACCCATGTAGACGGCACCGATGTCGGCCTTTGGCGGATCGATGATGCTAAGGATGCGCGCCTTGGCTTCTTCTACCCGGAATCCGTCGACAGAACCAATCGTGACAATGCCAACGACGCCGTCGTCGTCGACGTTGATGTCGGCGCCGGTCTCCTGCTGGATGGTGTTGATGACCTTGCCCTTTGGTCCGATGATCTCGCCGACTTTGTCGAGCGGCACCGTGACCGAGATGATTTTCGGTGCTGTCTCGGCAACCTCGCTACGTGGCTCGCTGATGCAGGCGTTCATGTTGGCAAGGATGGCGTCGCGGGCTTCTTTGGCCTGTGCCAAAGCTGCGATCAAGACGTCGGCTGGGATGCCGTCGATCTTGGTGTCGAGCTGCAACGCGGTGATGACATCGCTGGTTCCGGCCACCTTGAAGTCCATGTCACCAAAAGCATCTTCAGCACCAAGAATGTCGGTGAGCGTGGTGTATTTGCCTTCGGCGAACACGAGGCCCATGGCAATACCGGCCACTGGTGCCTTGATCGGCACACCGGCTTCCATCAGCGCAAGGCTGCCCGAGCAGACCGAAGCCATGCTCGTGGAACCATTCGACGCCAATACTTCGGCAACGAGACGCAACGTGTAGCTGAACTCGTCCTGGCTGGGCAGCACGGGGATGAGGGCACGGGCCGCAAGGGCGCCGTGGCCGATCTCGCGTCGCTTCGGCGAGCCGACGCGACCGGTTTCGCCGTTGGCCCACGGAGCCATGTTGTAGTGGAACAAGAAGTACTTGTGGGTCTCGGGATCGAGTGTGTCGAGCAACTGGTTCATCCGTGGCATCGCGAGCGTTGCCACGTTCATCACCTGCGTCTCGCCACGCTGGAACAGGGCAGAGCCGTGAGCCGTTGGCAACACGCCGATCTCGGACGACAACGGGCGAAGGTCGCGGGGTCCACGACCATCGATACGCATGCCCTCTTCGACAATGCGCTTACGCACCAATTTCTTGGTGAGGCTGCGCACCGCTTCTTTGACTTCCTTCTCGCGTCCAACGAATGCGCCGCCGTCGCCGCACAACGCGGTGATGGCGGCGGCAGCCGCAGCATCGGTTGCCGCGTTTCGATCAGCCTTTGCGCTGATCGTGATGGCATGCGCGAGTGCATCGGTTGCTAGACCGGCGACAGCTTCGAGCACCTCAGGTGCGTAGTCGAGCTGGGCGGTGAACTGCAGTGGTGTGATGGGACCCTTGGTCGCGATGACGCTGGCGACGAGCTGGCGCTGCAGACCAATCGACTCCTTGATCCACACCTTGCAGGCTTCGAGCCCACCGGCGAGGACCGCTTCATCAACCTTGGGCGCGCCATCGGCGTAGTACGCAAAGCTCTTCTCGGTGCCACCGGCTTCGACCATCATGATCGCAACGTCGCCGTTGTCGAGTTGACGGCCAGCCACGACGAGTTCGAACGTTGCGGCCTCGCCCTCGGCATAGGTGGGGTGGGGAATCCATTCGCCGTCCTGGCTGTACGCAATACGCACTGCGCCAATTGGACCGTCGAATGGGATGCCGCTGATCATGAACGACGCCGAAGCGGCATTGATAGCCAACACATCGTGTGGGTTTTCCTGATCGGCACCGAGCACGGTGAGCACGATCTGGGTCTCGTTGCGGAAGCCATCGGGGAAACATGGGCGCAAGGGACGGTCGGTGAGGCGACATGTGAGAATGGCAGCCTCAGTTGGGCGGCCCTCACGACGGAAGAACGAACCGGGAATCTTTCCGGCTGCGTATGCACGCTCTTCGACATCGACGGTGAGTGGGAAAAAGTCCATTCCGGGACGGACATCTTTTGCTGCGTTTGCAGTGGCGAGCACGATGGTTCGGCCGATACTGGCCAACACCGCACCTTGGCTCTGCTGAGCAAGTTTGCCGGTCTCGAAGGACATGGTCTTGTCGGTACCGGAAACGGCACCCGACACTCGTATGGCGTCAGCCATGGCGAGCTCCTTTCAAATCGGGCGCGTTGTTTCTCGCGCCTCGACGGTTGGAGCGGAGGCCGGTTCCCAGTCGGCGGTGTCGGTGCTCAACCGCGACCGCACATGCACATGAACGAACTCGGGAGCCCCGGCAGAGGCGACTGACAACCGATCCAGTTGTCCGCTCTGATGGTTAGTTTGACGCAAGAACAACCTGCGCCGGTCGAGACCTTACCAGCACAACCATCCATATCGGCGGCATGGGACGCGCATCAGGGGGCAAACCGCCTGATCAATTTGTGGGCGGTTCCCACACTGCCGAGAGCTCTCCAGATGAATCGCGCCTGTCTCCCAGCGCAGACGCGATTCGATCGAAGCTGAGCGCATCGAGGTTGGCGTATACCAGTCGCGCTCCGACGAAGCGCTCGGCCTCGGTGACCAACGCGTCGATGTAGACCTCGGTCAACAACAGCACGACGGTGGTGGTTCCGCTGTCGGCGGCCTCGCGAAACCAGGCGACCCATTCGTCGGGAACACCGAGGTCGACCACCTTGGCCGTCACTGCGCCAGCACCAGCGCCGATGACACCACCCGCAAGCCAACCAACGGGCCCGGCAACGAAGAGCCCGATGAGTCCTGCCCACATCGCGCCCGATGCAGCGGCACGCCCGGGCGAGGGGTCCATTGTTTCCACGACATGGGTTGAACCGTCGTCCTTCTTGGTGACGATGACGGCATCGTGCACCTTGAGGAGGTTCTTCGACGCAAGCCGCGAGGTGGCCGTGATGAATTCCTGGGCCCGAAAGCGATCATCGAAGGAGATTCCTACGATGGTTTGGGGCAGGTTGTCGAGTTCGGATTTCACAGGGCACCTCGGCAGTTCGTGTGGAGCGCACTTCGATCGCGGAATTTCAGCGGTCACACGCATCGGCCACACTACTCAGCCTCACGGCAATTAGGGTCGGCAGCGATGTTCACCGGAATCGTCGAAGAACTCGGAACCGTCGAATCGTCGGTCGCCGTCGACACCGAGTGGGGCGCGGGCCTACGCCTGCGAATTGCTGCACGAACAGTTCTGCACGGCTCCGCGCTCGGCGCCTCGATCGCAGTCAACGGTTGTTGCCTCACCCTCGTTGCCCAAGGTGATGGTTGGTGGGAGACCGACATCAGCGACGAAACCGTGGCGCGCACCAGCGTGGCCACACTGCGCCCAGGGGATCGCGTCAACCTCGAACGGCCGATGGCACTCGGCGATCGCCTCGGCGGCCACATGGTGCTCGGTCACGTTGACGCCGTTGGCACTATCGTTGCCCCGGCACCCGACCTGCGCGTCCGAATCCCGCAGCGGCTCATGCGTTATCTCGTGGAGAAGGGTTCCATAACCGTCGACGGCATCAGCCTCACTGCGTTTGATCTCACCGCCGACACCTTTCGTGTTGCAGTGATTCCGCACACGGCCGACGTCACAACGCTCGGCGTAAAAGGCGCCGGGGCGGTAGTCAACATCGAGATGGACATTTTGGCCAAACACATTGAGCGGCTCATCGCGCCGCATCTCTCTGGCTCCGACAACTCTGATCGCAACTGACCGCGATAGCGTCGACGATCGCACGGCACTACAGGTTCTCGAGCCACTTCTCACATTCGGCTTGCTCGCCCGCCGCGTACTAGCAAACAACTGGTTATCCCACCCTCCCCCTCGTTTGGAGATTTGCTATGTCGCGCCCTGTCGCCGCTGCTCGCGCCGCGGACTTTGTTCACGCACCCCTCAATGAACTGCTTGCTGCTGCCCGTGTCGTTCGCGACGCGGCGCACGGCACGCGCATCACCTACTCACCAAAGGTGTTCGTTCCGCTCACCATGCTGTGCCGCGACCAATGCGGCTATTGCACGTTTGCGCAGCCGCCGGCTCGGCTGGACAAGCCATACCTCCTTGCCGAAGACGTGCTCAAGATCGCGCGCCAGGGTGCGCGGCAAGGGTGCCACGAAGCGTTGTTCACACTCGGCGAGCGTCCGGAAGATCGGTACGACGTCGCGCGTACTTGGCTACGGGACAACAGGTACGACAGCACGGTTCACTATGTGGCGTCGATGGCACAGTTGGTGCTCGACGAAACGGG
>JANLPV010000014.1:0-1782 GCA_031367435.1 Actinomycetes bacterium | reverse complement strand
GTTTAGGTCCGACAAGGTTCTGCCCGTGGGCACTGCTCCCCGTCCCGGAACGCCAGCCGGCAAGTAACGCGCATGCGTGCAACCGAGCGCCGGCACGGCCGTGGCTGAGCCCGGCCGACGCTGCGATGTCTTGGTCGTCGGCGGCGGCCCGGCAGGTGCCGCGGCCGGTTACTGGTTGGCCACGATCGGCCATGCAGTAACCATTGTCGAAAAACGAACCTTTCCACGCGAGAAGACCTGCGGCGACGCGCTCTCGCCGCGGGCCGTGAAGCATCTCTGCGACATGGGCCTCGCTGAGGAGTTGGAGACCTGTCACCGAATCAACGGCCTGCGACTCACCGCGATGGGTCGCGAACTCGAGGTGCCGTGGCCATCGCACCCCACCTATCCCCAACACGGCTATGTCGTGCGACGAAGCATCCTCGACGGCATCGTCGCCAACAACGCAAAAGCCGCGGGCGCGACCGTGCTGGACGGATGCGAGGCGCTTCATCCAGTCGTCGAGCGTGGATTCGTGCGCGGCGCAGTGGTGCAGCTCGCAGGGTCAGAGCCATTCGAGATCACAGCGAAGTACGTCATCGTGGCCGATGGTGCCAACAGCCGTTTTGGCCGGTCGCTCGGAACATTTCGAACCCGCGAGTGGCCCTATGCCACCGCGATTCGCACGTATTGGGAGTCGCCCCGCCATGACGAGGCGGTGATCGAGTCGGCCCTCGACGTGAAGGACCGCAACGGCAACGCTCTGCCGGGGTACGGCTGGATCTTTCCGGTGGGCGACGGCACCGTCAACGTTGGGGTTGGGTTGCTCAGTACCTTTCGCGACTTCAAGAGCGTGAACACCTCGCACATCCTTGATGAGTACGCGCATCAAATCGCCGACCGCTGGCAGATCGCGCCCGACGTACCGATGTGTGCGCCAACGTCGGGACGAATCCCCATGGGTGGCTCCGTCGGGCCGAAGGCCGGACCAACGTATCTGGTCGTCGGCGATGCGGCTGGGAGCGTGAATCCCTTCAACGGCGAGGGCATCGACTATGCGTATGAGACGGGCCGAATGGCCGCCGAGGTGCTGCACGACGCTCTCGTATCGCGCGATGCCTCGGTGCTGCAGCGCTACCCGAGAATGCTCGAGGATGAATACGCCCAATACTTCAAAGTGGCGCGGCTGTTCGCACGGGTCATCGGGCGGCCAGCGCTGATGCGCGAACTCACACGTGTCGCGATCCATAACCGCTCGCTGATGGAATGGGTAGTCCGCATCATGTCGAACTTGCTACGACCCGATGAGGTAGGTGCGGCGGAACTCGCCTACAAGGCGGCGTCACAACTGGTGCGTCTGGCCCCAAACGCGTGACGGTAGGCAGAGGTGCACGACCCGGTGGGTCACTCTGGTGCAGCCTCAGGCACAGCGCCGCCGAAGTACTCGGCTGTCTCGACCTGATGGCGCCGGGCAATGAAACCGCTGATTGCTGACTCGACCAAGATATTGAGATCGCGGACCTTGAAGTTGTAGTAGCGACGCGCGGCAGCAAGGCGATCCTCCGTCATGACGAGTTCGCGTTGCAGCGCGATGAAGTCCGTGCTCGTGCGCAGCTTCGGCACGCCTTGCGCCATCACAAAAACCTGGGACAACAAACCGCTGAGCGTCGCGTCTGCCCTCGCTACTGCACCGCGATCGGAAGCACCGCTTTGCGTTGTTGACCGTGCAGCTGCGAGTTGCTCGATAAGCGTTCGTTCGTGAGCGGCACTCGCACGAACCGTTGCGACCAACTGCGGGATCAA
>JANLPV010000116.1:0-3279 GCA_031367435.1 Actinomycetes bacterium | reverse complement strand
ATGACTATTTGGAGTTGGTTCGGGCTCGTGCTCGGCGGAACACGTTGCTCGGTGCGCTGCTCTCGTGACCGTGAAGCATGCTCTGTGCGATTGTCGGCGATCTGGGCGCGATCGGGTCTCCCCTGGTGCGCGGCGGGAAGGTCTAGTGAGCGAAATGCGGGGATGTAGTATCGTCATCATCCACACGCGTCTTACCGAACTCGACGATTGGCTGAGGCGTGGCCCTTGAACAAGAAGAAGGTCACATAATGTGTCATCCTTCGATTCGGATGGTCGCAGTGCTGTCGATCGTTCTCTCTGCTGCTGCCTGCTCGAGCGGAACTTCGTCGTCGGCACCCACGGTCGCCGCTACGACCACGACGGCTGCGCCCACCACGACACTGGCCGCCACGACCACGACCAGCGCTCCGCAGCCGCAGACGGCGACCAAGGGCGATGCGTTCTGCGTCGCGCTCATTTCGGCCATGCAATCGGAGAACACCGTCGATCTCGACAATGGCACCCCCGAATCTCTGAAAGCGACGACTGCCGCGACCATCGAGGCTGTGACCGTGGCACAGGCGGTAGTCCCGAAGGACTTCGAGTCAACCATGTCGGCGTTTGCGACGTTTCTTGATTCGGTCCAGAAGGCGCTCGCGGCCAACAACTACGACAGGGTGGCCTTTGCCGCATCGGACGCGGGCAAGGCGGTGCTGACCGACCCAGCGGTTGGGGTGGCATTCAACGAAATCGACGCGTATCTCGCCGCCCACTGCGCATGACTCCCTACGACTGAGCGCTGTCCTCCAAGCAAAACATCCGGCCGATAGCTCCCGACTATGCACCGACGAACGCACACGCCAGTCCGCCGTCGAAGCTTTGACAGCTGCACGTGTTCCACTCGACCCAGCGCTGATGCCGAGGACCACGTCGCCGGGGATGGCCCGAACTGCCTGGTTGTTCTGGACGGATCTGGAAACACGCGATCAGCCCATAACGCGAGGCACAGCACGGCGCTTACGGACGCGTCACCTACCGCCGGCCTGAAGACACTCGCGAGCTCGCGGCCCTGTTCGCCAGCGACCACCTTGCGCGGTCCCACGGTGCGTCTACGAATCGATGCACTGGGCCGCGCAGGTTGCCCGGGGTTCGTCATGCCCGCCCGTGCGCCAGCTCGAGGCAAGGCGTCGAGCATCGGCAGATCGGGCGCTCGACGACAGGCGGAGGCCTGTCCCGGCAACTACTGAAGAAGCGTCAGTACTTCGTCGAGCGGATGCCGATCAGCCAAGGGATCCGCGTGCCGATGCACTCGCAGCCACGAGCCATCCCGTCGCTCGAACACTTCAGTAACTCGAAGGTCCCAACGACGCGGTTGGTCGTGGCACCTGAACTTGACCATCGCGCACTCGAGGAGCACCACCCAAGCGACATCTCCGGAAACCCCGCCGTTCAAGAACTTGACGTCGCCAGTACCGGATTCGAACTGGCTCACGGCACGCCGTTGACCGGGTGTTGACATCGCTGCACCGACTCCCGCCCCACCAAAGGCACCGAGGATCGTCGATGTCTCGTCGTGAAACTCGTATCCCGAACTGTCGCCATTGATCCAGGCGACGTGGTCTTCGGTGATGCGTTCCACGAGTTCAGCGAGTAGTCCGTCGGGTGGTTTCATGCGCTTCAGTCTCGCAGTCTCCGCACTTGAGCGAAATACCCTGATCGAGGACGTGATGCAAGGCACCACCGAGGTCAGATCACCTCATCCGCACTGCCCCCTATCGCCGGTTATACGGGTGATCCACAGTTGAGCCGCATCTCGAATCCGCCACTCTTGGGCTTCATCACCGTGAAGGATCTGTTGGTCGCCAGTGGCCAGGTTGGGTTCTGAGGGTCGTCGCTACACCTTGACCGAGAGGACTGGTGTGGCATGGGCTCAGGGTTTGGGAGAAGGGTGGAGCCGCTGGTGGAGCAGCGGGCTCGGTATCTTCGTTGGTCTTTGGGCACCAACGTTCATGGCCCTCGGCAACGTGGTCGCGGAAGCTCGGCTTCAGCAGGAGATCGATCCACATCCGCGGTAACAACAACGCCTACGCGGTGACCTCTCGCACCTCGACCCCACGTGTCAGAGGCTGACCTCGTAGGCGCAGACGTGCGCACCGGCGGTCTTGTGGGTGACGCGCTCGATGGTGGCTTCGGGCAGGAGCTCACGTAGGTAGTCGAGCTCGGTGGAGCAGGCTTGTCCGTAGCGGGCGGCAACGGTCCAGATCGCGCAGCTGTGCAGGTTGATTCGATAGTGGCTCGAGTCGATCTGATCGAAGTCGGCGAGAAAGCCTTCCGCATCGAGTTCCGCTGTCAGGACGGCGACCTTCTCGCCGAAGTTCTTGCCAGCGAGCTTGCTGGTCGTCTCATCGACACGTCGCCGGCGTCTGCGTTCGAACACACGGGTGACCAGATCCGGGTTCTCCTCTTCCATGAGCGAGAGCAGCTCGACTGACAGATCGTTCGAGTCCGTGACGAACATCGCCTCGGTCAGCTGGGTCGTATGGAATACGTCGGCGGGTCGTCCGGGCAGGCCGCGTTGTTGAGTGGCGGCGATGTATCCAGCCGATCGGAGCGCGCTGAGATGCTGGCGAACGGCGCTCGCGGAGATCTCGAGTGCCTCGGCGAGCTCGTCTGCTGTGGCCTCACCGAGTCGCTTGAGGATCATCAGGACGCGGCGTTGCACCGGCGAGATCAGCCCAGTCGGCGTGTTCATATCGGCATCGTAGCCGGTGTCACAGAGCTTTCTGAGTTATGCAGTATTTAACTTGCAAAACTCCTGTTACTATGCCGACCGAGCCACACGTTCGGCTCACCGATGAGAGAGAATGAACTCACATGACGAGATCTCAGCTTGATTCCCGACCGACGCAGCAGGTGCCCCTGGCTGGCGGTGCTGTCGGGAGCCTCATCTCGAATGAGGTCCGCGAACTCGCGGCCCGTGAGTATGAACACGGGTTCAGCTCCGACATCGACACCGATGTGATTCCGAAGGGTCTGTCGGAGGACGTCGTGCGATTGATCTCGTCGAAGAAGAACGAGCCGGACTGGCTGTTGGAGTGGCGACTTCAGGCCTATCGGCAGTGGTTGACGATGGATGTGCCCGACTGGCAGAACGCCCACTACGAGCCGATCGACTTCCAGGACATCTCGTACTACGCGGCGCCGAAGCCGAAGCCGGTGCTGGGGAGCATGGACGAAGTCGACCCCGAGCTGCGCGAGATGTTCGACAAGCTCGGGATCTCGTTGCGTGAACAGGAGAGG
>JANLPV010000121.1:0-7379 GCA_031367435.1 Actinomycetes bacterium | reverse complement strand
TGATTGTGGTTGGTGCTGCTGCGGCATTCGTGGTGACCAAACGCGCCGAGTTGCCAGCGGCGTGGACGGCAACAGAACAGGCAAGCCCGGCGTGGTTGCTCGTAGCTGGTGCGCTGAGCGTTTCGATAGTGGCCAACCTCGCCGGGCTGCAAGCGCGAGCACAAGGTCTTCTGGGAGTTCGCCGGCCGTTCCGACAGACTTTTCGACTCACTGCCAGCGGGCATTTCCTGAACCTCGTCACGAAATCGGGGGGCATGGCTGGAGTGACTGGTTTCAACGCTGACTCTCGGCGGCGAGGTCTTTCGGTGGAACGCACGACTGCCGGTTACATTCTGGCCGAGTTGTCCACTCATCTGGGTTTCACCGTCATGCTGCTGGTATCGGTGCCCGTGATGGCGCACGACGGCAAGTTGTCGCCGGGTGATCTTGCGGCGATGGGGGTCTTTGCCGTACTGACCGGCATGTTTGTCGCTGGCGTGATTGCCGCCGGTCGGTCACAGCAGTCCATCCGGCGACTTCACGCGATTCCATCGAGGATTCGCAACCGAGTTGCCACCATGCTCGGCCGACCCGCGCTAGCCGCTTGCGTTGATCATCATTCCGCAGACGATCTGCACGCTGCGGTTATGCTCGCCCGACAACATCACGCCGGTTTGTGGCCGTTGGCGATACACGCCATTGGCTACCCGGTCATCGGGGTCACGTTGATGTGGGTCGTCCTACAGGGGTCAGGTGTGCATCACGGTTTCAGTATTGCGCTGGCCACGTATGCGATCGGAACGACCTTTTCGATCGTCGGGTTTCTACCGGGTGGTATTGGCTTTACCGAACTCTCGATGGCGGCGACTTTGTCGTCGTATGGGCTTGCGGCCGGCAGAACCGCTGCAGTTGTTGGACTCTACCGACTTTTCGATTTGTGGCTCCCAATGCTGGGCGGCGCCGCGGTGAGCCGGAACCGGTGTCGGTCGATTGGCGGAGCGATCGAGGGGACCGAGTGACAAGGGTTCGGCGCGACACCCCATTGCTCGTGTCAGCGCCACCGACGATCAATCTCGCGCAGCCACTCAAAATGCGTGCTTGCAGACCGTTTTCCAAGCGGTCGTCAGGAAACAACCCCTTCCGGAATTCGAGATTGACAGACCGACAGCGGACGTGGACGGTGATTGCCGTTGCGGCGCTGGCATCGATTCTGATGCGGCTGCGCATGCTGTGGAGTCCCGTCAGCGTCGACGAGGGCGGCTACCTGGCCATCGCCCGCGGGTGGGCTCATGGTCAGGTGCTGTACCGCGACATGTTCGTCGATCGACCCCAAGGTTTGCTGGTTCTATTCCGTGTTTGGGACTGGGCCACTGGCGGGAACACGGGCTCCATTCGAGTCATGGCCATGCTCTTCGGTGTGCTGCTCGTCGTGTCAACCGGGGTGATTGTTCGCGAAGTGATCGGTGAGACCGCCGCCAGATACGCCGCCGTCATTTGTGCTGTCGTTTCGGCCGCGCCCGTGCTGGAGGGTTACGCAGCCAACACTGAATTGTTGAGTGGTGCGGTGGCCGCCGCGGGTCTTGCGGTCGGTGTCGTGGCGGGATCGAAGCTGAGGCCGCAGCTGTGGTTCTTCGGGTCAGGCCTGTTGGGCGGTTTGGCGTTGTCGTTGAAGCAGTCCGGATTCGACGGTGTGCTCACGTTGATGGTCTGGCTCACCCTCGGCGCGGTGTTCTGCCGTGCGGAACGAAAGGTGGCAGTGAAGGCAATTGGTGCGTTGGGCGCCGGGTTGTCAACGGTGGTTGGGGCGTTGATGATCCACGGAGCTCTCACTGGTTGGTCGAGATGGTGGACGGCAGTGGCCGGGTATCGCCTGGGGAGGCAGAGTGCATTCGCCCGAGCTGATTGGAGAAATCTCGCGAAGACAATTCCCTTTGCCGCGGTCGTGCTCGGCGCTGTTGCAATCGTGGCGTGGGTTGGAGTTCGGACCGTCAGTGGCGGGTTACGAGATCGACTGCGCCTTTCGCTTTCACCTGGATCCGTGGTGCTCGTGGTGTGGTTGGGTGCGTCGGTGGCGAGCTTCCTGATCGGTGGGGGTTTCTGGCGTCACTACTGGCTGCTCCTCGCCGCGCCAGTGAGTGCGCTCGCAGGTGTCGGCATTGCCCAACGAGCCGAGTACAAGCGCCTTCTGACTGCGACCATATTGGTGCCGTGCCTCGCGATAACGGCATGGGTTTACGCCGGTGATCAAGCACGCCTCAACATCCGCGCGGCCGGCGATCATCATGCCGCCGTCGACGAGCGGGTCGCCAAATGGTTCAACGCTCATCGCGAGGCCGGCGAAAGCCTGTACGTATTGTGCGCAAGTTCAGCGGTGTACGCAGATGCCCATCAGGACCCTCATTACCCCTATCTGTGGATCATCGAAGTGGTCCACGCACCCAACGCCCAGAACCGGCTGGTGTCGTACCTCACCGATCCCAAGGCCGCGCCCCACTACATCGCGGATTACCAGAACCCTCTTGCGTGTGATTCCTCCGGTCGGGTCAGCCGGATCCTACGAAGCTCCTATCAGGCTGTTGCGTTCATCGGCCCCACGATCATGTACGAACGCAATACTGTCGAATCAAACCGCTTTACCAAATGATGACCCGGCTCAACGGCCACGCGAAGGCTGACGGCTCGTCGGCAGACAAACACGAGCACGATCAACCAGACACCGTCGTGGTCCGGCGTCGGGGCATCCGGAACCAACTCTGCACCGCTACAGCGCCTGACTCTGACGTCACTGCGTCGCCGCGGGCGACTTGCGATCTCACATCGGTGCGCGCCTGGCGGATCTGGGAGGCCGGCATCACGGCCCTCATCGCTGTTGCTGCATTGGTTCGGTTGCCGCGCTCGTGGACGGTGTTGGGTGACAACGCGCTGATGCGGATGTGGACCCACGCGGTTGGAACCAGCGCTACACCCTTGGTTGGCGGCGATGCCCGCTTCGGTTGGAACCACCTCGGCCCATGGCTGTTTTACCTGATGGCGATCCCGTACCGGCTCCTCGCGGCGTCGGCGGTTGGATTGTTGGTTGGAGCAGCGATCATCAATATCGGGTGCCTGTTCATGGCCATGCGCTGCGTACGGTCGGTGGCCGGCGAACGCGCTGGCGCGATCGTGGCGGCCGGTGCCGTGCTATTTCTGCTCACTGCAACTGGGGATCGTCTGATCGATCCATGGAATCCGTATGTGGTGCAGTTGCCGTTTCTTCTCGCGTTGGTATGTTGCTGGGCGGTTGTCAACCGGCATTGGCAATGGTTTGCGTGGCTAGTTGGCGCCGGCAGCCTCTGCGTCCAGGCGCACATCGCGTTTCTTGTCCCAGTAGTTGTACTGGTCATCGCAGCGGCCATCGCGCTGATCCGATCTCCATCGTCCGAAACCCTCAGAGCGGCCAAGCGCGCGGGCATCGTGGGAGCAATCGCGTGGCTCCCGTCGTTCATAGATTTGTTCACGCCCGGGGGTCACAACGTCTATCGAGTCGCTCGGTTCTTCACGCGGCCATCCCACGCACCAACAGGCGGATTGTCGGCCGGATCAAGTGTCGTACTTCGCGAGACCGGATTTCGTGCCAGTTGGCTGGGCGGGCACCTCGGGCTACGCCTATTCACAGACGGTTTTGACGGGGGAGTAGGTCTACTACCCGGCGCAGGGATCGTGGTCCTTTTCGTCGCGGCGATTCTCACGCGTCGACGAAAAGATGCCGTAGTCGGCTCGCTCGTCGCGATTTTGGCAATGCTCTTGCCGTTCGCCGTCGTCGAGATGGCGTTAGGTCGAGGAGAGCTCTACCCCTACCTGTTCGGATGGGTGACCATTGTTGGCATGATGTGCTGGGCCGTGGGCCTCATGGCGGTCTTGCCCTCAAGTCGTATGCCGATTCTGGGGTGGGCGATTGCCGCATTCGCGACAGCGCTCGCCGCCATTCTCTTGCTGACCGGATTTGCCGCACAGCTCCCACGCAGCCCGCGCGAACGTCCACAAGATGCCGCAATCGTACGCCACCTCGTGACGGAGACTGAACCAAAACTGTCCCACACTGTCCGCTACCAACTCGAGCACGGCGGCGACGCATTTAGCTCAATTTATGAACTCGGCGTCGTCAATTCGTTGCGTCACGACGGGTACAGCGTCACTGTCGAACCACGAGAGCGAGTACTTTTCGGTCGACACATGATCGACGCACACGCTTGCAACTATCCCGCGCTCGCAGTCATCGCACCGTACGAAGCTGTCAACCCGGGCGACCAGTTGTTGGCGCTCAGCGACCCGCTCACTCCCGCTCAACGCGCTCAAGAAGCCGCACTCGTCACCACGCTGACCAACAACTACCAACAAGCCGGCAGCCCCAATGCCGCCAACGTGGTCCGATTCGCCGAAGGTGACCTCGTGCTCATGGCCAACTTCGTGCATCCTGACTCCCAACAACAACCCCTGCTGCAACAGTTGGCCGCGCTCCGCAAACGAGGCCGAGCCATTGCCGTTGTCATCCACGACACGCCGACGGTCAATGCATGCTCCATGCGCATTCACGCCCGCACAGTCCCACTCGTGAACTCCGACGTCGCGCAGCGCCGGCTGCCATTCTTCGGGCTCACCGGAGGCGACGTCGAACCGGTCACCAGCGTTCACGGCTTGCAACACAACATCGAACCGCGGTAGCGGTCAGCCTCGATCCGGGTGCGCAACGATGTGCCGCGGTGGCGACCATCGATTGTGTGGTGCACCACGCACGGCAATTTCGCTTGCGTGGTGGAACACCGATCCTGGACCCAGTAGGCCTTCACTGTTTGCATCAGGCGAACCATCATCCACCACCAATCAACTTGGCACCACTGACCGCGAGCGACCCACAGTTTTGGGAAGGCTTTGGGATGAGAGTACCCGACAGACCCTCGTCATCATGTCTGACGTGGTCGAACACCCGTCCTGACGGGATGGTTCCTAAATCGCTGGTCGCAGGTTCGAATCCTCCCGGGATCGCTCAGAAATGTAGGTTCACCAGGGGAAATCACGCTCCTCGTAAGCGAGACGAGATCAACCGTTGCCCCTGATTGACGGCCAAGGCTCGACGCGACACACGGCGTGATTGGCAGGGCTGTGGGCAGGGAGATTCCTCGGTCTCGACCAGCCCGAAGTGATCCAGACCAACGCCGGTTGGACGGTGCGAACCGAGCGCCAGTTGACCTGCCCCGCCGTGGTCGCGTGGGACCTGTGGTTCGGCATGGACCGCGACACCGGCGAACAGCGCAACGCCCCCGCCGAGCGCGACGCGGCTGCACAGATGTGGGCGTGCGGTGCCATCGGACACCTCGCTGCTTGCGCTGCTGCGTGGCCGATGGCCCAAGCCGTTGACACCTAAGCGTGCGACGCGCAACGTTCTCAACCGGCAAATTCGCCGCGAGGCGTGTCGTACGCTGGCCGTATCAACGTCGACATCGAGACCCAAATCGTCATCGCCCGGCCGGTCGAGATCGTCTCGTCCTACGCGGCCGACCCGTCGAACTCTCCGGACTGGTATGTCAACATCGTCTCGGTCGAGTGGAAGACGTCGCCTCCGCTGCAGGTCGGCTCGAAGGTTGAGTTCGTCGCCAGGTTTCTCGGCCGTACACTGAGGTACACGTACGAGTTCGTGGAGCTGGTCCCCGGCGAGCGTCTTGTCATGCGCACGCAGCAAGGCCCGTTCCCGATGGAGACCACCTACGCGTGGGTTGCGGAGTCCGACGGTTCGACGCGGATGAGGCTGCGCAACCGCGGTGAACCAGCCGGGTTCTCCAAGGTGATGGCCTCGATGATGAAGCCGGCGATGCGTCGCGCGAACCGCAAGGACCTTGCCAGATTGAAAGCAACGCTCGAGGCTCGACCCGCTTGAGTTCGACGCCACGCTCGAGACGCGCTCACAGCGTTGCCTCCTTGGCCGCCGGCTGGTGGTGGATCGCGTAGCCGAGCCGGTCAGTCGAGTGCCGCGATCAGATCGCCGATCGGCGGCCGCGCGTCCGGTGTCGATGGGAGCGACAGGTACCGCAGGGTGCCGTTGCGGCCGATGACGGCGTCGGCACCGAGTTGATGGATGTCTTCGGTCGGTCGATGGAGCCGACGCCCGGCGCGCAGGAGCCGGGCGTACATCCGGATCGTGCCCGCCGACCACACCTGGCGGGCACAGCCTCGTTCGGCGCCGAGCAGTCGGTAGAGCGTCCGGTCGGTGTCGGCGACGACGTCGAAGCTGAGATGGAGGTGCTGTCGGTACGCACCGAGGCGTTCAGGGGTGGCGAAGGTGATGACGGCGATCCTGGCGTCACCGAACTGGTCGAGGTGATCGCGCACGGCGATCACGTGTTCTTGGCAGGGCAGTCAAGCAAGGTGGCGGTGCAGGATCAGCACGAGGGGCCGGCCGCGCATCTCGGCGGTGCGCCACGGCCGACCCTCGTGATCGACGAGTTCTATGTGCGCAAACGGGTCACCGACGTGGAGGGTCACGCGATCCCCCAAGTCCGAACGGACCGGCGAAACCAGGGCCGACGCTTGGAAGATGCCGGACCGCTTGCCTGGCCCGCGACCACGCGCACTCGTCGTGCGCTCGGGTTGACCATGTGCACGTCGCCGATCGCGCGCGCGTCGACCGTCGAGTCGGTGTGCGGTGTGTCGGGTCCAGCGCTCATCGGTGCGCCGAGAACAGTTCGGCACCGATGGCGACGAGCGCGCCGGTACCGATGACGACGTGGGCGACGGCCCGCTGTCGTCGTGCCAGCGCGACGATGCGGCGACGTTCCATGCTCGATTCCACAGACGCTCGGTGGCCGGGCTCGTCGACCGGGTCCCGGCCTGCCTCATGGCGAGGGTCGCGCCGGTCCGCGGCGATCACTCGGTGGACCCAGCCGACCGGATCACCGTCGTCTTCTACCTTGCTCCAGAACCGGTAAGCGGACGCGAAGCCCAAGCGCGTCCGGCGCACGGCACCGCACGGATCGCTCTCCGCGACCTCTGCGAGGATCCGTTGGTAGTGCTCGTCGAAGAAGCGGTCGAACCTGTCGAGCCGCGCGGCGTTCAAGCCGTTCCCCATGTCAAGCCCAGGCGCGCGACCGACTGCTCGATCGCTTCGACGAGTCGGTCGATCCCTGGAGTCTGTGCCGCGTCGGAACTACTCATCGCGACAGCATCGCCGATCGAGCACCAACCACGGCGTCAGTCGAACGGTCGACCGGTGCGGTTCGCACGGCGAGGGCGCCGAGCACAAGGCCGAACATCATGTGCTCGATTGCGAACGTTGCCCATCCAACCATGCTGGCCATGTTCGAGATCGTGGTGCCGGAGCCGGTGATCTTGGCGGCCGCGGGCAGACCGATGAAGGCGGACACGACGAA
>JANLPV010000028.1:0-10844 GCA_031367435.1 Actinomycetes bacterium | reverse complement strand
CTGGACATGAACGGCCATTGGCCGCAGTTCATCACCTATACGAATCCGGGAACTTCGTCACGACTTCCCGTAGGGCTCGATTCGCGTATGGGTCATCTGGAGCGTTACGCGTCCGCCGGATCCACGAAGGATTTCATCGCTTTGTTCGACCCGGCGCTGCTGGCGAACGGTGTGGTCCGCTGATCGTTAGGCCTATGGTTCGGGTCGGCCAATGGATTGGGGCTGGCCTATGGTTCGGGCATGAAGGACTCGGTCACCGTTCACATGTCTGCCCCGCCCGAAAAGATCTGGGATCTCGTCAGCGACGTCACCAAAATCGGACGCTACAGCCCCGAGACGTTCGAGGCCGAATGGCTCGACGGTGCCACCGGTCCTGCAGTTGGCGCACGATTTCGTGGCCATGTAAAGCGCAACGGCATCGGGCCGATTTACTGGACGACGTGCGTCGTCAGGGCGTGTGAGCCGGGTCGCGAGTTCTCCTTCGGTGTGGGCAGTGCTGACAAACCGATGAACGTGTGGGGCTATCACCTCGAACCGGTGGGCGATGGTACCGATGTCACCGAATCGTTCGCGCTTGCACCGATGCCGCTACTGCGGCTGTATTGGGCGATCCTCGGCTGGTCCCGCGGCAAGACCAATCGTGAAGGCATGCGCGCCACCCTCGAACGCATCAAGACCGAGGTCGAGGCCGCTCCCTAGCGACAGCGCAGCGCTCGGCAGATCCGCGATAGAACATATGTATGGCCATTGGGTGTGTGTACTGCGGGGGTGAACACCCAACCGCAGCTGATGTTCGGGCGTGTTGGCAACGTAATGGTGAGCCGGTCGCGCCTCTGGTCACATCGCCAGCTGCATCGCCAGCTTCGTCGTCAGCTGCGTCTCCAGCTGCGTCTCCAGTTGCGTTGCCGGCGGCGTTGCCTGCAGCATTGCCTGCTGCATCGACGGTCGCGCACGCAGGACTCATCACATTCATCGCATCGGGGCCAGATCAGCTCGCTCGCGGCATCGTGCTGCTTGCCGGAGCTGACGTTCCAGAGCCATGGCGGGTTGCGTCGCGCGTTGTCATTGATGGGGCAGTGATCGCCGCTCCCGATGCAGTCGTTGCCGAGCTCACCGCGCATGGCGCAGCGGGTCGCCCAGTGGTTATCGAACTCACCACAAACGTCGTGGCGTCTTTTCGAGCGCCACCGCAATCAACAACTCGCGCCGCACCATACGACGTTGGCCCCCGGTTTTCGTTCGCGCTCGATGTGCTTCACCATCTCGTGTGGTCCAACTCAATCGACGCGACCGGCGATCAACCGCATTGGCCTTTGGTCGATGCTGCGGTTGCGCTCGGAGCATCGGTTGCACACGATGGCCGAGGCGACGTCGTGCTCGGCGATGGCTCGCGAGCGTGGCTCGATGGCGGTGCGGCCCGACGACTCGAACCGATCGAAGGGATTGCCGTATTGCACGCCGTCGCAGTCGAGCATGGGTCCTTACGCGTGCCTATCGCCCCAGACATGGCCACTGAACTTGCCGACGACCAACGTGCCGCGGTGCTGCACCCCGGCGCAGCGGCTCGCGTCATTGCTCCGGCGGGTAGCGGTAAGACGCGCGTGCTCACCGAACGGGCACGGCACCTCCTCAACTGTTGGTGCATGCCGCCGTCGGCGGTCAGCCTGGTTGCGTTCAACAAGCGTGCCCAAGAGGAAATGCAGGCCCGCACCGGCGATCTGCGCGGGTTACGGGTGCGCACGCTCAACGCGATCGCGCTCGCGATCGTGAACGGCAGCGCACCGTTTTTGGCACAAGCACGTACGTATCGAACCATCGATGAAATCGACGTACGCCGCATCATCGGCCGGCTCGTGCAATTCCCTCGTAAGCGAAACACCGATCCCGCCGCAACCTGGATGGAAGCGCTCAGCATGGTGCGTCTTGGGTTGCGCCGGCCAGCCGACGTTGAGGCGATGTACAACGGCGACGTCGACGGTTTCGAAACGATGTGGCCGCGCTATCGCGCCATGCTCGACGCCGAAGGGGTTCTCGACTTCGACGATCAGATCTACCGCGCGATCGAGATGTTGCTCACCAACGCGGAGGTGCGCCATGCCGCGCAGCGTGCCTGTCGGCTGTTGCTGGTTGATGAATTTCAAGACCTCACACCGGCGCACGTGTTGTTGGTGAGGCTGCTGTCGGCACCGGGATTTGGTGTGTTCGGCGTTGGCGACGACGACCAGACCATCTACGGCTACAGCGGAGCCGACCCCACATGGCTGATCGACTTCGCGTCGTTGTTCCCCAATGCCGGGGCTCATCCACTGGAGGTGAACTATCGCTGCGCGGGCGATGTCGTGCAGGCTGCTGATCGCCTCGTTCGTCATAATCGACGCCGCGTCGCAAAAGTGATTCGCGCGGCCCGACCGCACAGCACGGGCCTGCGCGTTCTGGTCGCCGACGACACACTGGCCGCCACGGTCGGTGCCGTGCACGATGCCGTTGAGTCTGGCGTCGATCCCGCCGACATCGCCGTACTCACGCGCGTGAATGCGATGTTGGCGCCAGTGCAGATGGGATTGATCGCCGCCGGCATTGCCGTTCGTGGTGGTGTTGGCACCGAGTTCGCCGAGCGCACTGCCATCCGCGCTGCGTTGGCCTGGTTGCGACTTTCCGTCGCCGACCCGAACCGGCTCGATGCGAATGATCTCGCCGAGGCACTACGACGGCCGTCTCGTCCGCTGCACCCGAATGTGGCCACCTGGGTCGCAGAACAAAGCTCGCTGCAGGGCCTCCACAAACTTGCCGGGCGGGTGAACAACGACCGCGACGCGCAGCGTGTCACCTCGTTCGCCGACGACATTGCCCGCCTACAGAAAATCGCTCGCAATGGCACTACGGGTGGCGTACTTCGTGCCCTTGGCGACGACGTGGGATTGGGCGCGTCGATCGCGACGCTCGACGACAGCCGCCGCGGCATGAACCGCGCCGCGCAGAACGATGACCTCGTTGCGATCGCGCAGTTGGCAACGTTGCAGCCCGATCCGGCCGCGTTTGGTTCGTGGTTGCGCAAGCAGTTAGCCGCGCCTCGCAGTGACAACGGCGTCGTGCTGGCCACCGTGCATCGCGTCAAGGGTCAAGAATGGCCAGTGGTCGTGCTGCATCACGCCGATGCCGACCAATATCCACATCGCCTTGCCGAAGATCTCGAGGAAGAACGCCGCGTGTTTCATGTTGCGCTCACCCGCGGTCGCGATCAGATCATCGTGGTCGCGGGCACCGATCCGAGTCCGTTCATCGAGGAAATGCGCAGCGAACCCCCCGACCGTTCGGCCGAACCTCTACGGCCAGCACCAACGCGTGGTCAACAGCCGGCGGCGCAGCGTTCGAGCCCGCAACGTGACACCCAATTCGCCAAAGGTGTCGTGCTGGCCGCTGTTGGGTTGACCCTCGTCGATGGTGGCCAAGAGTGGTGTGTTGAGCGCGTTGACGCCGATGGTGTTGTTGCGCGCCTTGGCAAGTTGCCGCGCACGTTCGCGGCTGGTGGCAAGGTCGTTACGGCGGGGCGGCAAAGCGGTGAGTTGCGAATCCCTCGCGACAACGCGCCGGCCGCGGCGAGCATTCTCGCTCACGACCTCTTGCGTCAGGTGCGCGAGCGCCTGCGCAACGGCAAGCCCGCCTACGTGGTGTTCGACGATGCAACGCTCGAACGCATCGCGATCGCACTACCCGCACACCTCAATGCGTTGCACGGTATCCAGGGCATCGGCCCGGCGAAGCTCGAACAATATGGCGACGCGGTTCTTCTCGCGATCGAGGATGCGATCGCGCAAAGCGGCTGACAGACTGCAATTCATGGCACTTCGCGAGTCACATCTCGACCGCATCCGTAACGGATCATTCGATGTGCTCGTTGTGGGCGGTGGCATCAACGGTGCCGTGAGCGCGGCAGCACTTGCTGGCCGGGGCGCGTCGGTTGCGCTGATTGATCGCGGCGACTTTGCGTCGTTCACGAGCCAAGAGTCATCGAACCTTGTGTGGGGTGGTTTTAAGTACCTCGAGAACTATGAGTTCCTGCTTGTGTGGAACCTGTGTCGGTCGCGCAATCGCCTGATGCGGGCATACCCGGACAACATCAAGGAGATCAGCTTCCTCGCCAGCCTTGACGAAACGTCGCCCTATGCGCCGTGGTTCGCTGGCCTCGGTGCGCTCGGTTATTGGGCCATCGGCCAGTTCGGCACCCGCTACCCGCGACTGTTGAAGAACGAGACGATCAAGGCCGAAGAGGCCGCGATCAACACCACCTCGGTTCGTGGCGGCATCGAGTATCGCGACGCCTACCTCATCGATAACGACGCGCGATTCGTGTTTTCGTTCGTGCGTTCGGCCATTGAGGCCGGCGCGTCGGCGGCCAACTACGTCGAGCTCGTGTCGGCCGTGCGCGACGGCGATCGTTGGAAGGCTGAACTCCGCAATGCTGATTCGGGCGAGGTCTTCAGCACGTCGGCCAAGGTCATCATCAATGCCGCGGGCCCGTTTGTCGACGGCCTCAATCAGTCGTGGGGTCTACGCACGAAGCATCGCATCGTGTACTCGAAGGGCATTCATCTCGTGGTGCCGCGGCTCACCACCAGCGACCACAATCGCGTGCTGGCGTTCTTCGACGACACGCAACGACTGTTCTATGTGATTCCCATGGGCCGTCGTTCAGTCATCGGCACCACCGATACCCGCGTCGATGAACCCTTCACCGAAGTCGACGACGCCGACCGCACGTTCTTGCTCGAGCAAATCAATCACCGCCTCGACCTTGCCGTGCCGCTAACAGTTTCCGACATCATCTCCGAGCGGTCCGGGGTGCGACCCTTGGTGGTCAACAGCGGAGGTGGTGACCAGCGCAATGTCGATTGGACCTCGCTCAGTCGCAAGCACGCGATCGAACTCGACAAGAAGTCCAGGGTCGTCACCATCTTCGGCGGCAAACTCACCGACTGCCTCAACGTCGGTGAAGAAGTCGCGGACGCCGTCGAGAAGTTGGGCGTGCCACTCGAGAAAGATTTACACAACTGGTACGGCGAGCCCGCCGCGGCAACCCGAGCCGAGTTCTATCGCGAGGCGCGTCTGATGAAGCTCGATGCCCTACGCAACAAGCTCGACACCGAGCCCCTCACCGATCGTCTCTGGCGTCGTTACGGGCGGCGTGCCTTTTCCATGCTTGAGGCAATTCGCGACGATCCCGCGATGGGCGAAGACATCATGGACAGCGCCGATTATCTCCGCGTCGAACTGCATCTTGCGGCGACAACCGAGATGATCACCAAGCTCGAAGACTTCATGCGCCGTCGCTCGAAGATCGACCTCGTCGTGCGTGACGACGACATCCGCGCGTCGTTGGGCCTTCGCGAAGTGGCAACTATTCTGTTCGGTAGCGACGCCGAGCGACGCTTGGCCGAGTATCTCGACCACTGATCACCTCAGGAGAATGTGCAGATGCAAGTACCGACGTCTGAGCAGATCGAAATTTCTACGAACGACGGGCTGATGCCAGCCACGCTTGCTGTGCCGCTACTGGCGCGGGGTGCGGTAGTGGTGGTGCAGGAAGCGTTTGGGGTCACCCCGCATCTCGAATCGATTTGCCACAGGCTTGCGTCGGTCGGCTGGCCCGCCGTCGCTCCATCACTGTTTCATCGGCAGGGTTCGCCTGTCGGGCCGGTTCGGCTTTCCGCCGCTCATCGAGATTGCGCCAATGCTGCGGCACCGTGGCTAGGGCTCTACGCCGACCTCGACAAGAGCATCCCTGCCGATGACGTCGAGTTGCTCCGTGCCGCCGCAGCGACGGCAGTCGTGCCCAGCGAGGTGGTGCGCTACCCCGACGCCGAACATGGGTTCAACTGCGATGATCGAACTGCGGTGTACAACGCAACTGCAGGGACCGACGCGTGGCAGCGAACGCTTGCGTGGCTCGATCAGTTCATCCCACCTGTGCCAGGTTGAGAGCGGTTGCAACCTCGTAGCCGACCGACCGGTCGGCGAGCAAGGTCATCAACCAAAGCCCGATCCCGGAATGATCGTCAGCTCGCTGTATGTGCCGTGCATCGTTCGTGTCGCGGCCGCCGTGACGCCGTTGATGATCATGCGCATCCCGTTGGGTGACCATTCCCACAGCGCGAACGGTGCTGCGGCAGCCGATCCGAGTGCACGACTGCTCACCACCAGACGGTGTGCGGGCATCCACCCGACCGGTGCCGAGACATGCTCGCCCCCCGGTGGGTTGACGTTCACCGGTGTGTCAGATCCGGCGAGCAGCACGTGAGCCATCGAGTTGTTCGGGTTGTACGTTTGCGTCCAGGCCACGTCACCGTCGTCGACAGGGCTGACAGTGAGGTCCGTCGGGCTGATGTCGGTGAAGTCGGCGAGTGTGGCGAGCCCGCTTCCGTCGAACAAATACCGATGGATGTGTGAACCGCCATCGGCATGGTGATGCACGAACACCAGTGAGGTGCCGCTCATATCGAATGTGACATCGCTGGCCGTGGTGCCCGGTTCGAGTTGGCCGATGCGCTGCGCGTTCGCTCCCCGGTTCGACGCAACAAACACGCCGGGACCTTGCCCATCTCTTCCAATGCCGGCCGCAGCAATGTGCTTGCCGGCCGGGTGATAGGTGGCCGAGGTGATGTTGTCAGCGAACGACACGTCGATACGGTCGCCGGAATTGTGCGCGTTGCGCCAGATCAATTGCCCGGTGCTCGCTTTGGGCGCGAGCAGTGCCTTGCCGGTCGGTGCCGACCAACGCACGTTCGTGTTGTCCGCGAAGTAACCGGTGCTCGTGAACGAACCGTCGGCGCGCAGCATCGTGTCGGGACCAGCGAGCAGTTCGTCGCCATCGGGGCTCCACGACAGCCATGCTGGCCCGCGGCCTCGCAGATCGGCGAGGCATTGCACAGTGCCGTTCGCCAATGCGCCATACAGACGGCCGCTGACGACGAAGGTGATCTGTCCACTGTCGCTTGGCGCGCCGAGTGTGCATGGGCCCGTCGTGGGCAGATCGGCGGCGGTGAACTGCGCTGTGCTGTCGACGGGGACCGTTGACGACGTTGACGGATTTGATCCGCGTGTGGCGGTCGAATCGAGCGAGGAGGTGGCCGACGTAATGTTGGAGGGCGACGTTCCCTCAGCGCTGCTGCCGGTTGATCGAACCGAATCCGACCCAGACGCGCACGCGGTCAACAGCACAACGGCACAGAGGACAGCGATTCGACGGTGTGTCACGGCGCGTACCTTAGTTCTGCCTCGGTGACGCATTGGCTGACTGTGCGAGGTGAATTGTGCGACGATTGTCTATGCGAATTCCGCTAGCGGTTTGTGCGCTACTGGTTGTCTCTTGCGCAGCCGACCCCGCCGACGTTGGGTCGACCACCGGCACTGGCACTGGCACTGTGCCCATCACGGCACTGTCGCCAGCGGTGCCAACGGTGCCAACGGCTCCAACGGTGGCCGATCCCGCGACGCAGACCGCACCGTTGGTCACCGACTCGGCGACTACACGCGTCGACGCGTTCGATCCACCATGCCTGGAGTACCGCAACAGCAGAACGACGTATCAGCTTGCCAACGAGGCCGCGCTTGATGCCTTCGGTGCGTTGCCTGCAGAACCGACGTTGCAGATTTCCTTGCCGGTTGGCCGCGCAACGGCAACTGCTGGGCCAGTTGTGCCCGGCGTCATCGAGAAGCGAATTCCGGGTGGTGTATTGCTCGCCATCGGTGCCTCAGGTTCGGCATCCACACAAGGTTCGATCGTTGCCGCGGTCGATGCCGATGGAGCGCGACGGTGGGTGCGGTGTTACGCCGATCGCATCGATGGTGTGTTCGTCGCCCCGGCATCGTCCGTGCCGACCAAGGCACTCGTCGAGTTCGCGCCTCGCGAAAGGACCTCCGACCGCACCTCGAAGCTGGCCAATTGGAAAGTGCTGTCGCTTGACAACGGATCGCTCGTCACGACGCTCACCGACCTGTTGGCATCCCAAGGCGTTGACCCTGGCATCACGCTGGCAGGGTTCCCCAAGACGACATCATCGTCGAAGATCGTGCTCGGACCTCCTGACGACACGGTCATCGATATCGCGCGCGACCACATGTTCGTGCTCGATCTACAGACCTTCACCGTCGAGTCGATTCCATTTCCTCCATCGTCAGCCGGCTTCCCGTTGTTCAGCGCACAGATCGAGTTTGCCGACTCCGGCGAAATCGTGCTGAACACACGTCTCAAGGGGCTTCCAGCGGTCGAAGCCGCCTATCACGCAGGTGCGTGGACCACCAGCGCACCGATCCTGCGTACCGCCTACGGTCCGCGAGCGCAGTTCGCCGAGAGTGGATCTGGGTTGATCGGTTTCGATGCGTTGGGGCATCCGATCTGGCGTTACGACAACGTGTCGCCGCCGCAGGGCGAGGGCTTGCGCATTGCCACATCGGGAGCGGTCACGGTGGTGTCTGGTTGTTTCGCGGTGCCCGACCCCAAGGGCTGCATTCCTACGAGCCTCGCCGGCATCGCCACAAAGACCGGCAAGGTGTTGTGGCAGATCCGGGGTTGGCATCTGGTATCCGCCATCGGTGATGGTCGTGCGCTGATTAGCGGTCCCTCGACGATTGCAGGAAGCGCAACTGCCGGTGGTGTAACGCCGGTTGCGCAAGCTCCGGGCGCCGGTCCGTGGTTGCTGATCGACACGGCGACGGGCAAGCTCGTCGATTCGAGCCAGCAGTGGGCCGACCCGAACGCGTTCCGCACCGAGTGTTGTGGAGGCGGCGAGTTCGAGTGGGTCGGCCGAGAGGGTGGTGTGGTCACCGCTGTCGATGGCAAAGACGTGACGATTTGGTATCCGAGCACGGCGGGGCTCGCAGCCGCGACGGTGTCACTTCCCTGACGCGTCTTATCGCTGTCACTTCCCTGACGCGGTCGAACGGCTCCGCCCGGATCGTTCCTGCAATCAGGTTGGCGTGAGGCCCGTGCCAGTCGGGAGCTTTACCGAGATGTCCGTGAAATCGACGCGACCACCAAGTCGCGGCACTGCGTAAGCGACCGTCGTGGCCACGAGTTGCAGTGTGAGGGTGGTTCCTGGTTTGGCAGCAAACGCGACGACTTCGAGCGGCAGGGTGAGGGTGTGTGGCTGTCCATCGAGCACGACCGCGATCGGCGTGATTTGATTGCCGAGCACCAGACCGGTGGCATCGTCGACCAACTGCGCGAACACTCTGGTGGGTCGAGCGCCGTCGGGTGTGGTGCCGCTGTATGTGATGGTGAGCTCTGGCGCGCCGACGATAACTGCAGTAGTTGCAGGTGCAACAATGCTGATATTCACTGCGTTGGTGGCCTTTGCAGGCGTGATGGGTGGTACCACTGCATCAAGGATCGAGCCGGTGTTGGCCGAAGTCGTCGGGCCGGCTCCACCCTCAGCAACGAGTGCCAGCGTGCCCTTACCTGTCGCGCTGAGCGGCTCGCCCGCAGTCACCGGGTAATCGTCGGCCGTGTAACGCGCGCCATTCTGATCGATGAAATCAAAGCGGGCGCCAGTTGCGACGGAGTCATCTTTCTTCACATAACGATCGAGCCAGGCGAGTGTCGCCGTAGAGACCCGTGCCCCGTCGCCGGGCTTGGTGAGGCAGATGCCATGGCCTCCACAGAACCACAGCATCGCCGTTGGCGCGCCCGACTTTCGCAGCAGCAGGTAGTTGGAGACTCCCTCGTCAAGCGAGAAGAGCGTGTCGACAGTGCCTTGAATGATGAGTGTGGGCACGGCGATTTTGCTCACAAGATCGCCGGGGCCACGCTCGTCGAACCACTTCTTGTCGGCCGCCGCGACGACGCCGGTGTCCTTGCTAGCAGCCTCGGTGCTGTTGATCGCGGGATCGAGCGATCGACCCGCCGACGCGAGAGTGAGGATGCCTGCCCAACCAGTCTTGGCGGTATCAGCCTTGAACAGACTCGTCAGGAGTGAGTGCCATGCGATGACCGGCACGATGGCATCGACGCGGCAGTCGATCGCTGCGGTCACAAGTTGGATGCCGCCTCCGTATGACGCACCGACCATGCCCATCCGCGGGTCGCGCTCGGCATCGAGTGACGCCTCTGGTTGGGCAGCAACCCAATCGATGAGACGCCCGACGTCGAGCGCTTCATAATCGACGCTGTCGATCTCGACCGTGCCTGTAGAGGCACCAAAGCCGCGGGGATCCCACGTGAGTACGTTGTACCCGGCGTTGCGCAATGTTGCGATGCTGAACTCGCCGAGTATGCCAACGGAGTCGATATTGGTGTCGCCGGCTGATCCCCAACCAGGCCCCATCAAAATGGTGGGTGCTGTGGTACCTGCCGTCAGCGATGGCAGCGGAAACCAATGGGCGCGGATCACCGTGGCGTCGAACGAGGTAATGCTGTAGTCGCTCGCGATGTCGGGCACTGGCGTGGCAACGACTGCGGGAGTCGTCGGTGGCGCGCATTCCCGAGGTGCCGTTGTGGCCACCAGTGTGGTTGGCGTTGACGCAGACGCAGCCGGTGTGAGGGTGCCGGCCACATCCGTGGAGCTTGAGGAGCTGGAAGAACTGCACGCAGTTGGCACCAACACGGCCACGGTGGCGAGGAGCATGGGAACGATTTTGTGCGACGAGATGCTTCGCTGGCAACGCTGAAGACGCATCAGAGCAACGTAGCAGCAGTGCTTCGAGACTGAGGAGTGGTGGGGGGTTGTCAGCCCCCGCGGGGAGTAAAACCACACAGCAAAGACGGGTGGGGGGGGCGCCCCCGGCCCACCCCGCCCCCCCCCGAGCCAGATGGGTTGGGTTGAGGAGGGCCCCCCGGGGGGGGGGGGGGG
>JANLPV010000147.1:0-3244 GCA_031367435.1 Actinomycetes bacterium | reverse complement strand
CCCCGCCTCGGCATCGGTGCGCTCGCAGACGCAGGCATGTTCCCCTCCGCCCTGGTCGGGTTCTTCGAGGCCGTCGTCCGCACCGGTTTCACCGTGCTGGTGTCGGGTGGCCCGGGTGCCGGTAAGACGACGTTCCTGGTCGAGCTGTGCGGGTTGATCTCGCCGATGGAGCGACTCATCACCGCCGAGAAGGCACTGCTCGAGTTACGGCTGGAGGACTACCCGGAGCGTCATCCGAACGTGGTCGCGTTGCACACTCGGCAAGCAAACTCCGAAGGGGTCGGCGACGTCTCGGTCCGCTCGATCGTTGAGCTCACTCGCCGGTTGAATCCGGACCGGGTGATCGTCGGAGAGTTGGTCGAGGACGAGGCGCTCGACATGTTGGACGCGGCGTCGATGTGCAAGCGCGGGTCGATGGCGACAATCCACGCCCACCGACCGGAGATCGCACTGACCCGGCTGGCGTACTACGTGGCCAAGTCGAACACCAAGCTGCCCGAGTACGCGGTGTGGAACCAGATCGCCGGCACGATCGATTTCGTCGTCCACATCGACCTGGTCCGCAACCAGGGGACTGGCCGGCCGATGCGTCGCATCACGTCGATCCGCGAGATTGCAGGTCTCGGTGAGGCGGGCGGTGTCGCATCGACCGAGTTGTTCGGCCTCGACGACGGTGGCCTGTTGGTGCAGCGCTGTGCGATCGAGCCCGGACATGCGCGGCAGATGGTGCTGGCCGGCTTCGATCCAACCCGGTTCGTGCCGACGAGCGTGAACGGAGCCCGGTCGTGGGCGTGATCGCAGCCATCGTGGCCGGAGTTGCACTGTCTTTCGGTGCGCTGCTGATCGTCTCGGCGCTGCTGCCCGCCCGAGTGGAGGCTGAGCCGGTCGTCAAGATGCGTATTGACATCCGACGGCTTGGTAGTCGGGCACTGGTCGCAGTGATGGTCGCCGTGGTGGTGCTGGCCGCGACTCGATGGGTGCTTCCGGCGCTTGTGTGTGGGGCGATGGGCTGGTGGGTGACCGGGCTCATCGCCGATCGCGACCGTCGCGGACACGGCGAGCTGGAACGAGTCGAGGCGCTCGCGACATGGACCGAGCAGCTGCGTGATGTCTTGATGGCCGGTGATCAACCGATCGGCGCGATTCAAGCGACTGTGGCGACCTGTCCGGAGCCGGTGCGGCCACAGGTGCGCGCGCTCGCCTCGCGGTTGGGTCGCCAACCCGAGCAAGTCGTGTTGCGCCAGTTCGCCGACGAACTCGACGACCCGACCGCCGATCTGATCGCCGCCGGACTGCTCGTCGCGCTCACCAAAGGCGGCCGGGCGGAGCGGGTCCTGTCGTCGTTGGCGCAGCAGGCACGTCACCAGGCCGAGCGCCGCAGGCTCCTCGAAGCCGAACGAGAACCGGCTCGACGCGAGGTGTGGTGGGTGACAGGCATGATGACCGCCCAACTGATCGGTGGCCTCGTGTTCGCCCGGTCGTCGTACCTCGCCCCGTACCGGACCCTCGCCGGCCAAGTTGTGCTGTGCGCGCTCCTTGGTGCGTTCCTTGCCTTGATCGTCTACGTCCAACGGCTCTCGCGGTTCACACGTCCGGCGCGGTTCTTGTCGTTGAAGGGCCTGCGATGACTCTCGCCCTTGTCGTGCTCGGCGGATTCGCTGTCGCCGCGGGCGGATGGTTGTGTATCACCGCGTTCGCGACATCAACACCGTCGCTCGCTCGCACCGTCGCTCACCTCCATCGCCCACCAGTCCGACCTGTGCCGGCGATGGACGGGTGGACAACGTTCGGCTCCAGAACGTTGGCGGTGGTCGGTGGCCGAGTCGGAGGGGACGCAACACGACGCCGACTCGACCTTGTTGGCCGCACGCCTGAGGCTCACGCCGCGTTCCTCGCAGCTGCGGCCCTTGGCGGATTCGTCGCTCCGTTGCTGCTCGCTGTCGTCGTGACGTGGACGTCGGCCACCGTCGCGACGTGGATGGTCTCTCTCGGTTTGGCGCTTGGCCTCGCGGCTGTCGGCGTGTTGCTCGTAACAGCCGATCTCGAGCAGCGCGCCACGGCAGCATCTCGTGATCTGCGCCATCAGCTGTCGGCCTACCTGGACGTGCTGACGATGTTGCTCGCGTCCAACCAAGGCAACGAAGGCGCGCTCCGTCTCGCCGCCGACGCCGGCGATGGACGACTCTTCGTCGAACTCCGCCGGCGGATGCTTGAAGCCGCCACCGCAGGCCGACCAGCGGTCAGCGCCCTGGCCGCTCTCGGACGCGACCTCGGCGTGGTCGAACTTGTCGAGATCGCTGCCAGTGCCTCTCTTGCGACCAGCCAAGGCGCCCCGGTCGCGCGGAGCCTCGTCGCCAAGACCGAGTCGCTTCGTTCTGCCCTCCAAGCCGAACAGGAACAGGACGCCCGCGTGCGCACCGGGAAGATCACCTTCCCGCTCGTCGCGATGGGGATCGTGTTCATCGTTCTCGGCCTCTACCCGGCTCTCGTATCGATCAGAAATACCTGAAGGGATCAATCCCACCAGCACATCAAGGAGAAGCAAATGAATCCCGCTGTCATTGTCATGTGGACCTACGTCCAATGTTGCTGGGCGAAAGCCCGCGACACATCCCGAGACGATCGAGGCTCGGCCTCGGTCGAGCACATCCTCTGGTACGTCGCCGCCGGCCTCGGCACCGTCGCCGTCGCCGCGATCATCTGGGCGGCGATCCGGACCAAGGCTCAAGAGCCGCTACCCAGCCCCGCCGCTCCCTGACCCACATGACCGGTCCGGAGCGTCACCTGCGAAAGCTGCGCGACGACGTCGGCGCGGCGACCACGGTGTCGCTGGTGTTGATGCTCCCCGTCCTCACGCTGCTGCTGTTCGCTGCCGCACAGGCAGCGCTCTGGAACCATGCGCGCACCGAAGCCCGCGCCATGGCACGTGCGACAGCCGCGCTCGTCGCTCGTGCCGGGGCGAACCCGATTGATGCTGAACGCGACGCGGAGGCAAACCTGTCCGCCCGCACCGATATCAACAACGTCAATGTCACGATCACCGTCGCGCCCGGCGGAGACAGCGTCGTGGTGCGCGTGACCGGGAATGCTCCCGGCATCGTTGTCGGCACAACCAGCACGGTCGACGTCGAGGTCGCGATGCCAGTCGAGGGTTGGAGCTCGCTGTGAAGGGTCGGCGCGACATCCACCATGACGACCGTGGCGCGGCTGAAGTGGTCGCATCGATCATGATCGCTCCTGTCGT
>JANLPV010000140.1:0-38810 GCA_031367435.1 Actinomycetes bacterium | reverse complement strand
GAGACATCATCGGCGAGTTTGGCCTCGACGGTCATCAGCGCTTCTTCAGCCTCCGACCGTTCGATGTGAACCGCAGACTGTTCGCTACCTGCGGCCAGGTCGAAAATGCAACAACGTGGGACCTCGGGCCTGACGAGTGGCAGTACCAGGTGTTCCAGCTCCGCACTGCTCGGTAGGCGTTCGCGTCGTCGGGGCCACCCGTCAGATCAACCAAGGGTTGTGGCGAACTACCGCTTATCAGTTCCATCCAAATGCGCCGTTCGGCGCTCGTCACGCAGTTGTCGGTGGCCGCGAATCTGTGGCGTTGTTCTGGGTGGCTATCGAGCCAGTCGACTCGCTCGATTTCGCATCGGGTTCGAAGCTCACACTGCAACGATGTCGACGAGGTGCTCGATCCCGACGAGGTCTGCGGCGTTGCGGGTGTACAGGCGGGCAGCGTGGGCGTGCGCTGTCGCCGCGATCAACAGGTCCATCACCCGCGAGCGCGGTTGGCGGCCGCTGCCGGCGACTGCGGCAGCAAGTTGCCCGTAACTGGCAGCCACCTCGTCGTCGATCGGTAGCGCATCGAAGCTGCGTTGGAGGTCCGAGAGCCTTCGGAGTCGCTCGGCCCGAATAGCCGCGTCAGCTGTGACGAGTACGCCGAAATGCAACTCGGCCAGTGAGGCGGCACTGATCGCGAGTTCCCCCTCTAGCTCGCCGACATTGGTGGCGAGCAACACGCTGGTGTCAAGAATTGCCTTCATCGTCGCGCTCCCACGGATTCGCCACGGACTGATCAATCAGGTCGCGGTCTCGGTCCCAGTCTGGGTCGGGTCGACCGGCGAACAGGCCTGCGATATCGACCCATCGCTGCCATCGTCTCGGAGCGGCGGGGACCAGACGAGCGGCGAGACGACCAGCAACCGTGATCTCGATCTCCTCTCCATCCTCAACCCGTCGCACGAGGTCGGATGCATCCTGACGAAGTTCTCGAAGGCCCACGGTGGTCATTCCACCCATGATAGCACAAGTGCTACTATCCATCGACGCACTGCCACCACCGCTGGCTACAAGACGCCCCAAATGCGTCGTTCTGTATTTCCGGGTGATGGGGGGATTGGCAGTTGATCCGTGCCATAAAGGGCACATCCCAACTGCCAGAACGCCCGCGGAGCCGGCGATCAGCACTCGTAGCCGTCCCCGCAGCGACAGAGCGACAGAGCGACAGAGCGACCAGAGTGCCAGAGCGACCAGAGTGCCAGATCAGTGATGCGGGTTGAGATGGCGCATCGCTACAGCGGTGTACAACGCCATGCCGGTAGCCATCGCGTCTTCATCAAAGGTGACTCGATTGCTGTGATTCGGTGGCGCGGTGGCCGGGTTGCGATCGCTGTGGGTTCCACCCAGAAACATCATTGAGCCAGGCACCGCTTCGAGCACGTAACTGAAGTCCTCGGCGCCCATCACCGGATGTGGCATCTGCACGACTCGTTTCGGCCCGACGATCTCGCCGGCTACCCCAGTGGCGAACGCGGCGAACCCGACATCGTTCGACGTGACGGGATAACCCAACGTGAGTTCCACGGTCACGGAGGCATCGTGAGCCGCCGCCACACCTTCGGCGACGCGTTGAATACCCGCGTGCACCTTCGAGCGGGTGCGTTCACTGACGGCACGAATGGTGCCCTCGATCTGCGCGGTCTCTGGGATCACATTGTTCGTGGTGCCCGCGGTGATGCGTCCCACCGTGATGATCGAAGGATCGAAGACGTCGATGCTGCGCGTCACCATCATCTGCATCGCCTGCACGATCTCGCAGGCGATGGGAATCGGGTCGAGGGCGCGATGCGGTTCGCTGGCATGACCGCCACGCCCGTGCACGGTAATGAGCAGGTGATCGCTCGATGCCATCACCGCGCCACCACGCGTGCTGACCATACCGACGGGTAGGGCCGACGTGATGTGCAATGCAAAGGCACCAGTCACGGGCGACGGCGTGCCATCCGCCAGCGGCGACACGTTGAGCAGGCCCTCCTGCAGCATGTATCGCGCGCCGGCATGACCCTCTTCACCCGGCTGAAACATGAACAACACGCGGCCGGCCAAGTCATTACGTCGCGCCGACAGCATCTTGGCTGCGCCGACCAACATCGCGGTGTGCGTGTCGTGCCCGCACGCGTGCATGCACCCATCCACCTTGGACGTGAAGTCGAGGTCGGTGTCCTCGGGCATCGCCAACGCATCCATGTCGCCTCGCAACAGAATCGTCGGACCCGGCTTGCCCCCGGTGAGCATTGCACCGATGCCCGACGTCGACGTGTGCAGATGCACATCGAGCGGCAGGCCTTCGAGCGATGAGAGCACGGCTTCGCGCGTGATGGGCAGATCGTTGCCGATCTCGGGCCACTGATGGAGTTGGCGACGAAGCGCCACAGCACCGCTCAGGTAGTCGTTGGCTTCTTCGCGTATCGTCGACAGAGTCATCGCCCGATGATAGTGAGTGCCCGCCTACTCGCGCAGCGCCGCAGCCTCAGCGCCAATGGTGGTGCTGTCGCCATGACCGGTGTGCACGATGGTGCTCGGCGGCAACATGAAAAGCCGGGTACGGATAGAAGAGACGATGGTGTCGTAGTCGCTGAAGCTTCGCCCGGTCGCACCGGGGCCGCCGCAGAACAACGTGTCGCCGCTAAACACGGCATCGGACCCATCGGCGCAGCCGCCGACCACGTGGAAGCAGCATCCTCCGGGGGAGTGGCCCGGCGTGTGCAACACTGCGAGTTCGTCGCCGCCGACGCGCAACAGCCCACCATCGTTGAGCTCACCATCGGGATCGCGACCCGGATAGATGACGTGCCACAACATCAGGTCGTCGGGGTGCAGCAAGATCGGCGCATCTACTTTGTCTTGCAACGCAACCGCCGCGTTGATGTGATCGTTATGACCGTGACTGAGTGCAATCGCGGTGACGCGCCGACCATTGACTGCGCTCACAATCGGTGCCGCATCATGCGCAGCGTCGATGACGATCACCTCACGGTCGTTGCCGATGAGCCAGATGTTGTTGGTGACTTCCCACTCGCCGCCATCGAGGGCGAAGATGCCCGTCGTCGTGACGAGTTCGATCACAGCAAGACCACGCTGCGCAGCACTTCGCCGCGCTCCATCCGGTGGAACGCTTCCTCGACATCGCCGAGTCCGATTGTTTCGGTGACGAAATCCTCGAGTGGCAGCCGGCCTTGCAGATGCAGATCGACAAGCAGTGGAAAGTCGCGACTGGGCAGACAATCGCCGTACCAGCTCGGCTTCATCGCGCCGCCACGCCCGAAGAAGTCGATCATCGGGATGTTGGGCATGACCATGTCGGGAGTCGGCACGCCCACCTGAACAACGGTTCCGGCAAGGTCTCGAGCGTAGAACGCCTGACGAAGTACCTCAGGATGACCCACGGCTTCGATACACACGTCGGCACCGTTGCCGTTGGTTGCCGCCTGAATCGCGGCCACCGGCTCAGTGGTCTTCGCGTTGACCGTGTGGGTCGCACCGAAATGCCGCGCCCACTCAAGCTTGCGGTCGTCGAGGTCGACGGCGACGATGGTGGTTGCACCGGCAAGGCGGGCGCCAGCGATCGCCGCGTTACCCACGCCACCGCAGCCAAACACGGCCACGCTGTACCCGCGCTGCACCTCGCCCGTGAGCATCGCCGCGCCGATGCCGGCCATCACACCACAACCGAGGAGACCCGCGACCGCGGGCGATGCCTTCGGGTTCACCGGCGTGCACTGACCAGCCGACACCAACGTCTTCTCCGCAAAGGCGCCAATACCCAGTGCGGGAGCAAGCGGAGTGCCATCGACGAGTGTCATCTTCTGCGTCGCGTTGAACGTGCTGAAACACAACTGCGGCTTGCCGCGCAGGCACGACCGACAATTGCCACACACTGCGCGCCAGTTAAGCACCACGAAATCACCAGGCTTGACGTTGGTGACATTCGGCCCGACGGCTTCGACAACGCCGGCCGCCTCATGGCCGAGCAGAAATGGGAAGTCGTTGTTGATGCCGCCCTCGCGGTAATGCAGGTCGGTGTGGCACACACCGCACGCCTGCACCTGTACCAACGCTTCGCCAGGGCCTGGATCGGGCACAACGATGCTTGTCAGCTCGACTGGCTGGCCCTTACCGCGCGCGATGACGCCTTGAACTGTGTGTGCCATAGAAGGCCCCTAACGCTGATGATCTGGAGTGCGGTCGATGTTAGTCGCCAGGCACCGTTGTCTTCATGTGTCGAATTTGATCACACGCTCGACGAATTCATCGGCGCGCACCAGATGTCCGTAATGCCCGAGGCCCGGCCATTCCTCCACCACAGCCTGGGGCAGCATCGGCCGCAGCCAAGCGCCATAGTTTTGCGCGCCTTCGACGAACTGCAGTGAAAGATACGGTGCGCTGATCGTGCTCGTGACCTCGCGCATGAGTGCCTCCAACTCGGGAATTGGCTTGGTCAGCACCTCGTCCCACACTCCGAGCACCACGGCCTGACTCGGTCGACGATGGCTCGCAATGTCGGCCTTGGTTTGCTCGCTCAAGACATCGCCGTCCATCGACTGGAAGATGGCGGCAAGGATCTCTGGGAACGATTCGGGGTTGCGCAGCAACGCTTCTACCTGACGCAAGCCTTCCTGAAAGGCACCAAGCTCGAGCGTCTGATCGACGTTGATGACCCCTCGCACGGGTGCGGTTGCGGCGTAGGCCGTGGCCACGATTCCACCCAAGGAATGCCCGATCACCAACGGGTTGACCACACCAGTTGCGCCAACGACGGCAGCGACATCGCTTGCCATCCCCGTGGCGTGATAATCGTCGCAATCACCCGATCGGCCATGCCCTCGCAAGTCGAGAGTGGTTACCCGATAGGTGTTCGCAAGCTTGTCGACGATGCCACCCCACGTTGCTGAGCTGTCGGTGAGGCCGTGGATCAAGATGACATCGGCACCGGCGCCACATGCATCGTGGTGAATGCTCACACCATCTGTCGTTGTGGCTACGCCGGTTTGCGGGTCTGCGGGTGCTGTCATGAAATTGTCCTCATCGCTTGTGTCAATCGCGAACCGTAGTTGTTCGCTCAGAGGGCACGCGCCGGTGCTGGCGTCAGGCATGATGCAGGCAAATGAATGTCCTTGACGCGGTTCCTCCACCATCAACGCGCCGCTTGGCCGCGCGCGTGACCAAAGATGCCATCCGCCAAATCTACGGCGGGCATCCGTGGATCTTTGATCGTTCGATCGTGTCGGTCAATCACGAGGGCGCGTCGGGCGATCTCGCCGTCATCTTCGACTCCGACCGCGAGTTCGTCGCAATCGGGCTCTACGACCCGACGTCACCCATTCGCGTTCGGGTACTCCATCATGGTCGGCCGATCACCATCGATGAGGCGTGGTGGTCGCAGCGTCTCGATGCCGCGATCGAGCGACGCCAGCCGGTACTTGCTCGCGGTGACACCACTGGCTACCGAGTTGTTCACGGAGAGAACGATGGTTTCCCCGGGCTTGTCGTCGATCGTTACGCCGCCACCTTGGTGATCAAGATCTACACCACTGCTTGGCTCCCCCATCTGTCCACGATCGTGCCACTGCTACAGAGTCGCCTCGCGCCTGAGACCATCGTGTTGCGCTTCAGCCGTGACCTTCTCGCTCAGCAGCGATACGGGCTCGACGAGGGTGTTGCTCTTTTCGGCCAGGCGCCGGCCGCACCGGTGATCTTCCGGGAGAGCGGGCTCACGTTCGAAGCCGATGTCGTGCACGGCCAAAAGACCGGACACTTCCTTGATCAGCGCGAAAATCGCGCCCGCCTACGAGGACTGTCACGCGATGCGAAAGTGCTCGACGTGTTCGCCTCTACTGGGGGATTCTCGGTCTACGCCGCAGCAGGGGCCGCGCGCGCGGTGCACAGCGTTGACATCAGCGCAGGCGCGATCGAGGCAGCGCATCGGAACATGCAACACAACATCGCAATTCCGAACGTGTCCAAATGCGAGTACACCACGCAGACTGGCGATGCGTTCGAGGTCATGCAGGCGTTGTCGAAGCAGCACCGCCGCTTCGACATCGTGGTAATCGATCCACCGTCGTTCGCACATCGAAACAGCGACATCGACCGCGCCTTGAACTCGTATAAGAGGCTCACCCGCCTCGCGCTCGATGTCATCGAAGACGGTGGTCTTGTCGTGCAATCGTCATGTTCGAGCCGTATCTCCGACGTCGAATTCTTCGCCGCCGTGCATCTCGCGGCCGACAGCAGTCGCCACCGCATCAGCGAGGTCGCGCGCACTTCCCACGCAGTCGATCACCCGATCGGCTTCCCCGAAGGTGCCTACCTCAAGACGGTCTTCGCTCGAGCACACAAGCGCGCCGAGTTCGGCCGCCGGTGATCGACGGCTTGCCCACATGCTGCCGAATCTACTGATCGCCGAAATGTGGGTTCTAGATGAAGCCCACATTGTGACGCCACATGGCACCGGCGCACATGGCAGCATGGACACGTGAACGACTCTGCACATCGCAAACCATCGCGCCGCGAGCGGATGCTCGCCAGCACGGTCGTACGCACGGTGTTGTCATTGTGGGCCTGGCTGATTATCGGCCTGTGCGTAATCCTGTGGTTGCCGATGATGACCGTCGTGCGTGTCGTTACCGCTCCATTCGACAAGGGTCGCTATTGGACGGGCTACCTATTCCGCAAACTTCCGGTTGTTGCCGGCAAGTTGAATCCACTGTGGACGTTCCGCGTCAGCGGCAACATTCCCACCGACCCGAGACGCCCGTACATCGTGGTGTCAAATCACGAGTCGTTCGTCGACATCCTCCTCATCAGTCACCTCCCGTTCGAGATGAAGTGGTTGAGCAAGGTGGAGAACTTCAAGATCCCGGTGATGGGTTGGGAGATGTCGCTCGCCGGTGACGTGCGTCTGACGCGTGGCGAAATCAGTAGCGCAACCGACGCAATGCGCGAATGTGCCGATCGACTCGAAAAGAAGGTAAGCGTGATGTTCTTCCCCGAGGGCACACGGAGCAAGACCGGCGAACTCGGCAAGTTCAAAAACGGTGCCTTCCGGTTGGCCATCGAGACAGGAGTACCCATCCTTCCGGTGGCCGTGAGTGGGTGCCATTCGGCTCTGCGGCCACACGACTGGCGCCTCGGCGTGAGCGTTGCCGAGGTGCGCGTTCTCGATCCGATCGAGGTCGATGGGCTGACAGCAAATGACATTTATGCCCTGCGCGATCGCGCCCGTAACGCGATCGCAGCCGAACTCGAAGTGCTCCGCGCCGAACTTGCCCAGTGAACTGCTTGGCAAATATCGCGCTCGTGGTTGCGGTGTCCATGTCGGCATGCTCGAGCGAGTCATCAACACCCGCGCTCACAACACGCGCTCTCACAACACCCGCTCTCACAACACCAGCGGTCACCCCTTCACCGACCGTTACCCAACCAGTGGCGACACCTGCACCGACGACCGCTGCTCCGACAACTGCTGAACCGACAACTGCAGCTGCGACAACTGCAGCTGCGACGACTGCTATCCCAACCACTGCGGGCCAGGTTGCTCCGGCGTATGTGTTTCCCTTCGTGGGCCGCAAGGTGAGCTACGGCACCACTCATGCTGGCTACCCGGCCATTGATGTCTTCGGTTGTGGTGCCGGAGTCGTCGCCCCGACGTCTGGCACCATCGCCCAGATTCGGTTGACCGATCCGTGGGAGGCAGGGGTGAATGATCCCGCAACCCGTGGTGGCAAGTACGTCGCCATGATCGGTCACGACGGCGTGCGCTACTACTTTGCACACCTTGCCTCCATTGCGGTGACAGTCGGCAATACCGTTGCTGCCGGTGATGCGCTGGGAGTTATGGGGCAGACCGGCGATGCGCGCTCCACTGTCTGCCACACGCATTTCGGCGTGTCATGGCCGTGCCCAACCAACGAATGGCAGGTCCGCCGCGGCGAAATCTGGCCGACGAAGTATCTCGATGCATGGCGCAACGGTGAGCAACTGTCGCCAGCGGGTGAGGTCACCGCGACGCAGGCATCCAAACCCAACGCGTGCGCTGACGCCGCAGCAGCCAAGAGCGCGGCCGCGGCCTGACGTCGACGTTGTTCGTGCCCGACTGTCGATGCACTAACCTGCGGAGCGTCTTTGTGTGAGGAGATCAGAACCTATGGCAATGCTCGAGGTGAACGACGTCTCGGTCCGCTTCGGAGGCATCGTTGCATTGGACGGCTTGTCCTTCACCATCGATGAAGGACAGATCTGCGGCCTCATCGGTCCCAACGGTGCCGGCAAGACAACGATGTTCAACGTCATCAGCCGCATCTATCAAGCAACGTCTGGTCGACTCACGTTTCGAGGTCACGACCTGTTGAAGGTGCCCGCACATGGCATCGCGAAGCTTGGCATCGCGCGAACCTTCCAGAACCTCGCGCTGTTCCCCACCATGTCGCTTCTTGAGAACGTGATGGTGGGCGCGCACAGCCAAGGCCACGCCGGCTTTGCCAGATCTACTGTGCGCGTCGGCACGGCCCGAGCCGAGCGAGAACTTCGCGACGAGGCCGGCGACCTCTTGCGGAGCATGCATCTCGATGCCCTTGCCTTCCATCCCGCCGCCGGGTTGCCGTTCGGCACCTTGAAGCGACTCGAAATCGCGCGAGCACTCGCCGCACGGCCAACGTTCTTGCTGATGGACGAACCTGCGTCGGGTCTCACCCACAGCGAAGTCAACGAACTGGGCGACACAATTCGACGAGTAAGAGACGAATTCAAATTGTCGGTGCTCCTCGTCGAACATCACATGGCCATGGTGATGGGCATCTCCGACAAGGTGATCGCGATGGAGTTCGGACGCAAGATCGCCGAGGGTCTACCCAATGATGTGAAGAGCGACGAACGCGTGATCGCTGCGTACCTTGGAACGTCAGCATGACCCCCCTGCTCGACGTCAGCAATCTCTCCGCCGGCTATGGGCAGGTTCAGGTACTGCACGGTCTCGATATCCAGGTCGATGAAGGCAAAGTCGCCGTCATCCTCGGGGCGAACGGTGCAGGCAAGACAACAACGATGCGCGCGATATCGGGCATGATCAGTCGCAAAGGCACGGTGACGTTTCGAGGCGAATCGATCGCGAAGACGTCACCCGACGCAATCGTGGCGATGGGTGTCGCCCAGGTGCCCCAAGGCCGTGGCACCTTTACCGACCTCACCGTCGAGGACAACATGCGCGCCGGTGCCTATGTGCGTAAGGGTGCCAAGGCCGACGTCGATGCCGACATGCACGAGTGGTTCGACGTCTTTCCCCGACTCCGCGAGCGCCGCCAACAAAAGGCGGGCAGTCTGTCGGGTGGCGAACAGCAGATGTTGGCGATCGCGCGGGCGCTCATGAGCAACCCGAAATTGTTGCTGTGCGACGAGCCCAGCCTCGGCCTGGCACCGATCATCACCCAAGAGTTGTTCAACGTGCTTGGCCGACTCAACGTTGAACGAGGTCTTTCAATTCTGATCGTCGAGCAGAATGCCAATCTCGCCTTGCGTATCGCGCACAACGTCTTCGTCTTGGAAACGGGCGTCATCGTGGCGTCGGGCACGGCTGAAGAAATCGCGCAGAACGACACCATCCGCAAGGCCTACCTGGGGTACTGAGGAGGATCAGATGGGACACCTACTGCAGTACATACTCAACGGGCTCGCCCGCGGCTCGATCTATTCGCTTATCGCGCTCGGGCTCGTGGTCATCTATCGCGGTACAGGTCACCTCAACTTCGCGCAAGGCGAGATGGCATTGTTCGCCACGTTTAGCGCGTGGTGGATCAACGACCACGGCGTTGCGCTCTGGTTGTCGATCGTGATCGCTGCAGGTGGCGCGTTCATTGTGGGTGGCGTCATCGAATACGGACTCATTCGACCAGCTGGCAAGAAGTCGCCGTTCGCTGTGGTCGTCATCACCATTGGTCTGTTTCAGGCGTTCAACTCGCTGTCGGGTCTGCTGTTCAAAGGGTCGGCGACGGGGCTCCCCTTCGGCAGCTTGTTCCCCAACGCCCCCAACGACTTCTTCCGACTGCCCGGCGGGGCGATCTGGCGTTACCAAGACATCGGCGTGCTCGCCACCGTTTTAGTGGTCACCGCCTTGCTGTTCTTCCTCTTTCAAAAGACAAAGATCGGTCTGGCGATGCGGATGGTGGCGAACAACCCGGACTCGGCCAAGTTGGCAGGCGTACCCACCAACAAAGTGCTGATGCTGAGCTGGGCACTGTCGGCCGCCATCGGCGCAATCGGCGGGTCGCTCGTTGCCGGTATCAACACCAACGTCAGCCTCGGCACGATGTTCAACGTCTTCCTCCTTGCATCGGCCGCGGCCACACTCGGCGGTCTCGATAGCCCACTCGGCGCTGTGGTCGGTGGCCTGTCGCTCGGCGTCGTGGAGAGTCTCGTCACGAACTATCCGAAGAATTGGTGGGGCAGCACCTACATCGGTGCCGATACGGCCATCGCTGCCGCGTTCGTCATCATCTTGGTTGTGCTGCTCGTACGACCGTCGGGCCTGTTCGGCAGCACACGAGTAGAGCGGGTGTAATCATGCCGATCGCGATTAAGGAATCGAGTCCCCAACATTGGGCGTTGCGTCTCGTCGCTGTTGGCGCAATGGTTGGCGCTGCTGCGTACTTGGCATCGGGCGCGGCCCCATCCACTCTCGGCAAGATCACTGAGGCCTGCACGCTTGCGATCGCTGCAGTGGCTCTCAACCTGTTGCTCGGGTTCAACGGCCAAATCTCGCTCGGCCATTCCACCTTTGCGGGTCTCGCCGCGTTCACCGCTGGCTACTCCGTGAACGCATGGCAGTGGAACCCGTGGGTTGCCCTCGGCGTGGCCTGCGTCGTGTGTTTCGTCCTCGGCTTGCTCCTCGGTCTGCCGGCACTGCGACTGAAAGGCCCGTACCTCGCGCTCGTCACGCTGGCAGTCGCGTTTGTCTGGCCCACGATTGCGCGCAAGTTCCTGAATCAAACCGTGAAGGCATCCACGCTCAAGGGAGTGCGGCTCAAACCACCAACGTGGACTGGTCTCTCCAATAACCGCAGCGATCGTGCGTTGTTCTTGTTCTGGCTGTCGTTGGCATTGCTTTTCGTCGCGTACGTCATCGTGCGCAACCTGCGCAAAAGTCGCATCGGAAGGTCGTTTGTTGCCGTGCGCGACAACGAAACAGCTGCCGCTGTCATGGGCGTAAATCTGGCGCTCACCAAAACTGTCACGTTTGGTATCTCCGCGGCCATTGCGGGCATGGCTGGTTGGTTAGCCGCGGCGCAGCTCGCAACGCTCGACGAGAACTCGTTCACAATTCTCAGCTCGATCAAGTACTTGCTCGCCCTCTTCCTCGGTGGCGCGGCAACGTTGGCCGGCCCGGTTGTGGGCGCATTCAGCTACTTCTTTGTCGACGATTTCCTCAAGACCAACGCACCGAAGTGGGACTTTCTGCCGGGCCCGTTAAGCAAGGGGCCAGTCGCGTCGTTCCTGCTCGGCGTCGTCGTGATCGTGTTCGTCTTCATCGCCCCATACGGACTCGTAGGTCTAATTAAGAGTCAGGCACGTAGAATTGCGGTCGTGGTACCGCGTCCGCTCCGCCAGCGACACATGCCGGCTCAAGCCGATGCTGAAGCAACCGTGGCACCAACAGAGCAGACCTCTTCAGCCCCCGCTGACGAGACGTAATTCACGAACGAACGGGAGACTCATATGATCCGTCGAGGACATCAACTCGCCGCTCTCGCCGCCGCAACAGCAATGTTGCTCGGGGCATGCAGCAGCAGCCAGTCAGCAACCGAGGCATCAACGCAAGGCACCACCCCAACTGCCGACACCAGCACCCCGGGCACGGGTAGCGCCGCGACTACCGACACTGCACCCGCGCCGGCGGCATGGACAGCCCCGGTCGACAACTGCGCCGATCCAGAGGCTGCGAAGGCACCCATCACGGGCACACTCACCATTGGTTCTGCGATGCCGCTCTCCGGTAGCCCGGCAGTCGCATTCGCTCCCGTCAAAGATGGATTCGAGTTGTACCTCAAGTATGCGAACGACAACAAGGTGCTGCCCGGCATCACGTTGAAGTCCGACATTCGCGACGATCAATACGACGCCACACAGACACCCGGTGTGGTCTCAACCCTCATCGACGCCAAGGTCAACATCTTCTCGAGCATCATCGGTACGCCCAACAACCTGGCCGTACGCGACACCCTCAACGAAGAATGCATTCCGCAACTCCAGGCACTCACCGGTAACCCCGCGTGGGGAGCCGACGTTGCCAAGTACCCATGGCTCACCGGAGCGTTGGTGCCCTACAACTTCGAGGCTCAGATGTACGCCACCAAGCTCAAGGAATTGATCGGTGATGGTGGCACCGTGGCGTTGTTCTACATCAACACTGAGTTCGGCAAGATCTACGCCGATGCCTTCAAGCCCGCTGCGGAAAAGCTCGGGCTCAAGGTGGTCATCGAAAATACCATCGAAGGCACCGACGAGAGCCCGCCCACCAACCAGATCGGCGCGATTGCAGCGAAGAAGCCCATGGCGATCATGGCTATTCCGCTCGGTCTGCAGTGCCCTCGCTTCCTGAAGGAACTCGAGAACGCGAAGGCCGCGAACGCCGGTTGGGCCCCGAAAGTGTTCGTGACCAACACGTGCGCATCGAAGCTCTTCGTCGATACCCTCGCTGGCCCCGCAGGTGACGGCGTGTATACGTCAGGCAACCTGCTCGATGGTGCCGATCCGAAGAACGCCGCGAACCCGGCCATCAAGACCTTTCTCGATGCCTATAAGGCAGGCGGCCTCGCTGGTGACATCGGCACCACCGAAACGGGTTGGACCACCGCCGAGGTCACCGTGGCGATCTTGAAGAAGGCGCTCGACACCGGCAAGTTGAGTCGGCAATCGATCATTGAGGCGGCGCGCAACATGACGTACACCCCAGCGATGGGGCGGCCCGGCACTACCTACAAGATGAACGGCGAAAAGGATGGCTACCCGTTCCAGACGCTGACCATCTTGCAGTGGAATCACACGTCGGCCACGTTCACCGAGATTGGCGATCCGATCACCAGCTTCGAGAACTAGGAACTGAATACCACGAAGGCGCACCCCCACGGACGGTCCTACATGATTCAAATCACGCTCGGCGAGACCAACGTTATGTTGCGCTGGGCAACGCCGATGGACGGCGAGTTGCTGGCCAGCAGCTTCCGGCGCCTCAGCGCCGAGTCTCGACGCATGCGCTTCTTCACAGCAATGCCGCGCATGCCGGATTCAGTGATGCACTCGTTGCTGTCAATCGATCCGCCACGCCACTTTGCGATCGTGGCGTTCGACGCTTCCCAACTCGACAGCACACCCGACTCATGGTTCGACGCTGCTATTGGCGTCGCTCGCCTGATCGCGATTCCAGAGTCTCCCGGTGCGTCGGAATTCGCGATGACGGTTGTCGATGGCTTTCAGCATCACGGCCTTGGGCACCTGCTCTTCGACGCCCTGCTCGTGACGGGAAACCACGTGGGTGTCCACACCATCGAGGCCGATGTGCTCACGGAGAATGCGGCGATGACAACGCTTCTCCACCATTACCGCTCGAAGAGTTCGCACCCCACGAACGACTACACGACGACGCACATGCGCGTTTCAGTTGCTGCCAATATCAGCGACGTTGAGCCCGTTCGTCGCGCTGCTCTCGAAGAACTCGTTCGCCACGATCCACGGCTCGTGGCACCCGGCTGACTGCGCCTACAACGAAACGGTAAGCAACGGTTCGCCAAGTTGTGACGTGTCGATCTCAATGCCGAGACCATGCCCTGTTGGCGCAGTGCCATAGCCCTGCACGCTGCGCGGCTGATAGCCAGCGACGTGTTCGTTGGTCCAATCGTTCATGAACGAGACCGTGAGCAACGCTTCAGGTCGGGTGCTCGCGGCAAGATGAGCCGACGTTGCCGACACGATGTCGCCACCCCAAGTGTCTTCAATCGTCACCTGCACACCGAGGTCTTGGGCGAGATCACGCATCAGTTTCGCCTTGGTGAGTCCGCCGACCTTGGACACCTTGAGGTTGAAGGCACCGGCCCCGCCTTCGCGTACAGCGCGCAGCATGGTGGGAACATCGTGCACGACCTCGTCGTACACCATTGGCAGCGTGGTGTGTTTGCGCACCTCGATGCACTCCTCCATCGTGGGGCACGGCTGCTCGAAATACAGACGCGGCAGATTCTCCATCAGCCTTGCTGCGGTGATCGCGTCGTTCAGACGCCAACCGCAGTTCGCGTCGGCCACCACGAGATCGTCGGGACCAGTGGCCTCGATCACGTGCCGCGCCCGAACGCCGTCGACGGCGGGGTCGCCACCGATCTTGAGCTGGAACCGATGAATGCCCTCGGCACTGCGCGCGAGTACGTAGTCGGTCATCTCCTCTGGCGGGCCGAGCGGCACAGCCATGTAGAGCGGGAAGCGGTCTTGGCGAAGCCCGCCGAGCAATGTGGTGACGCTGGTGCCGAACGCTCGCCCGGTGATGTCCCAACATGCAACGTCGAGTGGGCTCTTGGCGTATTCGTGGCCCATCAGCGCGCCATCCATCGCATCATTGACCGCGGCCAGGTTGGTGGGGTCGAGTCCCAACACAGCGGGTGCCAGCACGGCAAGCGCAGCCCTGGCACCACCCGCGTGAGACGCGAGATAGGTCGAGCCGAGCGGACAGACTTCGCCCCAGCCCTGCACTCCATCGTTGGTGGTAACCCGCACAATGGTGGACGGCAGGGAATCGATGATCCTCCCACCCGACATGACATAGGTGCCATGCACATAGGTGAGCTCGAAGTCGTAAACATCGACGCGGGTGATGCGCATTTTGTCCTCTCGCCGCAAGCCGGTGTTGGCCCGCAATCGGGGTGATCTTACGCGGCCCTGGGATGTCTAGCTTCGACCGAGAAAGTCGCTCACCGCGTTGAGGGCGAAATCAATTTCATCGATCGTGTTGTAGTGAGTTGGTCCAAACCGCACCACACCACCGTGGGCTGACAGACCGAGCCATTCGATGACGTCGATCGCGTACGAGTGGCCGTCCCACACGAAGACGCCAACCTCGTCGAGGGCAGTCGCCATCGCCGCGGGCACCATGGCGGGCTTGGAGATCGATACCGTCGGAACGCGCTTGGCGAACTGCAGTGGGTCGGTAATGCCATGCACGATGACTCCCTCCATACCGAGGAAACCTTCGATGAGCCGCGTAGACAACGTCTCTTCGTACGCAGCCATGGCACGCAGGCCGGCGTGCACGTGCAGTGTGCGCTCGCTTGCATCCGCCGTCGCGCTCATGAACTCCGTTGCCATCGTCTTGCCAACCCACTCGAGGTAATCAACCGCACCGAGTGTGCCAGCCTGACCCTCGAGCGATTGCGTGCCCGTTTCAAAGCGACCGGGCAGGTCGTTGCTGGCAACACGAAGCTTGTACGGATGCAGACGTTCGAGCAGATCTTCTCGGGCCCACAGCACACCCTGATGAGGGCCGTAGAACTTGTATGCGGATGCCACGAGGAAGTCGCAACCAAGTTGCTGCACATCGATTGGTCCGTGCGGTGCGTATTGGACCGCATCGACATAGGTGAGACCGCCGACGGCTTTGACGCGACGACAGACTTCGCGCACATCGTTGATGGTGCCGAGCACGTTGCTTGCATAGTTGATCGCCGCGAAACGGGTTCGTGGTGTGATGAGTTCGTCGAGTTGGCCGAGATCGAGCTGATACGTCGATCGGTCGAAGTCGAGGCGTTTGATCACCAGACCGCGCTCTTCCGCGAGGATGCGCCACGGCGACGCATTGGCGTCGTGCTCCATCCGGGTCACGATGATCTCGTCGCCCTCTTCGAACAGATGCGCAATCGCCCTCGTGATCACAAACGTGAGCGACGTGGAATTGGGACCGAACACGATCTCGCGATCGGAGTTTGCGTTGTACATGTCAGCCATTGCGACGTGCGCCATGTGGCTCAACTCAGTCGCTTCGCGCGTGGTCGTGAAGTTGCCACCCATGTTGGCGTTGCAGTGCACGAGTGCGTGCAACATGCGGTCGATCACCTGCCGGGGCACCTGCGTGCCGGCGGGGTTGTCGAGGTAGGTACGACGCCGTCCGTGATCGTGCACGTCGAGCGCAGGGAAGAGTGGCCGGATGCGGTCGAGATCGAGACTCATGACTTCACGCGCAGATCAGCGTTCACGTGATCCCCCTTTGTTGTCTCGTTTTCTATCGTGCCGGCGCGGTGCTGCGCCAGCGCTGCGCCGCTGTCAGCTAGCGATCGCAGCCAGGAGACCCTCTGGATCGTCCACAGTGACGGTCAGACCAGGATGACGGAATCGTCCGGTCGGCTCAATTCCAGATACTGGATCTCGAAAGCGGAGACATACACCTACCTGCGCGTTCGTTGCGAAGGTCAGGCCCCTATCGACGAGCGACAGGCGCGGGGGACCGGCGATCTTGATCAACGCATACGGACCGGAGATGGACGCCTCGGCGACATTGGAAAGTGGCGTATGCACACGCCAAGGTCCGAACCGCGCGGTGAGGTACTCGTCGGTGATCTCCACGTATGAGTGCAATGGATTCGGAGCAAAGGCCCGAGCGAGCACGCCCGCAACTCCTGCGTACCTCATCATGAATATCTCGTGTCGCGGTGGTGGCGAACCTACGGTCGACTTCTTTGCCGATGTGGGTGCCGATACGTTGAGGCTCGATACGTTGAGGCCCGACTTGGTGGGGGTCGATTTGGTGGAGGTCGCGCGACGGGAAGTCATGCCAAATGGTGCCCCAACCCCTGCCGAATCAAACGCACGGGGTTTGATTCGCGAGTACATCGGGAACATCTCAGGCACGCAGGCACGCCGCCTTCGTTCGAGGAGGTCAGTAGTGTCGTCCACGCAAACTTCGGGTCATTCCAAGCACGCCCACAACCCGGTGGGACGCCTGACGGCTACCCATCCAGGAGTTGTCAGAATCGGGCGCGCCGGGTGGTTCGCCAAGGGCCTCGTCTATCTCATCGCGGGGTACCTCGCGCTGGAGGTTGCGTCCAAGGCATCCGGATGGTCAGCCGCCAGCTCCACCACGGGCACACAAGAGGCGAGCCCAACCGGCGCGCTCAGGACCGTATCCACGTCCACTGGTGGTCCGTTGTTGCTGTGGTTGCTCGCGATTGGGATGCTCATATACGCCGCCTGGCGAGTGGTGACCGCCATGCTTCCGGGCAGCACGGACACCAAAGCCTCGATGAAGCGCGTCGGCTACATCGTCAGCGCTGCGCTGTATACGTTCTTGGCTTTCAGCGCCATCGCACTCGCCCGCCAGGGATCAGGAATCAAGAACGGCAATCAGACCGTCACCGATATGTCGGCGTCGATCATGAAGCATTCGGCGGGGCGGTTGGTGATCGGCGTGATTGGTGCGATCGTGATCGGGGTTGGTCTCTATCGAATCTCCAAGGGGTTGACGATGGACGTGACCGACGAGCTCAGTCTCTCGGGAATGTCACCTGCTCGAGTCACGTGGACGCGACGTCTCGGCGCGATTGGTGAGGTGGGTCGCGGCGTCGGTATTGGCCTCGTTGGTTTCTTCCTGTTACGTTCAGCCGTCACGTACGACGTCGCTCAAGCAACCGGACTTGATGGTGCACTACGTCGCCTTGCCACCCAGTCGTGGGGAGTTGTTGTCGTCGTGATCGTCGGTGTCGGCTTTGCGGCGTATGGAATCTTCTGCATCGCCACGTTCACGCATCGCCGTCTGCAGGCACCCTGAAGAAGGCCTTCAGGAACGAATTACCGCTTGGCGCTGGTCGCCGTTGTATGGGCACCGGCAACGAGGTCGAATTCCACCCGTGTGTCGAGCGATGGGTGACTCTTGTCGTCGTGTGGTTGGGTTTGCAGAAGCTGCAAACGAGCGGACCTCCCGTCGAACAGGATCTGGCCGAGCGAATTTCCAAAGACTGGGCCACGATCGATGTCCCAAGCCACCGTGGCCCGCCAACGGCGCGCTGTGCGACGAAGCGCTCGACCGAAAGTGCGTGCAAGCCGCGAGGTCCCCAGACGCATGGCCGTACTCTCCGGCGGTTTGAGGGCATTACGAATCGGTGAGCTCACGAGTTGGTGAATGCGGGTGCTGGTTGTTCGTTCGTCAAGGAAACGCATCTCGGCCGCATACGAGAAATGGATGTCACCCGACAGAATCGAAATGGTTGCGGGAGCGTGCAAACGCGTCGGATTGCTGAGATCGTGGAGCAACGCTACAAAGGCGTCGAACGAACGGATGAACGCCGGCCAGTCCTCCATGTCAGCCTTACGACGGACCCACTCACCAAAGACGCGACCGGGCTTACCCCACGCACCATCGCAGATTGCTTCACTCAGTAGTTGGAGGTCGTGTAGCCCGCCGGGGACAAAAACCGGCAACGAGGTGCCGATGAGAAGATGATCGACATCGGCTTGGCACGCCTCGATCACCCACGCCCATTCATCGTTGTCCACCATCTGACGCTTGCCGTGATCAAGGACGCGGGCATTGCGATCGTCGATCATCACCAGCCGCACCCGACCGACATCACGAATGAACGTGAACCGGTATCCACCGGCTATCGGTGTGAACGCTTCGGACTGATTCGCCCAAGCGCGCAGCAGTTCCTCGCCATCATCCACCTGACTCAACGCCTGAACCAGTCCCTCCGATCGGATGTCCGCCGGGCTCAGATTGCCGAGATGCTGATACAGCCAATACGACATGAGACCACCGACTACATGGTCCTGCCACCAGTCCTGCTGACGAATGTGGGCGACCCACGCCTCGGAGATGTTCCAGTCGTCGATCATCTCATGGTCGTCGAAGATCATCACGCTCGGTACGTTCGAAAAGAACCATCGCTCGAACTCCGGCGACCACGACTCGTGATACAACATCGTGTATTCCTCGAACCCTCCGACAAGTTCGGGTGGCAACTTCTCCGACGGGGCGTTCTTTGGTCCCTTGCGGTGTTCAGCGATGCGTTGGCGCGCCTTCGGAGACGAATCGTCGGCGTAGATCTGATCGCCGAGAAACACGGCCAGGTCGGGCCATTGGTCCGGTGACGTCATACTCATCTGTCTCGCGTACGCATACAGGGCGTCCACACCTCGTCCCCGAGGATCGAGCGTAAGCTCAAGTGCATAGGGTGGCTCGTGCGGTGCCGCAGTCCTGCACGACCCAAACACGATTCGAGATGGACGCGTACCGCCCAGCGTTCGGATTCGGCTCGGAGGCAAATCGGTGCCCATCGGTGGCCAGCGCAGCTGACCATCTAACCGAACGTCGTACTCACGCACGGTACCTGGCTCGAGATCCTCGACGAGTGCGAGTCCGTAGTGATGACCTGCGACGCAGAACGTCTGCACGCGCCGGCCGAGAATCTCCATCGTGCATCGTTGGTCGGTCTCAACCCAGATGGTGGCCGACGTCTCTGTGACATGGCGGAGCATCGGACCAAGGATCAGCTCAGCCACTCATTCGTCCTCACTCGATTAGTCTCCGAAAGGCTCTCGGGACCCCGCGTTGGTTCCCCATTTCAGCGTCGACCAAACCCTGCGTTTGGTCGACGCTGCGAACGGGTATTTGGGAACTATGGATCGACTCCTCCTTCGCAAGTCTTGGCTCGTGCGTGGCCACGAAGCACTCGTGCTCCTCAGCATGTACGTCACGTTCACCTTCGCATGGTTCTGCGTGGGTTGGTTGCTGATTCACCCACTTGCCGGCTCGACCATTGCACATATGGACCGATCCGTATCGGAGTGGTTCGTTCTCCAGCGCACTCCCGGTCTGAACTCGCTGACCGCGGCCGGCTCATTTCTTGGCGACACCACGATGAAGGTGACCGTGACGGCGATCGTTGCACTGGTGATGCTGTGGCGCTGGAAGCGCTGGCTCGAGCCGCTCATGGTGGTGATCCCACTGATCCTTGAGGCGCTCAGTTTCATCACGATTACCGTCCTCGTCGGACGCCCGCGACCGAACGTGGTACGACTCGACGGCTCGCCTGTTGGCTCGAGCTATCCCTCTGGTCATATGGCCGCCGCTGTTGCATACGCTGCGATCATCGTCGTCGTGTTCTGGCATACCCGCCGCGTGTGGATCAGGGTGATCGCTGTTGCAACGGGAACATTCGTCGCCGTTGCCGTCGGACTTTCGCGAATGTATCGAGGGATGCATTTTCCGACCGACGTACTGTTCGGTGCGCTGCTCGGAGGAGCGTCGGTGGTCGCCACCGCGATTGTGCTGCGTCGGGCAAGCGAACGCCAACACGTCGAGTTCCCTCAGCCAATCGCCCCGCACTCGGCTGCCCCGCATTCGCTTGCCCCGCACTCAGCTGCCCCGCAATCAACCCCTGCCTCTCCCACACCAACGCTCATTGGAGTCGCTGACCAATGAGCGTTCAGGTAGTTGTACTCGTGTGCGCCATTGTCGCGGCGCTGTTGTCGTTCGCGCTGTCGGCCTCGCGTACGTTTCACGTCGACGCCGTCGACCCGGCTGTGGAAGTACAAGCCGTTCGCCGCTCCTTGGTGCGCCACCCCCGGGTGATTCGGTTCGTACGTGAACGCATGGATCGCAAAACGGCCGGCGGCTTCATGCTCACCGCGAGCTTCTTGGTGTTGTTCGTCGTCGCGTTCGTCGTTGGATCGCTGCTCAACATGATCCACCACAACGCATGGCTCGAGCACGCCGACCGTTCCGTTGCCGCATGGGGTTCGCGCCACGGCACGTCGGACACCGCGCAGGCGATGAGGTGGGTGACCCGGCTCGGCAGCACCATCGGTGTCATCGTAATGCTCACGCTGACCGCAGGTATCGAATACCTACGCAGACACAAGGTTGGGGTTGTTGCATTTCTGGGGGCGGTCGGTGTTGGCCAATTGATTCTCAGCAATGTGCTCAAGTTGGTCGTCCACCGCGACCGCCCTTCGGTGCTGCGCCTCGTGGTCGTGCACGGGTATTCGTTTCCCTCGGGTCACACGGTCGCCGCAGCATCGGCGACATCCGCGATCGCCCTCGTGTTCGGTACCGGTAGATCACGGCTTGTACGTGCAGCACTGGCCGGTGCCGCAGCACTGATTGCCATCTCAGTTGCCGCCAGCCGCGCGCTGCTCGGAGTGCACTGGTTGAGCGACGTCATTGCCGGCTTGGCCATCGGGTGGGGATGGTTCATGATCGTGGCGATCATCTTCGGCGGTCGCGCCCAACGATTGGGAGACCCAGTCGCGGTCGAAGGTCAGCCCGTTGACGCCGGGACATTCGTGGGTGCATAGACCGTGGGTGCATAGACCAAGAGCGATCGCGGACGAATGCTGAACTCGAGCCGCTTGGTGCGACCCTTCACACCGCCATCGAGTTCGAAGAGGCGCTTCTTCTTGAACGTGACGACCACCGAGGTGCCCTCGCCGATTTCCGCGTGGCTCGATCGCTGTGGTCGGCGGAGTACCGCGGCCACCAGAAGGGCCGCCCATTGCCGAAGCCCATTGGCGGTTACCGCAGCGATGTGCAGCCGTCCGTCGATCGCGGTCGCCCCCGGAAACAATTCGACGCCACCCTTGAGGGCCCCGACGTTTCCGACAAGCACGAGGCTCGTCTTGCCCTTGTAGAACCGCTTTCCATCGATCGTTATCTTGGTGGCGAACATCTTGCGATGCCGAGCCTCATGCACAGCAGCGCGGACGTAAGCAAAGATCCCGATCCGTTCCTTGGAGTCCTCAGCGCCATCGAGCATTCCGACGTCGAAGCCCGAACCCGCCATCACATTGAACGCGTGCCCGTTACAGACTGCGGAATCGATTCGTCGATAATCGCGGCGCGTGATGAGATCGACGATCTCGTCGAGCTCCGTCGGCAATTCCAAGCCAGTGGCGAAGAGGTTCGCCGTGCCGCTCGGCACGACGACCAGACCCGTCGATGTCCCGACAACCGCCTCGGCGGCGGCTCGCACGGTTCCGTCTCCCCCACACACCACGATGGTCTCTGCGCCCCGCTTCAATGCCTTTGCCGCCGCCGCCTTCGCGTCCGACCCATGGGCGATCTCTACCCAACGAACGTCATCCAGCCCAGCGTTCGCAAGGGACCGTCGAAGGTCACGCACGCGCTTGGCATCCATCTTGTTCGTGTTCGTTACTACAGCAATCTTGGCCATCAAGGGGCCTCCAGTTCACGCAAGTGATACCCGCGCGCGGGCGTTCACAAACCCCTGCTAGACGTCGAGCGAATCCGAGAGACCGTCCGGCAGCACGAGCTGCTCGCGCTGGTGTTCCTGACGAGCTGCTTTCACGATCACCTGCATCGCGCCAGACACCGGTACTGCCAACAACGCTCCGAGCAGACCGAACACCTCGACGCCGAGGAGCACGCTCAGCAGAACAACGAGCGGGTTGACGTTCACCTTTCGGGCCATGATCCATGGGTAGATCGCGCTGTTCTCGATCTGTTGATACGCGATGAAGAAAATCAGAGCTGTAACTCCCGCAGTCGGCGAATGAAGGTACGCGGCGAGTACACACACCGCTGCGCCGATGGTTGCACCAACCAGTGGGATCAGGTCGGCAACGGCCACCCACAGCGCGAGCACTACCGGGCTCGGCACGCCCATGACCAAGAGAAGCACGAAGCCCGCAACACCAGCGACAGCACTCACGAGCAGGTTGCCAATCACATAACCGCTCACGGCCGCGGCCGCGTCGACTGCACCACGCTTCACCGACGCACGCCGCCGGCGAGGCAACAGATTTGTCACTGCCTTGCCCATCGGCGCTGCCTGCGAGAGGAAGAAGAACGTCAGCAAGGTGATGGTGACAAAGGCCAGCGCCGCGCTCAATACCGCCTGCGCCGTCTGGAAGGAATTGTCGTCGAGTCGCCTCGCAATCCTGGCCAGTGCTGGCTCATTGCTCTTCACGTAACTCTCGATGTGCATCTTCGTCACGAGGTTGCCAACCGGACCCTTGCCCTGCGCGGCCTGGCGCACAGTACCCGGCAGGTCGGTGAGGATCGAGATCAGCTGGCTTCGCACCGGCAGCACGAACAATGCAATGACACCTACCAACAGCAACAACGTGGAGAACACGACGATTCCTGTGGCGACCGTGCGCCGGTCTCCAACGTGGGCCTGCACTCGGCGCACAAGCGGCGCGAGCACGATCGCGAACAACCCGGCAATGGCAACCCACGTGACGATGCGCGCGGTCAACCAGAGGAGAACGATGACCAAACCCGTTGCACAGACGACGCCGACACTGCCGACGATCGTGCGCCACGGCACGTCGGCCCAGGTCGTTTTGACGTCGCTCGACGCGTCCTCTACGGGTTGGCCGAGGAGGTAGCGATCTGATTCCTGGGGGGCATTATCAAACATGCGTGCCGACTCCACGTTTCAGGAACGACGTTGATGAGCGTGGATCACCAGTAGTGGGCGCGGCCGCCAACCTGGCGACCAGACCGACCGAGCAGCATGAGCACCGCGCCAACGATGAGCAAGATGACGCCCACCGTCCAAAGGATGCCGATGCCGGTAACGACACCGATGAGCAGAAGAATAGGACCAAGAATAATCATGTCCATCTACTTCCCCACTCTTGCGAGATCGAAACACGCGCCGTTCCGAGCTGCATGTTTGCAACGCCGCCACCAGGGGTAACAACAAGAAGAAGCCGTTGCGTGAGACACCCCCCGTCGCACGCAACGGCCCCAATCTCACAGGTGGTCGCCCGGACGGGGGACCTCGAAAAAGGAGCAGCAATGACTACTCGGATGAGTTCTTTGAACAAGGTGCCGTTGGTGGCGTCCACCATGGCGGCGATTCTTCTCATGTTTGGCAGCAATGCCAACGCGGCCACGGTCGCCTCAGTGCCGTTGGCTACCTCGGCAAACTACGCGGTACTCGCCGCGTCGACCGTGACGAATATCGGCAGTAGCACGTTGCACGGCGATGTCGGGCTCTCACCCGGCACGTCGATCACCGGTTTTCCTCCCGGCGTAGTGGTCGCCCCCGCGACCACCAACGCGACTAACGCCGCTGCGGCGCAGGCCCAGTCAGACCTCACCACGGCCTACCTGAACGCGGCTGGTCGGTCGGTGACAGCGACGACCACGGCAGATCTCGCCAACCTCACGCTGCAGCCGGGCGTGTATTCCGGACCGAGCAAGTCACCGTTGAGCCTCACTGGACCCGTGACCCTCGATGCGGCAGGTGACCCGTTAGCAGTGTTCATCTTCCAGACAGACTCGAGCCTCACCACTGGATCGGGCAGCACCGTCAACCTCATCAATGGCGCGCAGGAATGCAACGTGTTCTGGCAGGTCGGTAGCTCGGCCACGTTGGGCACCGGCTCCACCTTCCGCGGCAACATCCTTGCGTTGACATCGATCACCGTGACCACCGGTGTCACGGTGCACGGACGTGCGCTCGCTCGCAACGGTGCAGTCACGTTGGACAGCGATACCTTCCTCGCGCCAACGTGCGCACTGGCACCAACCGCAACCACTGTGGCAGGTACAGGAGCGACGCTGCCCGGGTCGGCAACGACTCTGCCCCGTACCCCACCGATCCCAGCCACGGGTCTCCCCGTGGGCGGCACCCTGGCGTTGATCGTCGGCACACTCGCCTTGGGCACTGTGATTACACAGATCGCACGGCGAGACACGACGCCTCGCAAAGTGCGCTGATCGGTGTTATACCTCGATCGATGAACCCGACGCCACGTGCCGGGACGTGACGTCGGTAATGCCCTTCACGCCCTTCAGGCGATGGATCTGACCGCGAGGATCAGGCCACACGTCGTCTGTCGTGAGCAACGTCACGACGCCATCGTGCACGACGACATCGCGCAACGATGGGTCGCGACGCAGTCGCGGATCAGCCGAAATTGCGGTGCGTACGCGGGCCTCGGTGAGCAGGTCTGATAGCTCACGCGGCCGAGGCTGCTGTATTGCCCTGCGAACAAAGCCGGCCCAACGTCGAAGATCGTCACGATTCGACCAAGCCGCTGACGTAACAGCAGCAATCCAGAGAGGTCGTACTCGGCGGGAGACGATTCGGGGAATCATGGCGTCCTTTCAACGGGTCAACAGACCAGAACTGCTGCCTCTGCGACTCTGTACCCGATGCGCAGTTGGGTCAAACGCCGTCACGTGTGCCGCGATCTCACTCGGACGAATGCGTTGCGGGCAAATGACGGCGCAGTTCGGCAAGGCTCGATGCAATCAATCGCCCCACATGCACCTGGCTGGTCCCCATCTGTTCGGCGATCTGTGCCTGACTCAATTCTTGGAAGAAACGTAAGTAGAGGATTTTTCGTTCGCGTGCTGGCAACAGTTCGAGCAGCTTGGAGATCAGCTCACGATCGAGCACGTCGTCGAGGCCGCCCTGCGCGGCCGGCTCGCGCCCTGTGCCGGCGGGGTCGAGTGGGTAGGCGCGATATGCGCTGTTTGCCTCCAGCGCCTCGACAATGAGTTCGGCTGACACATTGAGTCGCGCTGCGATCTCGCCAACCTGGGGCGAGCGACCGAGTTGTCTGGACAATTCGTCGTTCGCTGTGTTGACCGCGGCGCGTATGTCCTTCGCCCGCCTCGGCACGTGCACGCTCCAGGTGTGATCGCGAAAGTGCCGGCGCAGCTCACCGATGATCGTGGGCGTTGCATACGCGCCAAAGGGCACACCATGCGTGGAGTCGAACCGCTCGATGGACTTCAGCAACCCAATCTGGGCAACTTGTACGAGGTCGTCGAACGGCTCGCCGGAGTCAGCAAACCGACGCGCACTGCGCACAGCAATCCACGACGTTCGCGCGGCAATCTCGTCCCGAAGCACCCGGTCGCGCGACGCACTGTACCGTTGGAGCGCCTCGGCGAGCCACGCTTCGTCAACGTCTAGCGGGCCGAACGACGCAGTCATTCGATCGCCGTGTGAGCGACTTCTGCCCAAATATGTGCACTGTCGTCGACGAGCTCAATACCCGACCTTGACGACACTTCGGCCAACACGGTACGGCTAACCACGAGGTCGGGATGCTCGGGATTGAACGACGTAACGACGGTTTGCCCGCGCACGGTGAACAATTCGTCGTTGACGGTGAAGCGCATGTCAACCACTTGCCCACTCCCATACTCGAGCAGCGCCAAGAAGACCTCGCTGACGGCGAGCTTGATGTCCTCAGTCTCGTCGATGGTGAATCCGGCCAGTGAGGCGATACCACCGGCAGCGAGCCGCAGCACCCGCGACAGCGAGGGTTCGGGCGGAACTTGCAGCTGTACCGGGCCGAGAACTTTGTGCTCAGCCACGCGTGCTCTCGATGGTGAAACGGTCGGTGGTTCCGGTGATCTGCAGCAGTCGCTCGACTTCTGCACCGACAGCACGAAGGATGACGACCGTGCCGCGTTCTTCAGCACGGCGGCTGGCGGCGAGCAGACCACGCAATCCGGACGAATCGATGAAGAACACATCGGCGAGGTCGACCACGACCGCATTGGACGATTCACACGCCGCAATAGCAGCCTCGAGAACCGGACCACCGGCGACATCGATGTCACCGTGCACGACGATGGCACCACCCGGTTCGGTCTGCACGGTCAGCGACCCATTGTTACCCGTTTCAGCCACGTGCGTGTCTCCTTTGGTGTAGCGGTTGAATTGACTTGCGTCGTAGTTGTCGGGTTGACCCATCTGATTTCGCAACCGACGTTTCGAAGACTTTCGGATCGAGGTTTATCGTGCCGACCACTCGGGTACATCAGAGCGAAGCTGTCGCGCCGCCCCGTCCACGGCGTTGATAGTACCGGTTCGATGGCGACGATTCCTGAGTGTTCGTCGCCATCGAGCCGACCCCACGCAATGCGACGCGAAGGAGAATCTGAATTCACCATGAACAACGACAAGCTCAAAGGCAAAGTAAAGCAAGCAGCTGGCGACCTGACCGGAAACGACAAACTCCGCCGTGAAGGCAAGATCGACGAAGCAGCTGGCAAGGCCAAGGATGCCATCGACAAGGTGAAGGACAAGCTCACTCCCAAGCGCTGAGCAGCCCAGCAACGCAACCTCGTCGGCCTCCTAGCTGACACACAAGATGGCCGTGCCCAATTCGAGTCACTCCGGATTGGGCACGTTCGCGTTGTGCACACGGTGTGCACGCCGCCGAACTCTCGCTGGCTCGATTCGAAGTAGGCACTCTCAGATGCGATGGCGGCCACAGCGGATGCTGACGTATCCGTCGCTGATGTGCGCAGTGACGCTGTCCATCAGGTGGCGCACGATCGCAAGACCGCGCCCTGAGGGCTCGTCGGCAGCGGCAATCGTCCACTCTTGTGGGTGCAGCACCCGGTTGTGGTCCGTAGCCAAGCCACCGACGACCTCGATCTCCCAGAAGTCGGGATCGGCGTCATCGACGTAGACAACCAAATTGGTTCCATCACCATGTTCGATCACATTCGACACCAGCTCGCTGACAACCAGCTGAAAATCATCGAGCATCTTCGACGATGCCCCTTCACGCACGAGTATCTCGGTGACGAACTGGCGCGCGGCGCGCGCGCTCTCGGCGACAGCCGGGAAGCTGCGCTCGTCACGCTGCGAAGCACGAAGTTGCGTCATCGGGATACGTCCCGCAGCGGACTATCTGCCGACCATACGCACGCGGCGTGCACGTTTAAGTGGCCAATCGGCCTAGTGTGACGCCATTCCATGGGTGGAACGTACCCCAATCATGCGACAGTCAAACGTCTTTGGTCGCTTCCGTAATGCAAGGCGTCAAAGAGTACCGATTGCATCGTCCGGCCGACGGATGACCACGACAGCGTGAGCGACGCCGTCGTGGCCGCGCGAACGGCGGCGCTACGGGGCGGTCCATCCATGAGCAACAGTTTGATGGCAGTCGCGAAACCCTCGTCGTCGTCGAAGTCGACGAGCAATCCTGCACCGCCAGAGAGCACATCTCGGGCGTATTGGTACGGCGTCGACACGACGGGACACTTCGCCGCAAGCGCGAACGTGAGCGCGCCAGAAACGATTTGGTTCGCGCCGCGGTATGGCGTGCAGAACACATCCGTCACTGCCAACAGTCCAGCGACGTCGTCGATGTCCAGAAAGCGGTCGAGGAACAGGACGTGGTCATCGAGATCGAGTTCATCGATCAGGGCGCGCAGGCTGTCGCGATAGCGCTCGCCCTCGCGGCGTACGACGCCGGGGTGGGTTCGTCCAGCGACGACGTACACCACCGTCGGATGTTCGGCGGCAACCTTTACAAGCGCCCGTACGACCAACTCAATTCCCTTGCCTTCGGACAGTAGGCCAAAGGTAGACAGCACCGGCCCGATCGCAGGTAATCCGAATCGAGCGCGAACGGCGGCACCGTCGATCCGTTTGTACAACTCCGCAGGTGCTCCGTGAGGCACGATCTGCAGTACGTCGGCGCAGGACGGGTTCTGCGCCACGATGAGGCGGTGGGCAGACTCCGTGAACACGGTGACAACGATGGCACCAGCGGTCAAGGCCGCAATCACGGCCGCCTCCGACTCCGAGAACTGTGGCAGAACTGTGTGCAGGGTCACGGCGTACGGAATATTCAACTCGCGGGCGAAGAGCAACAGGTGGTCGCCGGCGGTTCCGCCGTAGATTCCAAACTCGTGCTGGATCAACACAATGTCACAGCCCAACTCGTTCAGAAAGTGCGCTGCCGAGAGGTACGTCGAGATGTCGTCGCGCTTGATACACCGATCGACGTCCAAATACTGGCCCACCTCGACGTCGGAGTCGTCTGATGTGTCCACGCGGACGATCGTCACGTCCACCCGCTGGAGGCGCAACGCGTTTTCGACATCGCTCGTAAATGTGGCGATCCCGCAACGGGTGGGTGGGTAGGTTCCGACAATTGCCACATGCATAGAGACTGCTGGTACCCGCTGAGCAAGAAATACAAACCCGCATCACCGCAGGCCCGACCGGTATCCGCTGATACTGTCTGGCAATGACGACAGCTCAGTATGAGTCCTCCTGGGACGACCCTGAGCACACCGTACCCGGACTGCTCCAGGTGATATCCACATCGTTGGGCGGCGATCTGGTGGTCTGGTGCCGGATCCATTCGGTCAGCCACAACGTGGAGAGCATCGAAGTCGCCGACTCGGCACCTTCAGCGGCGGCGCTCGCCGAGCGACTCCGACACGAATGGTCGATCGCCGCAGACAGCCTGATCGCGGATGTTGTGCGGTCGGCAACACCACGTCTCCTCTCTACCTGCACGCCGACCGAACTTGCAGGCCACTCGTTCCCCCAAGCGTGGCTCGACTATGCAAACAACCATCCCATGCACGGTCTCATCGCGGTGCCGATCCCACTCGAAGCAAACGAAATCGGCGTACTCATCACTGTCAGACACAGGTACGCACCCGCGTACGCCGACGGCGACCTGCGCTTCGTGGAATCAAGCGCAAGCCGACTCGCTGACCAACCAGCACAGCTCGGAACTCCCACCGACGGCCGAAATCACCGGCGATGGTTACCGCGGGTGCTGCGCGGTCCTCATGGTCGTTTCAGAATGCTCGAGGTGCTCATCGGAGTCGGGCCCCCTGCGTTGATCACGACCTTGTTGGGCCCGGTGCACGACGTCGCCAAGTACCGTCCGGGCACATTGTTGTTGCTTGCCTGCCTGTTCGCCGCAGTGTTTTCTGGCGTGCGCGCTGCTGCACTTTCGGGGGCCGTGAGCATCGTCGGGCTGTGGTGGGCGTTCACTCCGGTCGAACGCTCGTGGTCCTTTGCGTCTCGGGCCGACGGCCTCGGCATCGCCGTGTACGGCATCGCCGTGATCGGGGTGATTCTGCTCGTGATGCGACTCGATACCGCGCGCAATGTCCAGCATCTAGAGCGTCAACTCAGCGAAACCCTGCTCGAACAATCACCGATTGCCATCGCCGTCTTCAACCGCGAGCTGAGATTTCAGCGCGTGAACACGCTCATGGCGAGGATCTCGTCACGATCTGCCGCCGAGCACATCGGCCTGCGGCCTTCCGAGCTCAGCAGGATCGCCAGCCCCGTTCAGGAACACCTGTTGGCGCGTGTACGCGACGGTGCACTGACCATAACGGACCACGAAGTTTCGAGAGTGGACCCTGCTTCGGGCGAGGAGCGTCACTTCAAGGTGAACTATCGAGCGTTGTTCGATCTCGGGCGCAACGTCGTCGGGATCGGCGTCGCAGCATCTGACGTCACCGTCGAATTGGTACTTCGTCGCCAGGCCGAGCGTCTCCTGCAGTTGTCCGAGGCCCTGTCCACGGCGGTAGATAACCATGAAGTGGCGGTGAGTGTCTCGTCGTACCTCGTCAACACCTTGCACGCTCGATGCGCGGTCGCGCTTCGACGCGACGACGCGCTCGTCGTTGAAGCCGTCGCCGGATTCGGCGAACGCGACGCGCTCGGCTGGGCTGGCCGCCGTTTCGACATCGCCGAGCGCTCGCCAGTGACCGACGCCGCGCGCGCAAATACTTCGGTCATCTCGGTCAGTGCAACTGAGTTCGACCTGCAGTATCCACACCTCGCCGCGCGCCGGGAACTCGATTGGCACCAGGCCACCCTGTCGGTTCCACTTCGCAGTGCACGTGTGAGTTCAGCGGTCGGCGTGATTTATCTCGGATGGCCGACGCCTCGACCCATCACCGATGAGGTCACCATCGCGGTCGGAGTCGTGTCGGCGCTTGCCACCCTCGCCTTGGACCGCATCTCGATCGCCGAACTCGCTCACCAGGACGAGTTCCGACACGCACTCGACGCCATGCTCGACGACGTCACCATTGGCCAAGCGGTGCGTTCTGACGATGGTGACATCGTGGATTTCCGGATCGAGTTCGTCAACGGTCGCAACGTCGATGGCAGCCCGCGCAGTGCCGAAACGGTTGTCGGCAGGCTGCTGTGCGACGTCTACCCTCAATGGCGAGCCTCGGGTCTGTTCGATCGCTTCCGCCACGTCGTCGAATCGGGGTATCCGTTCCAGGCCTCACGGATGAAGTTCTCCGAACTGATTGCAGACGACGACTCCCTAAATGGGTATTGGAGCCTGCAGATCGCCAAGCTCGGTGATGGCTACATTGCCGCCTCGCGTGACGTGAGCGACGTTGTTGCAGCCGAGGCGCAGGCCATCGCTGCAACGCTGCACGCCGAGACCGAACGCACCGCGATCCAGTTGCTGCAGGCGGCCGCGCTTGCGAATGCGCTGCCCGTACGGCCGGGCATGAACATCGCAGCTGTGTACGAACCAGCCGACTCGCGCCAGCCAGTCGGAGGCGACTGGTACGACGCGTTCACGCTCGACGACCACCGCGTGGCGCTCGTGATCGGTGACGTCGCCGGCCATGGTCGGCAAGCCGCGATCTTCATGGTGCAACTTCGCAACCTCTTCCGAGCCCTCGCCGGCGAACACGCCGAACCCGGTGCAGTGCTCAGCCGCGCCAACGACGTGGCAAGCGGGCTGAACGACGTCGATGGTCCGTTCGTCACGTGTTGCTATGCCGTGCTCGATCTGCAGACACACGTGCTGCAATGGGCGCAGGCTGGCCACTTCTCGCCGCTCATCGTCCACGCCGATGGATCGTGCACCTATCTCGAGGAGCGACCCGGACCGCCACTCGCTCTGTCGCCAGGTCGGCATTACGAATCGTCTTCGACCACCTTGGGGGTAGGTGACCGAGTGCTCATCTTCACCGACGGTCTCGTTGAACGGCGGCGTGAGCACCTCAACATCGGACTTGAACGTCTCGCAAGCCAAGCGCGAGGACTGTCCGCACTCCCGGTTCAGGACTTCGTCGATGGGCTCGCTGCTTCAGTCACCGACCGGTTCGACGATCTCGCCGTTCTGTGTGTGGAGTTGACCGCCGTAATGTGACGTTCACAAGACCGACGCCGACAAACGCAGGGGCAGGGTCGGATGAAATCCGCCCGTTCAGATCGGCTCCAGACCTTGGCCGCCCGCTCCGCAGTGAGAGAGGAAGCCATGACAAACGTAATCTCCTGAGGCCCGACTGTGCTTTGCGTGCGTGGACTTGTTGTCCGTGGACTTGTTGTCCGTGGCCGGCGCTGGCATCACGATCATGGCTGGCGGGCAAGCCGGACCGGTATGTGTATCGAACCGGCGGATGGCCGCGCTCGAGGATCTGCAATTTGTAATCGGCGAAGGCCCGTGTCAGGACGCGCATCGGTCTGGAATTCCCGTGCACGCACCGTCGTTCGACGTCGCGACGGCGGCGCGCTGGCCGCTCTTCGTCGATCGCGCCCGAGCGACTGGGATCGGTGCCGTGTTTGCGTATCCGTGCGCCAAGGTGGGTGCCAAGGTGGGCGTGCTGACGCTGTATCAGGACCAAGAAGGTGACCTGACTCCAACGCAACACGAGTTCGGGGTTGCCGTCGCGGAGGTTCTTACGGAGACCGTTCTCAGTCTGCAGGATGTGGCTCCATCGGGCTCGCTCGCCGAGGGCCTCGAGGGCGTGGTTGCGTACCGCGCCCAGATCTATAAGGCGTGCGGCATGGTTGCTGTTCAGCTCAACATTCCCGTCGCTGAAGCTTTCCTACGGCTACGAGCCCTTGCGTTCGCGAACGGCACACGACTCGATATGGTGGCCGCAGACATAGTTGCGCGTCGATTTCGGCTTGCAAACGATCGGCATACTCTTGAAAGCGAGGAGTAGACCATGTCAGACGATGCACAGATCCGAGACCTGAACCGTCAGGCGTTAACGGCCGTCACGTTCGTTGAGATCGTCGACACGCTCGTCAAGGATTTCGATGTCATCGAGGTACTCACCGTGTTGACGTCCCGATGCGTCGAGCTACTCGAGGCCGCTGCTGCGGGCATCCTCCTCGCTGACAGCTCCGGACAACTCCGTGTGATCGGTGCATCCAACGAAGGGGTGCAACTGCTTGAGCTCTTTCAAATCCAAAACGACGAAGGACCGTGTCTCGATTGCTTCCATGCAGGACGATTCGTTCTTGAAGCAAACCTGAACTCCACGACCCGGTGGCCGTTGTTCGCGCAGGAGAGCGTCCGTGGCGGCTTTCCGTCCGTGTGTGCCGTTCCGCTCCGCCTCGCGGATTCCATTCTTGGTTGCCTCAACCTGTTCATGTCCGAGCCGATAGCGCTCTCCGACACCGACGTCGCGCTTGCACAAGCGCTCGCCGACGTTGCCAGCATTGCGATCGTCCAGGATCAGATCTCGCGACAGGCCGTCATCCGCGAGGGTCAGCTGCAGCATGCACTCACCAGCAGAATCGCGATCGAGCAGGCGAAAGGCATGATTGCCGAGAGGCGGTCCGTCGACATGGACACCGCCTTCGTGCTGTTGCGTACCTACGCCAGATCCACCAACCGCAGGCTCACCGAAGTTGCCGAGCTGCTCGTAGCAGGAAGCCTGACCATCGAGGTGATCGCGGGCCGCGGGCCGCCGACTCTGCCCGGTGCCACACGTAGCTGATTCATCGGCACAAAGAGTTGCCATGTCCGAAGCACAGATGTAAATTGGCGGGCGAAGAAGTTTGACGATTTCTACACGCGTTACTCCAGACCCTGGTTGCGCCCGCAACTCCAGGACGGTTCACGTGCCAACGCATCGCCAGAACATCAATACGCTGACTCCACCGGGATCAATCCAGCTCGCGCCCTCATTTGAAGTAACTACCGTTGGCGGCGGTGCCGAGCCCCTCGTCGTGCAGGTCTCCGGCGAGTTCGACATCGCGGCACGTAGCGCCGTAGGCGACGCTGCACTGGGCGATGGCGCTCTCGTCGATGTTGATCTTGCAAACACAACGTTTATGGATTGCTCCGGCTATGGAGTTCTGGTTGCGGTCGGCCAGCTCTTGCGCGATCACAAAAGCTTGCTCACGATTCGCAATTCCACAGGTCAGCCAGCACGGCTCATGCAGCTGCTCGCGGATCTCGAAAGTGGCGTGTCGCGCGACGACGTTTAGACCTAGCGAGCGGAGGGAACAACCGGTCAGGTGTCGCGCGTTGCGTCGACCCAGACTTTCCCGCAGGAGGAACAAACGCCATGACATTCGCCCAGGGCCCCACCCACGAACGCACGGACAGCATCATTCAGAGCCCACTCGTGGCGCCCGACACGTTGGATGGGCCGCCCGAACAACGAGTCGAAACACCGGTCATCATGAGCGGGGCGGGTTCCGTACGTACGAACTCGGCATCACGTTTTGCACCGGATGCGTTGATCGCATCGCTGGTCGGACTCGTGTTACTCGTGATGGGACTCATCGCGATCATCCGTGGCGGTTTCGACGGGCCGATGGCGGAACCGATCATCAAGGTGCTTGGGTTCACGCACACCACCACCCTCGGACTCATCGACGTCGCGATCGGTGCCTGCCTACTCGTGAGCGGCGCTACGAGCTCTCGCAGCGGTGAGCTGTTCTTCGGCGGCGTACTCGGCATCGCCGCCTTTATCGGCGCAGTGCAGACGACATCGTTTCATACGTCGCTCGCGCTCGAGTCGTCGATGGCATGGATCGCAACGATCGCCGGCATCGTCGTAGTTGCCGCAGCATTGCTGCTGCCGAGATATGCGAAAAGCTCAACGAGTATCCAGCAGTCACATATCTAGGCCTTTCCGTCCGGCGTGTCGGGTGACAGCGCGGTGACATGCCGATGGATTTCGTCGAGCAGGTCGGTGTTGCCCTTCACCAGTTGGGTGAGTTCGGTGTTCTCACGAACCAGCTTCTTGATGTCCTCGGTGTTGTGCTCGGTGTGCAATGCAATCTCTGATGCGATCGCGTCAGCTCGCTTCGCGGCGATCAACAACGCCGCTGCCTGCACACCGGCCAACATCGACAGGAACAGGTTCAACAGGATGTATGGATACGGGTCAAAACCGTGCTTGTTGGATTTACCGCCGACGTAGAAGATCGAGTTCGCGATGGCCCAGACGATCATCACACCAAAGAATGAAAAGACGAATGGCCAGGATCCCATCACACTGCGCATGCGATCGGCCGCGCGTTCGCCTCGAGTCAACTGCTCGCCCCACCGAACGCCGGGATGCTTGTGCCAATGTGTCTGCCAGCCGGTCTTTTCCATGGCGCGAGTGTCGCACGTCCTACGAATCGACGGTGATCACGGCTCCGCGCGCAACGAACCAAGCAACTGTGTGATCGACAGCGTGGCGACGGCGATGCTCTGATCCGCGATGCCGTACGGCAACACCAGTACGTCGCCGTGAGCGAACGCACCGCAGGTGTACACCACGTTTGGCACATAGCCGTCACGTCGATTGGCCGGAGGCGTCAGGATTGGAGACTCAGATCTCGCAAGAACGCGTTGCGGGTCATCGAGGTCGAGCAGGATCGCCCCGAGGGAGTACGTGCGCATCGGACCCACGCCATGTGTGAGCACCAGCCAACCCTCGCCGGTTTCGATCGGGGATCCGCAGTTGCCGAGTTGCACTATCTCCCACGGTCGATCTGAAACCTGGATGACCTCTGACGACGTCCAGCAACGCACATCGTCGGAGAAGGCCACCGCGTTGGTCTCGCGATCTGACCGGGACAACGCGGCGTATTGCCCACCCACCTTTCGAGGAAAGATGGCAAGTCCTTTGCCTACAGCTGCGGCGCCCGCTACCGGTGAGGCAGCAAAGGTCACAAAGTCGGTCGTCTCGATCAGGTGCTGCGCGATGTTGATGCCGTCGAACGCGGTGTACGTCGCGTAGTAGACAACGTCGCCCGAGTCGTCGGTGAAGCGCACGAACCGAGCGTCCTCCATACCGTGGCTCTCCGCGGGCGCATGCGGCCACAAGACCCGTTCAGACAGATCAGTGACCGAATCAAATGCGACGGAGTACGACGACCGCGCCAACCTACGAAGGTTGGCGATCGTGGTGCCAGTGTGACGCCGAGTCGCGACATCTGCAGCGAGGCTTTCGATCCGCCGGTCGAGCTCGGCGTCATCAAATCGCGTCGACATAGTGTCAAGCACGAGCGCCGCGTTTTCCCGGTCATCATCAACTTCGGCGAGTTTGGCATGAAAGACCGAACGATGATGCAGTGCTGGTGTCGTCGTGCCGAGCCGCGGAAATGGCCCAGGGCGATCGATTGAAACGACGCCCGCTGCGGTGATTCGACCCGTGCGAAAACCAATCGAGGAACGGTGTCCCTCGCCGATTCCGCGCACGCTCATGATGAAGCGAGCGTCTCCGCTGTCGTCCTGCAGCGGGTGGACGACGATCGATGGATTGCACAGCGCCGCCCCCTCAATCGCGTACTCGTGCGTGAACGAGGCACCGAGCAGCAGTCGCCGCGATGTGGACACTTCGACACCCGAATCGATGCGGGACGTCACCATCGCCGCATGATCCTCGAAGATTTGATGAAGTCCCTCGTGGCGGTTGACGAAACGACGCTCGACATCTTGAAGCGCCGCGTCCACTTCGATATCAGCAAGACCCAGCACGCGATCGATCACGGGTGTCGCTCGCGAATCTCCAGGACCAACGTCTTCGCGGCCGGGCACGAACAAGCGCGTCACAACGCGTTTGTGGTCAGGCTGCAGTTGGATTCCCGTGTCCATCAGCAAGCCGCGAGGTGGCAAATCGGCATGGGTCACCGCGGCTAACTGATGTGCCCGTTGCATCGTGGACACCAAAGCAAGTGTGGATTCGGCACCTTGATTGACGTTGACGCCGACTTCCTGCAGTCCGTCGTAGCCACCGCCAGACTCAGGATCGTGCATCACCGAACCGGTGTCGTTGTCGCCGAGGAACCACGCGGCGCACATCTCGATACCGCGCGACCAGCGGTCGTTGCCGGTGACTACGTAAGCGCGCCAACATGCGTCGGCCATTGCGGCGATCTCAATCGACTGTTGATCGAACATCGCGACAACGTCGTCGGGTCCACGTCCGCCGTCGGCCGTGACGGACAGGTGCGCCCCACGTGTCTCCAAATCGAGCAACCACCCCAACATCGCGAGGCCGCGTTCGATGCTCGTCGGGCTCTTCAGCGCGACTCCGGCAGCGATAACCGCTTCTGCCAACGCCGCGTTTGCGTAACGCAATCGCGGTTCGGGCCAACGCCACGTGCCATCGGGAATTGTGCCGATAGCAACCAAGGTGTCGACGAGGAGTACCCGCGCGGCAACGTGATCGGGATACGCAGCGAGAACATCGGCGGCACCGAGCGCGGCGAATGCCATCGCTCGCGGCCATGCCGAACGTTGGCGGGTTGCAACCTCGAAACCCTGCAACGCGCGTTGTCGGATCAATGGGTCAGGGTGCTGGCCGGCCGCAACGCCAAGAGCCCATGCGCTGCGGCCCCAGCAGTCGTCGGTGCTCCCCTCATCGGTCCACTGACCAGTGCGGTCCATTCGATTACGAGTTTGGCCATCGTTGTCCTGTGAGGCGAGCACAAAGTCGAATGCCACACGCCTGAGCCGACGCACCGATTCGGTGTCGGGCTCGCGACAGGCGACGACGAGAAGGCGAGCGTTGTCGTCGGTGCAATAGCCGTGTTCTTCGCGGCGTTCAATGCCCTTGGCGTGTTCGAACAATCCGCGCTCGTCACTCAGACGTTCGAGGTGACTGAAGGAAACCGTGAGTGCTGGCATGATGCCCTGTCGACGTGTTCGGGACGAGACGTCGACCCTGCACGGGGCGACAGCGCTACGGCCATCCTGCCCAAGCGAGGCGACTCCTCCAGAGGAAAGACCAGTGTACCCGTGTGCATGCTCGCGAATACCGTCACCAGTTCGGCAAAGAACTCGCTCCCAGATGACCGCATTCGGGTCGTAGACGTATCAACTTGATGGCATGACAAACAGCGGACACCCACTTCCGGGCGACGGGAGGGCAGCGCGCCAGCGTTGGCTCGATCGACAGCGCCAGCAGGTGGAGGCCGATCGTCCCTCGGGACGGCTCCGGCGCGGCATGTTCTCCGGTGAGGTGGTCGCGGCGGCGCATGCCCCAGGTTGGGAACAGCGTCATTGGACGAGTCGTCTGCTCCATCGCCTCGGCAGCATCGCTGCGCATTCAGGAGCGGGAGTCCTGGCTGCGGCGCTCGTCGTTGCTTGGGCCGCCGTTGGCATTATCTGGGGATTCGCGAGTTGGTGGCAGACCGTGCTCTACAGCGTCACTGGTTCGGTCACGTTCGTGATGGTGTTCGTCATCCAACACACACAGGAACGTCAGACCTCGGCGACGCAACGCAAGCTCGACGAGCTGATTCGTTCATCGACCCACGCCGACAATGCCTTGATCGCCGTCGAGGAGGCATCCGCCGACCATCTACAGGCGCTCACCGACCTCAACCTGTCCGATCGAGATCAAGCCGCAGGCAGCACCAACGATCAGTGACGCCGGTAGCTGTACTCGGTAGCACGTGCGTTGTACGCCGGTGCCGAGCGCGATATTTCGCGATCGCGACGCTCGAACTTCCGCCCGTCAGGCCCCACATGGCCTTCAGCGGCGGGACTTCGCCGTGAACCGTGGGAACGGGACCAGATTGCTGTCCCGAAACGACAACAGGCCCCCGGCGAGGGACCTGTGGTGTGGGAAAAACCCAGCGCGCTCGAAGGTGTGTTGTCTCGCCGACTCGAACCCCCAACCTTCTGATCCGTAGAGCGATCGTTGCGCGTCCGCCCGGTTCTGCTTCGTGCCGGATGATGCCACTGAGCTGTAGATCAGGGCGCTTGCCGGGACGAGACGACACGAGGTAACACGGCAAGGCAGTAGCCGGATTGATACATCC
>JANLPV010000106.1:0-7284 GCA_031367435.1 Actinomycetes bacterium | reverse complement strand
TGGGCTGCGGCACCGCAGCTCCGTCTTGCCGTCGCGTCGATCGAGCCGCGCTGGCTTCCCGCGTTGGTGCTCGAACTCAACCGGGCCGGATTCAACCCGGTTACCGAACGCTCACGCGTCGATCTCCTCGGACTCGCGCAGGTTCGCCGCGAGTTGATCATGGCTCTCCAACCGGGTGCACAGCTGGCGCACCGCAACGACCCTGCGGGTGCTGATTCGCAGGGCGATGCCGCGGGAACGCGTGTACGGTTGCCGTCGTGAAACAGCCCGATTCGGCCGACGTCCTTCGGCCTCACGCAGAGTTCGAGTTCGCTCATGAACTCGCCGCGCTGGCGGCCAACGACACACACCCCAGGCCCCCCCGATGGAAGTTGTCGCCGTGGGCAGTCGTCGTATATCTGATGGGTGGCACGCTCGCCGATGGCACTGTCATCACGGCCAAATATGTGGGTCCGCGTCGGCTGATCGAGGTCGCCGTTGCCACGCTGGCTACCGATCGTGCCCTGTTGTTGCTCGGCCTACCCGGTACCGCGAAGACGTGGGTGAGCGAACATCTTGCTGCCGCGATCAGCGCAGACTCAACGCTGCTGGTTCAGGGCACCGCGGGCACCGCCGAAGAAGCTGTGCGTTACGGCTGGAACTACGCGCGTCTGTTGGCCGAGGGTCCGAGCCCTGCCGCATTGGTGCCTTCGCCGGTGTATCGGGCAATGGAACATGGCTCAGTCGTGCGCATCGAAGAACTCACGCGCATGCCAAGCGACGTGCAGGACGCGCTCATCACCGTGCTCAGCGAGAAGGTGTTACCTATTCCCGAGTTGGGTGGCGAGATGCAGGCCCGGCCGGGGTTCAACCTGATCGCCACGGCCAACAGCCGTGATCGCGGTGTCAACGAATTGTCGAGCGCGTTGCGGCGCCGGTTCAACACCGTCGTGCTACCAACGCCAGCCACCGTCGAAGACGAGGTGTTGATCGTTACCCAACGTGTCGCCGCGATGGCGAGCATGCTTGCGTTGCCCGCAGTCACCTCGTCGGCCGACGAGATCCGTCGAGTAGTCACGGTGTTTCGCGAACTACGCACCGGTCAGAGCGAAGACGGTCGTATCAAGTTCAAGACACCGTCGGGCACGATGAGCACGGCCGAAGCGATCTCCGTGATGGTGCAGGGCATTTCGATGGCCGCCCATCTCGGCGATGGCAGACTGCAGTTCGACACATTGCTCGGCGGCATCGAATCCACGGTCATCAAAGATCCGGTACACGACACCGTGGTCTGGCGCGAGTACCTCGATTCACTCTCGCTGCGCTGACGTCATGGTTACCCCAACCGCGGAGTCCACAGCGAGTGTGCGCCTGTACGGCATTCGCCATCACGGTCCCGGGTCGGCACTCGCTGTTCGGCGAGCTCTGGCCGATGATCCTGCCGACATCGTGCTCATCGAAGGCCCCCGCGAAGCCGACTCAATTGCATCGCTCGCAGCAGATCCAACGATGTGTCCACCAGTCACGATGCTGGGCTATGCCATTGGTCAGCCCGACAACGCAGTGTTCTACCCGTACGCATCGTTCAGCCCCGAGTGGGTTGCGTTGCAATGGGCAGCCGATGCCGATGTGCCTGTTCGCTTCATCGATCTGGCCCTTACCAACGCGCTTGCCACGTGGCCCATCGACGATCAGCCAACATTAGGTCAGGCCGAACAGCGGCCGCGCGACCCGCTCGGTGAACTCGCCCTTGCCGCCGGCTACGACGACGCGGAGCGATGGTGGGAAGACGTCGTCGAGCATCGTGAAGGCAGCTCGGTGTTTGCTGCGCTTGCAGATGCGATGACTGTGTTGCGTGAGGCGTACGAACCCGACTTCGTGCCATCCGATCCCATCGAACGTCGCCGTGAGGCACAGATGCGCACTGGCATTCGAGGCGCGATCGCCGATGGGTTTACCCGCATCGCAGTGGTCTGCGGTGCGTGGCATGTGCCCGCACTTGCGATGGCGCACGACAACAAACAAGCACGGCTCGATGCAGCGCTGTTGCGCGGCATGCCAAAAACCAAGGTGGCCATCACGTGGGTGCCGTGGACGCATCGCCGTCTCGCCTCCGCAACCGGCTACGGCGCGGGAGTTACCGCACCTGGTTGGTACCACCATCTCTTCACCCATCCCGGTAGCCAGACTGTGGCGCGGTGGTTCACCGAGGCCGCACGCGTGTTGCGTGCGGCAGATTACGGCGCCTCGGCCGCCGATGTGGTTGAGGCGACGCGGCTCGCAACATCACTGGCTGCGTTACGCGGTCGACCGTTGGCCGGACTGATCGAGGTGAGCGACGCCGCCCGTGCGGTGCTCGGCGACGGCACCGACACACCGATGCGCCTGCTCAGCAACGAACTCGTCGTCGGTACCCTCATCGGTCACGTTCCAACGCACACCCCGATGGTGCCGCTGGCACGTAATCTCGCGCTCGAGCAGAAGCGACTGCGTCTCAAACCCGACGCGGCACCGAAGTCGCTCGAACTCGACCTGCGCAAAACGCTCGACCTCTCACGTTCACGACTTCTGCACCGACTCGTTGTGCTCGGCGTGCCGTGGGGTCGCGAGGTCGACGGCCGACGATCCGTTGGTACTTTCCGAGAGACCTGGCAACTGTTGTGGGAGCCCGAACTTGAGGTGCGCCTCATCGAGGCAAGCGCATTCGGCACGACAATCGAGGCTGCCTCAGCGGCGATGCTCACACAGCACGCGATGGGGGCGCAGTCGTTGGCCGAGCTCACTACTGCAGTTGAAAAGTGTTTGCTGGCCGATGTCGTGGATGTTCTGCCCGGACTAGTGGCGCTCATCGCCGAACGCGCCGCCCTCGACCTTGATGTGGCGCGCCTCATGGATGCGCTGCCGGCGCTGTCGCGAACCGTTCGCTATGGCGATGTGCGTGGCACCGACGCCGAGTCGCTCGGCTCGGTACTGCAGAGCATCGTTGTACGAATCTCCGCCGGCCTTACGCCAGCGTGCATGAGTCTCAGCAACGATGCCGCGATTGCCATGGGTGCTCAGATCAACGAGACGCAGGCGGCCCTGTCGTTGGTCGGCGGCGATCGCTTGCTGCAGAATTTTCATGAAGCGCTCGGCGACCTCGTCGAACGCGATCGAGTGCATCCATCGTTACAGGGCCGCGCCACGAGGCTTCTCGCTGATGCGGCCCGACTTGTGCCGATCGAGATCGAGCGGCGGGTTTCGCGCGCGCTCTCACGCGGCACACCACCAGCCGATGGTGCCGCCTTCATCGAGGGATTCCTCGGGGGCTCGGGCGTGGTTCTTGTTCACGATGCAGAGCTACTCGCGGTACTCGATCAGTGGTTGGCCACACTCGACTCCACATCATTCGTGGAGGCGCTGCCTCTGTTGCGCCGTACGTTCGGCACGTTCGAACTCGCCGAGCGTCGCCAGATCGGCGAACGCGTGCGCACGGGCGCGGCACCCACGCTTGCCCTTGGTTCGTACGCGCTGTCGAGCGAACGTGTGGCTGTTGCGCTCGACACCGTGGCCCAATTGCTCGGCGCTGCCCGATGAGCGCGCCCGACGACGTCCGCGTGCATGAAGGCGAGCGCCTCCGCCGTTGGCGAATGGTGCTCGGTGGCGACACCACGGAAACGACCGACGGCACGGGAGTGCAACTAGAGGGTGACGATCGTGGTATCGACGCGGCGCTCAGTGCGCTGTACGACGCACCGCCGAACACCGGCTCGCGGGGGCGTAGTGCCAAGCGCGCTGGCGGTTTGGCCGCATCGGCCCCAAACGTGGCGCGCTGGCTTGGCGACATACGCAGATACTTCCCGTCCGAGGTTGTTCAGGTCATGCAGCGTGACGCGATCGATCGGCTCAACCTGCAGCGAATGCTGCTCGAGCCAGAGATGCTCGATGCGATCGAACCAGACATTCATCTCGTCACCACGTTGTTGTCGTTGCAACATCTGCTGCCCGATACAACACGGGCGACTGCGCGGCTCGTCGTTGGTCGCGTCGTTACCCAGCTTCACGAACGGCTGGCCCAGCCGACATTGCAAGCTGTTCGCGGTGCGTTGGCGCGCACGGCACGCACGCGTCGGCCGCGGCCTGGCGACATCGACTGGGATCGCACGATTCGCTCCAACTTGGCCAACTATCAACCGTCGCTCAAGACGATCATCCCAAACACGGTCATTGGTTACTCGCGGCGCGCCACGGCCGTGCGCCGCGAAATCATCATTGCCATCGACCAGAGCGGATCGATGAGCGACAGCGTTGTGTACGCGAGTGTGTTCGGCGCGGCCCTCGCATCGGTGCGTTCGCTGCAGACCCGGCTCATCTCGTTTGACACCAGCGTCGTCGATCTCACCGAGCACATGCACGATCCAGTCGATCTGCTGTTTGGCATTCAGCTCGGAGGTGGCACCGATATCAATCGCGCCATGGCCTACTGTCAATCACTCATCACCAGACCCACCGAGACAGTGCTGATCGTCGTGAGTGATCTGCATGAAGGCACCCCCGGCGGCGATTTCGTGGCGCGAATTGGGTCGATGGCGCGTAGCGGGGTGACGTGCGTGGCGCTGCTCGCGCTGAGCGACGAAGGTGCGCCCGCGTTCGATCGTGGTGCAGCCAGCGCTCTTGCCGAACTCGGCGTGCCAGCGTTTGCGTGCACGCCGGGTTCGTTCGCCGACCTACTCGCCGCGGCAATTAATCGCAGTGACTTGGGCACGTGGGCTGGTCAGCAAGGTCTCGTGACCCGACCGTGACCAACCCACGCTGATGCCCGAATGCGTGGTGTTCAGTCGCCTTGCGGGCGACGCTTGTCGGTGACGCCTGGACCGCGCTTGAAGCCGCCCGGCTTGAAACCACCAGTGCGTGTGCCGCCCGGCTTGAAACCACCCGAGGTCTTACCTGCGGCGCCCTTGTAGCCACCGCTCTTGTAGCCACCGCCTGAGTTGGCGCCACCGGTGTTGCCACCGAAGCCGCCTGGCCGATCGGAGCGGCCCTTGTAGCCGCCACCGGTCGCGTTACCACCGAAGCCGCCCGGTTTGCCTGCTCCGTAGGCCGGACGGCTTGCACGAGCGTCGCCCGTTGGTGCGGCCGAGCGGTCTGCGCGGTCGGGCCTTTCATTGCGGTCGCTGCTGTAGCGCGGCCGATCGCCGGCTGCGTCGTCACGGTTGCGCCATGGCCGATCGCTGCTGCCGTCGCGACCGTACGGAGGACGTTGTCCGTCGCGTGCAAACCCTGGGCGATCACCGGCGGGTCGTGCGCCGGCTGGTCGTGCGCCCGCTGGTCGTGCGCCACCTGGTCGTTGATCGTTCGAACGGTCGGGGCTGAACCGCGGACGATCGTCACGATTGAAGCGACCACGCTCATTGCTGCGGTCGTCGTCGCGACGTGGTCGTGGTGACCAGTCGTTGCGGTCGCGTGGTGCGCCGTCGTTGCGTTCGCGCGGTGGTCCATCGTTGCGATCGTTGCGACCCTGGTAGCCGGGACGGTCGTTGCCTTCGCGCGGTGGTCCATCGTTGCGGTCGTTGCGACCTTGGTAGCCGGGACGGTCGTTCGATGCGCCGCGACCTGCGTAACCGCCGCGATCCGCGCCGTAGGCGGGCCGTTCACGCGCCGCTGGCGCGTCGTTGCTGCGGTCGTCGTCACGGCGTGGTCGTGGTGACCAGTCGTTGCGGTCGCGTGGTGGCCCGTCGTTGCGGTCGTTGCGACCCTGGTAGCCAGGACGGTCGTTCGATGCGCCGCGACCTGCGTAGCCGCCGCGATCGCCGCGATCCCCAGAGCTCGGGCGATCGCCATAAGTCGGGCGATCCGAGGAGGAGCCGCCCCGATCTGCGTAGCCACCGCGGTCGCTCGATGCGCCGCGATCGCTCGATGCGCCACGAGCGGTGTAGCCGCGATCTGAGGCGCCGCGATCTGAGTAGCCACGATCGGAGTAGCCGCCACGGCTGCCGCGATCGCTGTAGCTGCCACGATCTGCATTGCGATCGCCGCGCCCGGAGTATCCGCCACGCTCGCGCTCGCCGCGATCTCGGTTGCCGGTTTCGCGCTCGCCCGCGGGCACTCGTTCGATTGGCTTCTCGCCCTGCTCCCAGCTGACCTCGGCGTTTACGCTGTCGCTCATCCGCTGCGCAATGCGCTGCCGGCTCGGTGGTACGAATGCAATCACGAGACCGGCGTTGCCAGCACGCCCTGTGCGACCCGAACGATGGGTGTAGTCCTTGTCGTTGTCGGGGAGGTCGTAATGCAGTACGAGACTGACGTTGTCAACGTGAATGCCGCGAGCCGCAACGTCGGTGGCGACGAGGGCTTGAATCTTGCCTCGCTTGAAATCGTCGAGCGTGCGCTGACGAACGGCTTGACTACGTGCGCCATGTAACGCGCCAGCTTTGACACCGGCGCGGTTGAGGTCTTCGCTGACATCGTCGACGCCATAGCGGGTCTTGACGAACACAACCGTTGGGCCGTGCTCCTCGATCAGCGCAACCGCAGCGTCGATGCGCTCAGACGGGCGGGTCACCACGAAACGGTGATCGACGGGCGCCTGATCGACGTCGGCCATGAGGTCGTGGCGTACGGGATCTTTCATGTAATCGCGAATCAGTTCCTTGACGTCGCCGTCGAGGGTTGCCGACCACAGCATGGTTTGGCGCGTATTCGGCGTCATGTCGAGAATCTTGCGCACGTCGGGCATGAAACCGAGGTCGGCCATGCGGTCGGCTTCGTCGATGACACAGACCTCGACGGCGCTGAGGTCGCAGTAGCCCTTCTCGATGATATCGATGAGGCGACCAGGAGTGGCGACCACCACCGACGCACCCTTACGCAACGAATGAATCTGCGGGCCGAACGAGGCACCGCCATAAATGGCCTGCACGAATCGCCACTGAGCGCGACCGAGGGTGACGAACACCTTCTGCACTTGCTCGGCGAGTTCACGGGTTGGCACAAGCACGAGGCCAGTGGGACGGTGCGGGGCGGCCTGGCCGATGCGCACCATCATGGGGATACCGAAGCCAAGCGTCTTGCCTGAACCTGTTGGGGCACGCCCGCACAGGTCTTTGCCGGCGAGGGCATCGGGGAGGGTGATGGCCTGAACCGGGAACGGTTCGGTAATGCCATCAGCGGCGAGTGCTTCGACGAGGCGCGCGGGGACGCCAAGATCTGCAAATGATTGGGACACGTTGTAGCTCCTTATGGGCGGCACACGTTCGCAGCACCTTGCCTGCGCCCAGTTATGGGATGCCCAGCTACTCGCGTGTGATCTGTTCCGATGAACAGCAC
>JANLPV010000095.1:0-83652 GCA_031367435.1 Actinomycetes bacterium | reverse complement strand
CACCACCCTCAACGGAGCACCCCTATGCGGCGCACACAACCGCCACAAACACAACAACACCACCACCATCACCCGCACCACTGATGGCTGGCACCACCACCGACACGACAACACCGAAATCGCACCACGCTTCACCGCATAGCCACGCCGCCACACCGTGGCCCATTGTGCGCCCATTGAACTCGCATAGAGCACCTGAAACGGCAGCTGCACGGAACAGGTGTCGGGCACCTGAGTCATCATCTTCGTACCTGCTCAGACTCTATGGTGACGGCGAGTCGGCCTGTAAGCGGGATTCTGTACACGACCGAAGTCATGCGATGACCATCCATCTGTGCGGCCTACCCGAGGGGTGTCCAAAAGGACAGACGAGCCGCCCATCCCCTCTGCTCGGCCTTGCTCCGAATGGGGTTTACCAAGCCGTGCCGGTCGCCCGACACGCTGGTGCGCTCTTACCGCACCGTTGCACCCTTACCTGTGATTGGTTGCCCAATCCATCGGCGGACTTTCTCTGTTGCACTGTCCGTGAGGTCGCCCCCACCTGGCTCACGCCAGCACTCTGCTCTGTGGAGTCCCGACTTTCCTCGATGTCAGCGCACCCAAAGGTGCATTGTGACACCGCGATCATCCGGCCAACTCGCCATCGTCAGCGAGTCTAGGAGACCAATGGACTCGTCAGCACGCGGTTTGCGAGTCGTAGATGAATGAGTTGAGGCTTGGCGTCTCGATGTTGATGGTGAACTGCGCGCCGCCGCTCGGCTTGCCCACACCGAGCTGCACCGCGTTGAGCGAGCCGAACTGGCTGGGGATTGCGTAGTACTGCTGAAAATCAAACGCCGGAGCAGCGGCCGCGGTTGTTGTTGTGGCCGCTGCACCTTGGGCGATGTTCTGGGCTGTTGTAGTCGTTGCTGCGACCGTGGTTGGCGTGGACACGTTGGCGTTGCTGAGCGACAGCGGATTCACCAAGTTGTCGGCGTTGATCGCCAAGGCGAGGGCGGCGGCACGTCGAGCCGCCACATGGGCTTGCTCCATGACCGCGGCGCGGTACGAAGGCAAAGACAACTGCGCAACGAGCGCCTGATGCATCGACGACGCAGCGGTCTCCATCGCGTGGGCCAAGGCGAGCGCGTCGCGCGTGGGATCGTCGCTTGGGGCAACGTCGGTTTCTTCGCTGCCTTCCTTGGGACGACCGGTGATTCGGGCTTGGATCGGACCGAGAATGACCCGATCAAATCGCGGATTCGCGCAGGTCCACTTCTTGGCACCAGCTGTCTCGGACAGCTTCTGTAATGCCGTGATCGCGTCTTTGTTGGCGCTGATGAAGTCGTCGACAATGGCCGTCTGAGCAGCGTTGAGCTTGCCGAGTTTCTTGCTGATGTTGTGCGAGTCGATGACGCTGTAATGGATTGAGGTGGCCGTACGGAACAGGACGCCATCATTGACAACGGCGTCGTCCAGCTTCGGCGGTGCGGCAGCCTCGCCGACGCGGGCCGGGTTCTTCGACTTTGCGGTATCGGTGCACGCCGCAACGAGGGCAGCCATCGAGACGGTGAGGCCGCCAACGCGAAGCATGCCGCGCCGAGTGAACTGCTGATCGGCGATGGTGAGGTGTGAGGAGGTTTCGTTGTTCATCGCGATCACTTCACTGGATAGTCGGAGGGTGACAGGGCCTTGCCGTCGCTGGCAAGTTGATCGGACAACGACGTTGCGCCAGCAATAGAGTTGAGGACTGTGGCGTGTCGCGCCTCGACAACAAGCATGGAGGCGATCAGCCCTGCGGCATCGATGCCGATGAGTGAGCCGAGGATGTCGATGTGTGTGGCAACGGCGACGTTTTCGAGGTCGGCTGCGGCTCGCGCTACCGATTTCGCATCCCCGGTGAAGTCGTTACGCGAAGCGCTGAAGAGTTTGTCGCTACGCGCACCACTGGCTTGACCCCCGATGAGGCCCGAGATTGATTGAGCGTACGCTTCGTGAGCTTCGCGAATAGCCGTAACAGCTTTGGCTATAGGGCCGTCGAACGACTTTGCCGACAGAGCAACATCGTAGAGATCTCGAATGGCCAACTCGATCGATTGTGCAAACGCCAGCAGTTTGATGTCGGCGGCTGTGGGCCGCTTTGGCGGTGCTGTGGTGGTTGTGGCCGGTGCGGTGGTGGTGGTGTCACCGCCGGAGTTCGGCGGTGCGGTACTCGTACGCGAACTGGCGCTGGCGCGATCGCCGAGCCACGGCAGCAGTGAGAGCGCTGCGCCCGATACTCCTGCAGTGATGATGCGCCGTCGCGCAACTGGTGCCGCATCGGCTGCGGGCTGCGCGGCGCTGGTGCTGTGTGCCGCTTGCTTGATGTCCACGAACCAAGGTCCTTTCGAAGTGGTACCCCAGCTTTCTCGGCCGGAGGTCTGCGCAGCAACTCTAGAAGTCGAGTGCCGATAGGTCAGGTATCCAACGCGATGAACGTTGCACGGCCTGGTGCCAGCGTTCACGGTCGAGCGTGTCATGTGGCTCGACGACGATTGCAGGCGCCCAAGAGTCTGCCACCTGATCGAGGTGAGTCCACGTACCCGCAGCGAGTCCGGCGAGGTAACCAGCCCCGAGGGTGGTTGCCTCTGTCACGGGAGACACTTCCACTGATCGGCCGGTGGCGTTGGCGAGTGCCTGGGTGAAGGTTGGGTTCTCACTCATGCCCCCATCGATTCGTAGTGCACCGATGTGGAGACCGGTGTCGGCCTCGGCGGCTTCGACGAGGTCGGCACCTCGATGCGCCACACCTTCGAGTACGGCCCGCGCGATGTGTGCGCGGCCGGTGCCACGCGTGATGCCCAGTAAGGTGCCGCGCGCACCGTAGTCCCAGTGCGGCGTGCCGAGCCCGAGCAGCGCGGGCACGTACACCACACCATCTGTTGTGTCACATTGGGCAGCAACCGCGTGACTGTCGGCGGCGGTGTCGATGATGCCGAGATCGTCGCGAAGCCATTCGACGTTCGAGCCGGCGGACAACATAATTGCCTCCACTCCCCACGTCGATTTCCCCTCTCGGCTCCACGCCACGATCGGGAACGTACCGTGAACGCTTCGGTTTGGATTGGACGGGGCATCTGGGCCGGTGCAGAGGTCGAGCATGCCGCCCGTGCCAAAGGTGATCTTTGCCTGGCCAGGTCGAACGCAGCCCTGACCGATGAGCGATGACTGTTGGTCGCCGGCGAGGCCGCCGATCATTGGCGCGCCGGGCAAGGCGGTGGCCGTGCCAAGTGGACCACTCGAATCGACGATGTCGGGCAACATCCGCATCGGCACGCCCAATGCGGCACAGGCCCGAGCCGACCACGAGCGGGCCGCGGTGTCGTAGAGCCCGGTGACCGCAGCGTTGGTGTGGTCGGTGATGTGCAAGGCACCGCCCGACACGAACCAGGCAATCCATGTGTCGATGGTGCCGAACAGGAGGTCGCGTGATCGGTCAGCGTCGTAGGTATTCAACAACCACGCGACCTTGGTGGCCGATTGGTTTGGTGCCAAAGCCAAACCGTGACTGGCTTTGGCCATGATGCAGTCGAACACCGTGCGAAGATCTTGCCAGCCAAGCGCCGGCCCGATCGGCTCGCCCGTTTTCCGATCCCACACCACCGTCGACGCGCGTTGAGTACTGATGCCAAGCGCATCGATACGGTCATTGTTCGCGGCGATGGTCGCGTTGGTCACCTGCAGTACGGCGTTACCCATCGCAATGGCGTCGAACTCGACGAGGCCGGGCGACGGCGTAGTGGGCGCGAAGGCGCGGTAGACGACGTGTTCGACGTGCGCCTCGGGTGTGACTATCGCGGACCGTAGACCGCTTGTGCCGACATCAATGACGAGAATGCTCATCGCCGCGGCTCCAGACCTTGACGTTGTAGCGCCATTCCCAAGAATCCGCCGATACATCCGGCGCCGAGGGTGACGGTGAGATTGAAGAAGATTGCGAACCAACGAATGTCTGATCCGCGAACGAGGTTGACGACAACGAGTGCACCTTGCACCGCGACGTACGTTCCCGTCGCGGCGACGATGCCGTGCGACAGGGGAGTGTGTGTTCGCTGACGCCACGCAGCCACGCCAGCGCCGAGAACAAAGCCAACGATCGCTGCAAGCACGAGGGGTATGACGAGCGAACTCTTCGGGTTGTTGTCGTGCACAAGGCGCGAGGCGATCGAGAAGGGAATGGCGAAGACTAGGGCGACGGCGGCACCCTGTTTCAGCGCGACGATATCCCATCGGCCGCTCATGGAAAGGCGACGTTTCCGAATGGCGATGGAATTGCCATCTTGCCTGGGTTGAGAATGCCATTGGGGTCGAGCGCATGCTTTATCGCGATGAGAACCTCGTGCGCGGTACCGAGGGCCTCGATCATGAAGCGGCTGCGGTTGAGGCCGACACCGTGATGATGCGACAGATTGCCGCCGTGTGCGAGGACGCTGCGTTGACCGGCGTCCCAGAGCGCGACGTATGTGGCCTCTACCTCGGATGGGGGTGGCGTGGCGGCGAACGTGAAGTAGAGACACGCTCCATCGAGGTAGCTGTGGCTGAGGTGGCACGTGGACGATCGCGCGTGCGGCACCGACAGCATCGCAGCGCGCACTGCGTTGACGATGTCGGCGAGCGCGGACCACGGCGCAGCGATCTCGAGCGTGTCGACCACGAAACCCTTTCGTGTGAGCGCCTGCAACGCGCTTGTGTCATTGCGGTGATGCATCCATGCGTCCACGAGTGCAGTCCCGAGTCGAGTGGCACCAAGTGACACGGCGACCTCGTCGACGATGTTCATCACCGCATCGATGAGCGCACCGTCGCCTTCATCGAGCACGAGCAGCACGTTCTGTGTGCCGTCGCCGCCCTGTCCGCGTTGCGATTCCGCAGCGTCGTACAGCCGCAGCACAGCCGGTGTTGCCCCGCGTCGAACGATCTGTCGGCACGCTTCGAGCCCCGCTTCGAACGTGTCGAAGCTGTAGCTCGCGCGTTGCTCAGCAGGAGGTAGGGGATGGGCGCGCAGCCAGACCTTGGTGATAATGCCGAGCGTGCCTTCGGAACCCAAAAAGAGCTGATTGAGGTCGGGCCCCATCGCAGCGGCGGGACTTCCGCCCGAGTTGATGACGGTGCCGTCGGCGAGCACGACCTCGAGGCCCACCACCATGTCTTCGATCTTGCCGTAACGCGTGCTGTATTGACCTGCGCCGCGGCATGCCACCCAGCCGCCGACTGTCGCGATATCGAAGCTCTGTGGCAGATGGCCAACAGTGAGCGCGTGATGGGCGCGCAGCTCTGTTTCGAGATCGGGACCGAAGGTGCCAGGCAGCACCTCGACAATTCCGGAAACGGCATCGACGCTGACGATGCCTTGCAGCGCCGTGGTGTCGAGCAACACGCCGCCAAAGACCGGCACGCTCGCGCCGCACACACCCGACCGACCTCCAGCAACCGTGAGCGGAACACCGGCTGCGTTACAGAGACGGGCCACGGCACTGACCTGCTCGGTTGTGGTTGGCCTGGCGATAGCCGCCGCCCGTCGAGGCACTTGGCCAGCCAGCGCCCAATGCATCGCCAAGGGCCACCAATCGCGGCTGGCTTCAGCCGTCGCCGCGAACTCGGTAGTGGTGGGGCACGCGGCTCGTAGTGATTCGACAAATGTGTCGCTCAGCGTGACTCCGTCACCCGTGAGACGATCGACGCCAGCGGGATGGTCGGCTGTGCCAACGAGCTCGATCGGCGAGGTTGGCTGGGTCATGCCGTTGCCTTTCTCAGGTCGGCCTCGCCAAGGTGGGCGGCCTCAGCTTCATGCGCGCAGCTGGTCCGAAAGGCTGCGACCTGGGCTGCCTGCTCGGCTGCATCCCAACCGAGTTCAGGCGCGATGAGCGCAGCGACGGACTCGGCAGCCCTGACGGCGGCATCACGGTTGAACAGCCGGGCACGGGTGCGTCGGCTGAGCACGTCGTCGAGGCAGAGCGCCATCTCGTATCGAACGGCATACACGGCTTCGGCCCGGGTGTACGCGAGCCCTTCGACCAATGGTTCGCCGAGCGTTGGGTCGCCAGCGATCAACGCGCGAACCGCAGGCAACTCGTTGCCGTATCGCAAGGCGAGGTGTGCGTCGGGGGAAGCTGGTGCAGGTTCTCGAAATCCGTCAGCTCCCAAGAACCTCAGCGATTTCGTACGACAACGCGCGCGTCGGCCGAGATGGACGAGCGCGGCGTCGACGGTGTCTTCAGCCATTTGTCGGTAGGTGGTGAGCTTGCCGCCCGTCACGCTGATCACGCAGGCGTCGTTGGTGGTGATGCTGTGGCGACGCGACAGATCGGCCGTGCGTCCCGAGTCGACAGACTTCACGAGCGGACGTAGGCCGGCCCAGGCACCGGTGATGTCGTCGGCCGTGACGCCAGTGGTGACCGATGCATTGAGCGCGCGCAGGACGTAATCGATGTCGTCGTTCGTGCATTGCGGATCGTCGGTGTCGCCCGCGTAGTCGGTATCGGTGGTGCCGACGTAGGTGTGCTGGAACGTGCCGTCGGGGTTTGGGCCCCATGGCACCACAAACAGGCTGCGCTTGTCTTTTGGTACAGGAATGATGACAGCAATGTCGTTGCGCACCTTCTGCCACGGAATCGTGACATGCACACCTTTCGCGGGTCGGATCGTGTCGATGTTCGTCGATTCCGACAGCGAGCGCACATCGTCGGCCCACACACCAGATGCATTGACGACGACCTTCGCACGCACGCGGATGTCGCGACCATCTGCATGCACAGTGACGCCGACAGCTCGTCCGGCTTCGTCGGTATCGATCGCAACCACATTGCATGCGTTGGCGACGACGGCGCCGTGCGCAACGGCTGTACGCGCAACGGTGAGACAGAGCCGCGCATCGTCGGCGGTCGCGTCGTAATACAGGTAGGCGGACGCGAGCCGGGCCTGAAGCATCGTTGGCATGTGACTGAATGCAGCAGACTTCTTGAGGCGCTTATGTAGCTTGCCTATCCGCCAACCGCCGGTGAGGTCGTACATCCACATTGAGGTTCCGAGCACGCGTGCAATCTTGCGCGATACCACGCCGTCTTTTGTGAGGATGGGAATCATGAACGGCAGCACGCGAACGAGATGTGGCGCGTTCTTGAGAAGTCGTTGCCGTTCGTGAAGTGCTTCGTACACGAGGCGCACCTCACCCTGTTGGAGGTAGCGCAGTCCGCCGTGAACGAGTTTTGAGCTCTTCGACGACGTGCCCGACGCGAAGTCTCCCCGCTCGACGAGTGCGGTATGCAGGCCGCGGCTCGCAGCGTCAAGGGCGATGCCGACCCCGGTGATACCCCCGCCGACGACCACGAGATCAAAGGTCTCTGCTTCGAGGCGCTCGAGCATGCGGCGGCGATCGAACGGAGTGTTGTCCGGAGCGGAGGTCATTGCAGGCGATCCTACGTGAGGGGATCACGTTGACTCGTAGCTCGCATGATTTTGCAGTCTGCAATGAGTGCAGATATGTTCGATGTCGTGCGCAGCCCGGCCGAACTCACCGCGGATTTCCGGGCGATGGGGCTGAAGGTGACGCCGCAGCACCAGCTGCTGTTTCGTCTCCTTCACGGCAACTCCACACACCCAACGGCCGAAGCAATATTCGACGAGGCAAGTACGCGCATGCCGGGCATCTCGCTGCGCACCGTGTATCAAACGCTCACGGACCTCACGACCATGGGCGAACTGCAGTCGTTCGCCTTCGGTGGCGGTGCGATGAGATTCGACCCCAACGTCGGCGAACATCACCATCGCGTGTGCGTGTCGTGCACCGAAGTTGGCGATGTCTACGTCGAGTGCGCCGATCTGTTGCACGAAGCTTGCGTGAGCGCTGACGTGAACGGTTTCACCGTGGATACCACCGACATCGTGTTTCGTGGGCTGTGTGCACGCTGTGCCGAAACCCGCGCCGCAGCACCTTCGTCGTCGAAGCGGCGCGTGCCATCTATTTCCCGAAGAACCACTACCGAAAAATCCAATCGGAGCCAGTGATGAGCCTGCAAGGCACGAAGACACACGAAAATCTCAAGGAGGCGTTTGCCGGCGAGAGCCAAGCCAACCGTCGCTACCTCTGGTTCGCGCAGAAGGCCGATGTCGAGGGCTACCCAGACGCCGCAATACTGTTCCGCTCTGTTGCCGATGGCGAGACCGGCCATGCGCATGGCCACCTCGAATATCTTGCACAGGTCGGTGACCCGGCCACCGGAGAGCCCATCGGCGAGACCATCGACAACTTCAGGGCGAGCATCGCTGGCGAGATCTACGAGTACACGCAGATGTATCCGGGCTTCGCAAAGACCGCACGTGACGAAGGCTTTGGCGAGATTGCCGACTGGTTCGAGACCCTTGCACGTGCCGAGAAGAGTCATGCTGGTCGCTTCCAGCAGGGTCTCGACTCACTTTCCTGACATCACGAACTCACGACTGAACTGTCGCGTTGGCGATCGCATCAACGCAACAGTCTGAGAGCCCCCATGACCACGACGTACGACCCATTTCATCCCAAGTACCTCGACGAGGCCGATATCCGCGACGAACTGACACGGGTATACGACCTGTGTCATGGCTGTCGCCTGTGCTTCAAGTTCTGTACGTCGTTTCCGACATTGTTCGAGATGATCGATCGCCACGACGATCAGGATGCTGGGCGCCTCACCCCCGCCCAACAAGACAAAGTCATCGACGAATGTTTCCAATGCAAGTTGTGCTATGTGAGTTGTCCGTATGTGCCTGGGCAGCATGAGTGGGCCATCGATTTTCCGCGCTTGATGCTTCGCGCTGACGCAATGTTGCATGAAAATGGGCACACATCCACCCGCGACAAAGTGACCACTCAGATGATGGGGCGCACTGATCTCCTCGGCAAGGTCGCAAGCGCGGCGGCACCGCTGATGAACAAGGCCATTGGCGCCAAACCGGGCAGCCTCATTCGTAAGGCAATTGAAAAGACTGCGGGCGTGTCGAGCGTGAGGCTCTTGCCGCCGTTCGCCAAGCAGCGGTTCTCAACATGGTTTAACCGTCGACCCAAGGTGCGCATTGGCAAGCGCCAAGGTCGCGTCGCATTGTTTCCCACCTGTCTCGTCGAGTACCAAGAGCCCGGCATCGGCCACGATCTCGTAAAGGTGTATGAGCGCAACGGCATTGAGGTGTCGTTACCTGACGTTGGTTGTTGTGGCGCGCCGTGGCTGCATAGTGGTGACATCGACCAGTTCAAGAAGGTCGCCAATAAGAACCTCAAGGCGCTCGCCGCAGAAGTGCGCAAGGGCAACGAGATCGTGGTGCCGCAGCCCACCTGCGGTTACATCCTGAAGAAGGATTACGTCGATTACATCGGCGGTGCCAATGCCCAGGTTGTGGCCGACAACACCTACGACGCCGCGGAGTACCTCATGAAGGTTCACCGCGGTGAAGGCACAACGCTCGATACCGAGTTTTTCGGGCACGTTCCCGAAACCATCACGTATCACACGCCGTGTCATCTGCGTGCGCAGAATATTGGGCTCAAGAGCCGCGATCTGATGAAGCTCACCGGTGCCAAGATCAAGTTGGTGCAGCAGTGCAGCGGTATTGATGGCATGTGGGGTCTTCGCGCGGAGAACGCGGCGATCTCAGTGCCGATTGCAAAGAAACTTGGCGATGAAATTCTGCGTGCCAACGGTGAGGTCGTCGCCGGCGATTGCCATCTTGCCAACACCGCGATCACCGAGCAGACCGGTACCGTGCCGCAACACCCACTGCAGGTTGTAGCGCGCGCGTACGGCATTTCGGTCGAAGACATACAGCGGTGAGCAGTTCGAACACGTCGCGAAAGTTGTCGCTGACCGATATCTCCGATGTGCGCGCGTACGAACGCGAACGCACCGAGTTTCGTGAGAAGATCCTCGAGTTGCGTCGTCGTCGCCGCATCGGGGTGGGCACCATGATCACGGTGTCATTCGAATCACGCGACACCATCCGGTATCAGATCCAGGAGATGGCCCGGGTTGAGAAGCTGATGACCGACGACGACATTCAGGCTGAACTCGACACCTATAACCCGCTGATCCCAGAACGCGCCACGTTGTGCGCCACACTGTTCATCGAGCTCACCTCTGATGATTCGGTTCGTGAATGGCTCCCGAAATTAGTAGGTATTGAGCATCATGTTGTGCTGCGCCTTGGCGATGGCTCCGAGGTTCGATCCGCCGCGGAGCAACAGCACGCTCGCCAGCTCACCCGACCGCATGTCACCAGCGCCGTGCACTACCTGCAATTCGAGTTCTCGCAGCAGAACATCGACGCATTGGCTTTCAGCCCAGCCCAGTTGGCGATTGATCACCCCGCATATCTCGAGTCGACCGACCTCGTCGGTGCGACCGTCGATGAGCTGCTGGCCGACTTGGGCACCCCGTTGCCGCCCGCCTGAGAATTTCTTGAGATTGCCTCTGGCACATCTGTTCCGCACCGCGTAAGTTACGTGTGCTGTCGCTATTGGGGACTTCGACAGGTGAGACCAGATCAATCAAACACACGTATTTGCTGAAGAGGACTGGGGCTATTGTGTCGGCCAAAGTAATTGTGTGGCGGGAACTCGGAGCCTGTCGGGGGCTCGATCCGGGAATGTTCTTCCCGGAAGATGAAGAAGAAGCCGTAACCGCCAAAGCGGTGTGCGAGCAGTGCGACGTGCGCATCGCCTGCCTTGAACACGCACTGGCGTCGCGCGAGAAGCAGGGAGTGTGGGGGGGTGCGACCGAGCGTGAGCGTCGGCGCATTATTCGCCATCGTCGCCGCACGGCATAGCGCCTAGTCTTTAGCACGTGTCGCACTTCGAAGATATTGGTGGATGGCCCGCGCTGTTGAGTCAGTTGCTGGAGCGCAAAGATCTTTCCGCCGCCGACGCTCGTGAGGCGATGTCGACGATTTTGTCCGGCGATGCAACACCGGCTCAGCTCATCGGCTTCGTCGTTGCACTGCGCGCCAAAGGTGAGACGGCCGAGGAGCTGTCCGGTTTGCTCGACGCGGTGCTCGCTGCTGCAACTCTCGTTCCGCTCGGCGAGGAACTTCGCTCTCGTGCCGTCGACATCGTCGGCACCGGCGGCGACCGAAGTCACTCGATCAATGTGTCGACCATGGCGGCACTCGTGGTGGCCGGTGCTGGGGTGCCGGTCTGCAAGCACGGTGCGCGTGCATCGTCGTCTCAGTGCGGAACGGCCGACGTGCTCGAGGCTCTGGGAGTCGCCATTGAGCTGACCCCGGAGGGTGTGTTGCAATGTGTGCTCGAGGCGGGCATCGGATTCTGCATGGCGGCAAAGTTTCATCCTGCCTTCCGCTTCGCTGCACCATCACGGCGCGAAATTGGCATTCCCACGGTGTTCAACCTGCTCGGGCCGATGGCCAATCCAGGCAGGGTGCGGCGAAGCCTGATTGGCGTGGCCAACCCGGTGTTCGCCGAACGCATGCTCGCGTCGCTGCGGATTCATGGTGCGCTCAAGGCTTGGATCGTGCATGGCAACGGCCTTGATGAGCTCACAACCACGGCACCTTCCACGGTGCTGTCGCTTGAGGGTGACGAGGTATCCTCGTTCACCGTCGATCCGGTCGCTTTGGGTTTAGCTCCAGCAATTCCAGACGAACTCGTCGGCGGCGACCCCGCTCACAACGCCGAGGTTGTACGACGCGTGTTTGGCGGCGATCACGGTCCACATCGCGACATCGTGTTACTCAACGCGGCGGCGGGCCTCGTCGTCGCCGACGTTGCGAGCGCGCTCGAAGAGGGGCTGCTGATGGCTGCTGCCGCGGTCGACGACGGTCGCGCGGCGTCCACGTTGCAGAGGTTCGTAAACGTGTCGCAGGGATGCGCCGCGCAGGCTGCATCTGCTGCTGCGGCGTCATGATCGCGAGGGTTCCCGCCACATCAGCCAACCTCGGTCCGGGGTTTGATGCGCTCGGGATGGCACTGTCACTTTGGGCCGAAGTAGGCCTACTCAACGACGCTGTTGGGCCGCCGGCTGGAGCGCATCGTGCCGACGAACATCACCTCGCAACATTGGGCTTTCGACTGCTCGGTGGTGAGGGTGCACTGTGGGTGCGCTCGCCAATTCCGATGGGGCGCGGACTCGGGTATAGCGCAGCAGTTCGTGTCGGCGGGTTGATGCTTGCGTGCGCCCAACGCGACGGTGGCGCCGTGTTGACCGATTCTTGTGCTGATGAGGTGCTGTTTCACGCTGCAGTGCTCGAAGGCCACGCTGACAACGCCGCTCCTGCGGTGATGGGCGGTGTGGTGGCCACCACCGGCGAACGGCACCTTCGCGTACCGCTTGGGTTCGAGCCGGCGGTGGTGGTGTGGGTGCCGTTGTTCAGCACACGCACCGATCACAGCCGCTCGGGGCTCGACACGACGGTCTCACTTGCTGATGCGTCGTTCAATATTGGCCACGTTGCCGTACTGGTTGCAGCGCTGGTGTCGGGCGATGTCGCCGCGCTTGGCCACGCCGTGCACGATCGCGTACATCAGGAGCGCCGCTTCGCCGCTGCACCGCAATCACGCGATGCCTATCACGCCGCGTTGGCCGCGGGTGCTTGGTGTGCGTGGCTATCAGGGTCTGGCCCGACCGTCGCCGCGCTGTGCGCGCCAGATGCGGCCGATGATTTGGCAGCCGCAATGACTACCACGCTCGGCGACGTGGGTCACACGAAGGTACTGCGAATCGACGATGTTGGGGCAACGCTCACGATGTGAACGGCACTGGTCGTGAACGGCACTGCGTCAGGCGGCAGCACGCTGTTCGAACGATGCCAGGGGTGCCACTGGGTTCGCCCAACGTCCGGTGCAGTTGAGCAACGTGACGTTGTGGCTGTTCGCCTCGAGATATCGGGCGATGCACAACGTCTCGTCGACTGCGTGACGAGGCAGCGGCAGATCGAGCGGCGCCAACTCGGGAGGCGAGAGCGTGAGCGCGGCCGTGAGCGTACCTTCGACGCGCGAATCGATGAGACGCCCGTGATCGAATTCGAAGCACACATCGCCGATGCGCAGGTCGAGTTGTTGCGCCTCGCGCAGATGATCGATCATCCGTTGGCGTCGCAATGCTGCCGACAATGCCTGCGCTCGATCACGAATGGAGGCAGCCTCTTCGTAACGCTGTGCACGGGCCAATGTGAGCATTCGTTCCCGTAGGGGTGCCAGCAGCACGTTGGGTTCGTGACCGATTCCACGCAACACCATGTCCACAGCCGCTGCGTAATCGACCGGATCGGCCATGCCGGCGCAGGGGCACGCCGCAACGCCCAACTGGGCAGCGGTGCATGGGCTCGCGTCGGGAGACGCCACGTGCTTACGGCCAAGACGAGTGGTGCATCGCCGTAACGGCACCACTGATTGGATTGCCTCGATCACGAGCGCAGCCATGGTTCGCGATGGCAGAGGCCCGAGATGCATTCCGGTCCGACCCGGATCCTTCACGATCGACAGACGGGGCCAGGCTTCATCGAGCGACAGACGCACGTAGCAGTAGCGATCCCACGTGGTGCCCTGCTTGTTGTATCGGGGCGCCAATTGGTGAAGGTACCGCAACTCGAGTACGCCTGCGGTGAGCGGGTCGGGAGTCTCGACATAGCTCACACGCTGGGCTTCTCGCAGCATCGGGCCAATCTTGCGCCGGTCTTCGCTACCGAAATAACTGCGCACGCGTTGACGAAGATTTGTTGCTTTACCGACATAGAGCACCTCGCCTCTCGCGTCGTGGAAGAGGTACACCCCGGGACCGCGCGGGAGATGATTGGTGAGTTTGAGCTTGGCAACCTGGGGGTGCCCACCGATCTTGGGGAGCAGATGCAGGTCATCGAGACCCATCACCCCGAATGCTGCGGCGCGTTCGAGAAGCAGATGCAACAGGTCGGCGGTCGCGAGCGCGTCGTCGAGCGCGCGGTGGCTTGGCTGATGGTTGAGGCGAAAGCGACTGGCCAAGGTGGCGAGCTTGCAGTCGGGGACCTCATCGCGCACCAGCCGGCGGGCCAGGGCAACCGTGTCGACGGTAGCGTTGGAGAGCTTGGGCCGCTTCGAGCGGATGAGCGCAGCGTTGAGGAAGCCGACGTCGAATCTGACGTTGTGGCCAACGATGACGGCATCGCCGCAGAACTCGAGCAGCGACACAAGGACACCTTCGATTCGCGGCGCCGGTATCACCATTGCGTCGGTGATGCCCGTGAGCACGGTGATCATCGCGGGGATGGCCCTGCCGGGATTGACAAGAGTTTGAAACGTGCCAAGACACACGCCGCCGCGAACCTTGAGAGCGCCAACCTCGGTGATGAGGTCGGTGTTGCGGTCACCGCCTGTGGTCTCGAGGTCGATCACGCAGAAGGTGACGTCCGACAGTGGCACACCGAGATCATCGAACGTACGTTGCATTCCATCCACATGACCACGAACGTGCGTTCGCTGTCAAGCACCTATGCGTAGATCGGCGCGTTGTACGCTGGGAAAATGACGGCAGAGATCGACGAGCATTCGGAGGCGGAGGAATCGCCAGCTCCTGCGGTCGACGTGCCCGAGTTGCCCGCCACAGCCCTTCGCGACGCGCTTGAGTTCGCCGTTGGTATCGCCGCCGCCGGCCAGAAGCTGCGACCTGCGCTGGTATTTCCAGCCGGACTGAAGCCATTTCTCAAGTTTCAACGTCTCGACAAAACGTCGCTACCGCAGGTGCGTCGGGCCGTAGTTGGTGATGACGACTTCCGCAATCGAATTGCGTGTGTTGCCTCGCCCGAATTGGTCGATGACATCGGCATCGCATGGTTGCAACGTGACCAAGGATGGCAACAGCGGGTTCTCGAACTACACGAGGCTGCTCGGGCCGACGCCGACAGCGCTGCGGCCGATGTGGCGCTTCGACGGGCAGAGAAGCGACGAGAGGCTGCAGAGCAGGCGGCGACTCGCGCTCAGGCAGAGCTCCTCGCCGCGAGAGACGATGTCGGCCGCGAACGGGCGCGCCGCGAGAAGGCCGAGGCGCGAGCGTCGGCCGCCAACACTGAGCTCGATTCGTTGCGGCGCGAGGTCGCCCAGGCACAGCGAGAACTCGGCAAGGCTCGCGCCAAGTTGGCCACCGAGACTGAGCGAGCCGATCGCGCGGGCGCACTCGAGTCGCTCTTGAACGTGCGCGTCCGCGAGTTGGAGGCCGTCCGTGATGCGCTCTTGGCGCAACGCGCTGCTGAGATCGCCGCAGCGCACGCGCCGTCACCCGACGTTGTGCACGTTGCAAGAATGGCCAGCGTCGAGGCATCGCGCGCGCTCGAGCAGGCTGCATCAGCCACCCACGAACTCGCGAAGTCGCTCGCCAAAGCGGCCGTTGCGCTGTTGGCCGACGTGCCAATGAGCAGTGATGAAATCGCGGTCGCTGCGGTGCGCGCCACAACGCGGCGCGGCGCTCGTCGCAAACCGATCGGTATCCCCGGCGGTGTCTACGGCGACACGGTCGCCGCAGCCGTCCATCTGTTGCGCACGCCTCACGTGTGCGTCATTGTCGACGGCTACAACGTTGCCAAGCTGGCGTGGCCGCAACTCGATCTCATGCATCAACGTGAGTCGTGCATCGTTTTGCTCGAGGACCTCTCGCGTCGATTCGGAACGGACATCCGACTGATTTTCGACGGTGCCGACGTCGTTGGTGCTTCGTCGGGTCGACGACTCATCCGGGTGCAGTATTCACCATCTGGGGTCACCGCTGATGACGTTATTCGTGCCGAAGTGAGTGCACTGCCAGCCAAGACACCAGTGGTGGTCGTCACCAATGATCAGGCCATCGTGACCGACGTTCGTAACTCGGGTGTCAACGTGTTGTCTTCTGACACGCTGCTCGCGACCGGGAGATCGGCGCGCGTCTAGAACTGTCGTGAGTGAGAGCGGTGAATCTTTATGACACCCCTCTGTCATGGTGTCGAAGGGTGTTCGGACCCCAACCAGCAGGCCCTACCGCCAGCGATACGGACACAGACAGCAGAGTGATCAATGAAAAGTCTCATCATTAGTTGTGACGACTGCGTCATGCGCGCGACGTCGGCATGCAGCGATTGTGTCGTCACCTTCGTCTGCCAATCCACCGAACATGAGGCGGTGGTCTTCGACCTGGCCGAGCAGCGCGCAGTGCGGTTGTTTGCAGATGCGGGTTTGGTGCCTACGCTTCGCCATCGTGCCGCCGCCGCAAACTCCTGAACTGATCGACGCTCAGCGTCAACATCAGTACCAGTACGTCTCGTCGCTTCGTGCCCTTGGTCTGAAGTTCGGTCTCGACCACGTCGGTGTGGCACCGGCGTCGGCAATGCTTCGGGCGCGTGACGCCTTGGTGCAACGAAAAGAGGCCGGACTCGCTGACTCGATGCAATTCACGTACCGCAACCCGGTGCGCTCCACCGATCCCTCTCGATCCGTCGCTGACGCGAAATCGATGGTGGTGGCAGCCCGAAGTTACGTGCTCACCCAACCCAACGAACCGCCCGCACCGGTTGGAGCAGTGGCACGTTACGCATGGATCGATCATTACGAACCGCTGCGCATCGGGTTGCAAGCCATTGTCCGGCGGCTGCGTGCCGACGGTTACAAGGCGGTTGCGTTCGCCGACGACAATTCGGTGGTCGACCGTGAGGCAGCGTGGCTGGCCGGATTGGGTTGGTTCGGTAAGAACGCCAACCTGCTACTTCCGGGTTCAGGCAGTTTCTTTGTGCTCGGCTCGGTTATCACGACGGCTCCGTTACCGGTCGCTGCCGAACCAGTGGCCGATGGGTGCGGCGCGTGTAATCGCTGCATCGATGGATGTCCCACGGCAGCGATCGTGGCCCCGGGCGTTGTCGACGCGGGTCGTTGTCTGGCGTGGCTACTGCAGCGCCCCGGCGTGTTTCCTCGCCAATTTCGGGTGGCCCTCGGCAATCGGATCTATGGCTGCGACGAATGTCAGCTCGTGTGTCCACCAACCGTGCGCTTCGAGCGCCGATCCGATGCCAATCTGTCAAAGCACATTCAGGCGTGGGTCCCCCTCATCGACATACTCGAGGCACCCGATTCATCCCTTCTCGAATCATTCGGCCGCTGGTACCTCGCCGACCGCAACCCGATGTGGTTACGTCGCAACGCGCTGATCGCACTCGGCAACGTGGGCGCTGGCAGCGATACTCGCGTGGTAACCGTGTTGGGCCACTACCTTGGACATTCCGAACCCCTGCTCCGTGCTCACGCCGTGTGGGCCGCAGCACAACTCGGTTGCCATCACATGCTGCCCGCCACCGATTCCGACCCCATCGTCTCCGAAGAACTTCGCGTTGCCCGAGCATGAAACATCTGCTGGTCACCAACGACTTTCCGCCCAAGATCGGCGGTATTCAGTCGCTGCTGTGGGAATGGTGGCGACGCCTGCCGCCCGAGTCGTTTGCTGTGCTCACCAGTCCCAATCCGGGATCGGCCTCGTTCGACGCGGCGCAGCCGTTCCGCATTGAACGAGTCCGCGAAGCGGTGCTGTTGCCGCACCCGTTCATGGTTCGCCGTATCAACGACATGGCCCGTGATTTCGGAGCCGACTTTGTCGTGCTTGACCCTGCGCTTCCCCTCGGATTGGTCGGCCCGTCGCTCGATCTTGCTTACGATGTCGTTCTTCACGGAGCCGAGGTCACCGTGCCCGGGCGCATTCCCGGCAGTAAGCAGGCGCTGAGCTTCGTGCTCACCCGGGCGCGCCACATTGTGGCCGCGGGCGGCTATCCGGCGGCCGAGGCCGAGCGTGCCGCCGGACGCTCGTTACCCATCACCGTCGTGCCACCCGGCGTCGATACCGATCGCTTCCGGCCGCTCGAGCTGTCCGAACGCCACGAAGCTCGCGAGTTCTTTGGGCTACCGCAATCCAGTGAGGTGATCGTCAGCATCAGTCGTTTGGTGCCCCGCAAAGGATTCGATACCGCCATTCGTGCTGCGGCTCTCCTCAAACGATCTCGTCCCCATCTGCTGTTGGTCATCTCCGGCGGTGGGCGCGATCGCGGGCGACTCGAACGTCTCGCGCTCGAGCTCGATGCCCCGGTGCGATTTCTCGGCCGGGTCGACAATGCCGATCTTCCTCGCCTCTACGGCTGCGCCGATATCTACGCCATGCTGTGCCGCAATCGTTGGGGTGGGCTCGAGCAGGAAGGTTTTGGCATCGTGTTCGTCGAGGCCGCCGCGTGTGGGGTTGTGCAGGTTGCCGGTGATTCGGGTGGGGCCGCTGAGGCAGTGGCCGATGGCGAAACAGGCATCGTTGTCAAACGTCCCGACGATCATCGCGAGGTCGCCAAGGCCTTTGCATCGTTGCTCGACGATCCAGTGCGTCGAGTCGAGATGGGCGCGGCGGCGCGGCTGCGCGCAGTGCGCGAATTCTCGTACGACGCGTTGGCCGAACGGCTGGGTAAATCCCTCGGTGCGCTGCCATGATGGAGGCCATGGCTGACAGCACGCAGACGAACTCGGCGAGTCGTATTGTGCGCGCGAATCTGGCGGGAACGCTGTTGTTCGTTGTGTCGGCGGTTGCGTCGGCGGTTGTCTTCACGAAGTCGGTTCGCCTCGTGGCCGTGGTGGTTGCCCTTGTGTTGTTCGCGGTTGGTGTGTTCGCGTTCTTATGGAGCTACTGGACTGCCGTGCAGCGCAGCCGTGTCGACAACATTGCAGTCGCTCAGCTGTACTTCCTGAGTGGCGAATCAACTCCCGCGCAGGTGAAACGGGTGATGAACGGCGCCCTCCTCGTACAGGTGATCACCAGTCTCGCTACAGCCATAGCGCGCAGCTCCACCGATGGTCGGCCAGGTTCTACACTCGCCTTTGGCATCCTTGTACCGATGTTTGGCCTCGGCCTCAACGGGCTCTGGTGTGCCGCGAACGGCACATTCTCGCCCCGTCAACAAGATTTGTCGCCAATTTCATCAAGTGTCCCCCCATCGAGCGACGAGATAGAGCAGACTTCATCCCATGGCTGAGACCGCTTTCCAGACCATCACTACGGCCGCGCCGATGGCGCGGGTGTGGGCGATCGCCACCGACTTCGAGCGTTATCCCGAATGGGCCAAAGACGTCAAAGAAGCGACCATCCGCACCCGCGACGAACAGGACCGCGCGATCGAGGTCGAGTTCCGTACATCCGCGCTCGGTCGCAGTACGCATTACTCGTTGAGCTATGACTACTCGAATGCACCACAGGTGCTTGGTTGGCGGCTGGTGCGAGGCGACATCATGCGCACGATCGACGGCGCGTATCACCTTGCCGAGACGGCCGACGGTGGAACCGAAATTCGGTACGACCTTGCGATCGAGCTCGTCGTACCGCTTCCAGGTTTCGTCAAGCGCCGCGCCGAGCAGCGCATCCTCAACACAGTTCGCGAGCTGAAGGTTCGCGCCGAGTCGTGACGCGCGCAGCCGGCATCGATGTCGGCGGCACGAAGTTTCTCGGCGTGGTGATCGACGACCACGGTGAGGTCATCGTCGAACTCCGTCGTCCCACTCCTGACGGTGCCGACGCGTTGATCAGCGGGCTCATTGAGTTTGCCGGCGAACTCGCGAGTCACGAAGCATTGAGTACTGGCCCCGGTGCCGAGACACCTGGCTACGACACACTGGGTGTTGGCGTTCCCGGCCTCGTCACCCGCGATGGTGTGTTGCGCGCCGCGCCCAACCTGATGCGCGCCTTTGAGGTGCGCGTTGGCCCGCTCCTGTCTGAGGCGCTCGGTCGTCCGGTTGCTGTCGACAACGACGCGACGTGTGCGGTGTTGGCCGAATGGCAGCACGGCGCAGCTCGTGGTTTCGACGACGTCGTGCTTGTCACCCTTGGCACCGGTATCGGGGGCGGTCTCGTGATGGGCGGCCATTTGCAGCGCGGTACCAACGGCTTCGCGGGCGAGATCGGTCACATCGTCGTGCAACCCGACGGACCATTCTGCCCATGCGGACGTCGCGGCTGCTGGGAACGTTTTGCTTCAGGCCGTGGGCTGCAAATGCTTGCCGGCGGGCGGCGCGGCGAAGAAGTTGTCGAGAGCGCGCGAGCGGGTGACCGCGAGATGCTGGTGGTGATCGATGAGTTCGCGCATTGGGTAGCGCTCGGTCTGGTGAACCTCACCAACATTCTCGATCCGGCGTGCATCGTTCTTGGTGGCGGTCTCACGGCGGCACAAGATCTGTTTTTGCCGCCCATCGCCCGCGAGTTCGCGGCGCTCTTGTACTCGCCCGAGCATCGTCCGCATCCGGTGTTGCGTTTCGCTGAACTCGGTGAGCGTGCTGGAGCGATCGGTGCAGCGCTCCTACCAACGACACACCACTGATCACGACACACCACTGATCGCGACACACCACTGATCGCGACACACCACTGATCGCGACACACCACTGATCACGACACACCACTGATCACGACACACCACTGCCAGGGCGGTCTGCTTGTGTCAGTGCGCAGGCCCCGGATAGTTCTCGCGTGCCTTGGTGATCTCCGCCCACGCAGCCTCACGACCGGCCAACCCCGCCGTGGACGACGACTTGCCGGGTTCGAGCGCCTTGTACACCTCGAAGAAGTGTTGGATTTCGGCGACGAGTTGAGGTGTGAGATCTTCGAGATCGTGCACATCGGCCCAGCGCGGCTCGCGTGGCGGCACGCACAAGATCTTGGCGTCCTCGCCCGCCTCGTCGTGCATGAACAGCACTCCAACCGGGCGCGCCTCTACCCACACACCGGGATACACGGGGTCTTCGAGTAGGACGAGCGCGTCGAGCGGATCGCCGTCGCCGCCCAGCGTGTCGGGGATGAAGCCATAGTCGGCCGGATAGGTGGTGGCCGTGAAGAGGCGTCGATCAAGAAACACCTTGCCGGTGTCGTGGTCGATTTCGTATTTGTTGCGGCTGCCGCGCGGAATTTCGATGACCACGTGAATGCATCCGTCACCGGGTTCTTTTGCCATTTCGACATCGTGACACAAGATGTCTGCGGCGGGCATGCCCTCTGACAGAGATTGACGTTGCGCGCCATATCAGCTGCGGCTCGGACTGACGTACCAACTAGCGTGAGCCTGCTATGGAATTTCGCCGCATCACCAACCTGCCACCGTATGTTTTTACGATCATCAACAACCTGAAGATCGAGGCACGCCGAGCAGGCGCGGACGTGATCGATTTGGGTTTCGGTAACCCCGATATCCCGTCGCCGCAGATCGCTGTCGAAAAGCTCATCGAGGCGGCGCAGAATCCGAAGAATCACCGCTACTCGCTGAGCCGTGGCCTCCCCAAGCTGCGCGAGGCCGTTGCTGCCCTCTACGAACGCAAGTGGGGCGTCACGCTCGACCCTGAGCTTGAGATCACGAACACGATTGGATCGAAAGAGGGATTCAGTCACCTGATGTGGGTGCTGCTCGACCGCGGTGATGCCGCCATCGTGCCAAGTCCCAGCTATCCCATCCACATCTACGGACCGTTGTTCGCAGGCGCCGATCTTCGTCAAGTGCCCATGCGTCACCTCGCTGATCCACGCGTGCAGGGCGACTTCACCGGCGACTTCTTCGACAGCTTGACCACCGCGTACGACGTGGGTTGGCCAAAGCCGCGAGTGCTCGTGATTTCTTTTCCGCATAACCCCACCGGTGCCGTCGTCGACCTCGACTTCATGCAACGAGTTGTCGACTTCTGCCGCGAGCGCGAGATGATCGTGGTGCACGACTTCGCGTATGCCGACGTCGGCTTCGAGGGCTATCAGCCCCCGTCGATCCTGCAGGCCGAAGGTGCCAAGGAATGTGCCGTCGAGCTCTACAGCATGACCAAGAGTTTCTCGATGGCCGGATGGCGCTGCGCATTTCTTGTTGGCAATCACGAGGTCGTGCAGGCTCTCGTCAAGCTGAAGAGTTATCTCGACTACGGCATGTTCCAACCTGTCCAAATTGCCGCGACCGTCACGATGAACGAGGCATCGGACTATCCCGAAGAGGTCTGCGCAATCTATGAGAGTCGGCGCGACGCGTTGATCGATGGCCTCGGCCGAATTGGGTGGGAGATCCCTAAGCCGAAGGGTTCGATGTTCGTGTGGGCACCGATTCCCGAGCCGTACGCCGAACTCAGCTCGGTGGAGTTCTGTTCGCTCGTTGTGCGTGAGTGCGACGTTGCCTTATCGCCTGGCCTTGGGTTCGGGCCGGGTGGCGAGGGCTTCGCTCGATTTGCCCTCATCGAGAACGAACAACGCATCGGCCAGGGAATCCGCAATCTCAAAAAGGGCCTCACGAAGCTGGGCTGACTCAGCGCGGCGATCCATCGAGCACTGAGTTCATCGAGTCGTCACAAACTGGCCATCGACTGCTAGCACGGTGTGATTACGTTTGTGTGGTGAACTCCTTCGTGGTGCGCGTGTGGTTGCCCGACCGTCCGGGTGCGCTCGGACAAGTGGCCAGCCGTATTGGTGACGCTGGGGGAGATGTCGTGGGCATCGAGATCCTCGAGCGCGGCGGTGGCAGCGCCATTGACGAACTCGTGGTCAGTTTGCCCGACACGGTGACGCTGTCCACGTTGATCGCCGAGATCGGGCGGGTCGATGGTGTTGCCGTCGAAGACGTTCGCCCAATCGATGCCGATCGTCCTGACGCCAGCATCGCCGCGTTACAGATCTCGGTGGCACTCGTAGAAACATCAAGCAGTTCACGCCTCGAGAAGTTCTGTGATGAGTTGCTGCATCTTGTCGACGGGGCGTGGGTGGTCGCGATGCGCATTGATGTTGATGGTGGCGATGGTGAGCTTGCCGACCTAGGCGGTCTCGTCGAGCGCGGCACACCGCCAGATAGGGCGTGGCTCGGGGCCTTTCTCGTCGGCAGCCGTCATCTTGGTGCCGATGTGCAGGGCGAATCCACGCCCAGCGACGTGGTCTGGGTTCATCTTGAACCCTTGGGGATCGCGGTGGCCTCGGGCCGTACTGGGCGTCCATTTCATGCCCGTGAGCGCCAGCAAATAGGGCTGCTCGGTCGGGTCGCCGCTGGCCTTTTGTCAACCGATGCGCGCGTCGCGCCGAGGGCCGCTGGTTGAACGGTCAGCCACGACTGCGTTCGACCGCGCGCAGCCACTGCGTGTGTTGGCTTTCGGCGAGCGATCGGTCGGCGCGTGGTTTGAATTCGGCGTCGAGTTGCCACTGCTGAGTGAGCGCGTCGAGAGACGGCCAGACGCCTTCTGCTAGGCCGGCAAGAAATGCTGCGCCGAGGGCCGTACTTTCCTTGTCGCGTGGACGCCGGACGGTAACACCGAGTTGATCCGCTTGCATTTGCAACAACATGTCCATCACGCAAGCACCCCCATCGACGCGGAGGTCGCGTAGGGGAGTGCCGGAGGCAGTCGTCATTGCATCGACGGCGTCTCGTACCTGAAAGGCCATTGCCTCCACGACAGCTCGCGCGATGTGTGCACGCGTGGTGCCTCGGGTGATACCAACGATGGTTCCCCGTGCGTACGGGTCCCACCATGGACTACCGAGACCGGTGAATGCAGGCACGACGTAGACGCCGCCAGTATCTGCGACGCTGGTGGCGAGTTCACCAACCTCGGCGCTCGTGGAGATGATCTGCAGACCGTCGCGCAACCACTGCACCGCGGCTCCGGTGACGAAGATGGCGCCCTCAAGTGCGTATGTCGTTGTTCCGTCGGCGAGTGTCCATGCCACTGTCGTCAACATGCCATCGCGCGGGGGCGGGCACACACTGCCGACATTGAGCAGCACGAAGCTGCCAGTGCCGTAGGTGTTCTTCGCCATCCCCGGCAAAAAGCAGCCCTGTCCGAACAGGGCGCTCTGTTGATCGCCGGCGATTCCCGAGATCGGTATGCCTGCAGTGACGCCCGAGTCGGCGCTGGTGACCCCGAAGCGGCCGCTCGAGGGCCGCACCTCGCCGAGCGCCTTCATTGGCACGTTGAGAAGCTGACAGAGCTCTTCGTCCCACGCCAACGCATGAATGTCGAACAGCATCGTGCGGCTCGCGTTCGATGGGTCGGTCGCATGCACGGCTCCAGCCGTGAGCTTCCACAGCAGCCAGGAATCGATGGTGCCGAGCGCGAGATCGTCGGTGTTCGCAACATGCCCCTCGGTGAGCAACCACTCGAATTTCGTACCCGAGAAATACGGGTCGAGCACGAGTCCTGTGCGCTCACGCACGAGCGTCAACGCGCCTTGGCTCTCGAGTTCGTCACAGCGGGCGGCGGTGCGACGGTCCTGCCACACGATCGCTCGATGCAAGGCCATGCCGGTGGATCGGCTCCAGGCCACGGCAGTCTCGCGTTGGTTGGTGATACCAATCGCGACAGGTTCAACATCGAGGCGACCGAGCACATCGTTGAGCGTGCCCCGCGCCGCCTCCCAGATTTCCTCTGCGTCGTGTTCAACCCAACCCGGTTGTGGGAAATATTGGGTGAACTCGCGATACGACGACACGGGTGGGCGTCCATCGGTGAACACCGCGCGAGTGCGTACGCCGGTTGTGCCTGCGTCAATCGCGAGGACGCAGGTGTTCGGTGCTAGAGAGTTCGTCGTCATCGATGCAAGACCGTAGCTGTAGACAGACGGTGCCTCAGCGACGCTTCGGCTTGTTTCCCTTGCGATGCTGCGAAGGGCCCGTTGAGGTTCGCTTCGTGGGGGCGGGCTTGGTGCGACCGGTTGCCGTTGGGGACGTACTACTCGGACGAATCGAGGCCTTGACCTCGCGCTCGGCGCGGAGATCCTTGAAGGTCTTGCGTGAGTAACCAAACTTGGCAAGCACCGATCCGAAGAGCAGATACATCGGGCCGCTGGCAAAGAGACCTGCGAACAACGACAAGCTCAGCTTGTTGTGGAAGATGATCACGAACGCGACGCTGGCAAAGGCGACGTAGATCAGCCATTCACGAATGAGGCGGCGCCACGGCACCACCCGAGAAGAGTCCCACGCCATGCACAGTTCCTACCATGCCGTCGCGTGTCGGCGCATGTTCTCGCCTATCGTCGTGACTCATGCGTGTTGGTCTACTTACCGGTGGTGGCGACTGCCCAGGGCTCAATGCAGTGATCCGAGCCGTCGTTCGCAAGGGCGAGATGGTGTACGGCGACGAGATTATTGGCTTTCTCGATGCGTGGGATGGTGTGCTTGACCGACGAACGATGATGCTCGATGTTCATTCGATGCGCGGCATGCTGCCCAAGGGAGGCACGCTCCTGGGCACGCGTCGCGGTAGCCCCTACGACAGACCCGGCGGCTTGGAAATGGTGGCGTCCACGTTTCGAGACATGCAGCTCGATGCGCTGATCGTGGTTGGTGGAAACGGGTCGCTCACAGTTGCGTCGAACCTGTATCACGATCTTGGCTTGCCTATCGTCGGTGTCCCAAAGACCATCGACAACGACGTCGTCGGCACCGACACCACGTTTGGATTCAACACCGCCGTGCAGATTGCGACCGATGCCATCGATCGTTTGCACACCACCGCTGAAAGTCATGACCGCGTGATCGTGGTGGAGGTCATGGGCCGTGACTCCGGATGGATAGCCACCCACGCAGGCATTGCTGGTGGCGCGACCGTGATCCTGATCCCCGAGCAGCAATTCGATATCGATGACGTCTGCACGATCCTCAAGACGCGCCACCAGCGCGGTCGCTATGCGTCGATTGTGGTGGCTGCCGAAGGAGCCGAGCCGATCGCCGGAACGATGCCCACCCAGGAAAAGGTGTACGACACGTTTGGTCATGTTCGCCGCCGTGGCGTGGCCGATCGTCTCGCTCCGGAGATCGAGGGACGCACCGGCTTCGAAACGCGTGTGGTGCTCCTCGGCCACATTCAGCGCGGCGGAACACCGTCTGCGTTCGATCGCGTGCTCGCCACGAGGTATGGCCTCGCCGCGATCGATGCGGTGCATGAAGGTGCGTGGGGTCAGATGACGGCCCTCCGCGGCGATCATGTCGTGCTGCGGCCGCTGATCGAGACCGCTGGCAAGACGCGGCCGGTTGATCTGAGTACCTATCGAGACGTGGCCTCGGTGTTCTTCGGCTGAACCCAATTTCCTGTGTCAGGCCCGCGGTGACGGCACTGCGGGGAAGTCGGGTTGAGTCGTCTCGATGAGTGCTGGAAAGTCGTAGGCCGTCAGCGGTGCGGTGCGCAACGAGCCATCGCCACCCGGCCATTGTTGGGTTATCCCGCTCACCAACAGTTGCACGCGTTGCACATTGCGTACTTCAAGCGATGTGAACACGATTTGCGCGACAGCGTCGATCAGCGCTCCGCTGGAGAGCGACAACAGTTGGTCGGAAACATCGACGATGAGCGTGCCGTTGGTTTGCAGCGTCGCCACTCGCAATTGCAGACCCTCGGGGATTGCCGTGCGAAGGCGAGCGCCGGTTTCGGCCGTGCTGAGTGGGCCGAACAATGATTGCAGGCGCAGCGTTGGCGACGCACCGACGGCGCGTGGCGCGGCGCGAAGGCGACGTGGCTGATCAGGTAGTTCTGGGGCGAGCAGAAAGATGCGATCTGTGCCCGCTGAAGACGGCAGGGCCTGCACGGGGGCATCGATGAATGGCGACCGCTGCCGGTCGGGGATGTCGCGAGGAGCGGCATCGTTGGCGATGCCACATGAGCTGAGCAACATCACGCCGGCGACGGCCGCGAGCACTACTGACGTGTATCGGTGTGGCTTCATTTTCCGACTTCTTCCGCGGGAAGCTCGATCACAAAACGAGCGCCGGGCTCGCCATCGAGTCGATCCTCGATCCAGACATTGCCGCCGTGCAGCCGTACATGCTCGTCGACGAGCGCAAGCCCAAGCCCCGCGCCGTCGCTCGAGCTTCGCCGACCGGCGACCGCGCCACGGGCAAAGCGTTCGAAGATGAGGTGCCGCTCGTCGAGAGGAACGCCCGAGCCATGATCTTGAACGGCAATCCACACATGTCCGATGGGCTCGCCTTCGTTGTCGGCTTCTGACACGATCACCTCGGGTTCACCGCCTCCGTGGAGTCGGGCGTTGTCGATGAGGTTGGCGATCACGCGCGCCAGCCGTCGGCGATCAACGTGCATCAGCAGACCTTCGGCCCGTTCGGTGACCACGACCTCAGTCTGGGGCAGGCTGCTCACACCGATTGCCTGTCGGACGAACTCGGCGACAACGAGGTCTTCGAGGTGCAAACGGATCGCGCCCGCATCGAATCGTGAAATCTCGAGCAGATCCTCGACGAGACCTTGGAACCGCGACACATCGGCGACGAGTAGATCGAGGGCCGACTGGGCGCGCTCGGGCATCTCGTCTCGACGGGCCTGCATCACTTCCACCGAGGCCGCCAGCGTCATCAGCGGTGAGCGCAGTTCGTGGCTCACGTCGCTCGCGAAGCGGGCGTCGCGTTCTACTCGTTGCTGTAGTGCCGAGGCCATGTCGTTGAACGAGTTGGCGAGCAGCCTGAGGTCGTTGTCGTCCGTCGTCTCCAAACGCGTGTCAAGCCGCCCCCCTGCAATCGCCTTCGCCGCTTGAGCTGCATCGCCAAGAGGCTTTACCGCGCGTCGCGAGGCGACCGAGCCGAGCACGACGCCGAACATCGTCGTGATGAATCCGGCGAACATCAGTGAGAGCCCAACGCTGCGCAGCGTCGAGCTCACATCGGTGAGGCTTGCGAACTCGAAGTACGCGGCACCCACTTCGGGAAGCGGAATGCCGATGACGACCACTCGTTCGTCGCCGACCATCAGGATCATCCGCGAAGGCACGCCGTCGATCAGGACGCGCGATTTCAACAGAGTCGGCACGATCTCGGGACCAAATCGAGGCGCGCCGGTGGTCCACACATCGTGGTAGTTGATGAGCGGTCGGCCGATACCCAAACCGGACAGCGTGTCGATGACGGGCTGCGCAGATGATGGCGACGGGCGAAGTCCGTTGAGTGCAACGCTCGCGTCGCGGTATGCCTGCTCGACGCTCGAACGATCGTGTTGATCGACGAGGCTGCTCTTGGTGAAGCTGTAGGTGATTGCAGCGAGGAACACCGAGAGGGCAAAGAAGCCCATGGTGAATGTGAGCATGATGCGCGTGCGGAGTCCGACGCGCTTCGGACGGGCACGAGCCACTGAGCGAGATAGGCGCGTCCAGAAAGGGTCTGGCTCTTGGGCGGCGAGGGCGTCGGTCACGACTGCAGTCGGTAACCCAACCCTCGAACCGTCACGACGTGGCGCGGATTCGCCGCGTCGGCCTCGACCTTGGTGCGCAGCCGACGGATATGAACGTCGACGAGTCGGCCGTCACCGAAGTAGTCGTAGCCCCACACTTTGTCGAGCAGCGATTCGCGGCTGAAGACGCGTCCGGGACTCTGCGCCAGTTCGACGAGCAGGCGGAACTCGGTCTTGGTGAGATGCAGCTCGGTGCCGGCGAGCAGCACCTTGCCTTCGTCGGCGATGATCTCGAGGTCGCCGAAGACGAGCTTTGCGTGGCCGGGGCTCATTGGTCGGATGCGTCGAAGCAACGCGCGAATCCTCGCCGACAGTTCTTTTGGCGCGAAGGGCTTGGTGAGGTAATCATCGGCGCCTGCTTCGAGGCCGGCAACAACATCGTGGGTGTCGACGCGGGCGGTCACCATGACGATGGGAACGTCGCTCGTCTTGCGCAGATGACGGCACAACTCGAAGCCGTCAATGCCCGGAAGCATGATGTCGATCAGCACAACGTCTGGTGCGCAGCGACGAAACAGCTCGATTGCTTCCTCGCCGCTTCCGGCTTCATCGACCGTCCACCCTTCGTCTTCAAGCGCGAGCTTTACGGCGGTGCGGATGCGCTCATCGTCTTCAACGGTCAGGATTCGAGTTCCCACGTCTGCCATGATGCCTGATCGCAGGGCAGGTCGGCGCAATATTGCGGAAAATCAATGTGATCGTCACTGGGTGAGTGCAGCGAGTGCGTCCGCATCGTTGATGAGTTCGCGTAGTGGTTCGAACAATGTTGGATTTGCAACAAGTACCTGTGATGGCCGAACGGCACCACCCTGTAGGTCCCCACTGATGCATCCGGCCTCTCGCGCAATGAGTTCGCCCGCAGCCAGATCCCATGGGCCGAGGTTCTCTTCGAAGTAGGCGTCGACGCGACCCGCAGCGACGTGGCACAGATCGACGGCAGCGGCACCGAATCGACGAATATCGCGAACCTCGCCAATGATGTGCTGCAGCCTCCGCATGTGCTGACGGCGTAGCTCAGGGTGATAGCTGAAGCCGGTGGCAAGGAGCGCATGACGCAACGACGTTGTGGTCGAACACGTGATCCTGGAACCGTTCAATGTTGCGCCCGCGCCCCGAGCTGCGCTGAACAATTCGTTCGTAGCAGGAACGAATACTGCGCCGACCAGAGAACCGTATTCGTCGCGCGCCGCGATCGACACGGCGTAGCCCGGAAGGCCGTAGAAGAAATTGGTGGTGCCGTCAATCGGATCGATCAGCCAATCCACGCCGCTTGTGCCCGAGACCGAGGTGCCTTCCTCGCCCACGACACCGTCGTTCGGACGATGCTCACCTAGGGCACCGACGATGAGTTGTTCGGAGGCCCGGTCGAACATGGTGACCATGTCCGTGGCGGACGACTTCGTCTCGACGGCACCGACGCCCGACTCGCGGCCACTGCGGATGAGCTCGCCGGCGCGCACCGCAAGGTCGCTGGCGAGGGTGCGGAGTTGAGTGCCGAGCGAATCGTCGTGTGTCGCGCGAGTGGGGGGCATCAGCGTTGACCCGACTCGCGCCGACGATCCTCGATATCTCGCCATTCGCCAACGGCGCGCAACACGAGCACCGCAACCACGCTCATTCCGATTGCGGCAATCGCCGCCCCGACGAACGCGCCGATGCCGCGTCCGGTAGCGCATGCTCCGCTGCACTGCACACGCACCAAGCTGTAGCCGATGAGCCCACCGGCGAGGCCGCCGATGAGGATCGCGGCAAAAGCTGCGGCGCGTGCCGCAGGTGACGGAAGCGCGGAGAGCGGGCGTGGATCTGCGTGGTCAGGCACCGCATCATCGTAGGGTGTCTGCTTCCACGAAGCGTTGTCGCCCTAGGCTGACCACCGTGCGTTCTGTTGCCATCGTGCCCACTTATAACGAGGCAGACAACATCGAAGCGCTGTGCCGGTCGATTCGCGCGCATGCGCCAGACATCGGCATTCTCGTCGTTGATGACAACAGCCCCGATGGCACCGCGGACATCGTCGACCGTATTGCTCACGAGGTTGGTGACATCAGTGTGTTGAGGCGTGCAAACAAGGCCGGCCTTGGCGCCGCGTATCGAGCCGGCATGCGCGTCGCGATCGACGCAGGTGCGGAGATCTGCGTGCAGATCGACGCAGATTTCTCGCACGATCCTGCCGAGATCCCGGCGCTGGTGTCGGCCGTCGAGCACGGCGTCGATCTCGCAGTCGGAAGCCGTTATGTGCCGGGCGGAATAACAGAGAATTGGCCGCGTCGACGTCGATGGTTGTCGCGATGGGGCAATCGCTACTCGTCCGGCGTGCTCGGCTTGGCAATCAATGATGCGACCGCTGGCTACCGCGCGTATCGCAGTTCCGCGCTTGTCGACAAGATGAGTTTTGAAACCGTGCGTGCTGACGGCTACGGGTTTCAGGTCGAGATGACCCACCGTTTGGTGCGCGCCGGGGGCAAGATCGTCGAGATTCCAATTACGTTTCGTGATCGCACCGCGGGTCAATCGAAGATGTCGCAGAACATCGTGCAAGAAGCGCTGATCATGGTGCTCAAGCTCTGGGCAGAAGACCGTCGTGGTCGGCGCCAACGCCGCATCCAAGGCGGCTGAGCTCACGCGCGCGGCCGACGTGCGAGACTTGACCATGCGTTCCTTCCAAGTTGGTGGCGGTCTCATCGTCGTCAACAATCAGCTTTTGCTCGCTGCGAATCGGCGACGGCAGGGCACGCTCGAATGGACCCCGCCGGGTGGCGTTATCGACCACGGTGAGTCGGTTACCACAGGTATTTCCCGTGAGGTCCGCGAGGAAACCGGTCTGCACGTGGCCGATTGGCACGAATGCCAATACACCGTGGCAGTGGAGGCTGCTGAGATGGGTTGGCTGATGAACGTAGAGGTGTGGTTCACCGCGAACGCGCGTGGCGAGATCGTGCTCGATGACCCCGATGGCATCGTGGAGCAAGCGTTGTTCGTGGATCTCGCCGATGTCGAGGCCGTCGTGGCTGACTCGCCGCTGTGGGTTCGCGTGCCGCTCGTTGCATGGATCGGAGCCGGTATGCGTCCCATTGGAGGCTTCTCGTTTGCGGTGTTTGGTGTCGACCGCGCGAACGCTCGCGTCGAACAGCTCGTGCCATGACTCTTGACGAGCCACGACGAACAATCTTGCACGTGGACATGGACGCGTTCTATGTGTCCGTCGAGCTTCGCCGCCGCCCCGACTTGAAGGGTCAGCCGGTGGTCGTGGGTGGCACCGGCCCGCGCGGTGTCGTGGCCGCGGCATCGTACGAGGCCCGTCGCTACGGGATTTCGTCGGCGATGCCGGGTTCGAAGGCTCGTCGTCTCTGTCCGACCGCGGTGTTTCTGCCTGGAGATCACGACTTGTACTCCAGTGTCAGCCGCGAACTGAACGACATCTTCCTCGAGGCAACACCGTTCGTTGAGCCACTCTCGCTCGACGAGGCTTTTCTCGACGTGACGGGCTCGCGCCGTCTGCTCGGTGACGGCACCACCATTGCTCGCCATATTCGCGAGCGGGTCGCATCGGTGCTCGATCTGTCGTGTTCGGTGGGGGTGGCGCCGAACAAGTTCCTCGCCAAGCTCGCATCGGTCGCGGCCAAACCCAAGGCATCGCCCGATGGCGTCGAGCCAGGTTTGGGTGTCTTCGAAGTGGTCGCCGGGCGCGAGCTCGAGTTTTTGCATCCATTGCCGGTGCAGGCGTTGTGGGGCGTCGGTCCCGCCACACTCGAGCGGCTCACGCGCCTTGGTGTGAAGACTGTACGTGATCTGAATGCACTCGGTGAGGCAACGTTGGTCGCCGCGATCGGCCGTACGAGCGGCCGCCACCTGTACGCGTTGTCTGCTGCCCACGATGAACGACCTGTAGAGACCGATCGAGCCATGAAGTCGATTGGCCACGAGGAAACGTTCGCACGAGATCTTCATGAGCAAACCGAGTTACACACGGAGCTTGTTCGGCTCAGCGATGGCGTCGCGTCGAGGCTTCGCTCCGCAGGCTCTGGTGCGCGAACCCTCACACTGAAGGTTCGTTTTGCCGGCTTCACCACCATCACCCGATCCACCACACTCGCCGCGCCGATCGCAACCGCAGCGGCGATCGTTGAGGCAGTCGCGCCATTGCTTGCCAAGATCGATCCAACGCCGGGTGTGCGCCTCATCGGTGTGCATGCGTCCAATTTCGGCGCGCCGGTGGAACAGCTCAGACTCGATGACCTGTTCGCGGCGACAGCGGATGACGTCCCGCCAACTGCAGCTGCGTCCGATTGGGTCGAGGCCTCGGCAGCCATCGATGCCATTCGCCAGCGCTTTGGTAATACGGCAATCGGCCCGGCGAGCACGGTGAGCTCGAGGGGTCTGCGCCTCGTGCGCAGAGGCGCACAACAATGGGGACCCGACCACGATTCGCCCTCCGCAGACCCCGCAAAGACCCAGAAGTAGCCGTGCAGAACGTGGCGCAGCCCGAGCGCGTTGTCAGACGGCGCGGAACGTGTGAGAATAGCCAGCAACCGCATCCGCGGGTTGGCTCGACAGGGAGATAACTGGTGCCGCTCTCCGAAGACGAACAGCGCATCCTTCGCCAGATCGAAGAACAGCTCAAGGCTGACCCTTCGTTCGCGCTCAAGGTCAATCAGCGCAGTCAGTCCGGTGCGTCGTCACGTCATCTCGTCTGGTCGGCCGTTGTCTTGGTCGTGTCGCTCGGTGTCGTCATTGGTGCGTTGCAGATCAGCGCCTTGCTGTCGTTTGCAGCATTTATCGTCACGGTCGTAGCGGGTGTGTTTCTCGAACGCGAACTCGCAGTACGCGGCCGAGATCAGCTGAGCCGCATTCCCGACGAACTTCGTCGGCGTGCAGGCCGCAGCATGGGCGGCCCCAAGACTCACTGAGTCTGCGTAGTGCGTTCAGTCAGGGTTTGAGCAGCAGCGATGCGAGACGTGGATTGAAGGCGGCCATCATCCGTTCGCGAGTACCAAGGCGTTCCTTGACGGCCTGGACCACTTCTGCGCTCAGCTCTGCACATCGCGTGGCCTTGTCGTCGTCGCCGATACCTCCATACACAGCGGCCGTACATTGATTGGCCAACTCGTGAAGGATTCGTCCGTCGACGCCTGAGACGCGCCCCGCCCGATTGGCGTGTTCGAGAGGGGTCTCGGTGGGGTACAGGGCCACGCCGAGCAGCGCAAGTGCTTGCGTCGAGCGCTGCCAACTCCTGCGGATGTCTTCGGCCACGTCAGGTGCGCGATGTCGTTTACGACGTTGCCTGAGTACGAATGGCATCGCAATAGCCCAGAGCACCATCGCCAGCACGATCAAGCCAATGATTGCCAGCCAGGGTGGTCCACCACCCAATGACGACTTGGTGATTGCGCCACCTGCGCCGGCGATGGTAGTGGTGGTCGCGCGAGTCGGCGTGTCGGACTCGGTTGTCGTGGTGACATCTGAGCCGGGGTTCGTCGTGGGCGACGGCGTGACAACCGGACCAGCGTTACCGGGGTTATCGACCTGCGCTTGTTGAGGTTGGACGCCAGTGTGGGCCTCGCCGCCGGGTTGGCCACGGCCTGGCGTGGGCTCGAACGACACCCAGCCAACGCTGTCGAACCACACCTCCGGCCACGCATGAGCGTTGCGACCAAACACGTGATAGCGATCGTCATCCTGGAAGTCGCCCGGCGTGAACCCAACAGCCACGCGGGCGGGGATGCCGAGCGATCGCGCCATTGATGCGAATGCGCCAGAGAATTGCTCACAGTAGCCACGGCGGATGCGAAGGAAGTTTTCGAGAGCGTCATTGCTGTGACCGCGTTGCACGGTGAGGTCGTAGGTGAAACCGGTTCGGAACCAGTTCTGCAGTGCCAGCGATTTCTCATACATGGTCGACGCATTTGCCGTGACAGCCAAGGCTGCTTCGCGAACGGAATTGGGAAAATCGGAAGGGAGTTCGGTCATTCCGGCGGGAGCGTTGACCGACGTGGAATTGGCGAGGTCGGCCGCGGCGATGTCGACGACGGCCGACACGATCGTGTAGTTGGCGGCGCGTTGGAGTCCCGATTTCGGTACGACGAGCGTGCCCGTTTCGTTCACCCAATACACGGTGCCGTCATCAACACGCACGGGGCTGTACGCCGCCGGTAGCAGGCTGCCGCCGAGGCTGGCGATGTGGATCTGTTGCACGACTTCGTGCGAGTTTTGTGGCGCACCAGCAAAAGCCCCTGACACCGAGGTCAAGTCGCCGTCGGGGAGTTTCCATGTCGATCCATCGAAGATGGTGAGCGCCGTTGCTCGCCAGTAATTGGGTTCATCCGAAGCCACCGTGAACAACTCGGTGTTCGAGAGACTCACCAGCCGACTGCGGATGTCGACCAGTGGGCTGAGCACCTGGGTGACCTCGCGGTGGCCACTCGTGTTGATCAGGCCCTTCTCGCCAGCACCGGGTAGGCGCGGTCCGAGCCATGCTCCGCCAGCCGCAGCGCAGCCGGCGAGCAGTGCTATGGCTGGCAACACGCGTACAAGCACGCGCGATCGTGGGCCGATCCAGGCGTGTTCGACCTGTGCGTGCATCACCCGGAGAATCGCGATCACGCCGAGCGCGCAGGCCAACCATGCCGCCGTTACGGCGACGCGATTGCGATCTGCGCCGAGTGCGGAGGCAAACACGAGCAGCACAGCTGTGGGCACCGTAGTCTCGACCCGGCCGTACGCACGAAAGGCAAACGCGTCGGACAAGATCGCCGCCACCGCAGTGCTCGCGGTGGCAAGTACTGCAAAGCCGCCGACCGCAGCCACGGGTGCGACTGCACTCGGGAACTGACCACGGGCGAGTCGCAGATCGGCGAAGTAGAGATGCCATGTTCGAGTTGTCGGGAATGGTCCGTTCAACGTGGTTGGGTAGTACTTCCATGCCAGCAGACAAATCAGCACAACGAATGCCGCGGGGACCGCGACGTAACCAGGAACACGACGAAGGCGCAACACAAAACACACGGCATGCACTGCAATGACGATGAACAGCATCGGACCGAGGAATTCCCAGCCGACAAAGATCCGACAGAAGCCAACGGCAGTGACCACGCTGAGCAGTGTGAGCAGTATCGACGCAGGTATCGATTGAACAGCCGAGGTTTCGTTCGTCTCGCCGTCGTACGGGTCAGCACTTGCGCCCGGCGCAGTCAAGTCGCTGGTATGGCTACTCATACGCCCACCGCGGCGGAATAGGTTGGTCGGGCACCGGTTGGCGCATGGGCGCCTGTGAGCGCGGTCCATGATGACAAGAACCTGTCGGAATCGACCGCGTTGATAATGAAGTCGCGTCCGGTCGTAGCCACCGATGAACACGCGATGATGACCAGAACATCGGTGGGAGCGAGGCTGAGGCGAGCGGCGCGCACAGCTGCCGACTGCGGGCTTCCAGTAATCACAAAGGTGAGTCCGAGCCCCTCGGCCAGCGGTGCGTTGAGGCCGCGTGACCGTGGTTGGTCGCTGGCCGAGCAGTTCGCGAGCACAAACATCGCGGCCGTCGAGGTTGTGTTACGTAAGTCGGTCCCCTCGCCGAGCAACAGACGCAGCCGAAGTCCGGACTGCGTCGCGGCGTAGACAGCGCCGGCCGCAGCCGACACTGCTCGTTCGAAACCCTCGGGTGAGTACTCGCTCGCTGTCGTGTCAAGTTCGACAGTGCAATGACGCAACCCCTCCGGTTCCACCTGCCGCACCTTCAAGGTGTCGCTTCGGGCTGACGCGCGCCAATGGATCTGTCGAAGGTCGTCGCCGTCGGCGTATTCGCGCAGCGAGTGGAATTCGCTGCCGACTCGTCCGAGCGCGCGAGCACGTAGGTGCTCGCCCAGCGGACCAGAGCCGCCCATACCGCTCGGCAGGTGCAGCTCGTGGTGAGCGGCGAACACCACGACCTCGTGCGTCGAGCCCACAGCGCGCCGTTTGGAGCAGAGACCAAACGGGTCACGACGCTCAACGGTCAGCGGGCCAAACACCACAGTGCCTCTACGTAAGGCTGGGAGTCGGTAATTGGCTGCGACGGTCTCGTGTCTGCGCATCGGCGCGAGCCGCAGCGTGGCACCACCCATGCCCCCCACGGGCTCCCACAGCGAAAGTTGCGACGTTCCGGTACTTGCGTTGTTTGTGATGATCAACTCCACGCGGCCGACGTCGCCTGCGCGAAGTGCGGCGGGGAGGACCCTGCGGTTCACCGACAACGCGATTGTCCGCGAATGCACCCACACCACGCAGGCCAACACAAGCGCCAGAATTCCGGCACCGAGGACGAGCAGTTCGAGCACGCCGAACAATCGGCCCACGATGGCCGCTGCTGCGGCGAGCGTCACGGCGCCCCAGCCGTGCCGAGTGAGCACGTTAGATACCGTGCGTGACAGGCACAGTGGCGAGTATCTCGGTGATGGCCTGCTCGGCCGTGAGCCCGCGCGCGACGGCATCGGGGCGAAGCACAAGACGGTGGCACAGCACGGAGTGAGCAACCGACTTCACGTCGTCTGGTGTGGCGTAGTTGCGACCTCGCGCCGCGGCCATTGCCCGCGTTGCTCGGGCCAATTGCAGCGTTGCTCGTGGTGACATCCCCAGTGTGATGCCGGGATGGCGACGACTGAACTCGGCCAGGTCGACGAGGTATCCCTTCAGTGGGTTCGCCAAGTGCACCCCACGGACGGCGTCGATCATCGCCAGTACCTCGGCCACGGTGACGACTGGGCGAAGGGTGGAGATGGTTTCATTCGCGCCTTGCGCATCGAGAATCGAGAGTTCAGCCTCACGGCCGGGATATCCGAGCGACAGTCGGAGCAGGAATCGATCGAGTTGACTCTCGGGCAGTCGATAGGTGCCTTCCTGCTCGATGGGGTTCTGCGTTGCAATCACCATGAACGGCGGACTCAGCGGGTGGCTTCGACCTTCAACAGATATTTGCCGTTCTTCCATTGCTTCGAGCAGTGCGGACTGGGTCTTTGGCGACGCACGATTGATTTCATCGGCCAACACGATGTTGGCGAACAACGGGCCCGGCCGGAAGTCGAATGTTTCGGTCGAACGCTGCCAGATGCTCACACCGAGGAGGTCGGTTGGTAAAAGATCAGGCGTGAACTGCACGCGCTTCCATGTGCACTCCAACGATGTAGCCAACGCCTTTGCCAAGCTGGTCTTGCCGACACCCGGCACGTCCTCGATCAGCAGATGACCCTCGGCGAGAAGACAGACGACAGCGAGCTCAATTTCGGCTCGTTTGCCATGCACTGCACGCCCAACATTTTCGCTGATGGCTTCGAAGAGCGAGGCGAACGTCGGGATAGGGGTTGTTTGGGCGGCCGTCACGGGCACAAGGGTAGACCGCGTAGCACCGTATTGAAATGGCAGGGTTGCTACGGTGGCCGTGTGGACACCATGTATCTCGCTGTCGACATTGGTGGAACCAAGTTGGCAGCGGGCGTGGTTGGTGATGATGGGCGAGTGATCGTGCGTGATCGTGTCGCGACACCGACTCGCGATGTGTGGGTAGCGATCGAGCGTTTGGTCAAGCGCGTGATGGCTGCGGCACCCGTACCACTGGTAGCTGTGGGTGCCGGCTGCGGCGGACCGATGGATCCCATCGCGGGCACGGTGTCGCCCTTGCATATTCCGTCGTTGCTCGACTTCGAGCTACAGCGCGCGTTGGAGGAAGCCACCGGGCTAGCGAGCTTCATCGACAACGATGCGAAAGCACTGACGCTCGGCGAGGCTTGGTGTGGAGCTGGTCGTGGCGAGATGAACATGGTGGGTATGGTCGTGGGCACCGGCGTCGGCGGAGGCATCTTGAGCAACGGGCGGTTGCTCGGCGGCCGTTTAGGTAATGCCGGTCATATCGGACACATGGTCGTCGAGCCTGATGGGCGGCCGTGTGCGTGTGGCGGCGTTGGGTGTCTCGAGGCGTATGCGTGCGGTCCGGCGATCGAGGCCGAAACCGGGCGGCCGCCGCATCGCGCCCCGCAGGCAATCATCGAACGCACCGGCCTACTCGTGGGCCGCGCGCTCGCGTCGTTGGCTGCAGTCGTCGATTGCAACGTTGCAGTGATCGGCGGTTCGGTTGCTTTGGGGTTCGGCGAGCCATTTTTCGCAGCGGCACAGAGCGAGATCAACCTGCGCGCGCGTTTGTCGTTCACCGAACACCTCGAGGTGCGTCGGGCCGCACTCGGTGAACTGGCCCCGCTTGTGGGTGCTGCTGCCTTGGCTCGCCGCGGTCTCCTCGGTCTTACATAACGTCGTACGTGACTCGGCCGTGGTGCGCTGAGTCAGGTCTGGCTGTTCGCGTGTTGACTACCGCGGAGTAACCTCGCGGTATGCAGCCCACCTATTCCCCTGAAGCCGAGGCGTATCGCGAAAAGGTGCAGGCGTTTCTCGCGGAAAAGCTGCCCACCAACTGGCGCGGCATCGGCCAACTCGAAGGCGACGAGCTCTCCTCGTTCGTCATGCAATGGCGAGCGACGCTGCATGAGGGCCGCTACCTCGCCCCTGGTTGGCCGGTGGAATACGGCGGTGCCGGACTGTCCGCACTCGAGCAGGTGATTACTGCAGAGGAGTTCGCTCGAGCCGGTGTGCCAACGGGTGGACCCAACGATGTGTTCGGCATCCAGATGCTGGGCAATACGTTGTTGCAGTGGGGTACCGACGAGCAAAAGGCCTATTACCTGCCACGAATTTTGTCGAATGCCGACATCTGGTGCCAGGGCTATAGCGAACCCAACGCCGGCTCTGATCTGTCCAACATCGGCCTGCGCGCCCAACTCGACGGTGATCAGTGGGTGCTCAACGGTCAAAAGATCTGGACGTCAGCGGGCCACCTTGCCGATCACATCTTCACGCTTGCCCGCACCGACCCTGATCTACCCAAGCACAAAGGCATCTCGTTCCTCCTCGTCGATATGCGTCAACCCGGCATCGAGGTGCGCCCGATTCGAATGATCTCTGGTGAGAGTGAGTTCAACGAGGTCTTCTACACCGATGCCACCTGTCCGAAAGACAACGTGATCGGTGGCGTCAACAATGGCTGGGCGGTTGCGATGACGTTGCTCGGCTACGAACGCGGCGAGGCCGCGGCGACGTTGCCGATTCGTTTCCAGGCCGAACTCGATCGTTTGTTCATCATGGCCAAAGAGCGTGGTGTTGCCAGCGACCCAATCATTCGTCAGCGTTTGGCGTGGTGTTATTCGAAGGTGCAGATGATGCGTTATCTCGGCATGCGCACGCTGACCAAGTTCATGCAGGGCCACCATCCCGGCCCCGATGGGGCGATCTTCAAGTTGTACTGGAGCGAGTATCACAAGATCGTCTCTGAGTTGGCAATGGACATCATGGGCCTCGATGGGCTGACCCCAACCGGTCGCCATCCATCGAGCGCGTTCCAGACCGACGATGCCGGCGCGCCAAACTCGACGTGGTCGTGGGCCGGAGTGTTCCTCAATGCGCGCGCCGGATCGATCTACGCGGGCTCCAGTCAGATCCAACGCAATATCATCGGCGAGATGGTGCTCGGCCTGCCCAAGGAACCGAAGTAGATGGTCTGTCGATCTTGGGGCCAGCAATGACCTGGCTGCGCGTGGCCACGACTGTGATACGCCGACCACGGCTGTGGATGACAGCGTTTCGCCAGATGCATCGCATGGCCGCGCCTGGCTGGTATCGGCGTCGGCCGTTCTTGCCCGTGCCCGGCGGGGCCTATCTCCGCTTTCGGCTCGTCACTCAATATGGTGACTCGAACCATCGACCTGAGCCGGTTGATGTGGTGAACTATCTCGCGTGGTGCAAACAGTGGAACAACGACAACCGCTGATGGCACTTCTCTCGGCGTGTTGCGATCACGCAATAATCTGCCCGCTAGCTCCTGAGCTTGGTCGCTAAGGTCAATCGGCATGCGCAGCGCTCTTGTGTTAAATGCAACATACGAGCCGCTCAGCGTTGTGCCTGCGCGACGCGCGGCGTGCCTCGTGCTCGCCGACAAAGCAGAGCTCGTCGAAGACGACGGCACGGTCATCCGTTCCGAAAGTCTGATTCTGCGCAACCCCTTGGTGATCCGCTTGCGTTATGTCGTCAAGGTGCCGTATCACCGGCGGACTGCGCTGTCGCGTCATGCAGTGTTCGTTCGCGACGAACACCGTTGCCAGTACTGCGGCGCACACGCGGACTCCATCGATCATGTGATGCCTCGTTCTCGCGGTGGTCGAAATGAGTGGGAGAACGTGGCCGCTGCCTGTCGTCCATGCAACTTGCACAAGCGCGACCGCACTCCCGACGAAGCAAACATGCGCTTGGCCCGACCTCCGCGGATCCCGCGCGAGCAGGCATGGGTCATCATCAGCGTTGGTCGCGTGCCCGATGCATGGAGGCCTTACCTCGCCGTCGCGTCGTAAAGCGCGGGCGGCGTCGACATCATGAGTGCCATGTGGCGTGTCGAAAATCACCGCGGAAGCGCTGCGGACTTCCACGGTCGCGACATGCCTTCGGTGATTGTTCCGAGTGTGCAATGGTTTCACGTCGAGCAGTCGGCTCTGGTGCTTGGCTCGGCTCAACCCATCGAGCACGTCGATGTCGAGGCGTGCGCGCGTGCCGGCGTCGAGATCGTGAGACGGCGCAGTGGGGGCGGTGCCGTACTCGTCGAACCAAACAACGTGTTGTGGGCCGATGTGCTGATCCCCTTCGATCATGCGATGTGGACAAACGACGTGTCGTCGTCGGCGTGGTGGCTGGGCGAGGTCTGGTTACACACGCTGGACTCGCTGGGCATGACCGGCCTCCACGTGCACCGTGGCGCGATGCGTGAAGGTGAATGGTCGCGGCGGGTGTGTTTTGCCGGCGTGGGTGGGGGAGAGGTGATGCTCGGCGAACGCAAGGTCGTCGGCATCAGCCAACGCCGAACCCGAGCTGGTGCACGATTTCAGTGCGCCGTCTACTCACGGTGGCACCCTGAGCGCGTCGCTGAGTTGATGGCCGAGCCGCGTCCATCGGTCGCGGACCTTGAGCATGTGGTGGCGGTCGTGCCGATGGGGTTCGCGCAGATTCGCGACGCCATGGGCATCGCACTCGACATGCTGAGCTAACAGCTCCGCCGCCGCGCTGCCCCGGCGCCGCTCTGCGTCGATCCGCGATGTGTGTCGCCGCGAGCTGAGTGCGCGTTCTGATCTCCACTTCTCCCCACTGGTATTTCGCGCCCTACGTGGTGAGTATTCATCTCCCACTCTGGTCTTTCGCGCCTAAAGTGTGTGAAATTCGGAGACCTCATCGGAGAATTTCCACAAATGTGGGGAATTTCGATTGACTTTTGGGTCGTAGTGGGGGATAGTGGGGACACGTAGGGATCCCGTACTACGTGAGGCAGCGATCGGGAAGAAATCGAAGGGCAATGCAGAAGTTCCTTGGCGTTTTCGAACGACAACTCGACATCAAAGGTCGGTTGGCGCTTCCCGCCACGTTTCGAGCGCGCCTGGGCACGAGCTGCTACCTCACGTTGGGAACCGACAACAGCATTGAAGTTTTCACGACCGAGAAGTTCGAAGAGGAGGCAGATCGAATGCAGGCGCTACAAGCACGAGGCGAAATCACGATGGATCGGCTGCGTGCCTTCTCTGCCCGCGCTACTGCGATCGAGCCCGACGCGCAGGGGCGCATTTACCTCGATGACCGCCTCCGCCAACACGCCAAGCTCGACGTAAAGGGGCCAGCGATCGTGATGGGTCGCCTCGACCGAATTGAGATCTGCTCGCTCGGCCGTCACGAACGGAGCATGACGGCCGGCGAGCAAGAGTTTTCTGAGCAGGGCACGTAGGGCACTGGCCCTCGATGACTTCGCTCGGGTGATGTATGGCCACGTGGCCATCCCAAGCAACGCAGCACAGGAAGGGGGACGAAGGCCCCACGAAGAAGACAGAACAACAGAATGATCCCGGTGAGTTCCGCTCACCGGCAGTCTCCCGGTTGACAAGATGCAGCACCAACTCCACCCGCTCACATCTCGTTCCGTCCGGGGAGAAATCCCGGCGACAAGCGTCACCGGGGGACTGCCGATGAGCGGAACGCAAGCGCAAGGAAGCCTGCGAAGTGTCCAACTCAGCTAACGATGAAGCAGCACAAGCAACGTCGGCGGCAACTGGTGCGGCTTTGTTTCATCACGTGCCCGTCATGGCTCACGAAATCGTGAATCTGTTCGGTTCGGTTCCGGAGGGAGTGGTGCTCGATGCCACTCTCGGCGGCGGTGGACACGCAGAGATGCTGCTCGATTCGCATTCGCACTTGAGAATTCTGGGTATCGATCGCGATCAATCTGCCCTCGCCGCAGCATCACAACGACTCGCTCGTTTTGGGGATCGGTTTCAATCTGTCCACTGTCGGTTCGACCGCCTTCAACTCGCCATGCAAGAAGCAAATATCGCAACGCTGAGTGGTGCTCTCTTTGACCTTGGCGTCTCTTCCCCCCAGCTCGACCGTGTCGAGCGCGGATTTTCGTACCGTCATGACGCCCCACTCGACATGCGCATGGATCTCACCGACCCATGGTCTGCTGCCGACGTCGTGAACGGTTACACCGAGCAAGAACTCAGCAGAGTTCTGCTCGCGTATGGTGACGAGCGGTTCGCCCCCCGCATCGCTCGCGCCATCGTCGCCCACCGGCCGATTACATCGACCGCTGAACTCGCCGAGATCATCGTCTCGGCAATCCCCGCACCAGCGCGCCGCACGGGTGGACATCCTGCGAAGCGCTCGTTTCAGGCGCTGCGAATTGCGGTAAACCGCGAACTCGAGATTCTTCCGGAGGCTTTGGATGCGGCCATCGCTGCAACCGACGTCGGCGGACGCGTTGCCGTGCTGTCGTATCACTCCGGTGAGGACCGCATTGTCAAAGATCGGTTCCGTTTCGCCGAGACTGGCGACTGCACATGCCCGCCTGGGCTGCCTTGTGTGTGCGGAGCGGTTCGTGTCGTCAAACTTGTTCGTCGAATTCCCAAGACGCCATCGCCGAGCGAGCTTGCCGAGAATCGTCGCGCCGCATCAGCCCGCCTGCGCGTCGTCGAGCGAATCGCCGTCGGGTCCTGATGTCAGCGGTCGCTCCGCTTCGCGAGCATGCTCGACAGGCGCCCCTGCCAATCCGCCGCCGTCCCCCGGAGCGCAGTCCGCTCGCCCGCGTCAGTGACGTGGATCGCGCGGGCAAGACGTCAGCCGTACCTCGCAGAGAACGGCCCTCGCTGCAGGTCGTGCCTCGCCGCCGCCGTGCGGCGAGCATCATCGCCACCTGTTGTGTGGTGATGTTCGGTCTCTTGCTTGGGACGGTCGCGCTGCAAACGCGCATCGCCCAGAATCAGCTCGCACTCGACAAGACCGAGCGACAGGTGAAGATCGCGCGTGAGCGTTACGACGTCTTGCGCCAGGCCAGGGCTGAGCTTCGATCGCCGAACCGCTTGGCTGTCGAGGCCACTCGACTGGGTATGGCACCTGCCAAGAACGGTGAGTTCATGACCATTGCGCCGCAGACAATCGCCCACCTGGCTGCCACATCGGGCTGGCTCGCCAACAATCCAGCGGAGAACAGCACCTCGTCGTTTGATCAGTTCGGTCAAGTGAAGGCTGTCGCCGGAGACGCTCCGTGATCGAACGCCGTGACACAACAACTACAACAACGCACTCCGGACGCGCTCGGACGCGTACTGCTACGCCTTCTCGCGGAACTCGTACGCACGGTCATGTCGCTACCAGTGATCCGCTCACGCCGCCGCCACGCACGGGAGCCACGTCGCGTCGTTCCCCGTACCCGTCGCTTCCACCCGCTCGTTCAGACTCGAAGTCGGGCGGGGATCCGCGTCGGCATTCGAGCGCGAGGCAGGTCACTCCAGCCAAGGGCCGCACCACAACCCATTCTCCCAAGGGCACCCACGCACCCAAAGGAGCGAAGCGTCGTCTACAGCCCCACAACGTTCGCCCGTTGCAAAAGCGAGCGGTCCGCAAGCAGGGCTTCGTACCCGGGGTATTTCGCGCTGGTCAACCGCAGCGACGCCTTATTGCGCTGCTCATCGGCGCGGCCCTCGCGTTCGGTGCGGTGCTGTTTCGGGTGACGATGTTGCAGACTGCCGAGGCCGGTTCGTACACGCTCGCAGGCACACATCAGCGCACGCAAGACGCAGTGCTGCGCGCCGGGCGAGGTGTGATTTTTGATCGCAACGGCGATGAGCTCGCCCTGTCTGTTCCGGCAACCACGATCTTCGTCAACCCCAAGCTTGTGGGCGACCCGAACGGCACAGCAGCGGCACTTGCCACGATGCTGCACCTGTCCGCCGAAAAGCAGCAGCAGCTTGCCGTTGCGATCAGCAACAAGGACAAGAGCTTTGTCTATGTAGCGCGTCAGATCGACGACAAGACGGCCTCGTCGGTCACCGCGCTCAAGCTTGCCGGCGTGGACTCCTACCGTGAGAGCAACCGCGTGATACCAGGTGGCGATCTCGCCCGCGGTGTCATCGGGCACACCGACACCGACGGCAAGGGCACTGCGGGCCTCGAGCAACAGTACGACTCGATTCTCACCGGGATCGACGGCGAATTGGTCCGCCAGCACGATCGTGCCGGTCGGTCAATTCCGGGCTCGGGAACGGTGACCGTGTCAGCTGTACCGGGCAAGGACATCGTGCTCACGATCGATCGCTCTATCCAGTTTTCGCTCGAGCAGGCGCTGCTCAGTCGGGCCAGCGAGCTTGGAGCACGTGGTGGTACAGCGATTGTTGAAGAGACGAGTACCGGAAACATTCTGGCGATGGCGAGCGTACGCCGCGACGAACTTGGGGTTTACCGGGTGACGGTTGCCAACGTTGGCGCCGTCGATTCATATGAGCCCGGATCGGTTGCCAAAGTGGTCACGATCGCCGCTGGACTCAACGAGGGTGTCGTCACGCCCGAGTCGGTGCTCTCGGTACCCGGAAAGATCGTGTACGACTCCGGAACTCCGTGGGTGTTCACTATTACCGATGCCGAGCCGCACCCGAGGGTCGACATGTCAGTGCGTGACATCCTCGTACATTCATCGAACATCGGAACGATCGGCGTCTCTCAGAAGATCGGCATTGCCAACCAATACGCCTACATGAAGGCATTTGGATTCGGCGACCGTTCGGCCCTCGACTTTCCCGGGGAATCTCGAGGAATCCTCAAGCCGTGGCAGAAGTGGCGGGGCACCGAGCAAGTGACACCTGCGTACGGCTATGGCGTCGCTGCGACAGCGATTCAACTCGTTGGTGCAATCAACACCATCGCCAACAATGGCGTGTACGTGTCGCCGCGTCTCGTTCAGGGCACGATCGGAAACGACGGAAAGGTGCAACCAGTTGCACCTGCAACTACTCGTCGCGTGGTCACCCCTCAGACAGCGGCGTCGATGAACTCGCTGATGCGTCAGGTCGTGTGCGATGGCACAGCGACCCGCGCACAGGTTGAGGGCATCACCATCGCGGGCAAGACGGGTACTGGTATCAAGGCAGTTGCGGGCCAATACGGCACCGATGCCAGCACAAAGGCGTACTACTCGTCGTTCGTTGGTTTCTTCCCTGCCGAAGCACCTCGGGTGACAACGTTGATCTCCATCGACGAGCCACCGGCGGGCAACCTCGATCGCTTCGGTGGCACGGCGGCCGCACCCGTGTTCCAGGCTGTTGTACCGACGATCATGCACCAGATGGGCATTCAGCCACCGACCACAACCGGTGGATGCCCGCCGAAATGAGCGGTGAGCGATGAGTGCGCTGTCACGCAGACTCCTGTCTGACATTCTGAAGCAGGCGCCAGAGGTGCGCGGCCGGCTGGTGGCGGCAACGCCCGACGACGATCCAACCATCACCGACATCACGTTCGATTCGCGACAGGTGACTGCAGGGTCGTTGTTCTGTTGCGTGCGGGGTGATCACGTCGATGGCCATCGCTTCGCGGCCACAGCGGTTGCCGCCGGCGCATCGGCTGTTGTCGTTGATCACGCGCTCGATGGAATCGTTGGTGCCACCCAAATCGTCGTCGACGACACTCGCCGTGCAATGGCCTATCTCGCGAACTCCTTGTTCGGTTCGCCAAGCCGCGACATCACCGTCGTTGGCATCACAGGTACAAACGGCAAAACGACCACGGCGCACATTCTGTCGTGCGCACTTGAGTTTCTGGGTACGCCGACCGGCACGATTGGCACACTGTCGGGACCACACACCACGCCGGAAGCGCCAGATCTACAACGCCGCCTCGCCGAGTTCAAAGCTCAGGGTTGCGTAGCGGTCGCAATGGAGGTTTCATCCCACGCCCTCGCCCTTGATCGCGTGTTGGGCACTCGCTTTCGTGTTGGAGTGTTCACGAATCTCGGTCGAGATCACCTCGACCTGCACGGCACAACCGAGCGCTACTTTGCGGCGAAGGCGCGACTCTTCGAGAGTGACCTGACGGAGCATGGCGTAATCAATGTTGATGATGTGCACGGCCGGTTGCTGATGCATTCGGCCTCGATTCCCGTGTCTGGGTTTTCGATCGACGAGGCAAGCGATCTCATCGTTGGTGGTTTCGAGCATTCCTTCACGTGGAGAGGACACGCCGCACACGTTCGGCTGGGCGGCCATTTCAACGTTCTGAACAGCTTGGCCGCAGCGACTGTGCTCGACGTGCTCGGCTACGACGCGCCCGACATCGTTGCGGCGCTCGGCGCGACCACCTCGGTGCCGGGACGCTTCGAGCCGGTCGACGCCGGTCAGGACTTCGTTGTCGTCGTCGATTACGCGCATACGCCGGATGCGCTGCGCGAAGTACTGACGAGCGCTCGGGTCGTTGCCGACGGTCATCGAGTCATCGTGGTGTTCGGCTGCGGAGGCGACCGCGATCACGAAAAGCGCCCGATGATGGGGCTAGCTGCGGTGACCCTGGCGGACCAAGTCGTCGTGACGTCGGATAACCCCCGCTCAGAGGCACCGCTCGCGATCATCAATGACGTGTTGGGGGGAGTGCCCGCAGAGTACCGTTCAAGGGCTGCGGTGGAGCCAGATCGTCTCGAAGCCATCGCAGTCGCGCTCAGAGCCGCCGGCCCGGGTGACGTCGTGGTCATTGCTGGGAAGGGTCACGAAACCACGCAAACAATCGAACACACCGTGTTGCCCTTCGACGATCGGGCGGTGACGCGGAGTCTCCTGGAGAACATGTCGTGATCGCCATCATTTTCGCAGGCGGAACTGCAATGATCGTGTCCTTGGTGGGCACGCGGCTCGTCATCAGGTTCTTCCAGCGTCGCGGCAAGGGCCAGCCGATTCTCGGCAAGGAAGACCTTGGCCCCGAGCATCACATGGCCAAGACCGGTACCCCGACGATGGGCGGGCTGGCGATCGTCGTTGCCGCGTTCGCAGGATGGATGGTCGCGCACGTTCGTGACCTTGCCTTCTCGAATCAGGCCGAGATCGCGTGGGTCGGCATTCTTGTCATGGCCGGCATGGGTTTCCTCGACGATTATCTCAAGGTGAAGCGCTCACACAACCGAGGCGTGTTCTGGAAGAAGAAGAGCTACATCACCTTGAGCCTCAGCGTGTTGCTCGCGTGGTGGCTCGTCAGCGCGACGAGCATCAGCACCACGCTTTCGTTCACGCGTGCTGATCTTCCCGACTGGCACATGCCCTGGTACGTGTGGGTCCTTTGGGCGGGCACGATGATCTGGGCAACGAGCAATGCGGTCAACGTCACCGACGGTCTCGACGGCCTTGCGGCGGGCTCGGCGATGATGGGCTTTCTTGCGTTCACGATCATCGGCTACATGGCCTTGCGGTATCGCGGTATCTATAGCGACGTCGTCAACCCGCTCGACCTCGCTGTCATGGCAGCAGCCTTCGCCGGTGCGTGTGCTGGCTTCTTGTGGTTCAACGCGGCCCCCGCGCGCATCTTCATGGGTGATGTCGGCGCGCTCGCGCTGGGCACCGCGTTGTCGTTGCTGGCACTCACCTTGAATACCCATCTGTTGTTGATTTTGATCTGCGGCATCAATGTGATGGAGGCCGGATCGGTGGGCATTCAGATGATCGTGTTCAAAGCGAGCGGTCGCAAGAAGCGCCTCTTCAAGATGTCGCCGATTCATCATCACTTCGAGCTGCTCGGCTGGCCAGAGACAACAGTGATCATCCGCTTCTGGCTGATTTCCGGCATCAGCGTGGCGAGCGCACTCGCGTTGTTCATTGCAGACTTTACCAAGCAGGTGCACGGCTGATGCCTAAGGCGCTTGTGTATGGCGTTGCGATTTCAGGCGCTGCGACCATTCGTGCACTTGTGCAGCGCGGTTACAACGTGGTTGCGGCCGACGATACGGTCACTGAGGACAAGGTCACGTTCGCTAACGAGCTCGGCATTGATCTCGTGTCGGCGCCCGACGACGCCACGATCAACCAACTCGTCGTCGACTGCGATCTCGTTGCGCCCGCTCCCGGTGTTGCTGAAACGCACCCGGTCGTCGCCGCCGCGCTACAGCTCGGCCGACCGTTACGCACAGAAATCGACTTGGCCTACGAGTGGGAACAGCAACGCAGCGGTGGCCCACGTCCGATGCTCGCCATCACCGGAACAGACGGCAAGACCACGACGACGTTGCTAGCGACAGCGATGTTGCGCGCTGCGGGCGTATCGGCGATGGCCGTTGGTAACACCGAGGTTCCTCTGATCGAAGCCATTGGTGACCCCACGCTCGATGCGTTCGTTGTGGAGTGCTCAAGCTTTCGGCTCAGCTGGATCACCTGCTTTCGCGCTGAGGCTGCCGTGTGGCTGAATCTCGCTCCCGATCATTTGAATTGGCATCGTGACCTTGCAAGCTACGAGGCCGCCAAGGCGCGTCTGTGGATGTATCAGCGCCCTACTGATGTTGCCATCGGATGTGCCAGCGACGCAGCGGTGATGCGCCAACTCGATCGCGCTCGCGGCCGCAAGCTCTCGTTCGGTCTGTCCGCTGGCGACTATCACTGCGCTCGTCTGCCAGCGGTGGGCGGCACACTCGTTGGTCCGATGGGCCCGCTCTGCTCGGTGGCAGAGATGCGGCGCGCTCTGCCGCACGACATCACCAACGCTCTCGCCGCAGCCGCTCTGGTGCAGCAAAGCGGTCTCGCCGATGTAGCTGCAATTGCCACGGCGCTGCGTTCGTTCGTTGGCCCGCCCCACCGAATCGAACCGGTCGGAGATGGTGATGGCGTGCATTGGTACAACGACTCCAAAGCCACCACACCTCACGCTGCACTCACGGCAATTCGCGCGTTTGAGCACGTGGTGCTGATTGCCGGCGGACGCAACAAGGGGCTCGACCTCGCGTCGCTTGCCTCGGAGCCAGCTCATATGCGCGGTGTCGTCGCTATCGGCGAATCAAGCGATGTCATCGAAGCCGTCTTCGCGGGAGTGTGTCCAGTGCGTCGAGCCAACACAATGCGCGAGGCCGTCACCACGGCTGGACTCATGGCGCGTGCCGGTGATGCAGTCGTGTTGTCTCCCGGATGTGCGAGTTTTGATTGGTATCCCGATGGGGGGTATCCGGCGCGAGGTGACGATTTTCGTGAGTGCGTGCAGGACTACCTCGGACTCGCTCGGGCAGATACACCGTTGGTTTCGGCGGGCACCGTCCCATTGGCACACATCGAAGGAGCTGCACAATGACGACAGCGACCACACTGATCGGCGATCGCCGTCGGCAATCACTCGAGCGAATGGCCGCGCAACGCGAGCATCCGAGCCGTCGGGCGAACACCCGACCCCTCGGGCCGCCACCAATCACGTTTTACGTCATCAGCATTGTTGTCACCGTGCTGGTCATGCTCGGACTCGTCATGGTGTTCTCAGCATCGGCAATTACGTCGTTCCATCGCGGCAACTCGCCGTGGCGTCTGTTCAACCGACAACTCCTGTGGGCGGTGCTCGGCGGCGTCGCGATGGTCACCGCGGCAAAGGTGCCATATCACCGGTGGCGTCGCATGGCCCCCTTCATTCTCACGGGTGCATGTGGGTTGATGCTGCTGCCGTTCGTGCCCGGACTTGGCGTCTCAGTGAACGAATCAAGAGCGTGGGTCTTCATCGGCCCCTTGGGTTTTCAACCATCTGAGTTTCTTAAGTTGGCCGTGTTGCTCTACTGCGCCGACCTCCTCTCAAAGCGAGAGAAAGAGATGTCGAATCTGCGGCTCACGTTGTGGCCAGTGATGATGGTGGTGGTCGTCGGCGGTGGATTGTGCATGGCGCAGGGTGACCTCGGCTCGGCGATCGTTCTCGCCGCGATCGTGCTCGCGGTGGCGTTCATCGGTGGAACACCGCTCGTGCCGATGATCTTGATGACGGGTGCCGGCGCGGTGACCACGTTGGGCTTTGTGTTCACGAGTCAGCGTAGGTACAACCGCTTCACAGCGTTTCTCGACATCACCGCGCATCGGGACTACCTCAGCTATCAGGTGTATCAGGCGATGATCGGCATGGCGACGGGCGGTGTCAGTGGCACAGGTGTCGGTAGCGGACCATCGAAGTGGGGATACCTACCACTCGCGCACAGCGACTTCATTTTTGCCGTGATTGGTGAAGAGCTCGGTCTCGTTGGTGTCGTTGCCGTGATCGGCGGCTTCCTGCTGCTCACATATTTCGGTGTGCAGGTCGCGTTGGCGGCACGCGACCGTTTTGGGATGCTGCTTGCCGGCGGCATCGTTGCCTGGCTTGCCGTGCAGGCAGTGATCAACGTCGGAGGAGTGAGCGGAACGATGCCGGTGACAGGACTCACTCTGCCCTTCGTTTCCTCGGGTGGTAGCTCTCTGTTCGTCTGCATGATCGGTGCCGGTCTGTTGCTCAACGTGTCGCGGCACGCCAAGTAGTTCTCACATGCAGGCAACGGCTTTCGCTGTTATCACCGGAGGCGGCACATCGGGTCATGTTCTACCGGCACTCGCAATTGCCGACGCGCTGGTGTCGAATGGGCATCGCGCGGACGAGATCGTGTACATCGGCGCGCAGCGCGGTATCGAGACGCGACTCCTTGCGGAGACGGCGTACCCGCATCACTTCCTCGATGTCATCGGTCTGCAACGACGGCTCACGTGGAGCAACGTCTTGTTTCCCTTCAAGCTGGCTCGCTCGATTGTCGCCGCGCGGACTCTGCTGAAGCAGCTTCGTCCGGCAGTCGTGGTGTCAGTCGGCGGCTATGCAAGCTTCCCGGCGACGTTTGCGGCATGGCTGCGAAGAATTCCAATTGTGGTGGTGAGCTACGATCGCCGGCCCGGCTTGGCCAACCGCGTCAGCGCGCGGCTCGCGACCGTGTGCGCCGTTGCGTTCGAAGGATCGAATTTGCCGAGATCGCGATATACCGGGGCTCCGGTTCGTCGCGAGTTGGTACTCCTCGACCGAGCTGCCGATCGCGAGGCGGCGCGGGCCGCGCTCGGTGTGCCCGGCGATCGCTTTCTTGTGGCGGTTTTCAGCGGATCGTTGGGTTCGGCGGCAATCAACGCAGCTGTCGCGGACATGGTTGTGTTGCTGGCGGACCGAGTCGATATCGCCGTGCGCCACATAGTTGGTGACCGGTTTCTCGGGCAGGCTGGCATCGATCGGCGATCAGATCAGGGCATCATGTACGACGTGATTGGTTACGAGGATCAGATGGTGCGGGTCTACGCCGCAGCCGATCTCATGATCACTCGGGCTGGGGCGAGCACGATTGGCGAACTTGCGACCGCTGGCGTGCCGGCGATCATCGTGCCATGGGCGGGTGCGGCCGAGGATCATCAAACCGACAACGCAACGATCCTTGGTTCGCTCGGCGCGGCTGTGGTGGTGCCAGAGAGCGAACTGTCGGCGCGCCGACTTGCCGAAATCGTCACGGGGTGCATCAGTGACCCGCACGAGCTAGGTCGCATGGCCGCGGCAGCGTTCGCGGCTGGCGAGGCGCACCGCAGTGGGCGGTTGGGTGCGCTCATTGAGGAGGTGGCAGCTCACCGATGACCAGCGACACCCACCTCATGAGTTTGCGCGCTGCGGCGCAGCCGTCGTCGCCGATTGATCTCAGCGAACCTCAACGCCTGCACGTCGTTGGCGTGGGTGGACCAGGCATGAGCGCAATTGCCATCGTTCTCGCGGAGATGGGCCACACTGTTTCGGGCAGCGAGATCAGAGACAAACCTGTGCTCGAACGCCTTCGTGCGGCGGGTATCGACGTACACGTCGGGCATCACAGATCGCTCGTGCACGGCGTCGACGCGGTCACCTCGTCGACAGCGGTGCCCGAAAGAAATGTCGAACTCGATGAGGCTCGCAGCACCGGTGTGGTCGTGTTGCGCAGGGCAGGCATGCTCGCCGGCATCTGTGCGCAGGCCCGATCTCTCGGAGTCGCGGGAACTCACGGCAAGACCACCACAACAAGCATGCTCATGTTCGTGATGGCCGAAGCCGGTATGCGGCCGAGTTTCGTGATCGGTGGAGATGTCACCGATATGGGCACCGGAGCCCAGTGGACAGGGGACGAATGGTTCGTGGTCGAGGCCGACGAAAGCGACGGGACTCATCTCGAGTTGCCGCTGTACGGGACGATCCTCACCAACGTCGAGGTCGATCATCTCGATTACTACGGTTCGTTCGATGGCATCGTTGCTGGCTTCGAGCAGTACATCGCGCAGGTTTCGGGTCCGCGAGTGCTGTGCGCGGATGACCCCGTGTGTGCCGATCTTGCGCGTCGTCATGGCGGCATCACGTACGGCCTCGCGGCTGACGCCGAGTATCGAGCAACCGATGTCCGCGCCGAGAGTGGGTCGTTGCGATTCGCTGTCGAACACAACGGCGAACATCTCGGTGAGATTCATCTGCCACTGCGCGGCTTACACAACGTTCAGAATGCGTGCGGCGTAATCGCCATGGCCTTGACCATCGGTGTGCCGTTCTCGATAACGGCCAACGCGCTTGGTCGGTTCGGGGGAGTCGCCCGCCGGTTCGACCTTCGCGGGCAACACAACGGTGCCACGTTGGTCGACGACTATGCGCACCTGCCAACCGAGATCGCGGCGGTTCTCGCCGCGGCGCGCCACAGTGGCGACGCATGGCAACGAGTTGTGGCTGTCTTCCAGCCGAACCGCTATAACCGTATGGCCGAGCTATGGCCCGAATATTGCGACGCATTTGTCGACGCAGACATCGTCGTCATCACCGACATCTTCGCGTCAGGAACCCAGCCGATCCCGGGCGTCACCGGCAAGCTCGTGGTGAACGCAATCCTCGACGCCCATCCACGGGCGTCGGTGGTCTGGTTGCCGCGACGGCGAGAACTCGTTGAGTACCTGACGCATATCCTTCGACCGGGCGATGTGTGTATTTCGATGGGCTGCGGTGATGTCGCCTCTCTTCCGGGCGAGGTGCTCAGCGAACGCCTCCGACTCGAGGTTGCTCCGTCGTGACCACGGTGCAGGCCCGACAACCAACATCCGAACCCATCGAGCGCGCCGCAGCGATGTTGGGACACATGGCCGAACGGAACGTTCCTTTGGCCTTGCACACCACGTACCGACTGGGTGGACCAGCGGCACTGTTCGCTCGACCGCGCAATGCGGCTGACCTCACGACCCTTGCCGAGGTGCTTGCATCCACCGGAGTACCGGTACTCGTCGTGGGCAAAGGCTCGAATCTGCTGGTCGCGGACGAAGGCTTCGCAGGTCTCGCGATCACGATGACCGACATGGCGGCTGACTACCACATCGATGACTCGATAGTGGTGGCCGGCGCGGCTGTAGTGCTGCCTCAGCTGGCGCGCCGAACGGTTGCTGCCGACCTAACCGGCTTCGAATGGGCGGTCGGGGTACCCGGAAGCATCGGCGGCGCGGTACGCATGAACGCAGGAGGGCACGGCAGCGATATGTCGGCCTGCGTCATCGACGCCGAGCTGTTCGATCTACAGACCCAACGCACTGGCTCGGTGTGCGTCGATCAACTCGGCCTACGATTTCGGGGGAGCGATCTCGGCGATCATCAGCTCGTTATTTCGGTTCGTCTGCAGTTGGCCCACGGCGATCGCGAGACATCTCAACGCAAGGTCGACGAGATCGTGCATTGGCGGCGCGAGCATCAGCCCGGTGGTCAAAACGCCGGATCGGTGTTCATCAATCCCATTCCCGGTGAGCTCACCGCGGGCGAACTGATCGAACGCGTCGGTTTGCGTGGATACGTCCTCGGTACGGCGTCGGTTTCGGACAAGCACGCCAATTTCATCCAGGGTTCCGAAGGTGGCCGCGCAGCCGACGTACGCGCACTGATCGAGCTTGTGAGGCAACGTGTCGCCGCGGAAACGGGCGTGGTCATGCGCAGCGAAGTTCGTCTGGTGGGCTTTCCCGATGTCGTTGACGACAACGCTTCCGGGGTGACGTGGTGAGCGTGCCTCAGTCGCCAATCGGTGATGGAAGTGTTCCTGACAAGGTCCTCGAGGAATTGCTCGCCGCATTTTCGGGTGGTTCAACAGCTGCCGATATCGAAGACCTTGCCGATTTCGACGACCCGACGATCGACACGATCCTTGATATCGAGCCCGCTGGCGAGTCTTCGGGTGAGATCAACACCGACGTTCAACCGGTGATCGCAACCACCGACGACGATCTCAACGTCTGGCGGCGTGCCAAGTCGGCTGCCCCTGAGGGCGCAGAGCACGACACGGTGACGTCGCAAGTGGAGCAACTGTCCAGCGCCAACGTCGTGGCCCCGAAGAAGCAGACGATCAAAATCGGCGGCGACGATCAACCCGACGCAATGTATCTCAACGAAGAAGCCGGCGAGCGACTGCGCGGCTCATCGGGGCGCGCCACTGAGGCCTCGATCAGCGGCGAACGGAACACGATCCTGATCGTCAGCGACGATCTCGAAGGTTTGTCCGGCGGCATTCCTCTGGCGACCAATTCTGCGTCGATGGATCCCCGCCTGCGTGCGCGGCGCATAGCCGTGCGGCGCGCGATTGGTCGTCGTCGCCTCAAGTGGTTCGTCATCATCGGAGTTGTCCTAGTTCTCGTCGCCGGATCGCTCACGTTGCTTGGGTCGTCGATATTCGCGATCTCTCATGTCACACCAAGCGGCGCACGTCGCATCGACGATGCCACCCTGCAATCCGCAGTTGACGATCTCATGGGGACGCCTGCGCTGCTCGTCGATACCCGCAAGGTCGAGCGAGCGCTTGAACTGAGTCCGTGGGTCGAAAAGGCCCGCGTTTCGGTCCATTTCCCGCACAACGCAACGATCGAGCTGGTCGAGCGGGTCCCGCTCGCCACCTACGCGGGTACCGACAACCGATTCCGGATCATGTCAGTAGATGGCATCGTGGTGGACGTCATCGCCGGGCAGCCACTCGAGTTCATGCTGGTCAAGGGGCCTGGACCGAATGTGGAGCCCGGAAAATCATCAGGACAAGCCTTCACGCACGCAGCCGAACTCGTGGAGGCGCTCAGTCCAACAGTGCGCAGATTGACAGCCTTGGTGAACGTCGGAGACACCGGCGACCTCTCGTTGATCTTTCACGGAAAGACTGCCGAGAAACAGGGCACCACCGTGATTCTCGGAGCGGCCACCGACTTGCTCGACAAGTTGACGCGACTCGAAGCATTCCTGCAACGCGACGGTTCTGACCAATGCACACTGATCAACGTGTCAACTTCGCCGATCAGCCACAAGTGTTGAGCCGCGAAGTAGGCCCACCCTCCCAGTTTTCCTCGGTCGAACGTGGCAGGATGGTGCAAAATCAAATCCATAGCTGGGGTTCTCCTGCTATGTCATATGTCTGAACAGATGTCGGAGGTTCCCTGATGGCAGGCGCGCCGCAAAATTATCTCGCAATGATCAAGGTCATTGGCGTCGGCGGTGGCGGCGTGAATGCCGTGAACCGCATGATCGACGCGGGCCTGAAGGGCGTTGAATTCATTGCCGTCAATACCGACGCGCAGGCGTTGTTGATGAGCGACGCCGATGTCAAGCTCGATATCGGGCGCGAGCTCACCCGCGGGCTCGGCGCCGGCAGCGATCCTGAAGTCGGTCGTGCAGCCGGCGAGTCACACAGCGACGAGATCGAGGAAATGATCAAGGGTGCCGACATGGTGTTCATCACCGCCGGCGAGGGTGGCGGCACCGGTACCGGCGCCGCACCGATCATCGCCGAAATCGCGAAGAAGATGGGTGCACTCACCATCGGAGTCGTGACGCGCCCGTTTGCATTCGAAGGTCGTCGGCGCTCGGTGCAGGCTGATGCCGGCGTGCAGAAGCTCAAGGAAAAAGTCGACACGCTCATCGTGATTCCCAACGATCGTTTGCTCACCGTTGCAAACGAAAAGACAAGCGTACTCAATGCCTTCAAGATGGCCGACGAAGTACTGCTGCAAGGCGTGTCGGGCATCACGAATCTCATCACCACGCCCGGCCTCATCAACACCGACTTCGCCGACGTTCGCATGATCCTTTCCAACGCGGGTTCTGCGCTCATGGGCATCGGGCAGGCGAGCGGCGAAAATCGCGCGACCACGGCGGCCAAGGCGGCGATCAGTAGCCCGTTGCTTGAAGCAGCGATCGATGGCGCGCGAGGCATTTTGCTCAATATCACCGGACCGTCGAGCATGGGTCTGTTCGAGATGAACGAAGCTGCTGAAATCATTCACGGCGTTGCCCACCAAGATGCGAACATCATCTTTGGCACGGTCATCGACGACGAGATGGGCGACGAGATCAAGGTCACGGTTATCGCCGCAGGCTTCGACCGTTGGGACACGCCATCGGCCGGTCGTGGCACCCTCAAATCGGCCGACAGCACAAAGCCAGCGTCAACCATCAAGGATTTGTTTGCTGCTTCATCGGCCGACCCGCTCGGTGATGATGACGACGACTTTGATGTGCCCTCGTTCCTGAAGTAGGTCACGATGTGCCTGACGTCCGCGTGAGCTCGGTCGACGCAGACGCTGTCGCGTTGGCTGTCGCCTCAGTGCGCGAGAGAATCCGCCGCGTTGTCAGCGATCGCGTTGTTGAGCTCATCGCAGTCACCAAGGGTTTCGGCGTCGATGCGATTCACGCGGCCGCGGCGGCAGGATGCAGTTCCATCGGCGAGAACTATGCCCAGGAATTACGTGACAAGGTTGCCGATCTGTCGCCCGACACGCGACTGCCAACCGTTCATTTCATTGGTCAACTACAGACCAACAAGGTGAAGATGATCGCGACGATGGTCGACGTTTGGCAAAGCGTTGATCGTGTCTCGCTTGCCGAGGAAATCGCGAGACGATCGCCCGGAGCAACTGTCTTTGTGCAGGTCAATAGCACAGGCGAAGAATCCAAAGGCGGCTGCGTTCCAGCCGCAACGAGCGCTCTCGTGCAGCATTGCCAGTTACTCGAATTGCAGGTCCTTGGTCTGATGACTGTGGGCCCAACGGTTGCTGATGCAGCGCAGAGCCACATCGCGTTCTCGCTCGTGCGTCGCCTCGCCAACGACTCCGGCCTCGCGGCGTGCTCGATGGGCATGACCAACGACCTCGAGATCGCGCTCGAGCAGGGCGCAACACACGTACGCGTCGGCAGCGCGCTGTTCGGTGAGCGTCCCAGTCGGCGCGCTCAGATGCGATAACCTCAGCGAAGGAGGATTACCGAATGTCAATCATGAAGCGGGCAATGGATTTTCTTGGTCTTGGCCCCGATGATGCATACGACGACTACGACCAGTCGATGGAACAGCCCAGGCCGTCTCGCGCGCAGCGTGAGCCCGAGCCGGTGCCTCGGTCGGGTCGTGGAGGATACGCCGACACTGACGACGATGGCACCCGCGGTACCCAGGGTCGTCAGAGCTTTCCGTTGCATACGCCCGAGTCCGCGGCCACGCGTCGGCCACAGCAGCCGTCGGATGACTCGTCCGTGCAGCCCCGCCCAACCAATCCTCGCCCCGTTACCCCTACCGTGCGCACAGTGGTGCCAGGATCAGGCGAACCAACAACGGTGAAGCCGCGACGCTTCGATCAAGCGCAAGAAATTGCCGATCGTTTCAAAGAGGGCCTGCCGGTCATCATGAACCTCGAGGGCACCGAGCGCGAGGTTTCGCGTCGCCTGATCGACTTCGCAAGCGGGTTGTGTTACGGCCTCAATGGCAGCATGGAAAAGGTAGCGAGTGGTGTGTATCTACTCAAGCCGCTCACACGCGCCAATCCCGGATACGACGACTAATCCAATGAGTGCAACGCAGCGCGTCGAGCAACGTAACATCTGCTGATGGAACTGAGTCCGGAATCCGTCTCGAGTACCACCTTCAAGATTGTGAAGAAGGGGTGCGATCCCGATGAAGTGAAGTCGTACCTTGCCCAACTTGCGTCGTCGTTCGAGGCAATGCAAAAGCACGCCGCGGCGATGGAGGCACGTGCACGTGCCGCAACAGCGCGGCTGCAAGAGATCGCAGCTCAACCCGCAGCGGCGGCCGGACCCGGTCAGGATGAAGCAGTGGAGAGCATCAGTAGGGCTCTTCTACTTGCTCAACGCACGGCCGACACCACCTTGCGCGAGGCCACACTCGAGGCCGCACAGATCACGATGAAGGCCAAGGTCGAGGCCCAGGTGCTCATCGATGGCGCGCAGGGCATGCTCAATCGCCTGCTCGACGACGCCAAGGCCGATGCCCGCCGTACCGCTGAAGCAGAGCGCGTGCAGATCGAAAGCGAAGTGCAGTCGTTGGAAGCTCGTCGCGATTTTCTCCTCAGCGATGTGGAGAGCCTCGAGCAACACATCGTCTCGCAGCGCGAACGCCTCCGTGACGTTGCCAGCGCGTTGAGCGACATCGTTGCGAAGGTGCCAGGCGGACTTGCCGACCTACATCGTCCCGTCATCTCAGCTGGCGTCGCGCCCAATGCTGACCTCAACAACGCCATCGCAGATCACGACGCCATCGCAGATAACGACGACGAACACAACTACGACTACGACCACGCTGACGACCACCGAGCCGCCGACGTTGCCGATTCCCCCGCTCAGGTTCCAGCCTCGGGAAGTGTCCAGGTCGATATCGATGCGACGCCCGCACTCGGCCAGCCCCTGCCTGACGCGGCAGCGCTCGGCTCGGGGGAGCTACATCCGCCAGTGCCGATGCGTGCACCCACGCATTCAGAGGCGTTGCTCGTTGCACCGCCCACAGGTTCGGTGATCGAGGGGTATTACGACGTCACTCAGCCAATGAGCCGCGTCAGCCTCGGATCGCTCGACGACACTCCACCAGGATTTGACCGCCCGAGCTGAATCGTCCCAAATTGCATCGGCTCCGCGCCCTGGCACGGCTAGCCTGCAGCGAACGGCATTGACGAGGCAATCACCTCTGAGCTTTCGGAAGAACGCACAACACAAGTTGTGTCAGTAGAACCGAGCGGGTCCAGCCCGTGATCGCTGGCGCACGAGAGCGACTGTCGGCTGCGGCCGTCAGTAAGCAGGGTGGTACCGCGGGCTTCGGCTCGTCCCTGACCGACACGAAGAACGTCGTCAATCAGGAGAAGCCGTGACATACCCCAACGTTGAATCGCAACCGAATCTGCCGCTGCTCGAGCAAGGCGTGCAGGCGTTCTGGGAGACCGACCGCACGTTCGAGGCGAGCATCGAGCAACGTCCTGCGGGAAGCGCAGCGGGCCTCACCGACAACGAGTACATCTTCTACGACGGCCCCCCGTTTGCGAATGGCCTCCCGCACTACGGTCATCTCCTCACCGGATACGTGAAGGACGCAGTGCCGCGCTATCAAACGATGCGTGGTCGTCGCGTCGACCGTCGTTTTGGCTGGGACTGTCACGGGCTCCCTGCCGAGGTTGAAGCCGAGAAGGAACTCGGTATCAGTGGACACCCCGAGATCGCCGAATTCGGGATCGACAAATTCAATGACGCGTGCCGTACGAGCGTGCTGCGCTACACCAGTGAATGGGAGCGCTACGTTGGCCGCCAGGCCCGCTGGGTCGATTTCGAGAACGACTACAAGACCCTCGACCTGTCGTACATGGAAAGTGTGATGTGGGCGTTCCGGACGCTCTATGACAAGGGTCTTGTCTATGAGGGATTCCGCGTGTTGGCATACTGCTGGCGCTGCGAGACACCGCTCAGCAATACCGAGACGCGTATGGACGACGTGTATCGCGATCGACAAGATCCTGCGCTCACCGTTGCGTTCGAGTTGGAATCCGGCGAACACCTCCTCGCCTGGACCACGACGCCATGGACGCTGCCTGCCAACCTTGCCCTCGCCGTTGGACCCGACATCGAGTACGCCGTTATGCAACACAGCGACGGTCGTCGGTATGTGCTGGCCGCCTCGCGCCTCGAGTCATATGAACGCGAGTTGGGCGACGCAACGCAGATTGCAACGATGCTTGGCAGCGATCTCGTCGGTCGCACGTACACGCCCCTGTTCGACTTCTTCGCAGATGCTCCCAACGCGTTTCAGGTATTGGGTGCCGATTTCGTCAGTACTGAGGACGGCACCGGCATCGTGCACATGGCACCCGGCTTTGGCGAGGACGATCAGATCGCATGCAACGCCGTCGGTATCCCGACGTTGTGTCCAATGGATGAGCATGGTCGATACACCGAGGAGGTGCATCCGTGGGTGGGCGAGCACGTCTTCGACGCGAATCCACTCGTCATCCGCGAACTGAAAGAGCGCGGCGTCGTGATCCGTCACGAGAGCTACGACCACAGCTACCCGCATTGTTGGCGGTGTGCCCAGCCGCTCGTGTATCGCGCGATCTCATCGTGGTTCGTGGAAGTGACGGCGATCCGCGACCGCATGGTCGAACTGAATCAACAAATCCATTGGGTGCCCGGCCACATCAAGGAGGGTTCTTTCGGTAAGTGGCTGGCCAATGCCCGCGACTGGAGCATCAGTCGTAACCGCTTCTGGGGTTCACCGATACCTGTGTGGAAAAGCGATAACCCTGACTACCCACGTCTCGACGTGTACGGCAGCCTTGCCGACATGCAGCGCGACTTCGGCGTAGAGGTCACCGACCTGCATCGCCCGGCCGTCGACAATCTCGTCCGACCGAATCCTGATGATCCCACGGGGCAATCGATGATGCGTCGCGTGCCAGAGGTGCTCGACTGCTGGTTCGAAAGTGGATCGATGCCCTTTGCACAGGTTCACTATCCGTTCGAGAATCGCGAATGGTTCGAGTCGCACTATCCAGGCGACTTCATTGTCGAATACATCAACCAGACGCGTGGTTGGTTCTACACATTGCACGTGCTCGCAACTGCACTGTTCGATCGACCGGCCTTTCGTAACTGTGTGAGTCACGGCATCTTGCTCGGCGACGACGGTCAGAAGATGTCGAAGAGCCTGCGCAACTATCCAGACCCCTGGAAGGTGTTCGACACCTATGGTGCCGACGCGATGCGCTGGTCGTTGTTGTCGTCGGCGATTCTGCGCGGCGGTGACGCGCCCGTGTCCGAAAGTGGCATGCGCGAGACCATCCGTCAGGTGATTCTTCCGCTCTGGAACAGCTGGTATTTCCTCACGCTCTACGCGAACGCCGAGGGCAAGACGGGCTCGCTCAACACCTCGTCGACGAATGTGCTTGATCGATACGTGCTCGCGAAGACGCGCGAACTCGTGGAGACGGTCACCGCCGATATGGATGCGTACGACTTGTACCTCGCATGCAGCGACGTACGCACATTCCTCGATGCGCTCACAAACTGGTACATCCGCCGCAGTCGCGACCGATTCTGGGCCGGCGACCAGGATGCGCTCGACACGCTACACACGGTGTTGAGCGTTGTCTGCAAGGTTGTCGCGCCATTGCTGCCGTTGACGAGTGAGGCGATCTTTCGTGGCCTCACCGGCGAGCGCAGCGTGCACCTGCAGGATTGGCCAGACGCGGCGGCGTTGCCGGCCGATGCAGATCTTGTCGACGTCATGGACCGCGTGCGTGACGTCTGTTCGGCAACGCTCAGCGTGCGCAAGGCACACGGGCGCCGCGTTCGCCAGCCGCTCGCGTCGCTGACGATCGCCGACCCACTGAGCGGCGACCTCGCCGCGTTCACTGATCTCATCGCCGATGAGGTAAATGTCAAGTCAGTCATCCTCGCCACCGACGTTGCCGCCGTAGCGACCAGCGTGTTGCAGGTGGTACCGGCCGCGCTCGGCCCGCGTCTCGGTGGCCAGACTCAGCAGGTCATCAAGGCTGTCAAAGCCGGTGACTGGCATCGCGATGGCGCAACGGTTGTCGCGGGCGGCTTTGCCCTAGAGCCGGGCGAGTACTCGCTCAAACTCGTCGCCACCGAAGGCGGCGCGAGTACGGTGCTGGCGGGTGGTCGGGGAGTGGTGGTGCTTGACTGCGACCTCACTGACGCGCTCGTCGCCGAAGGCGTAGCACGCGACCTTGTACGGCTGGTACAGCAGGCCCGTCGTGACGCCGGTCTCGACGTCAGCGATCGGATCGCGCTCACCGTTTGGACATCGCCACGCATTCGTGAGCAACTTCTCGAGCACGTCGAATTCGTTCGGAAGGAAACTTTGTCGCTGTCGTTGTCATGGGGCGACGTCGAAACAGACATGGAGTTGACAGGCGAACTCGATGGCGAACCGGCCTTGGTGCACGTGGTGAAGGCGTAGAGACTGCGACCATGATCACCGACGTCGAGGGCGGCATCGCGCTGTTGGTGCATGTGCAACCAAGTGCCAAACGCACTTCTGCGGCGGGGTATCACGGTGACGCACTAAAACTGGCCATTGCCGCCGCGCCGCGCGATGGCGCGGCGAATGAGGCTGTCGTGCGTCTCGTAGCACAGGTATTCGATGTACCGGCTCGTCGAGTTTCCATCGCGTCCGGGGGTCATTCGCGACGCAAGCGCGTGCTGATTTCAGGTCTCAATGCCCGCGATGCGCTCGACCGTCTTGAGGCAATCTTTCCAGCAAAGTGACCGTGGTCGTTGGCGATGGGCTGTCTATGGCCTACGATCCGGCACTTGTGGTCGATCGGGAGGTCCTCATGGCCAAGAAGGTTGTCGCTCCAACTAAGAAGACAGCAGGCGTTGCCAAAAAGGTCGCTCCTGTAGCGAAGAAGGCTGCGCCGGTGGCCAAGAAGGCTGTCGCGGCACCCAAGAAGGTCGTGGCCAACAAGGCCGTGGCGAAGCCAGCAGTTGCGAAGAAGGCCGTGGCGAACCACGCAGTTGCGAAGAAGGTGGCACCGAAAGCAGCGGCCGTCACGAAACCCGCACTAAAGAAGGCTGTCGCCACCAAGACCGCGCCAAAGAAGGCCACCCCCAAAAAGGCCACTCCCACCAAGGCTGCACTAGCAAAGGTCGCTTCGAAAAAGGCTGCCCCAGCAAAGGCCGTGCTGACGAAGGCCGCACCTGCCAAAAAGGCAGCGGCGGTAGCTAAGAAGGCCGCGCCACCGGCAAAGAAATTGTCGCCGGCTATCAAGCAGGCAGCGCCAGTAACGAAGAACGCAACCCCCACGATTGCCAAGAAAGCTGTGTCAGTGCCCCCCATATCCGCTGCCCCCGTTGTTGCAAAGGCTGCGCCAGCGCCTTTGCCTATCAAAAAATCGGTGCTTGCCAAGAAGACCGCCCTACCGGTGCCTGCTCCAACGCTTCCGCCTGTGAAGGGTGAAACCAAAGACGGCATCAAGTACACCAAGGACTTCGACGTCAAGTTTCTCACCGCCCAGCACAAGGCTTTGATTGAGGCCCGCGAATCGCTCACCCGTCAGGCGATACGCCTCGAGGATGAAGCGTTCTCGCTGATCGACGATGAGATGGGCGACGTTCAGTTCGACGACGAGTCGGGTGAGGGCGACACGATGGTGGTCGAGCGCGAGCGCGACAATATGCTGTCGGACCGTGCGCGCCGCGACATTTCTGAGATCGACAGTGCTCTAGAACGCATCCGCCAGGGCAGCTACGGCTATTCACGAATCTCGATGCGGCCAATTCCGCGCGAACGTCTTGAGGCAATTCCGTGGTCCACAGAGCTCGTCGAAGAGAAGGTCGGAGGGATCGGTCGGCGATGACCGATGCTGAGGTCACGCAACGCTCGTCGTTGCGCATCAGCATCTTCATCGCTGCGCTGGTTGTGCTCATCGATCAGCTCACTAAACACTGGGCGCTCAATGCGCTCGCCGACGGTCGAGCGCACCACGTCATCTGGACATTGCAGTGGAACCTCACGTTCAATCGTGGCATGGCCTTTTCGACAGGACAGGGTGCGGGCCCGATTATCGGTGTCGTCGCCCTCGTGGTTGTGGTTGTGCTGCTCGTGTCGCTTCGACGTTCCGGCGGTCGAGTCGCGACCATTGCCGTTGGTCTGGTCGTGGGTGGCGCTGTCGGCAACATTGTTGATCGCCTGTTTCGCGAGCGCGGTTGGTTGCGCGGTCGAGTCATCGACTTCATCGATTTTCGGTGGTTCCCGATATTCAACGTGGCCGATATGGCAGTCAATGTCGGCGGTGCACTGTTGATACTGTCAGCGGTGTTCACGGCTAAGGCAAAGTCAGCATGATTCGCGAAGAGATTCCCGCAGCACTCGCCGGCGAACGACTCGATCGCATTGTCGCGCTGCTCACCGATGCGAGTCGCTCCGATGCTGCTGCGCTGGTGGCATCGGGTGGCGCGAGTCTTGACGGTGTCGTTACCACGTCGGGCAAACTGCGCGTCACGCTTGCGCAGGTCGTCGAGATCGATCCGGCATTGTTGCCTCAGCAACAAGTTCCTGTCGCCGATTCCACCATCGACTTTCAGGTCGCGTTCGTCGATGACGATGTGATCGTCGTCGATAAGCCTGCCGGCCTGGTGGTGCATCCTGGTCACGGTCACCCAGCGGGCACCTTGGTGAATGCCGTGCTGGCGCGCTATCCCGACGTTGCCGGCATCGGCGATCCGATGCGACCAGGCATCGTTCACCGGCTCGACGTTGGAACCAGCGGCCTCATGGTGGTTGCCCGAAGCGAACGCGCGTATCAGTCGTTGGTTGCCGCGCTTGCGGCACGGACTGTCACTCGCGCGTACCACACGCTGGTATGGGGTCATCTCAAATCGCCGAACGGACTCATCGACGCACCCATCGGACGCGATCACCGCGACCCGATGCGGATGGCCGTTGTGATTGATGGCAAGCCCGCACGTACGCGCTATCGCACGCTCGCGAACTATCGCGATCCCGCCGACGTTGCCGAACTCGAGTGCCGCCTCGAATCCGGGCGCACACATCAGATCCGCGTGCACCTTGCGGCCACTGGTCATCCCGTCGTGGGCGATGGTGCCTATGGCGGTATCCGATCTGGCGTGTCGTCGCCCCGACCGTTTCTGCACGCTGGCGAACTTGGCTTCGTGCATCCCGGCACCGGCGAAAGCGTTTCGTTCACATCAGAGTTACCGCAAGATCTTCGTGAAGTGCTGAACACGCTCAGCTGAAAGTCGCAGTCGGGCCTGAAGGCCGCGTCAGTGGTGGGTAGCGAGAATGTCGGGCCACGGTGTTGTGCCCTGTGCCGCCTCGGAGATCTCGGCGAGCGTGAAGCCTTCCATGTGGCGGCGCATCATCTCGCCCGCTTCTTTCCAGATCGCGAGCAACACGCATTGGCCTTCGTGATCGCACGCGCCGTCTTGGTGTGGTTCACCAAAGTCGCCCAACGAGATGGGACCATCGACGGCAGACAATATCTCGGACAATTTGATTTCGGCTGTGGGCCGGGCGAGCACGTAGCCGCCGCCAACGCCGCGCTTCGAGCGCACCAAACCTGCACCTTTGAGGGCAAGCAGGATCTGCTCGAGGTATGGCTGGGGGAGTCCGGTGCGGCGCGCAATATCACTGACCGAAGTTGGGCCAGGCTCTTCGATGTGAAGGGCTAAAGACAGCAGAGCCCGACAGGCATAGTCACCCTTGGTGGAAACGCGCACGTGGGTATCGTAGGCCGAAAGTGAGTGTCACGGTGGATCGTCCGCGACGCGCGATGACGCAGCGTGTAGCAAAATCGCCGCGGACGTGGTCGACTGGGGCGGTCGTGAACAGCCAACCCATCCTTCCTGACTACTCCGGGGCGAACGTGCGCGGCATCGTGCCGGCTCTGCTGGCACCACGCGGCGTCGCACTGCCGCGCTGGATGCCGTCGTTCGTGGGCGTTGCCGATCAGGTCGTCGTTCTCGTCATCGACGGGCTCGGTTGGGAGCAATGGCAGAGCCGATTGCACCTCACACCCACCATGGCAACCATGCAGGCGTCGGCCATCACGACTGTGGCGCCATCCACTACGGCAACGGCGCTTACCTCGATCGCCACGGGACTCACACCCGGCGAACATGGCCTCGTTGGCTATCGCATCGAGTTGGGCGGCGACATCGTCAACGTGTTGCGCTGGCACACCGAACGCGGCGACGTGCGCCGTTCGCATCCGCCGCGCGATGTGCAAACATTCGCTCCGTTTCTTGGTGAGTCACCGCCAGTCATCAGTCGCGCGGAACTCGAAGGGTCAGCGTTCACCGAAGCACATCTTCGTGGTTCGCGGCCTACTGGGTGGCGGGTGGCGTCGAGCATTGCCGTTGAGATCGGTCGTCAGATGGCTGCGGGCGAACGCTTTGTTTACGCCTATTACGACGGCATCGACAAGATCGCCCACGAACGCGGCTTCGGTGACTTCTACGATGCCGAACTCGCGACCGTCGACGCGTTGATCGCTCGGGTGTTACAGGCGATGCCCGCCACCGCTGCGCTCGTCGTTACGGCCGATCATGGTCAGGTTCACGTGGGTAACAACATCGTGCGACCAACGCCCGCGCTCCTTGCGATGGTGCGCGCACAGTCGGGCGAGGGTCGCTTCCGATGGCTGCACGCGCGCGCCGGTTGCCAACGCGATCTACTCGTTGCCGCGCAGAACGATCACGCCGATCAGGCATGGGTCGTCAGTCGCGAACAGACCATCGACGAAGGTTGGTTCGGTCCCGTTGTGTCGGCGCCCGTGGCAGCACGCCTCGGCGATGTTGCACTCGTGGCGCGTGAACCCGTCACGTTCTTCGATCCAGCCGATTCTGGACCGTTCGAGCTCGTCTGCCGCCATGGCAGCCTCACGAGCGCAGAGATGTACGTACCATTGCTCGCTCGCCTCGGCGCGCGCTAGACAGGAGATCTGATGACCGACGACACCAGCGAATCGAACCAAACCCCTACGACCCCCACCAGCCCAGAGAGTGATGGCATTGAGCATGGAGTGCTCATGGAGACGATGCGACCATCAACAGGTGAAGTTCCCATTGAGACGGTCACATCCCCAGCAAAAGTGATGCGAATCGGTTCGATGATCCGCCAACTCCTCGACGAGGTCAAGGGCGCCGATTTCGATGAGGCGAGTCGCGAGCGCTTGGCAGAGATCTATGAACGGTCCATCGTCGAGCTCTCTGATGCGTTGTCACCGGATCTGCAACAAGAACTGCACATGCTCGCGTTGCCGTTCAAGGAGGGCGAACCGCCGTCCATCGGTGAGATCCGAATTGCCAAGGCTCAGCTGGTTGGCTGGCTCGAGGGTTTGTTCCATGGCATCCAGGCCACACTGTTCGCGCAGCAGATCGCCTCGCGCCAACAGCTCGAACAGATGCGTGGATTGCCCCCGGGCTCCACGGAGCAGGGCATGGTCGACCCACGTCTCGTCGGCGGAGCAGCGGCCGATGGCCGCCAGCAGCCACTTCCCGATCGGCCCGGCACGTACCTCTAGCAGCGAGGCTCTGCCGATCGCACGGGTGCGCGACGAGCCACAATGTGGCCGCATGGTGCCCGCTGGCGCATCGGCGTGTTGCTGCTAGAGTCGCTCAAATCACAGCTGTGTAGTTCGCTCACACTGTGCGTGCTTCACGGCCAGAGCGAGAGAGAGGGGACGTCGTTGGCAGATTCATTCACGCATCTGCATGTGCACACCGAGTTCTCGATGCTCGACGGTGCCGCTCGTCTCGACGAACTCGTGGCCAAGGCCGCAGCTGATGGTCAGCCGGCGCTCGGCATGACCGACCATGGCAACATGTACGGGGTGCTCGATTTCTATCGTGAGTGCCAAGAGCATGGCGTGAAGCCCGTCATCGGTACCGAGGCGTACATGGCCTACGAGACCCGATCTGAGCGTCCACCACGGCGTGGCCGGGTCGATGATTCCGGCGGCGAGGCCGAAGGCGGCAAGAAGCAGTATTACCACCTCACGTTGCTGGCCGAGACCAACGAGGGATACCGCAATCTCATTCAGCTGAGCAGCCTCGCCTTCCTCGAGGGCTACTACTACAAACCACGGATGGATTGGGAGTTGCTCGAGCGATACAGCTCGGGTCTCATCGCCACGACGGGTTGTCTCGGCGGACACGTGTTGCAGTCGCTACTCAACCACGACGAGAAGGGCGCATTGGCAAAGGCCGCGCGTCTGCAAGACATCTTCGGCAAGCACAATCTGTTTGTCGAGCTGCAAGATCACGGACTACCAGCTCAACTTGAAACGAATCCGAAGCTGATCGAAATCGCGCGCAAGATCGGCGCGCCGATCATCGCCACGAACGACAGCCACTACACCCACCGCGAAGACCATGAGTCGCATGATGCGCTGCTGTGTGTGCAAACCGGCGCGATGCTGAGCGACCCGAAGCGATTCAAGTTCGAAGGTCAAGAGCATTACCTCAAGACCGCCGACGAAATGCGTTATCTCTTTCGCCAATACCCAGAGGCGTGCGATAACACGTTGTGGGTGGCTGAACGGGCCGACGTCACCATCGAGTTCGGCAAACCGCAGCTACCAAACTTCCCCATACCCGAGGGCTTCAACAACGACACCGAGTATCTCAATCACATCGCATGGGAAGGTGCGGCGATGCGATGGGGCTCCAACTCCGCCAACGGTCAGCTGCCGAGCGCTGTGGTCGAACGCATCTCCTATGAGCTCAAAGTCATCGCCGACATGGGTTTCAGCAGTTACTTCCTCATCGTGTGGGATCTCATCAAACACGCAAAGGATCAAGGCATCCGCGTTGGCCCCGGCCGAGGCTCGGCCGCAGGCTGCGCAGTGGCCTACTGCTTACGGATCACTGAGCTCGACCCGATTCGTTACGACCTGCTGTTCGAACGGTTCCTCAACCCAAGTCGAATCAGCATGCCCGACATCGACATGGACTTCGACTCGCGCTATCGCGACGAGATGATCCGCTACGCGACCGAAACGTACGGCCGCGATCACGTCGCGCAGATCATCACGTTTGGCACGATCAAGGCCCGCAACGCGGTACGGGACGCGGCCCGCGTGCTCGGCTATCCGTACGGCATGGGTGACAAGGTTGCCAAGGCAATGCCACCTCTCGTGATGGGTCGCGACACGCCGCTGAAGTACTGCTTCGAGAAGCATCCGGAATACACCGACGGCTACAAAGCGGCCGCCGAGTTGCGCGCGATGTACGAGACCGACCCCGACATTAAACGCGTGGTCGATGTCGCCAAGGGCCTTGAGGGCCTGAAACGCAGCGACGGTATTCATGCGGCTGCCGTGGTGATTACAAAGGATCCGCTCACCACCTATCTGCCGGTACAGCGCAAGCCCGATCCGGGCGGCGATCCCACGAAGTCACCAGTGGTGACCCAATACGAAATGCACGGAGTCGAGGCGCTCGGCCTGCTCAAAATGGATTTCCTCGGCCTGCGCAACCTCGATGTCATCACCGACACAGTGGCGATGGTGCGTGCCCGCGTCGATCCGGACTTCGATATCGACACCGTGACGCTCGATGATCAGGCGACGTTCGATCTGCTGAGCAAGGGCGACACCATCGGCGTGTTCCAACTCGAGTCGCCGCCCATGCGAGCGTTGCTCAAGTCGCTGCTGCCGAACAGCTTCGAAGATGTGTCTGCTGTGTTGGCGTTGTATCGGCCGGGCCCGATGAGCGTGAATATGCACTACGACTATGCCGATCGCAAGAACGGCCGCAAACCAGTCGAGTACTTCCACGCCGACGCGGAGGAGGTGTTGGCCGACACGTTCGGGTTGATGATCTATCAGGAAAGCGTGATGCGCGTCGCCCAACGCTTTGCCGGCTACTCGCTCGCCGACGCCGACAACTTGCGCAAGGCGTGCGGCAAGAAAGATCGCGCGATCATGGCCAAAGAGCGCGCCACCTTTGAGTCCGGTTGCGAGCGCAGTGGTTACGGCACCGCCCTCGGTAAACAACTGTTTGACATCGTCGAGAAGTTCGCTGACTACGCGTTCAACAAGAGTCACACGTTTGGCTACGGACTCGTCACCTATCAAACCGGTTACCTCAAGGCGCATTACCCAGTCGAGTACTTCGCCTGTCTGCTCACCAGCGTGAAGGGCAACCTCGATAAGGCAGCGGTCTATTTGTCTGACTCGCGCACGATGGGCATCAAGGTGCTCACGCCCGATATCAATCGGTCCGTTGCCGATTTCGCTGCGCTGTCGCCGCATCAGGTCCCGGCTGGCGTCGAGTTGGCCGTCGGTAGCCCGGGAGCCATCGCATTTGGGCTCTCAGCTGTACGTAACGTCGGCGATGGACTCGTAGAACACCTCGTTACTGAACGCGCCCAGAACGGCACGTACGAGTCCTTCTACGACTTTGTTGAGCGTGTGCCCGAGACCGTGTTGAACAAGCGCACCATCGAGTCACTCATCAAGGCCGGCGCGTTCGATGGCCTTGGCCATCCGCGGCGGGGATTGCTCATGGTGTTCGAACAGATCATCGATGCCGCCGTCATCCGCCGGCGCGAACGCGACCAGGGCGTGATGAGTCTGTTCGGTGACATCGGCGACGAGGAACCGAATGGTTTCAACGAGCGCGTCGCGATTCCTGAAGCAGAGTTCGACAAAGCCGACCGACTCAAGTTCGAAAAAGAGATGCTCGGTCTGTACATCAGCGACCATCCGTTGTTGGGCGTGGAAGCAGCGTTGCGTCGTAAGGTCGATTGCGGCGTAGCCGAGGCCGCCGAACGTGACGACGGCTCGATTCTCACCCTCGGGGGAGTGATCACCGGCCTATCGCGCAAGTTCACCAAGAAGGGCGATCAGATGGCGGTGTTCACCCTCGAGGATCTTGATGCCACGATCGAGGTCACTGTCTTTCCGCGATCGTTGGCCGAGCAGGGTCACAAACTCGTCGACGACGCCATCGTCACAGTGAAGGGCCGCCTCGACCGCAAGGATGAAACACGCGTCGGGTTCATGGCCCAGGACATCGCCGTACTCGAGGGTCTCGACACTGGTAATGCGCCCCCCTTGAGGCTTCGGCTACCGGCGAACATGCTCAATGAACTTAAGATTCACCAGCTCAAACGTATTCTTCGCGATCACCCTGGCGATTCGCAGGTGTTCGTGCAGCTCGGTGTGGGCAAGACGTTGCGTCTCGCCGATGACTTTTGTGTCGACCTCGATCGCGCCGTCGGCGAACTCCGCGTCGCGTTCGGCCACGACGCGGTGATGCTCTAACCAACGGCGCCCTTTGGGACGAGTTGTTCGACGGTTTTTGCCGTGTTGCCGAAAAGGCCGCGATTTGGTGGCAGAATAGGGGCCTGTTTTGAATCGCATCGCACTCTTGCGGTGCCACGACGACGGGGAGCATGTAGGGCAATGGCAATCCAGGTTGACACCAGGGACTGCGCGGCGCTCAGTGACGCCGACCTCGATGAGATGGCGTCCATGGGCGGCGCCTTCGATATCGGGAACGTCTCGAAAGCAAAAGAGGATTGGGTGCTCAGCACTGTGGCGCGCGCCGACGGCGTGCTCCACGGCATGATGTTTTCCACACTCGAACGTATTGGTGGCACCCCATGCGTGCTGCTTGGTCTGCTGAGCGTAAAGCGCACCTCTCGTCGTGATCAGGTACTCAAGGCCCTCATGGGCCAGGCCTATCACCGCGCGCTGATGGCCTTTCCCGACGAAGATGTCGTGGTCGGTACCCGGTTCGTGCGCCCCGATGGCCTTGAGGCATTCAAGTCCCTCACCGAACTGATTCCTCGCCCCGGTCATCGCGCCGTTGGCGAAGAGCGGGCATGGGGCCGTCGTCTGGCAAAGCGCTTCGGTGTCGATACCACCTATGACGAGCAAACATTTGTCGCCAAGACCAATGGGCAAAGCGGTTTTCTCGATCATGAGTCGCTCAAGCCAGAAAAGATCGCACCGGCTGTCGCGGCTCAGTTCGCTTCGGTGAACGTGAAAAAGGGCGGTGCCCTCATCGTGCACGGTTGGACCATGGCCGAAGACCTCGTAAAGCTCGGGGCGCGCTGAGCAAGGACTTCAGCACGGTCGTTCGTTCACGGCGGATGACCCGTTCGTTCGACAGTCGCGCCGTGCCCGCCGACCTCGTTGACCAACTCGTCGATCTCGCGGCGCGGGCTCCGAGCGCTGGCAAGACACAGGGCTGGCACCTCGTGGTGCTCGAAGGTGCCGACACCGCCCGCTTTTGGGACATCACGCTGCCCGCCGAACGACGCGGCGACTTCCGCTGGCCTGGCCTGCTGAGGGCACCGGTCATCGCGTTGGCGCTTGCTGATCCGGTGGCCTATGTCGAGCGTTACTCGCAGGCAGACAAGGTGCGTACCGGTCTCGGTGAGGGAGTGCACGCCTGGCCGACGCCGTATTGGACGGTCGACGCGTCGATGTCGCTGAACACGTTGCTGCTGGCCGCCGAGTCCGTTGGCCTTGGGGCGCTGTTGTTCGGGGTGTTTACCGGCGACGCTGAGCTGCGTGCCGAGTTACACATACCCGATCACCTGCAGTTACTCGGTGCGATAGCGCTCGGTTGGCCCGACCAGCCGCGTACGGCTCAGGGCGAGGGCCGAAGCGCCACCCGCCCGCGTCGAAGCGTTCGCGAGATCATTCATCGTGGAGGTTGGTAATACGGCTCAGGCACCGTGAGAGTCGGCGACTGCGACCGATCGTGCAGCTACTTCTCAGGGCATGTCTTCGCGGTGTATTCCGTGACACGGACGATTGACGTCGTGAATTTCGAGTCCGAAATGAGCTTCAGCGCGTCGGGATTGGACTTGAACGCGGCAATATCTGCTGCCTTCTTGGCAAGCGCGCTGAGGTCGCTGTATGTCTTGCTTACCACTGCGAAGTCGGCCTTGAGGTCGGCCGGCGCGTTTGCTGCAAGCGTCGCAAAGCTCGCGGAGAGCTTGTTGTACTCGTCGGGAAGTTCTCCCATCTTCGTGCGGTCGCCAGATAGCGCGGTGTTCCTGGCGAGAATGAACGTTGCGCATTCCTTCGATGGTTGCGCGGTGGTCTTGGGCGAATCAGACGACTTCGGGCCTGAGTCTGCAGTTGTGTTTGCCGGCACGCTGGCACCCGCGGGCACGCTGGCGCCGGGGCTCGAAGACGCGGTCTTTGAACCCGAGCTTGAACAAGCGGCGAGGCTGAGTAATGACGCGACGCCAACGGCGACGAATGAGATGGCCTTCATGGTGAAATACCTTTCGTGAACGCAACGGGTGGCACTCTACGCGAACGAGTCGCTGAGTTCCTGTCAAGGTTTGGGCAATAACGCAGCGAGGTCGGCTGACGTGCTCACCGGCAACTCGCACGCGAAGTCGTGACAGACGTACGCAGCGCCGTCAGGTCGACCTTCCCACAATGGCGAATCGTAGCGCTCGCCCCATGCGAGTACGGCGTTTGGTAACCAACGCTGTTGCACCGCGGCGACGAGATCGCCGCGGTTGCCGGTCACGAGAATCTCGGTGAAACCGCGGTGACGCATCTCGACGGCCGCCAACGCATTGCCACATGCGGTGGGTGCCTGGGTCATCACGCGGGCGATGAGCTGCAGCGTCTGATCAGCGTGGTTGGTGAAGCGGCCCTGCCCGGTGAGCGCGCCGAGCCGGTAGAGCGCCAACGCCGTGACCGAGTTCGCCGACGGCGTGGCGTTGTCCATCAGATCCTTCTGGCGCACGATCAGGGCTTCGGCGTCGTCGGCTGTGGTGAACACTCCGCCCGCGTCGGTGTCCCAAAAGTGATCGAGGAGTACGTCGGCAACATTGCATGCCTCGGTAATCCAGCGTGCTTGGCCGGTTGCCTCCGCAAGTCGCGTGAAGGCATCGATGAGGTTGGCATGATCGGCGGCGAGCGCGGCGTGACGAGCATGTGGCGTGCCATCGGCCTGCCATGAGCGATGCCAGCGACCTTCTGGCGTGCGCAATTCGCTGAGCAGGAACTCGGCGTTGGTCACAGCGGCCTGCAGCCAATCTTGGCGGCCCATCGCCGCACCTGCCTCGGCGAGAGTCGCGAGGAACAGCGCGTTCCACTCGGTGAGCACCTTGTTGTCGAGGCCAGGCCGCGGCCGACGTGCGCGGGCTTCGAAGAGCATTTGTCTGGCTTGCTCGACGTTGCCGGGCCGGATCAACTCGGCGCGGTGATGCATCCGGCACAAGATGTTGCGCCCTTCAAAGTTGCCCTGCTCGGTGATCTCGTACCATTCGTCGGCAACAGCGCCAAGATCGGCACCGAGGACCTCGCGGACCTCCGCTGCGGTCCAGGTATAGAACGCACCCTCATGCGAATGGCCCGTGCCGTCGAGCGAGTCGGCATCTTCGGCCGAGTACCACCCTCCGGCGGGGTGCGTCATCTCGCTGAGGATGTAGCCAATCGTTTCCTCGATCACCTGCTTCCAGCGATCGTGACCAAAGACGAGCCACGCATGTAGGTACACCCGCACCAGCAGCGCCTGGTCGTAGAGCATCTTTTCGAAATGCGGGGCGAGCCATTCGCGATCAACGCTGTATCTCGCAAACCCGCCGCCGAGGTGGTCGTACATGCCGCCACTTGCCATTGCGTCGAGCGAGGTGGTGACGATTGTTTGCGCAGCTTCGTTGGGGTTGCTGAGAAACGAGCGCAGCACGAGATCGAGGTTCATCGTCGATGGAAACTTCGGTGCGCCGCCAAAACCGCCCCACACGGAATCGAAGTTCTGACCGAGCTGCGCGAGCGCCGCGTTGATCAGCTCGGCCCCAGGCACGGTGTCGGCTGGTGTGAGTTCGGTGGTGCGACCGAGTGCCTGCATCAAGGCCGACACGTTCTGCATCACATCACCGGGCTTTGTGCGCCAGACATCGTCGATGGTGTTCATGAGGCTCAGGAAGTGAGCTTTTGGAAAGTATGTGCCGCCGTAGAACGGCTTGCCATCTGGCGTGAGAAAAACGGTCATCGGCCAGCCACCTCGACCGGTGAGCGCCTGCACAGCATCCATGTAGATGGCGTCGACATCGGGGCGTTCCTCGCGGTCGACCTTCACGTTGACGAACAGTCGGGTCATCTCCGTGGCGACATCGATGTCTTCAAAGCACTCGTGTGCCATCACGTGACACCAGTGGCAGGCGCTGTAGCCAACGCTCAACAGGATCGGCACATTGCGCTCGGTCGCCGCGGCAAACGCCTCGGGACCCCACGCATACCAGTCGACCGGGTTGTCCTGGTGCTGGCGTAGGTATGGACTGGTTTCGGCGGCGAGGCGGTTGGTGTGAGCCATCAAGCCACCGTACCGGCGACAACCTCAACGGCGTAGCTCCTTCGCACTCAAAGGTGACCATCCGCCTTGTTGTTACACGTGAGCCGTACACGCGAACCACCCGATGGAGAGCCCGCCGCGGCAGCGGACGTGCATCAAATCTGGTGAACTTCAGCGGCGTTGAGATTTAGGGCGTAAACCTTGTGTGAGCCGCTCGCCCTGTCCCTCCCCCTGATTTGTTGAACGAAATAGGTCGGCGTCCAATTCCGACGTATTTGCTTCAACAAACTTTGGGTCGGGGGAGCGGAGGGGGAGCAGCCAGGGGAGCGCAGTCGTCCACGACCCAACTGATGAAGCGACACGTGTCGCGGCTGCGGCGGGGAACATCGCCGCCGCCGCCCGCGAGCTGGCAGCGGTGGCTGCTCGGTCAGAGCTCGACCGGCTCCCAGATCAGTCTTGAACCGGTTGGCGCCTTCGCAATAGGCGGTTTCGCGCCCAGCTCAGTGCTCACGAGTTACGCACCAACTGCGTGAAAGCCGCCATCGACATGAATTATTTCGCCGGAGGTCGCTGGAAACCAATCGCTGAGCAAAGCAACGACAGCCTTGGCGACTGCACTCGAGTCAAACACATCCCAGCCGAGGGGAGCGCGAACATCCCACACATCCTCGAACTGTTTGAACCCGGGGATGCTCTTGGCGGCCATTGTCTTGATCGGGCCGGCTGCGACGAGGTTGCTGCGAATGCCTCGTGGGCCGAGCTCTTTCGCCAGGTATCGGTTGACGGATTCGAGCGCCGACTTCGCGACACCCATCCAGTTGTACGCAGGCCACGCAACGGTGTTGTCGAAATCGAGGCCAACGATCGAGCTGCCCTTGGGCATCAGGGGCACGAAGGCATCGGCCAAGGTCTTGAGCGAGTATGCCGAGATGTTCATCGCGACCGATACGTCGTTCCATGTGGCGGCCATGAAGTCGTCGCCCAGACACACCGCCGGCGCAAATCCGATTGCATGAAGGACACCATCGACCTGACCGAACACTTCGGCAACGCTGGCACGGACCGAATCGATGTGCTCGGGCACTGTGACGTCGAACTCGAACACCGGTGGAGTCGTTGGCAGCTTGCGGGCGATTCGTTCGGTAAGGCTGAGCGCGCGACCTGCGCCGGTGAGCACAACGTTGGCACCCTCGTTCTGTGCGAGCTTGGCCACCCCGAACGCAAGCGATGCGTCGGTGAGGACCCCGGTGATCACGATATTTTTCGCTGTGAGCAGACCCATGAGAATCGACCCTAGCGGCGATCCGGTGTGGCGATGAGCACTCGTTGTGGCAGGCTGAGAGATATGCGAATCGGAATCTTGGGTGGGACAGGCCCGGCGGGTAGTGCTCTTGCGGCGCGCCTCGCCTCGGTCGGCTATACGTGCATCATCGGGTCGCGGTCGAAGTATCGATCGATGGAGATTCGAGATCAACTGATCGCCAAATGGCCCGAGCTCGCCGAACGTCTCGAATGCGGCGACAACCCCGGCGCGGCGGCGGGCGACATCGTCATCATCGCAACACCGTGGGATTCCGCGGCCACGACCGCACAGGAGTTCGAAGATCTTCTCGCCGGCAAAGTGGTGATCAGCATGGCCAATGCGTTGGTGCGCGTAGGCCATGAGTTCCAGCCGTTGGTGCCGCCTCGCGGCAGCGTTGCCGCGCACGTGCAGGCTGCTGTGCCGCGATGTCGAGTTGTCGCCGCGTTCCATCATCTGCCCGCCAACGAACTTGGGCATCTCGGTTCACCGATCGACTCCGACGTTCTGATCTGCAGCGATGACCCCGCGGCCACACTCATCGTGGCCGACATCGTTTCGAAGATTCCTGGCTGCCGCCCGCTCGACGCGGGCGAGTTGTCGAATGCGACTGCGATCGAGGCGTTTACGGCGGTGTTGTTGCAGCTCAACGTGCGCTATAAGACGCGCGTGGCACCCAAGCTCACTGGCATCCGAAGCGATCCGCGCGACGCCAAGAAAGCAGAAGGAAAACAGTCTTGACAATGCGTCTCTACGACACGGCCCGTCAAGCTGTGGTGCCATTCGAGCCAGGTCCAAATGTGTTGATGTACACGTGCGGTATCACGCCGTACGACGCGACCCACCTCGGTCACGCCGCGACGTTCGTGACATACGACGTACTGCAGCGCCGACTCATCGATCTCGGCCACACAGTGAAGTGCGTTCGTAACGTCACCGATGTCGACGATCCGCTGTTCGCCAAAGCCCGCCAACTTGGTGTGCATTATCTCGATCTTGCCGCCGGCGAAGAGGCTCGCTTCGAGCGCGATATGGCTGCGCTGAACATGCTGCCGATGTTCAGCACTCCGCGTGCGTCGTCAGCGATCAGTGACATTCGCGGCTTCATCGGCATTGTTCTTGAGCGAGGTTTCGCCTATCAGGCCGGCGGCTCGGTCTATTTCGACGTGTCGAAGTTCCCCAGCTTTGGATCGTTGTCGCATTACACGCGAGAGCAGATGATCGAATTCGCCCGCGAGCGCGGCGGCAACGTCGACGACCCCAACAAACGCGATGCGCTCGACTTCGTGTTGTGGCATCCGTCGGCCCCCGACGAGCCGTCGTGGCAGACGATGTGGGGTCCAGGACGACCGGGCTGGCACATCGAATGCAGCGCGCTTGCACTTCGCGAATTGGGCGAGACAATCGACCTGCACGGCGGCGGTTCAGACCTGATCTTCCCTCATCATGAATGCGAACGCGCACAGAGCGAGGCCGCCACAGGCGAACAGTTCGTGAAACACTGGCTGCATGGGCCGATGGTGCACATGCACGGCAAGAAAATGTCGAAGAGTCTCGGCAATCTGGTGTTCGTCGACAAGCTGCGCGAGGCCTGGGATGCACGGGCGATCCGCCTTTCGATCATCGAGCACCACTATCGCGTCGATTGGAGCTGGGAAGACGACCTCATGCCTCGCGCCGATGCTCGACTACAGCGTTGGGTGGCGTCACGTGGCGGCGCGCCGTGCGATGTGCGCGACGACGTTCGAGCCGCACTTGACAACGATCTCGACACGGTTCAAGCAGTAGCCGCCATCGACGCGGCAGCGGCAGCCGGACACGACGTGAGTCTCGCGGCCGCTTTGCTCGGCGTCGATCTCTGATTCATTTCGCTGGTACCTGCTCAACATTCGCAACGTGAACGCCGCCCGCCATTTGCACAAATAGACATCGTTTTTCAGATCGAGTCGCGTTTGTCGTTTACAGTGTGCTGCATGTGGCGTGCAGGTGAGAGCCGATGAGCGCAGCGAGGGTGACCAAGGCAACGAACGCGCCTCAAGGTGCCGGCGCACTGCAGCGGCGCACCAGAAAGGTGATTCGTCCGCTCGCCAACAAGTTGTGGCATTTCTCGCTCGAGGGCTTTGAGAATCTGCCCGCAACCGGGCCAGCCATCCTGTGTCCGAATCACATCAGCTTTCTCGACAGCGGATTTCTGATGCTTCATGTCGGTCGCAACATCAGTTTCGTCGGCAAGGCTGAGTACATGGATTCGTGGAAGACAAAGTTCTTGTTTCCCGCGTTGGGCATGATCCCCATCGATCGCAGCGGGGGCGAAAAGAGTTCCTCCGCGCTCGATGCTGCTGAGGCCGTCCTTCGCCGTGGCGAGCTCTTCGGCATTTTTCCCGAAGGCACCCGTAGCCGGGATGGACTGCTCTATAAGGGTCACACGGGCGCAGCGCGATTGGCACTCAAAGTCGGTTGCCCGATCTACCCGGTCGGTGTGATCGGAACCGATCTCATCCAGCCTCCCGATGCGAAACTGCCAAGGGTGGGCAAGGCGTGCACGATCAAGATCGGTCGGGCCATCAAGGTCGAGCGATATCGCTCGCGTGCTGATGATCACCTGGTGCTGCGTCAGATCACCGATGAGTTGATGTTCGAGATTCGTGAGCTCACGGGCCAGGAGTATCGCAATACGTACGCGACCAAGAAGGCCGACAGCCTGCCGACGGACAAGGCAGTGATCGCACACGTACATGACGAAGTCGACCCCGCTCCAGAACGGTCGCTCATCTCCGCCGGAGTCGAATAGTCAAGCCGTTCAGAGAGAGCGAGTCGACTGTTGTTCACCGTCGCGCTTTGCTAAATCAACGGCCACCACGGTGACGCTCCCGTAGAATGCGTGGGCTATGACAGAGATCCTCATCACCCTTCCCGACGGTACGCAACGCTCCTTTTCGCAGGGAACTACCGCGGCCGACGTTGCCGCGTCGATCGGATCTCGCTTGGCAAAGGCTGCAGTGGCAGCGGTCGTGAACGGTGACGAAGCCGACCTTGGTGCTCCACTGCCCAACGGCGCATCGGTTGCGATCATCACGGCCGACTCTGATGAAGGCCGCCACGTTCTGCGCCACTCCACATCGCATGTCATGGCCCAAGCCGTGACGCAACTGTTCCCCGGCGCGAAATATTCGATCGGGCCAGCCATAACCGATGGCTTCTATTACGACTTCGAGTTGTCCGACAACAACACGTTCGGCGAGGACGACCTCGTCTCGGTCGAGGCGCGTATGCGCGAGATCATCAACGCCAATCAGCCATTCGTGCGCAGCGAAATGTCCATCGACGATGCGCTGAAGCTATTCGCCGATCAGCCCTACAAATGTGAAATCATCGAGCGCGTACGCGCCCTTGCTGGAGTGGTGGTCGACCCCGACGACGAAGACCTCAACGTCGACGCGGGTGAGGTCGACCCCGACGGAACGGTCAGCGTGTACCGCAACACCGACGAGTTTGTCGACATGTGTCGCGGCCCCCACGTGCCCTCGACAGCGCGCCTCGGACACTTCAAGCTGATGAAAGTCGCGGGCGCATATTGGCGCGGCAACGAAAAGGGTCCGATGTTGCAGCGCATCTACGGCACCGCTTGGGACACGAAGGCCGCGCTCGAAGAGCACCTGCACCGCCTCGAAGAAGCCGAAAAGCGCGACCACCGAAAACTGGCCACAGAGCTCGATCTGCTCAGCTTCCCCTCAGAGTTGGGCGGCGGCCTGGCCGTATGGCATCCGAAGGGGGCAATTGTCCGCAAGCACATGGAGGACTACAGCCGCGACCGTCACCAAAACGGTGGCTACCAGTTCGTGTTCACTCCGCACCTTGCCAACGCGAATCTCTTTCAGACGAGCGGGCACCTCGACTTCTACAAAGACGGTATGTATCCACCGATGGAGATGGATAACGGCACGTACTACATGAAGCCGATGAACTGCCCGATGCATTGCCTCATCTTTCGTTCGCGGCAGCGTTCGTATCGCGAGCTTCCGCTACGGCTGTTCGAACTCGGCACGGTGTACCGCTACGAACGCGCCGGCACGCTGCACGGGCTCATGCGTATTCGTGGCTTCACGCAAGACGACAGCCACATCTATTGCACCGAGGAACAACTGCAAGACGAGATCGCCTCCTTGCTGGATTTCGTGCTGTCCGTTCTACGTGCCTTCGGTTTCACCGACTTCACGGCCAACCTCAGTACGCGCGACCCCAAGAAGTCGGTTGGCTCTGACGAGATCTGGGACAAGGCAACCGACGCGCTGCGCGAGGCACTGCATCGACACGGCCTCGCGTACAAGGTGAAGCACGGCGACGCTGCGTTTTATGGTCCCAAGATCGATGTCGATGTCAAGGACGCAATCGGGCGTACGTGGCAGCTCAGCACCATTCAGTGCGACTTCAACCTGCCCGACCGTTTCAATCTCGAATACGTCGGTGCCGATAACAACCGCCATCAGCCGATCATGTTGCATCGAGCGTTGTTCGGTTCGGTCGAGCGATTCTTCGGTGTGTTGCTCGAGCACTATGCCGGCGCATTTCCGGCGTGGCTCGCACCCGTGCAGGTTCGGATTCTTCCCGTGGCAACCGCGCACGAGGAGTACGCACAGACGACTGCAGCGTTGCTTCGTGATGCCGGTTTCCGGGTCGATGTGATCGAAGCCAACGATCAACTCGGCAAACGCATTCGTTCGGCCAAGCTCGAAAAGCTGCCATATGTGCTCGTGGTCGGAGACGACGACGTTGCCGCGCACACCTTTGGTGTCAACCCGCGCGGCGGTGAAGTTGAGCGCGGCGTGCCTGTGACAACCTTCATCGAACGCCTCGCCGCCGACGTTGCGCAGGACAGCGCCAGCGCAGCTCACGTCGCATGACCCCCCTCGAACAGTTGTGGAACGGTTGGCGTGCGACATATGTGCATTCCGCCGGCGCTGCTGGGGGGGTGCACCCCGACGAGACGTCGAGTGTGTTCACGCGCATTCTGCAATCGGGCCTCGACGACGATGCGTCGCACATCGTGTTTCGTGGACCCACCACTTTTGCGATCATGAACGCTTTCCCCTACAGCGTGGGTCATGTGCTCGTGTTGCCGTATCGCGAGATCGCTGACCTCGAGGATCTCGATGCCGTTGAGTCCGATGAGCTCTGGAACACCGTGACGAATGCCGTGCGCGCCGTGAAGGTGGCAATGCATCCAGGCGGTGTGAACGTGGGCATCAATCTTGGCGAACCAGCAGGTGGCAGCGTGCGTCAGCACCTTCATGTGCACGTTGTGCCCCGGTGGAACGGCGACGCAAACTTCATGACGGCAACGGCCAACACGCGTACGTTGCCCGAAGCACTGCCCGACACCGCAGCGAAACTTCGCGCGGCTTGGCCGACCGCCGTAGCCTGAACATCAATGTCTGACACGCCGATCCCGAGCAGCGATACCGAAGAGATCCGCGACGCGCTCCCCGATGACCTCAACGCGAGCGAGTTCGTCGGTCCGTATCAGTTTCCCGACAACAGTCGCCGACGCACCCCCGGCGTGCTGTACGTGGTAATTGCCGGCTTGTGCCTGGCAGTGTGGTTCACCCATCGCGACGGTGAACCCGTTCTGGTCAACAGAGGGTTTGCTTTCGCTGCGCTGATGCTCGGTGCGTTCGGAGTGTTCTGCCTCACCTCGGGTTGGCGAATGCAGATCGATGAGAAGCAGGCCCTTGTCGCTGCCACTGGTGCCGTTGGCTTTGCTGTCGGTCATGCCTCTGCGCAGCAAGTGTGGCGCGGTCTACGCAGCCGACCGACGTGGCGTGTGCTGTGTTACTCGAGCGAAAATCCTCCGCGACAGCGCGGTCTTGTGCTCGTCGATGCGATCGATGGCCGCGTCGTTGAGCATCTCATTCAGGACAATCCCGAGACCGACTGGAACGAACCGTCGCTGTAGTTGATCGTGTGTAGTTGATTGTTCGCTGTAGTTGGTCGTTCGCAGTTGATCGTTCGGTTTACGATCCGGCTGAGTCGTTGCGGTCATGCAACGCCCGAACGGCGGTACCGGCCGTGGTTGCATGAGCCTGCACCGCGTGTAGCTGACCGTCGGTCCAATCTGCGAGAGGTTTGCGCTCAATAGCTACTGCGATTGCGTCGACCGTGGCGTCGCAACCCATCAGCTTGGCGGCTGCGCTGATCACGTCATCGACGACGGCCGTTGTTTGGGTGACGTCGATTGGGTCGACGCTGCCGATTCCCGCCTCACGAAGTCGCCGTGGGATCGAACGAAACGCGATAGCAAGGTCGGCGGGGGTCGATTGGCTCATAGTTCACAGTGTCGCGCGCTTGTGGCCGATGTTGTTTGCGCGAGTGCTGGGGTAACCTAGAACTCAATGTTTGACGGCAAACTCCGGGCCCCGGTTGATAAGGCCGTGCGCCCCATCGGCGCCCTGCTCCGCCGTACTGGTTTGTCGCCGGACCACCTCACCATTCTGGGTGTGCTTGTTGCCATCGGTGCTGGTCTTGCTATCGGTGACGGCAGGCTTCTGCTCGGTTTCGCGTTGGTGATTCTCGCCGCGCTGCCCGATCTACTCGATGGCGCGTTGGCCAAGGCGTCGAACCAGGTGAGCCAGCGCGGTGCCTTCTTCGATTCGGTCATCGACCGCGTCACTGACGCAATCTTGTTCTCCGGAGTCGCGTACTACTACGC
>JANLPV010000065.1:0-34339 GCA_031367435.1 Actinomycetes bacterium | reverse complement strand
GTGGAGCACGGTCAGCTCAGAGAGCTCGGCGGTCGCGGCGATCAACAGATCGGGGATCGAAGGTGACCGGTGGTGACCGCGTTCGGCGAGCGCAAACTGCAGCTCGAGCGCCCGGTCCTCGATCTTGGGTGTCAGGTACTCCACGGGCATCGATGAGATCGGTGATCCGCAGAGCAGCAGCCGATGATCGGCAGCGGACCGCGCCGAGTATCCGAGCTCGAGACGCGTCACCGTGGAGATGCGGACCAGACCGCGCTCGATACGACTGGCCCACTCGTCAGAGTCGGCAGTTGCGCTCAGCCGGACAAGTGCAGACTTGTCGATCAGCCATGGGCTCACGACCACGCCCCGGACATGACCTCCGGATCGTCGAGATCGGCAGCCAACGATGCGACACGGTTCAGGTGATCGACCGTGACGGGTTCGGAGCCGCCGACACGCTCACGCTCCAGCGTGCGGCGCAGGTACTCGGTTCGTGACAATCCGACCCGCCTCGCCCGAGCATCGATCGCGGCGATGACCTCGTCGGGGATGTCTCGAATAAGGATGTCTGCCACAGATCCACCTCCAGTGATATCACAAGATATCAGATGAGTGCAGAAGGCCGTCCGCCTGTCGTAAAGAATATGCGCGACCACCCGAATACCAGCGCACACAGCCGGCGATCTGCGCCAATCTGCGGTTCCTACGGTCTGTCAGTCGATGGACAATTCCGCCCGTTCTCGGTCACTGTGCGCGCCCCACGCCATCGTCGGACGCTCCGAGCGGATAGAAGCGTCGTCGGGCCCATAACGCCACATAGACAAGTCCGACGAGGACGGGAACTTCGATGAGCGGTCCGACCACACCCGCAAGCGCTTGTCCGGAGGAGACGCCGAAGACGCCGATCGCGACGGCGATGGCGAGTTCGAAGTTGTTGCCGGCCGCAGTGAACGCGATGGATGCATTGCGATCGTAGGGGATGTGCATCTTCAGTCCTGTAAAGAAGCTGCCGAACCACATGATCGCGAAGTACGCCAGCAGCGGGAGGGCGATGCGCGCGACGTCGAAAGGCTGGTTCGTGATCCGGTCTCCCTGCAGGGCAAACAGAATCACGATGGTGAACAGCAGTCCATAGAGCGCGAGCGGCCCGATCTTGGGAAGGAATGACGTCTCATACCAGTCCGTTCCTTTGGCGCGTTCGAGCAAGGTGCGTGTGAGGAATCCGGCGAGCAATGGGATGCCGAGGAAGATGAGCACCGACTTGGCGATCTCCCACACGGTGACGTCGATGCCTTTACTGTCGAGACCGAGCCAACCCGGGAGTAGGTCGAGATAGAAGTAGCCGAGCAACGAGTACGCCACAATCTGGAAGAGAGAATTGATCGCGACGAGCACGGCAGCGAGCTCACGGTTTCCGCAGGCAAGATCATTCCAGATGAGCACCATTGCGATGCAGCGGGCGAGGCCGACGATGATGAGTCCCGTGCGGTACTCGGGGAGATCCGCAAGCATCAGCCACGCGAGCGTGAACATCACCGCGGGGCCGATCAACCAATTCAAGACGAGCGACATCACCAACGACCGACGATCGGCTACCACCGTGCCGATCGATCGATAACGAACCTTGGCAAGTACCGGATACATCATCATGAACAAACCAATCGCAATCGGCAGCGACACGGTGTCGATCTTCACCTTCTCCAGTTGGTCATTGAGACCAGGGAACACTCGCCCGAGCACGATGCCGACAACCATTGCAAGACCGATCCACAGTGGAAGCAGTCGGTCAAGAACAGAGAGCCGCCCACCTGACGTTGTGTCTGCGGGCACGGAGGTGCCCCGCGTCTCGCCGCTGACGCCCTCGATCTTGCTCATGACGCCTCGCTCGTACTTAAGAACGACGCGGCCGAGACTGGCATCGGCGCAAGGCGCAGTGTGAGTAGCCAAGTGATCGTGACAAACGCTGCCGAACCCCACAGTGCAGCCTCGAGCCCGCCCCACAAATAGAGCAGACCGGAGAGCAAGGTGCCGACGAGGCGACCAGCAGCGTTTGCTGAATAGTAGAAGCCGACGTCGAGGGCGACCGCGTCGTCGTCCGAGTAGGCAAGAATCAGGAACGAGTGCAGCGACGAGTTCAGCGCGAACACGACTCCGAACACCACTAAACCTGCGACGACTGCGACCGTGGTGGCGATCTCCAACGAGACGGCGATGGCAATGGCAGCCGACACGCCGATGAGCACGAACGCCCATTGGCGCGCCGCGTGAATCTCATCGAGCACGAGGTCGCCCCTGCGCTGCAAAAGTTTCGGTGCGAAGGATTGAACGATTCCATACCCAATTACCCAGACGGCGAGGAAGCCACCGATGCCCTTGTACGACCAGCCGAGGTGCTCGTCCAGGAACACTGGAAGCGCGACGACAAACCAGATATCGCGGGAGCCGAACAGAAAGAACCGTGCGGCAGAGAGACGGTTCACCGCTGTCGATTTCGAGAAAATCGATCGGAGCGGTGCCTTCTTCTTCGAACGCCCAATGTCCTCGTCGAGCAGGACGAGCACTGCGATGGCGGCGACGGCCAACATCGCGGCCATCGACCAGAGAGCCGAGCGGTAACCGATCGATGACAGCAACGCCGCGCCGAGGAAGAAGCCGACTCCCTTGAGCGCGTTCTTCGATCCGGTGAGAATGGCAACGAGCCGAAAGAGGGCCCCATCACCGGTTCCCGCAACCGCTTTCACGGCGCTCTTCGAACTCATCTTGGTGAGATCCTTGGCGACACCGGACAACGCCTGCGCGGTCATCACGAACGCGACTGATGCCCATTCGCGCCACCGGGGTTGCTGCTGCGTGAGTGCCACCAACGCCACGATCTGCAAACCGAGGCCGGCCACCAGGGTTCGGTTGAGGCCAGTGCGCGATCCAACCCAGCCGCCGAGCAGGTTTGTGACAATACCCATGAACTCATAGGCCAGAAAGAGGAAGGCGATCGACACCGGGGAATACCCGAGTTCGTGAAAGTGCAACAGCACCAGCATGCGCAATGCGCCGTCGGTGAGCGTAAAGGTCCAATAGCCCGCAGTGACCAGGGCGTAGTTCTTGAGCTTCATTTCGTCGTCACCGTTGCGGAGCCTTGGCGCATTGAGGCGGCCACCTTGGCGGCCAGTTCGGCCATTCGGAACACGTAGCCGTACTCGTTGTCGTACCAGATGAGAACCTTCACCATGCCACCGTCGATGACCATCGTTGACGGACCGTCGACAACGCCCGAACGCGTTTCGTTGGTGAAGTCGGCCGACACCAGCGGTCGCTCCTCGAATCCAAGGATGCCCGCCAACTCGCCGTCGGCAGCGAGACGGAGAAGATGATTGATTTCATCCACCGAGGTATCGCGCTGCATAGTGAAGACCGCGTCGGTGAGTGAGGCGTTGAGTAATGGCACGCGCACGGCCAGACCATTGAGCTTGCCGGTGAGCTCCGGGTAGATCATTGTGATTGCGGTGGCCGAGCCCGTGGATGTTGGGATCAACGAGTTCAGCGCCGATCGCGCGCGACGCAGATCCTTGTGCGGCGCGTCGACGATCACCTGCGTGTTGGTGACGTCATGCATTGTCGTGATGGCCCCGCGTTCGATGCCGATCGCCTGATGGAGCACCTTCACAACCGGCGCGAGGCAGTTCGTGGTGCATGACGCCGCGGTGACGATGTCGTGCACAGTCGGGTCGTACAGGTGGTCGTTGCAGCCCATCACAACGTTGAGTACCCCGGCGCTCTTGACCGGGGCGGCCACGACCACTTTCTTCACGCCTTGTGCGAAATATGGAGCGAGCCGTTCGGCGGTGAGAAACGCGCCCGTGCATTCGAGGACGAGGTCGACACCGTGGTCGGCCCACGCGATAGCGCCGAGATCGTCGTGTTCGGAGTAGGTGACGGTGGCTCCATCGATGGTCAACGAGGAGCCATCGGTGCTGACGGTTCCGGTGTAGCGGCCGTGTACCGAGTCGAACTCGAGCAGGTGCGCAGCGGTTGCTACCCCTCCCTTTCGTTCGTTGATGTGCGCGAGTACGAGCTCAGGGTGGAGGCGCAACGCGCGAATCACGAGTCGTCCCATCCGACCGAAGCCATTGATACCGATGCGAGTGGTCATTGCGGGGTCCAGTTCAAGTCGCGGGTGAGAGATGAGGGTTTCAGAGAGATGTCGGTCAGCTGATGAGCGAGTGAATCCGTGCGTCGAGGTCGGCCACAACAGCGTCGAACGCAGCGGCGGTGCCTGTCTCGACCGGATCAGGGATCGACCAATGCCACCAGTTCGGCCCGGGACGGAGTTCCTCGAGCGCTTGATCGCAGACCGTGACGACCTGCGCGGTGGGATCGAGGCGATCGAGGCGATCGATGCGGCGTGGCACGGAATTACTGAGATCGAGTCCGGCCCGGCGCGCGGCAGCAACAGCGCCACGGTGCACGTTCGCTGCCGGATGAGTACCAGCCGACGTCGCCGAATGTCCTGTGCGGGCTTTCCACAGCACAGCCGCCAGCTGCGAGCGCGCCGAGTTGTGGCTACACACGAACAGCACTTTTCCGATCGAGCGGCTCGTGGCAACATGTAACGCCGCCAGCGGCTCGCGGGTCAGGCGAACGTATCGGCGGCGCTTGTCACCTGCGGACGTGACGCGCATGATCAGACCAGCGGTATCCAGCACATCGAGGTGATGTGCCAACAGGTTGGTGGGCAACCCGTGTCGCTCACCGAGCTCTTTTGGTGAGCGATCGCTTACGGCAAGGTCCTCAACGATGGCCAAGCGGTACGGATCACCCAGCGCGGCGTGGAGCGTGGCTCGTCGTTTGATGTCGACGACGCCGCGTTTGTTCAGCTTCGTGCTCACGCTGTTCCACGCAATGTCACTGATGAGGATGAGTCGAATCGCATCATTGGGGCACACTATACCCATACAGGAAATATTGTCTCAATAAATATTGATAGATAATGAAACGGGTCGGCGTCGCCCTGTCGACGATGCGGTTTCGAGCGTTGGACATCGGCGTCTACCATGTGCGCATGAGCGATGAAGTCATCCAAAGAGTCAGTGGTCTTATCCAGGGTTTCGATGAGCGGGTACGGGCAGCCGATACTGCGTCGTGGTCGAATCCATCACCATGTGGCGAGTGGACGGCACGCGATGTCGTGGTGCACGTTTCCAACAACCTCAGCCGAATCGGTGGTGCGTTGGCAGGAAGTGCACCCGTAGAAGTCGCCGCCGATGCCGACATCGTCAGCGCGTGGGACGCGTCACGTTCTCAGTTCCTCGCGGGCGTGACCACTGGCGATCTCAGCCAGTCAATGCCTGGGCCGATGGGGCCAATGCCTGCAGAGCAGCTCATTGGTCGATTGATTTGCAACGATGTACTCATCCACACTTGGGATCTCGCCCGCGCCGTCGGCGGTGACGAGCACCTCGACCAAGCAGCTTGTGAAGGTGCGTACTCCGGCTTGCTCCCACTCGATGCGATGATCCGTCAGCCAGGCGTGTTCGGAGCAAAGGTCGAAGCGCCCGAGGGTGCCGATGCACAGACTCGGCTGCTGTCGTTTCTCGGCCGACAGGTGTAGCACTGCTGCCAACGGCGAGAGGCGCTTACAGCCGTCGTAACAAAACGACCGAATCGAAGCCCGCGCCGTTGGCGACGCAGTAGTACCGTGGTCGACGTGGCTCGGCTTTGCGAACGTCCAGGATGCTCGGCACCAGCGGGCGTCGCGTATGGCATGGACCCTGATCGATTACTTGTCTGGCTCGATGCCGTGCCGGATGGCTCGCCGCCGTTACGTATGGGTGTCGTTTGTCGCCGCCATGCCGATGCCATGGTGGTGCCGCGTGGTTGGACACTCGACGACCGACGTGAACCTCGCCCACGATTGTTTCGGGTGGCTGACCGTGATGCGACGAGCGAGTTGCGTCGCATCAAACGCCCGGCGCGCAAGCCGCACGATACGGCGCTCGACGAGCCACAGTTCGTGTTCGACGCCGTCGACGTCGATGATGATGTGTCCACCGATGCACCCGAAGTTGATCCAGCGACGTTTGCCGCTCCGGTGATGGTGGGAGATTTGGTGCCGTCGGCAATGGCAGACAGCGATGAAACCCGCGCCTTGCCATGGCGTCCGGTCTTCGATGATGCCGACGATCTCGGTGGGCTTCTGAAGGCTGATAGCCCGCTGTTGTCGCGAGCGTTTCGCGGGCTCACACGCGATCCAAAAGCGAAATCGTAAACGGAACGTCGCATCGTGCCGCAACGTTGAACTGTGTGCATTCCTCTCAACACTGCGGTGAAGGAACCACGAAATACATCAGCCGCCAAATCCTGGACCAAGTGTTGCCGACTTGCCTCTAACGCGCATGTGGTGCCTCAACGAGCGTCGAGGCACCACATGAACTTGGGGGAATGTCGTGAAGTACTGTGTGTTGATCAGGCGCAGTGCTGGGCGATGAACGCCGGTGCCGCAGCAATCCGCTTGGTAACTCGATCGAGTGCCGTCTGCAGACGGGCGATGCGCTTGTCAACTTTCGCGGCCCGATCGGCGTGACCGTTGTCGGTGGCCTTCTGGCTCAGCTCGGTCAGCTTGCTGATACGAGCAGTCAAGTTGGTCTGGCGTTCGGTGAGTTTTGCGACGATTTCATCCTTGTGGGCGCACAACTGCTCGAGCTTGGGACGATTGCCGGTGGCGGAATTTTCGCCGCCGTTGCCGTTGCCGTTGCCGGTGCCAGCTGCGAATGCTGCCGACGAACCGCCGACCGTGATGAGGATGGCGAGAGCGGTGCTACCAATTTTTGTGGTGAGTTTCATGATGGTTCTCCTTGAAGGGTGGGGGTGATTGGTGATTGTTGTTTGGTGTGATCGGAGCGCCGGGGGGAGCTCGATGTGGAACATGATCGCAAGGAGATGTGTGCAAATTGTGATGAGCCGATGAGCGAACGGCGATACTTCAAAGGTGAACATTTCCGCGGAACTGACGGCTTCGTGCTCCGTTGCTGAGTTGTTTACATGGGTCGACGATTTGGGCCGGTATCCGCAATGGATGGGCCTTGTGCACCGCGCCGAACCTGTCGAGGCGCATGAGGGCGGCTTGCCGGCCTGGAACGTCGAACTGCGCGCCCGAGTTGGTCCGTTCGCTCGGTCGAAACGTCTGGTGATGACTCGAACGGTGTGTCAATCCGATATTGGTCACGAGCCAGCCGAGGTCGTCTTCGAACGCAATGAACGCGATGGTCGCCGGCACAGCACGTGGAAGTTGAGCGCCAAGGTGACAGCGCTCGACACGGGTTGCCACCTCGACATGCAGTTGTACTACGGCGGCGGTCTCTGGACCGGTGGACTCGTTGAGCGGGCTCTACATGACGAGATCAATGCCAGCCGTGGGCGGCTGATCAGTCTTGTGAGCGAGACGACCACGCAGTAAGTCGACCGTCGCTACGCCGTTCGAGTGTGAGCGCCATCCCGAAGCATTCGCTCAGCGCATCGGCCGTTAGCACGGCATCGATGTCTCCCGCCGCAAGCACTGAGCCCTCGCGGAGCAGCATTGCGTGCGTCATGCCCGGCGGGACTTCGTCAACGTGGTGGGTGACCAAGATCAACGGCGGTGCGGCCGGATCGGCGGTGAGCTCGGCGAGCGCGTTCACCAGTTGTTCGCGGCCACCGAGATCTAGGCGAGCGCTCGGTTCGTCGAGCACCAAGAGGCCAGGCTCGTTCATCAGCGCGCGGGCCAGGAGGACCCGCTGTTGTTCACCCGACGACAGCGTGCCCATCGTCCGTTCGGCATAACGCTCGACCCCAAGCCGTGCCAGGCAGGCCCGGGCGCGCTCGTAGTCGGCCTCGGTGTAGGTGTGCCACCACGTCTCGAGCGCTGCGTACTTCGCCGTCACCACGGTGTCCTGAGCCGTAAGTTGCGGGCGTAGTTGCGCACCGAGTGCCGCCGACATCACGCCGATGCGGCGCCGCAGAACTCGAACGTCGGTCTGTCCGAGCGTTTCGCCGAGCACCGTCACCCCACCAGACGATGGATGCTCGTACATCGACGCCAGGCGCACGAGGGTGGTCTTGCCCGAACCATTGGCGCCGAGAATGAGCCATCGTTGGTCGCTGCGGACCGACCAGTCGATCTGATCGATGATTCGCCGCCCGTCGCGAACGAAGCAGACGTGATCGAAGCGGAGGGCCTCGGTGATGGTGTTGCTCGACATGGTCTGCTCAGGCTAGGGCATGCATTTGCTGAGCTGGGGCCCAATGAACGTAAGAAAACGACACCACGGGGTACGATTTCGCGAGTTATGCGCAGGTTTGCTGGTGTCGTCATCGTCGCAACCATGGGTCTGATGAGTCAATCGCTTGTCGGTCTCAGCGCGGCGCGTGCCGACAACGGACAGGGAACAGCCGAGGACGCAGCGCGCGAAATTGCTGCGGCGCGCGACCGTGCCAACGCTGCCGCCGACGCGTGGGCAGCCGCCGAGTCAAAGCTCGAAGTGCTCAATGACCAAAAGACACAGCTCGACGCGGATGTTGAGACGTTGCAGCACGAGGCAGACGCCTTGCGCTCGACGGTTGAACTGGTCGCGGTGAATCGCTATATCGGCACGGGTACCACAGGCATTGGCCTGCTCACTGGCACAGCCGGGCCAACCGAGTTGGCTGAGACGGCGGTGCTAGTGGGCATCATCAACGAGGCGTCGGCAAGCAGCCTCGATGAGTACGCCGACGTGCACAGCAAACTCGACAAGAAAAAGGCGAAGGCAAGCAAGGCTGCCAAGCAGTTCGAGGCCGCGCAGCACAACTACAAGATCCTCCAGCAGAAGGCCCTTGATGAAGTCGAACTCCTACGCGCGATCGAAAAGAAGCGACTCACCAGTGAGGCCGTGAAGAAGGCGCTCGACGCGCAACGCCAGAAGAAGAGCGAGCAGCTTGCTCAGGAGGCAGCCGATCAGCTCAAGAAGGACCAAGCGCTTTCGGTGGGCGCCGGCTCAGACGGTGGCGATGTCGGCAACGGTGTGCTCACGGGACTTAAGGCGTCGGGCGGTTCGGCTGGTGGCACAACGGGTTCGGGTGGCGCAGGTGGTCGCCCTGGCGTGAGAGTCGATCAGATCTACGGCACCGGAGACGATTGGGTGTGCCCGGTGCAGGGCCCGAACGGCTTCGCCGATACGTGGGGAGCGCCGCGCTCGGGAGGTCGCAAACACGAAGGTGTCGACATGATCAGTCCGCGCGGCACGATGGTGGTTGCGGTCGTGGATGGCTTCGCCAAACCTCAGACGAACGATCTTGGCGGCACAACCATCTGGTTCACAGGAGCCGACGGCAACAAGTATTACTACGCCCATCTCGACGCCTACGCAACACTCGGCGATGTCGTCAAGGGCGAGGTCATTGGATACGTGGGCGACAGCGGTAATGCGCGTGGCACACCCCATCTGCACTTCGAAATTCACCCGCTCGGCGGACCCGCAGTCGATCCGTATCCGACGGTACGCGAGAACTGCTGATTGCCTCGCTTGCGTGCCGCTACGAGTGGTGTGCGAGCCTAGGTGCATGGCCCACGACGATCTTGCCGCATCGTTGTCCGTGGTGCTGGGCGGTGCCACGATCACCGAGGTCGGCCGACTCAGCGGCGGGGCATCGCGTGAGACCTGGACCTTCAAGGCTGATGACCGGCCGCTGATTCTGCAGCGCCAACGCGCCGGCGATATTCGTGACATGGGGACCGAGTTCGCTGTGCTGCGCGCCGCTCATGCCGGCGGAGTGGCTGTGCCGGAAGTGATTGCTGCCTCCACCGATGTCTGCGAGTTGGGTGCCGCGTACATGGTGTTGAGCCATGTCGATGGCGAGACGATCGCGCGCAAGATCCTTCGCGACGAGACGTATGCGTTTGCGCGAACTCACCTCACTGCTGAGCTCGCTGTTGCACTCGCTCGTCTGCACTCCATCGATCCCGCAGCGGTGCCAGCCCTGCAACCAACGGATCAGATCGAGCAATATCGGGGTGTACTCGACTCCGTGGGCTGTCCGCATCCCACCTTTGAGCTGGCGTTTCGATGGCTCGAGCGCAATCGTCCACAGGCGGGACGGGTCAGCGTCGTGCATGGTGATTTTCGGCTGGGCAACCTCATGGTTGGACCAGACGGGTTACGTGCCGTGCTCGATTGGGAGTTGGCCCACCTCGGCGACCCGATGGAAGACCTTGGCTGGCTGTGTGTGAAGGCGTGGCGGTTCGGCTCGCCAAAGCCCGCTGGAGGCGTGGGTGAATACGTCGAATTGTTCGAGGCTTACGCAAACGCTGCCGGCACCGAGGTGGATGCCGACGTTGTTCGTTGGTGGGAGGTGCTCGGCACGCTGAAATGGGGCATCATGTGCATCATTCAGACCCAGTCGCACCTCAGCGGTTTCACGCGTAGCCATGAGCTGGCTGCAATAGGGCGCCGCGTCTGCGAGAACGAACATGACCTCTTCCTTGCAATAGAGGGCCGCTGGTGATGCCACACGATGTGCCGTCGGCGCAACAGTTGGTGGAGTCTGTTCGCGAGTGGCTCGAACGCGACGTACTTGCCGGCACCACAGGTCGCCTGCAGTTCCACACCCGTGTTGCCATCAACGTGCTCGCGATGGTCGAGCGCGAACTTGAGCTTGGACCCGAGCAAGCCGATCGTCATCGCGAGCGTTTGACCGATCTTGGGTTTGCGAACGACGAAGAACTTGCCAGCGCTATTCGCAACGCGTCCGATGCGCCAAGGTCACCCGACGACACATCACCCGAGGCGGCGATTCGCGCAGCGGTGTGGGCGAGCGTACGCGACAAGCTCGCCGTGGCTAATCCGAAGTATTTGGACGCCGACCCAGGGTGATCGGCTGCACCGGTTGCCCTGCCGCCAGCTGACCGCATGCAGCATCGATGTCGGTGCCGCGGTTACGTCGCACAGTTGCATTGACACCGAGTTCTTCAAGTCGGTCACGGAATTGATGTACGCGCGTTTTTGGTGTGCCGCGAGTCGGGTAGCCGGGAGTCGGGTTGAGTGGGATGAGGTTCACGTGCGCGGCGAGTGGCAACGAACGACACAACACCGCCAGCTCTCTGGCGTCGCTCTCGCGGTCGTTGACGCCATCGATCAGCGCCCATTCAAAGCTGAGTCGGCGTCCCTTGGCGCGTAGGTAGTCGGCACACGCATCCATGAGTACAGCAAGCGGATAGCGGCGATTGATGGGCACCATGTCATTGCGGAGTTCATCGTTCGCCGCGTGCAACGACACGGCAAGGTTCACCTGCATGGGCCATTCAGTGAGGCGCTTGATGCCGGGCACTAAACCGACCGTCGACACCGTGATGTGACGAGCGCCGAGACCGATGTCGTCGTGGATGCGTTCGATCGCAGCCCATACGGATGTTTCGTTGGCGAGCGGCTCGCCCATACCCATGAAGACCACGTTGGCGAGCCGACGATTGAGCTCGCGTGCTTTACGAGCCGCGCGCACAACTTGCTCGACGATCTCGCCTGTCGTGAGCTGACGAGTGAATCCAGCCTGACCCGTCGCACAAAATCCGCATCCCATTGCGCACCCCGCCTGACTGCTCACGCACACGGTGACGCGATCCGGATAGAGCATGAGCACTGTTTCAATACGACTTCCGCCGGGGAGCTCAAAGAGGTACTTCACCGTGTCGCCGTCATCGCTGATTCGTTCAACCACGGTTGTGAGCGCGCACGGTAGTTCGGCGTCGAGCCGAGCGCGTAGCGACTTCGGCACGCTCGTGAGTTCGTTTGGTTCGAGCAATTGTTCGTAGAGGCCCTTCCACACCTGATCGATACGAAAGCGCGGCTCGCCCGTAATCAGCTCCCCGAGTTGCTCGCGGTCGACGTCGTAGCGGGTGCGCTGCTCGGTCATGTCAACCTCCGAACTCAACAGCGAGTCGTTCGTATTCGTCGATACGACCGCGCAGCACTTCGATGCTGGCCATCCAAAAGTCGACGCTGGTCACGTCGAGATCGAACGATGCACCGAGCTCTTCTGCACTGTTCATGCCCACCCGCGACAGCAGATCGTCGTAGCCATCTCGGAATTGATCTGGGTCGGCGCGATAGCGAGCGAAGAGGCCGAGACCGAACAACAATCCATAGGTATAGGGCCAGTTGTAAAAGTGACTGCCGTAGTAGTGGCTTTTTACGGCCCACATGTATGGATGCGCGCTCGCTTGATCGAGGCCGTCGCCATATGCCGTTGCCTGCGCGTTGAGCATGAGTTCGTTCAGTTCGCTCACGCCGAGCGTGCGGCGTTGGCGGCGGGCGAACAGCTCGGTCTCGAATAGAAAGCGACTATGGATATCGACGATTACCTGTGCTGAGCCCTGCAAGTCGACATCGAGCAGTGCAAGTCGATCAGCGCCTTCGAGTCGCTGCAGGCCCTCTTCGACGACGAGTGTCTCGCAGAAAATGCTTGCGGTCTCGGCCAATGCCATCGGCAGCCGCCGTTGCAACGCGGTGCGATGCGCGAGCTGGGTGTTGTGATAGGCGTGGCCGAGTTCGTGTGCCGTCGTTTGCGCGGAGTCGAGGCTGCCGGTCCAGTTGAGAAAGACCAACGAGCGATCGGCTATCAACGACGCGCAGAACGCTCCGCCGCTCTTACCCTGACGTGGCTCAGCATCTATCCATTGCTCATCGACTGCCCGATCGACGAGGCTGCGCAGGGTGCCGCCGTAGGACGCAAAGGCGTTGCGCACGATACCGAGGCCGTCCTCCCACGTGATCGCCGCGGCAGCGCAGGGCAGTGGCGCAACGAGGTCGCTCCAACGCAACGGGCCCGCGTAACCGTGCAGACGAGCCTTGACGCGCATCCATCGGCGGAAGTCGTCGAGCGACGCGCGGACAGCGGTCTGCATCGAGTCGAACGTGGCGCGGCTGACGTGGTTGGCGTACAACGATGCGTCGAGTGGTGACTCCCAACGACGTCGGCTGTTGACAACATTTGCCTCGCCCTTGACGCCATTGATCGCCGCTGCACACACGATGGCCACGGTGGGCCAACTCTGCATCTCTGCGTCGTAGGCCGCTTGTCGTACGGCAGCATCGGCGTGCGTGGCCAAGCCGCGCACCGCAGCCATCGGCAAGCGTTCAATGCGTTGACCGGGCATCGTGACATCGGCCATCAGCTGCGAAGTCACGTCGGATTGGAGGCGACTCCACGCTGTTGATCCGGACCGCGACAGCTCCGCATACAGGCCCTCTTCGATCTCGCTCATCTGATGCTCGGCACGCTGCGCGAGCCGCGTCAGCGGGCCGAGGTGCTCGTACGCCTCGGTGCTCACGGTTGCCAATTCGCTCGCACCGAGCGAGGCAACCCAGTCGACGAGCCGAGCGAACAGAGGAAGTCCACGGGATGAAACTGTTTGCAGTTCATTGGCGAGGGCCTGGGCCTGCTCGTCGTAGCTGTTCGTTGAGACCGTGGCATGCACGAATGCCCCCAACTCTTGCAGCTGCTGTTGCCACGCGTTGAGGGCCGTGATCACCGCGTCGGCGGTACTGCCATCGGCCGCGGTCAGAGCACGCCCGTCGATGGCGCGAACACCGAGCTCGTCGAACAACGCCTCCAAGCGATCGGTTCCGGCTGTGAGCTGTTCGAACGCGACCAGGAAGCTGCGCGATGTGAACGACTCGTGTACATCGGAGACGTTCCAGTGGGGAAGTACTTCTGTTGGACTCATCGGTGAAGCCCCTTCGGGAATGTCAGTGGTGGTCATGTAGTTCCTCGATTGTGGCCGCGAACAAGGGTGCCCTGATAGAGACAATCAGTTCGGTGCACCGAAAATCCGAGGGAGTCGTAGAGGTTCACCGCCGCAGTGTTGTCCGCATCGACGAACAGCATCCCCATGGTGATGCCGCGCCGAGCAAGGTGATCGAGGCCAGCCAACGTGAGCGCCCGTCCCAACCCGAGGCCGTGGAAATCGGGATCGACCGCGATCACATAGATCTCTCCGAGCGGCGAAGGTGACAGCACATGCACCTTGGTCCAACAAAAGCCGGCCATGCGTCCGTCGCGTTCGTGGATGAGAAACCCGTCGGCATCGAACCACGGCTCGGCAATTCGCGCCCGCAAGGATTCGTGTGTCCAGCTTCCCTGGTCGGGATTCCATTCGAACGCGCGCTGATTCACGCGTAGCCAGTCGAGGTCGTCAACGCCCGGTTCGAACGGGCGCGTGGTTACATCGAACGTGACATTGGTGGGCAACGAGCGATACATCTGATAGAGCCGACGATGGGCAAGGAGGTTCATGTTGGCAGCGACGTCCGTGTGTTGCTTCGACGGTGCGAAAACAAGCCAGCTGAGTTCGAGTGCGGCTGCTGTTGTACGCGACCTGATCGCTTGTGTCACTGCATCGAGGAGCGGTCGCAATGTGTCGGCCAGATGCTCTCGATGATCTGGGTGAACGATCGATTCCATCGACCATCTACCCGCAGACAACGCAGCCTGTGCGTAGGCAACGGTGGTGCCAGAGTCCAACACCCGCGCACGGATGACGTCGCGATTCGAATCGTTGTGCAGGTCGATCATGAACTGATCAGAAGCAGGCCGATATCCGTCGACAACTTCGGCGTGGGCGATCAGGTCGAGTACTGCGGCGATCGCCATTGCGTCGATACGCGTGGATACCTCGACCGATCGCATTGTGGTGAGGCTATCTGTTCACCCGAAGGGGCGACCGGAAAGCCGTAGCCTGACCTGCGTGTCATCACCCAGAACCCCCAAAGGTCGTGCGCGCGAGGTGGCGCGCCGACTCAATCTCGAGTATCCCGAAGCCACATGCGAACTCGACCACAACAATGCCTTCGAGCTGCTAGTGGCCACGATTCTCGCCGCGCAGTGCACCGACGTGCGCGTCAATATGGTTACGCCCGTGCTCTTCGCCAGGTACCCAACCGCCGATGACCTCGCCGTCGCCAACCCGAACGAGGTCGAAGAGATCATTCACTCCACTGGCTTCTATCAGGCCAAAACCAAGAACATCATCTCGATGGCGCGACGGTTGGTGGATGAATACGCCTCGCAAGTTCCAACCGAACTTGATGACCTCGTGACACTCGCCGGTGTTGGCCGCAAGACAGCCAATGTGGTGCGTAGCGTCGTCTTCAAGTTGCCGGGCCTTCCCGTCGACACCCACGTTGGTCGACTCAGCCGAAAGTTGGGGCTCACCGAACAGGAAGATCCGGTGAAGGTTGAGCGTGAGCTCAACGCCTACCTCGCTCCGGCGGATTGGGGCGACTTCAGCCTCCGTACGATTCTGCACGGTCGGCGAGTATGCGACGCGAAGAAACCGAACTGTGGAGCGTGCACACTCGAGGACATCTGTCCGTCGTCGTTGCTCCCTCGTCGACGCCCATCGCGTACTGCCAAAGCGGCAAGTTCGCAGTAGATCGTCGGTTCAAAGTCGTCTCAAATTGTGGTTGGTTCAGTGGTTTGCTCTCTTGCGCCGAATAGTGCGTCGTGCCACAATGTCGGCACCAACCAGGTACCCGCCACCTGGTTTGCGGGCGATGCCAGGATCCGCCGCCTGGCATCGCGGTGCAACGACCCCGCAAGGGGTCGTTGCCAATTTTCGTCCCATGTTGTTGCCATTGCGAGGCACTGCGTTGTCTACCGGCCTCAAACCCGCAGGTCAGCGGCTCAGTTTCATCGCCCGCTGCATAGCACGGTGGGCGTTGCGTAGCGCTCGCTCGGCCTCGTAGAGCGTGGCGAGCAAGTCTTCTTGGGGCGATCCAAGGAGTGGCTCGGCGAGGCCCGCGACCCGGCCGCGATACATGTTGATGCCGTCGGCGATCACGCTGATCTCGGCGGCCGATGAAGAACTCATGCCGGCATTCTTGCTGAGCCACTGAGCAAATGCGCGACCCATTGCGTTGATGTAATGCGTACGCGAGATGATCAGCATCATCGCTAGCCTGCCCATGTGGCGCGCATAGCTGTTCGTGATGATCTCAAAGCTCTCGAGGGATATCACTCGCCGCAGGTGTCGGTGCGGGTTCGGCTCAACACCAACGAGTCGCCGACGCCACCGCCAATTGCGTGGCGCGATGCGTTTGCAGCAGAACTGTCGCGAGTCGAATGGCACCGCTATCCCGACAGGGCTGCCAGCGAGCTTCGCGCCGCGATTGCAGCACTACACGGCGTCGATCCCGGGCAGGTGTTCGTAGCCAATGGCTCGAACGAGGTGTTGCAGACGCTGCTCCTCACCTATGCCGGTCCGGGCCGAACGGTGGCCACCTTCGAACCCACCTATCAGCTGCATGGCCACATTGCGCGCATTACTGGGGCCAACGTTGCCGAGGGTGAACGGTGTAGCGACTTCACGCTCGATCTCGACGAGGTTCGCCGCGTGTGCACCTCAGCGAACCCGATCATCACCTTTCTCTGTTCGCCGAATAACCCAACGGGTCTCGTCGAGCCGCAGGCCAATGTGCGCGCGGTGATGGCCCTCGCACCCGGCCTCGTTGTAGTCGATGAGGCATACGGTCAATTCGCCGATTGGTCGGCGCTCGAATTGATCGACGACGAAACCCCACTTGTGGTCACGCGCACGTTCAGTAAGACGTGGTCGATGGCCGGCGCGCGCCTCGGGTATCTCGTCGGCCCGTCATGGTTGGTGAGCGAACTCGACAAGGTGATCCTTCCGTATCATCTCGACTCGGCCAAGCAGATAGCGGGCCGACTGGCGCTGCGTTTCGTGGACGACATGGAGGCACGCGTCAAATTGATCGTGTCCGAACGAGAGCGAATCCAACACGCATTTCGGGCGATGCCGGTCGACTCATGGCCAAGCGGCGCGAACTTCGTGCTGTTCCGCCCGCGTACGAAATTTGGTCGAGACACGTGGCAAGAGCTTGTCGATCGCAGCGTGCTTGTTCGCGATTGCAGCGGCTGGCCGCGGCTCGAGAATTGTTTGCGGGTCACCGTTGGTACGCCCGAAGAGAATGACGCGTTTCTCAGCGCGCTGCAGGAGGTCCTCACATGAGTCGCAGTGCACATCGCGAACGCACGACAAAGGAAACGTCGATCGAACTTTCGATCAACCTCGATGGCAGCGGAACGACGTCAGTGTCCACCGGCATTCCGTTTTACGATCACATGCTCGATCAACTCGGTCGCCACGGTGGGTTCGATCTCACGATCGCAGCCACGGGCGATCTACACATCGATACGCATCACACCGTCGAAGATGTCGCTATCACGCTCGGCGAGGCCTTCCGCGAGGCCGTGGGAGACAAGGTGGGCGTGCGTCGCTTTGCGAGCGGTCAGTATCCGCTCGATGAAGCTCTCGTAGAGGTCGCGCTCGACTTGTCGGGCCGGCCGTTCGTGGTGTGGGAGGTTCCGCTACCCGAGTGTCTAGCGCTGGGCAATCCTGCGTTCGATCCACAGTTGGCCGAGCACGCTGTCACGAGTTTCGCGACCGCCGCCGGCATCACCCTGCACGTCGCGTTGCGCCGAGGTAACAACGTGCATCACATCATCGAGGCAACGTTCAAGGGTCTCGCGCGGTGTCTGCGCGACGCAGTGCGCATCGAGGGCGATTCCTTGCCGTCCACCAAGGGTGTGCTGTGACGTCACGCAAACCGGTGATTGCGGTACTCGACTACGGCATCGGAAATCTGCGTTCGGCGGAGAAGGCACTGCAACACGTGGGAGCCGACGCGTTGCTCAGTTCTGATCACGGTTTCATTCGCGACGCCGATGCGGTGGTGTTGCCGGGGGTAGGTGCATTCGGGGCGTGTATGAACGCTCTTCGCGCGGCCAGCCTCGAGCAGAGCGTGCATGAAGCAGTTGCATCCGGCCGGCCGTTCCTGGGTATTTGCGTTGGAATGCAGATGTTGTTCGATGGCAGCGAAGAAACCGCCGAAGCAGCCGGCCTCGGTGTGATTCCGGGCATGGTGCGCTGGATTCCCTCGGGTGTGAAGCGTCCGCAGATGCAATGGAACCAACTGCATGTCGCCGGCATACGAGACCCGATGTTGGCCGGGCTCGATGACGGCGCGTGGATGTACTTTGTGCACTCACTGCACGGCGTTCCTGACGATCCAGCCATGATCGCGGCCACGTGTGGTTATGGAACCGAACTGAACGCGGCCTTTCGCAACGGCAACGTCTTCGCCACCCAATTTCACCCAGAGAAGTCCGGTGTTTGCGGGTTGGCCCTCCTCGCCAATTTCGTGCGGTCGGCTACGTCATGAATGTCGCTCGCGTCATCCCCTGTCTCGATGTCACTGATGGTCGCGTCGTGAAGGGCATCAACTTCGTCGGTCTCCGCGACGCCGGTGATCCCGTTGAGCTCGCGTCGCGTTACGACGCAGAGGGCGCCGACGAATTGGTGTTCCTTGACATCACCGCATCGTCCGATGGTCGCGACACCATGGTCGATGTCGTGCGCCGAGTCGCCGAGCAGGTGTTCATCCCGTTCACCGTTGGTGGAGGCATTCGCAGCGTTGAGGATGCCCGTCGCATGCTGCGCGCCGGTGCCGACAAGGTGAGCGTCAACACCGCGGCGTTCGAACGTCCCGCACTCATCGCCGAGATTGCTGGCGAGTTCGGCGCGCAATGTGTGGTGTGCGCGATCGATGCACGAGGAAACGCAGCCGGTGGTTACGACGTGTTTCTGCACGGTGGGCGTACCCCAACCGGGCGCGACGCGGTGGCATGGGCCGAGCAGGCTACGTCGCTCGGCGCAGGCGAGATCTTGTTGACCTCGATGGATCGCGACGGCACGCGTGAGGGCTTCGAAACGAGGCTCACAAATGCCATCGTCGATGCCGTCAACGTGGCAGTCATCGCGAGCGGTGGCGTCGGTAATCTGCAGCATCTGGTCGATGGCATCGTGGTCGGACATGCCGACGCTGTGCTTGCCGCATCGATCTTTCATTTCGGCGAGTTCACGATTGCCGACGCCAAGCGAGCGTTGATCGCGGCTGGAGTCACTGTTCGCCCACCGAACTGATCTGCCTGTACGGTCTTTGGCATGTCTCAAACAAAGATGCCATTCCGTCGCCTCGGCCGCTCGGGCCTGCAACTCTCCGTGTTGTCGTTCGGTTCGTGGGTCACGTTCGATAATCAGCTCAAAGATGACACCGCCCTCGAATGCATGCAGGCTGCGCATGACGCCGGTTGCAACTTCTATGACAATGCCGAGGCGTATGCGGGCGGCGAGAGCGAGGCGATCATGGGTCGCGTCATCGAACAGCTCGGCTGGAAGCGCCAGAGCTACGTGCTCTCTACAAAGGTGTTCTGGGGCATCGACGCCAACATGGCAAACATGACGAACACGCTCAACCGCAAGTACCTGCATCACTCGATCGAGGGTTGCCTCGATCGCCTGCGCGTTGATTTTGTCGATCTGTTGTTCTGTCATCGTGCCGACCCGAATACCCCAATTGAGGAAACCGTGTGGGCGATGCACGATCTCATCGAGCGCGGCAAGGTGCTGTACTGGGGCACCAGCGAGTGGACGGCCGACGAGATTCGCGCTGCCTGGGAGATCGCCGAGCGGCATCATCTGCACAAGCCCGTGATGGAGCAGCCGCAGTACAACATGATGGAGCGCCGCAAGGTCGAGGTTGAGTTCGCTCGCCTCTACGGCGATATCGGCCTTGGTACCACAATCTGGAGTCCGTTGGCGTCGGGCCTGCTCACCGGCAAATACCGCGATGGTGTGCCAGAAGACAGCCGTGCCGCGTTGCCCGGATATGGGTGGTTGGCCAAGCGCCTCACCGATCAGGCAGAGATCGATCGCGTCGAACGGCTTCGTCCGATTGCCGAGGAACTCGGGTGCTCGATGGCGCAGTTGGCCATTGCCTGGTGTGCCTCTAACCCCAACGTCACAACGGTGATCACGGGTGCGAGTCGCGCTTCACAAGTCGTCGACAACATGGGCGCACTCGACGTGCTCGATCAGCTCACTCCAGAGGTTCTCGGCCGCATCAGCGCGGCGATTGCCAAATAGTTCCCGCGAGGGTTCGCCAACCGCCCTGCGCCAACAGCAACCGTCAACAGTTCCAGCAACAGCAACCGTCAACAGCAACCGTCAACTGCATTCACGGAGTAATGACGGCTGGATTGCCGCTCGTCCACATCACGGTCAGCGTGCGGTGAGCAATACGCCATCCGTCGGGTGTGCGTACGACGTTGTCTTCGTAGCGTCCGGCAACGATGAACTGTGAACCGGCCTCGGCTGACTTGCGGATGTGTTGGGCGTTGAAATAGCAACGACTCGATCCACGATTGCCATCGTCGTCGAGGTCGATCAGCTGCGAACCAACGACGTGCTGGCTGAGGTCGAGCGTGGACAGCACGCTGTGGATCGTGCCCCAAATTTCCTCAACGCCAGTCTGTGCGCCGCGACCAAGATGGGCGGTGGCGTCGGGGGTGAAAACGAGGGCCAGCAAATCGCGGTCGAGCGTGTCGAGCGCCCAGCAATAGCGCGCCGCGAGTTGGCGAATCTCATCGTGACTGTGCAGATGATCGAGCTGAGCTTCGTTGGTCATTGCATCTCCTTGAGCTGTTCGCAGACTGCCGCGCTGACGACGGTGAGTTGTCCATTGAGAAAGTGGTCGGCCATCGCGATCGTGCGCCGGGTGCACGCCGTCCAACTTGCGGTGAAGTCCGCTGTTGCAGCGGGCGGGCTGAACTGATCGTGCTCAGGCACCAGCAGTAGCTTCGGGCGATGGTCGTTGTCGGCGATGCAACGCGCGTCCATTGCCGTGAGTGGGGGAGCAATTGCGATCCATCCCACGATGCGAGGATCGACAACGTTGAGTGCCACGAACGCGCCGAATGAGTAGCCCACCAACCAGATGGGGTGATTCGGCTCGACGAGTTCGAGCAACTCGATCGCGGCGACCACGTCGAGGCGTTCACTGTCGCCTTCGTCGTGTGCGCCGCCCGAGTGATTCACGCCACGAAAGTCGAAGCGTAAGGCGTTGTAGCCAACGGTGGGCAACACGTCGAAGAGGGTGTCGATCACCGGGTTGAAGCGGTCGCCGCCATAGAGCGGATGCGGATGAGTGAGCACCACAGATCCACGCGCATCATCGACTCGCGAGAGGTCGGCCTCTACTTGTACACCGTCGAGCGCATCGAGCATCACAGTTTCAATCGGCACGGCCTAGACGGTACCGTGCCTCGTTGTGGCGATCAGTGACGAGAAGCTCCCTATCAAGATGCTCAACGATCGTCTGCTTGTGCAGATGCCCGACAAAGATGGCGAACGACGCACCATGGGCGGCATTCTCATCCCAGCCACTGCGCAGATGTCGAAGCGTCTGGTGTGGGCCGAGGTCGTCGCGCTCGGGCAAAACGTACGCAGTGCCGAAGTCGGCGACCGCGTGCTGTTCAGCCCCGAAGATCGCTATGAGGTCGAGGTCGGCGGCAAAGACTTCATCATGCTGCGCGAACGCGATCTGCACGCCGTTGCTGCTTCGCGCAACGAAAGCAGCACGGGGCTCTACCTCTAAGGCGCGCCCGCGTGTCGCTCGATGTGCGCAATCAATCAGGGCACACGCGGTGCTCACCCCTAACATGATCGCCATGCCAACCGGAGTGCGGATCGACGCCACCCCCGACCAACTCGCAGCGGTGAAGTTCGATGCTGCCGGCCTTGTGCCGGTCATCGCCCAGGACATTGCAACCAAAGACGTGCTGATGATGGCGTGGATGAATCGCGAGACGCTGCAGATGAGCTTCGATGAGGGCCGCATGGTCTATTGGAGCCGCAGTCGTCAAGAGGTGTGGCGCAAAGGCGACACCAGTGGCGATCGGCAGTTCGTGCGCGAGGCCTACTACGACTGCGATGCCGACGTGCTGCTGTTCCTCGTTGAGCAAGAGGGCAAGGGTGCGTGTCACACCGGCGCGTACAGTTGCTTTTACCGCCGCTTTGGCGTGGCTGACTGAGGCGCCGTGGACGACTTTCGAATTCGACCAACGCGTGATGAGTTTCATGCCCTCGCAGCTGCGCACACCGTGCTGCCCGTGTGGACCGAACTTCTCGCCGACCTCGAAACGCCGGTGGCGGCCTATGTGAAATTAGTCGGCGACGGCAACGGATTCCTGCTCGAGTCCGTCGAGCATGCGGAACGCTGGAGCCGCTATTCCTTCGTGGGTCGCTCGCCGCAAGCCTCCATGTTGTTGCGTGACGGCGTGATCACTGTCGACGGCACGCTTCCCGCCGACATACCTCTTGATCAGGGCATTCTCGCCGCGATGGAGGCAATCCTGGCCCGCTACACAGCGCCGTTGCTGCCCGATCTGCCCCCGCTGCAAGGCGGCCTGATGGGTTTTTTGGGCTACGACGTCATTCGCGAAGTTGAGCATCTGCCCGACACCCCAACTGACGATCGGGGCATGCCCGACGCAATCATGAGCGTGATTGGTTCACTGGCGGCATTTGATCACTGGCGGCAACGTGTCTATCTCATCGAAAGCGTGCCGGTGTTGACGATGACGTCGGGTGAACTCGACGAGGCGTACGACGCGGCGGCCGAGCGGGTTCGCCAATCAGTCGAGGATCTGGCCCGCCCCCTGGCATATGCCCCCGTCTCGCCGCCCGAGCCCGGCGAAGAGCTTCCCCCGATGAGATCGTCAATGCCGAACGGCCAATATCAGCGCGCGGTCGAGGTCGCCAAGGAACACATCGTCGCGGGTGACATCTTTCAGGTGGTGTTGTCGCAACGCTTCGACGTCGATATCGACGCTGACCCATTCGACGTGTATCGGGTGCTCCGCCAAATCAACCCGAGCCCATACATGTACTTCTTGCGTCATCCCGAGATCACCATCGTCGGATCGTCGCCCGAGCCGATGGTGCAACTGCTGCACGGCAAGGTGGTGTCACGCCCCATTGCCGGAACCCGCCGCCGCGGTCGCGACGATGACCACGACCGGCGTATGGCCGGCGAACTCCGCGAGAACCCGAAGGAAGTTGCCGAGCACATCATGCTCGTCGACCTCGCCCGCAACGACGTCGGCCGAGTCGCGAAGTTCGGCTCGGTGCATGTCGACGAGTTGATGACGCTGGAAAAATACAGTCACGTCATGCATCTCACGTCACAGGTCTCCGGTGATCTGGTGGATGGCAAAGGCCCCATCGATGTACTGCGCGCAACGCTGCCCGCCGGCACCGTCAGTGGCGCGCCAAAGGTACGCGCGATGGAGATCATCGACTCGCTCGAGCCGGTAAAGCGCGGCCCATATGCCGGAGTCGTTGGATATGTCGACTTCAGCGGCAACCTCGACACGGCCATTGCGATCCGGACGATGTTCGTCAGCTCGCATGGCGCGCACCTGCAGGCCGGAGCTGGCATCGTCGCCGACTCGATCCCCGACGACGAGAATCTCGAATGCGCGAATAAGGCAGCAGCGTTCCTTGCCGCCATGCCCGCAGCTCGCCGAATGACGGCAAAACGACGTGCGCACGGCACCGGTGCCTGAGCATAATCTTGTCGTGGCCGTCCGTTGCGGCACGCGTGCCGAACTTCGCCCGCCACAATGGGAACATGACTGCTTTTTGGACTGAGACAGATCGCGATTTCGTCAGCGTGTCTGGAGCCGACGCGCTGACCTATTTGCAGGGCCAGATCAGCCAGGACCTTCGCACGCTGGGCGATGGTGAATCGACCTACAGCTTTGTTCTGCAGCCCACCGGAAAGATCGAAGCACTGATTCGGGTCGCGCGTCGCTCTGAGGTCGACTTCGTGCTCGATACGGATCACGGCTACGGCGAGCCCCTCATTGCTCGGCTCAATCGGTTCAAGATTCGGGTGAAAGTCGACATTGTACCCCTCGCGTGGCGGTGTATATGTGTGCGCGATCTGGACGAGCCACTCGTAGGTGCACTTCCAGCCTGGGGCTCAGCCACGGCGTTCGATCTCGTTGGCGACGATCCTGCAGCCCCGCCAAACGTGCGTCACGGCTCAGCCGCAGAGCTCGTGCGCGCCCGCGTGGCTGCCGGTTGGCCGGCCATGGGCGCGGAAATCACCGACGCCTCGATTCCTGCAGAAACTGGAGTGGTGAGCGAGTCGGTGAACTTCACGAAGGGTTGCTATCCGGGCCAGGAATTGGTCGAACGGATGGACAGCCGCGGCTCGCAAGCCCCCCGCTTTGTTCGCGGACTTCGCAGCTCGACTGTTGTCGCAGTTGGCGACGCAGTTGTTGCCGATCGCGGTGAGGTCGGCCACATCACGTCGGTGGCAGCACCGTGCAACGTCGATGGCGTCGAGTCCACCGACAGCGCCGACTGGCTCGCCCTCGCCGTCATCGCGCGCGCCGTCGCAATTGGCGCCGTGGTGCACGTAGGAGGCAACGACGTGGTCATCTACGCCGCCCGCGCCGGATCGTAGGCGTTGCGACGTTCGCGTTTGTGCGCGGCGGTCAGTCGAAGAACACAACGGCGGCCATGACGACCGCGACACCAATACACACGAACAACGCCGCGGTCAGAACGACGTGTCGCAGATACGCCCTGCGTCGAGGGTTGCGTGATGCCATCGCTCCCGCAAGCGCGCCAGCCGTCACAGCACCGTACGCCGCGTAGAGCCCGCCGGGCGGGGCACCAGAAACGCTTGCCTCCACAATTTGGGCTTTCTCCGTCTGCCCAGATTGGTCGTGCAAACGGGACTCAGCGTCGTCCATACGCCTCCACATTGCTCCGTCGTTGCGGTTTTCGCAAGGACTGATCGACAGATCGGCGCGGGTTTTCGACTATGGGTGTTCGACTATGGGCGTTCGGCGACGATCGTGAGCGGGTCAGCCTGCAACAGCGAGTTGGTGCCGTAGCTGGGCGATATCGGTGCGACCGCGCAAGTTGGCGAACTCGTCGCGCCGATCGATGGCGTCGGCCAAGCCCCCGAGGTTGGTGCCGATGGCATATGCGGCCTGCAACCACTTCACCGCGAGTTCGTCGTCGCCGAGCGCAGCAGCGCACTGAGCCACGACGACTGCGGGCATGGTGCCTGGAGAGCGTTGGTAGAGGTCGGCCGCATATCGTGCCGCCTGATCGAATTCGCCAAGGCGTACCAACGCAGTTGCGACGACGTATTCGCTGTACGGGTTGCCGGTGGGCAAGGGCCGGGGGAGGAGGCCGACGAGGGCTTCGAGCTCAGCCGGGCTCGCGGCATCTGGGGGCATCCAGTTGGGTGGCTGCACGTTGTTGAAGTCGTCGGCGAGTAGCCGCGCCGCGTCGCTCTGGCGACCAACTCGCGCCAACTGCGCGGCTCGAAACCATGGCGACACCGTCATGCCCGGCGGAAAAGTGCCGGGGGTGCCATTGGCCCAAGCATCGCGTTCGGCGCTGGCTGCCCAACCTTGCCATGTGCCGTGCTGATCGAGTCCCGTTTGAGCCTTGCGATGCTGGAGCATCTGCAGCTGCGTGAGCAGTGGAAAGATCAGAAAGAACGGCCCGATCCGGTACCGGCCAGCCGCGAGCACAACCAAGCCGGTGCCGGTGACGGCGATGCTGAAGTAGAGCATTGCGGTGCGCGCTCGACCGGGGATGACAGCGTCGAGTCCGCTCATCACAATGTTTCCACCGTCGAGTGGCAGGATCGGCAACAGATTGACGAGCCCAATCACTGGTCCGGCCCACCACACCGCCAACGCAGGAGCGGTGCTGTGCACCTGATCGTAGTTGAGTGGATTGACGCCCATCATCGCGAGGATGGCCACCCCCAACGTGATCTGCACTGCTGGGCCGGCCACCGAGATACCAGCGCGTTCCCAGCGCTTGAGTGGTCGAGTTGGTTCGAACGAGGCGTAGCCGGCGAGAAAGTCGAGCGCGATGCTGGCCTTGGCCCCGGTTGCTCGCGCCGCGAACGCGTGACCGAGTTCGTGAATGAGCGTGAAGATTCCGACGCAGCCCGCCAGCCACAGGCCAAGCTCGCCTCGATTGATAAACGCAAACAAGGCAAGCAACATGACGAAGCCGGGCCGCACGTCGACCGGGAAACCAAAGATGCGCAGGCTCGGCGAGGTGCTCATGGAGCGATCCTACGACGCTCAATTTCGGAAATGGGCGCGTTGGCCGACTGTTCTTGCCTGCGTGCAGGGGCAATCGGCCGTGGAACTGCTTTCATGGCGCCGCTGGCTCATAGACTCGGCCACCGTGTCGTACGTCTACGCCTTCTCCCACAAGCATCGTCGTCCCCCTATGGAGTACAAAGATCTCCTCGGTGGAAAGGGCGCCAACCTTGCCGAAATGACCAGTGTGCTGAAGCTGCCGGTACCACCCGGTTTCACCATCAGCACCGATGCATGCCGTGCGTACATGCACGGTGGTTGGCCGCAGGGTCTCGACAACGAGATTGCCACGCACATCGCGCAGCTCGAAAAGACGATGAAACGTCGCTTGGGTGACCCCAGCGATCCGTTGTTGGTGAGCGTGCGTTCAGGTGCCAAGTTCAGCATGCCCGGCATGATGGACACTGTCTTGAACCTCGGTCTGAACGACAAGAGCGTCAAGGGACTCGCGAACGTCACCTCCGACGAGCGCTTCGCCTACGACAGCTATCGTCGCTTCATTGCGATGTACGGACGCATCGTGCTCGATGTTCCTGGCGAGCCCTTTGAGCACGAACTCGACGCAGCGAAGAAGACTGCTGGCGTCAAGACCGATGCCGAGATTCCTTCTGCCGCGCTGAAGAAGTTGTGCGAGTCCTATAAGGCAATCGTGAAGCAGCACACCGGCAAGCCGTTTCCGCAAGATCCGGTGAAGCAGCTACGCGGCGCTGTCGAGGCGGTATTCAGTAGCTGGAACGGTGCACGCGCCATCGCGTATCGCGTACGTGAGCGCATCAGCCACGAACTCGGCACCGCCGTCAACGTGCAGACGATGGTGTTTGGCAACCGCGATCAGAACAGCGGCACGGGCGTTGGTTTCACGCGTAACGCAGCCACCGGTGACAACAAGGCATACGGCGACTTCCTCATCAACGCTCAAGGCGAAGATGTCGTCGCCGGTATTCGCAACACCGAAGATCTCGATCACATGAAGGATCACTTTCCCGTGATCCACGCCGATTTGATGGCGATCTTCGACCGTCTCGAGCGCCACTACACCGACATGTGTGACACCGAGTTCACGATTGAGCAAGGCAAGTTGTGGATGCTGCAGACGCGTGTCGGCAAGCGAACCGGTGCTGCCGCGTTGAAGATGGCCGTCGACATGACGAAGGGCACCGGCAAGGGCGCGGCGCGATGGAAGATCAGTCGCACAGAAGCAATTACGCGTGTCGCTGCCGAGCATCTCGATCAGGTCCTGCATCCTCAGTTCGCTGGCAAGGGCAAGGTGTTGGCCAAGGGTCTTGCGGCGTCGCCAGGTGCCGCCGTTGGCAAGGTGTATTTCACCGCCGATGATGCCGTCGATGCCGATGAGCGCGGCGAGAAGGTCATTCTGGTTCGCAGCGAAACCAGCCCTGAAGATGTGCACGGCATGATGATCAGTCAGGGCATTCTTACGGCGCGCGGTGGTCTTGTGAGCCACGCCGCAGTGGTTGCCCGCGGCTGGGGTACGCCCGCCATTGTTGGCGCCGATGCCATCAAGATCCAAGGCAAGCAGTTCAGCGTGGGCGATGTCGTTGTCAAGGAAGGCGATGTCATCAGCCTCGACGGAACAACGGGCGAAGTCATCGTTGGCGCGATGAAGCTCGCCGCCGCCGAGCCACCACCCGAGTTCAACACCATCCTCGAATGGGCCGATCAGGTTCGCAAGGGCAAGCTCGGAGTTCGTGCCAACGCGGACACCGGTGAAGACGCAACCAACGCGCGCAACCTTGGGGCCGAGGGCATCGGCCTGTGCCGCACCGAGCACATGTTCTTGGCGCCCGACCGTTTGCCGGTGGTGCGTGAGATGATCCTCGCCGACAATCCGGCCGACGAACTTGCCGCCCTTGCCGATCTCGGTCGTGTGCAGCAGATCGACTTCGAAGAAATTCTGCTCGCCATGGACGGTCTGCCCGTGACCGTGCGTTTGCTCGATCCACCGTTACACGAGTTTTTGCCCTCTGTGGAAGAGCTCCGCATCAAGCAGGCAACCGCCGGTCTCAGCAAGCGCGAGAAGGCCGAACTCAAAGCTGCTGAGGATTGGGCAGAGCACAACCCGATGATCGGCACACGCGGTGTGCGTCTTGGCGTTGTGAAGCCGGGTCTGTACGCAATGCAGGTCCGTGCGCTCATGGCTGCCGCTGCGTCGCTGCGCAAGCAAGGCAAGAACCCCATTGTTGAGGTCATGATCCCGCTCACGGTCACGCGTGAAGAACTTGCACTTGCACGTAGTTGGGTGCAGACCGAGATCGACGCTGCCGTGAAGGGCATGAAGAACAAGCCCAACGTCACGATTGGCACGATGATCGAAACGCCTCGTGCCGCCATCCGTGCCGATGAGATTGCCGAAGAGGCCGACTTCTTCAGCTTCGGCACCAACGACCTCACCCAAATGGCGTTCGGTTTCAGTCGCGACGATGTCGAGAGCCGCATGATGCCGGCCTACCTCGAGCAGGGTTTGCTCAAGCGCAATCCGTTCGAAACCATCGATCCAGGTGGCGTCGGCGAGTTGGTGCGGATGGGCGTTCAGCGTGGCCGTAGCACCAAGAAGGGCCTCAAGATCGGTGTGTGCGGCGAGCACGGTGGCGATCCGGAGAGCATTGCGTTGTTCTACGACGCAGGCCTTGACTACGTCAGCTGCAGCCCGTTCCGTGTGCCGATTGCTCGACTTGCGGCGGCGCAAGCCATCATTCATGCGTCCGGTTCGAGCAAGAAGAGCGACACTAAGTAACGCCTCATCTGCGACTCGGGTGCAAACAAGGAGACTGCCTGTGCGCGAGCTCGCTATGAACGGTGATCACCTGTGACGCACTTCGTTGCATTCGGCGCGGTTATGTCCGACGCTTCGGCGACCAAGTTTGCCGACATTCAGGTGCCGATTTGGGCATGGTTTGCCACGCTCGGTTTCATCGCGATGTTGTTGCTCTTCGACATCCTGGTGCTCCATCGCGTGCCGAAGGTTTTGGCTACAAAGCGCGCCGCGCTCGAGACGTTGATGTGGGTGCTCATAGGTGTCGCCTTCGGCGCGGCGATTCTGGTCGCGTACGGAAGCCGGGCCGGTGGGGAATACTTCAGCGGTTACCTCATCGAGTACAGCTTGTCGATCGACAACGTCTTCGTGTGGGCGTTGATCTTCACCTACTTCTTGGTGCCAGCGCTTTATCAGCACCGAGTGCTGTTCTGGGGAATCTTCGGTGCGCTCGTGCTACGTGGGATATTCATCTTCACCGGTGTTGCACTCATTCGCCGCTTCGAATGGGTGCTGTACATTTTCGGTGCCTTTCTTCTGTACACCGCGTTCAAGCTCTTGCGCGGCGGAGGCGACGACTTGAATCCCGAGGACAATGTTGCTTACCGGGCGGTCAAGAAGCTGGTGCCAACCACGCCAGACCTGCACGGTCAACATCTGTTCGTGCACATCGACGGCCGTCGCTTGGCGACGCCACTTTTTGCAGTGTTGATTCTCGTGGAGACCACCGACGTGCTGTTTGCCGTCGATTCGGTGCCAGCGGTCTTGGCCGTGAGTCGCGAGCAGTTCATCGTCTTCACGTCGAACGCTTTTGCCATTCTCGGCCTTCGCGCGTTGTACTTCCTGCTCGCCGATCTGCACGCCCGCTTCACGTACCTCCAGCAAGGGCTTGCTGTGATCTTGGCATTCGTTGGCATCAAGATGATCACGGCGCACTGGTATGAGATACCGGGCGGCGTATCACTCGGCGTGATTGGGTTGGTGTTGGTGATCTCGGTCGTGGCGTCGCTGCGTTTCGGTTCAAGCGCGTCGACAGCCGATCACATCGACTTGTTCGGCCGCGAGCCACCACCACCCCCACAAGAGCAGTGAGCCCAGCCGCTGCGCCCACCACGGCGACAACGACGGGCGGTTATGGAGTCGTCGGCCTCGGGTATCCTCGGCGCAATGGCAATTGTTGACGAAGACATCGAGCGGCTGCGTGCCACCGTGTCGATCGTCGACATCATTCAGGCCTATGTCGCGCTACGCAAGGTCGGCCGCAACTGGAGCGGTCTCTGTCCGTTTCATGCCGAGAAGAGCGCGTCGTTCACCGTACGCGAGGAGATGGGCCGGTATCACTGCTTTGGGTGTAGTGCCTCGGGCGATGTCTTCAAGTTCGTGCAGGAGATTGAACACACCGACTTCGTCGGCGCAGTCGAACAACTTGCCGCGAAGGCTGGCATTCAACTGCGGTATACCACCGGCGGCGAGAGCAAGGAGCGGCTACGTCGCAAGAAACTGATTGAGGCCATGGAGCAAGCTGTCGACTGGTATCACCAGCGCCTGCTGACATCTCCTGACGCTCGCGAGGCGCGCGAATACCTGAGGCGGCGCGGCCTGTCGGGAGATATCGCGCGCAACTTCAAGCTTGGCTGGGCACCCGATGAATGGGACGCAATGAGCAACAATGTCGGCATCGCCGCGGACTTGTTGCGCGACACGGGTCTGGCCTTCACGAACAAGCGGGGTCGAATGCAGGACTCGTTTCGCGGGCGTGTTCTCTTTCCGATCTTCGCTGACAACGGCGACCCTGTTGCCTTCGGCGGACGCATTCTTCCGGGCTCCACCGATCCGGCGAAATACAAGAACTCTCCCGAGACCGTTGTGTATGCGAAGAGTCGCACGCTGTACGGACTCAACTGGGCCAAGGCCGACATCGTCGCGCATGATCAGGTGATTGTGTGCGAGGGATATACCGACGTCATCGGATTCCACCGCGCCGGGGTGAAGCGCGCTGTTGCCACCTGCGGCACCGCGCTCACAGAGCAACACGTACAGATCTTGAAGCGGTTCGCGAGTCGCGTGGTGTTGGCGTTCGACGCAGACAAGGCGGGTCAGGGGGCAGCTGAACGTTTTTACGAGTGGGAACAGAAGTATCAAGTGCAGGTTGCCGTCGCGCGCGTTCCGGACGGCAAGGATCCTGGCGATCTCAGTCTCAGCGATCCCGAAGCACTAGTGGCAGCAATCGATGGTGCGCTTCCGTTTCTCGGGTTCCGACTGCAGCGTGTGCTGTCCGGCAAACAGGTGCGTTCTCCCGAAGATCGAGCCCGCCTCGCCGAACAAGCAATGGCTGTCATCAACGAGCATCCCGACCTCAACGTGCGCAAGTTGTACGCGGGTCAGGTGGCGAGCCACACCGGCTTGCCAATCATCGATCTCGTTCGTCTCGCGGAGCAGCCCAAACGTAAACCCGTTGTGCGGGTTGCGCCGGCTCGTCATGTTGGGGCGGCCGAGAACGGCGAGTTCGTGGCCGTAGCGCTGCTCTTGCAGCAGTGGGACATGATCGCGCCATGGCTGACCGAAGAGTTGTTTGCCGCCGATGTGAACCGACGCGCCTTCGTCGCGTTGGCGAGCGCCGGTGGGTCGCTCGATGCTGCGCTCGAGGAAGCTGACCCTGAGGCACGTGAGGTCTTGGAGCGCGCCGCGGTGGCCGACCTCGATGCCGATCCGGAAATAGAGGCGTTCAACCTCATCGCCGCGGCCGTTCGCCGAGAGCTTGGCCGTCGGCTGCGCATCACTGATCACGACGAGATTCGCGCTGATGCCGAGGCGCGTCAACAACTCGATCTACTATCGACGCGTGGCCCAGATCAGTTGGCGGCTGAGTCATTGCTAGGGTGGTTGAAACGACGGACAGAGGAACGCGGTTGACGTTGAGCGACGCAAAGCCTGAGAGTGATATTGACCTCGCGTCGCCCCCATTGCCGGGGGTCGACGTGCTCAAGTGGGACGCCCTTGTTTCAAGCGCCGGCGAGGCCGGACTCGTACATGCCGACGACGTCACTCAGGTTCTGCTCGACATCGAACTCACTCCCGCCGTGCTCGACGTCGTCACCAAGGCACTCGCTGGACGCGGCATCGATATCGACGACACCATCGACGACACATCCGACGACACACAGCCACAGGGGCTACCGATCGTCGCGCAACCCGAGGTAGAAGACGTGGCCGGCGAACTGCTGGGCCGTCGCAGCCGTCGTGCTGCGCGCATGGCCGAGAAGTATGAGACGGGCCCCACTGGCGACACCGTGCGCATGTATCTCAAAGAGATCGGTCGCGTTGGTTTACTTAACGCCGATGACGAACGACGCATGGCGCAGTGCATCGAGGCTGGCAATCTCGCCGCCACAGAAATCGACGAGCGCGCCGATGAGTTGGAGAGTATCGATCGCCGTCGCCTGTTGCGGGTCGTCGAAACGGGGCAGACTGCCAAGAGCGATCTCATTCAGGCCAACCTGCGCCTCGTGGTAAGCATCGCCAAGCGCTATAGCGGTCGCGGCATGTTGTTTCTCGATCTGATCCAAGAAGGCAATCTCGGTCTGATGCGCGCAGTCGACAAGTTCGACTACTCGAAGGGCTTCAAGTTCAGCACGTATGCCACGTGGTGGATCCGCCAGGCCATCACGCGATCAATTGCCGATCAGGCGCGCACAATCCGTATTCCGGTGCACATGGTCGAAAGCATGAACCGGGTGTTGCGTATGCAACGCCAAATGCATCAAGAACTCGAGCGCGAACCAACGCTTGACGAGTTGGCGATTCGCTGCGAGATGCCCGTCGACCGCGTACGCGATATCTTGCGCATTTCGCAAGACCCGCTGTCGCTCGATTCGCCGGTTGGCGAAGAAGAAGATTCGAATCTCGCTGACTTCATCCAGGATGGGTCGGTCATCGCGCCCGACGACGCGGCCGCGAAGAAGATGCTCAGCGCGGCAGTGAATGAGGCACTCGATGAGTTGTCTGAGCGCGAGCAAGAAATCGTTCGTATGCGATTCGGACTCGACGATGGTCAAGCCCGTACCCTAGAAGAAGTCGGCAAGGAATTCGGTGTGACGCGCGAGCGAGTGCGCCAGATCGAAGCGAAGACGCTGGCCAAGTTGCGTCATCCATTGCGTAGCCAGCGGCTCAAGGAATTCCTCGACCCTGAGTGACTTTGAACGCGGCTTGTGATCCTCACGCGAATCGCAACGATGACGCTGTAACTTCCGTGGAAATCATGGGTCGCGGTGCTAATCTCAGCGTGCCTTTCCGAGATAGCTCAGTTGGCAGAGCGGCTGACTGTTAATCAGCATGTCGCAGGTTCGAGCCCTGCTCTCGGAGCCAAACGGGGTCCGTTGCTCACGGACCCCGTTTGCATTTCTGGCGTCATCGAGTAGCGATGTCGGTGGGCACGGGGTGGTAGCTCAGTGGTTAGAGCAGGGGACTCATAATCCCTTGGTCGTGGGTTCGATACCCACCCGCCCCACTACATCTAGCTGGGACGATTCAACTTTTCAGCCGATTGTTCAGTGTCCTATCCAAGAAATCCAAGACAAATCCAAGATGTTGGCGTATGTTTCCACCATGGTCAAGCTGCGGAGTGCGCCAGGGATGAGGGAGCGAGCGCCCGAAGTATGGGAGCTCGTGGTTCAAGCCGGCCGTGATCCGGTCACGGGAAAGCATCGTCAGGTGAGCCGTACGTTTCGTGGCGGTTTGCGCGATGCGAAGAAGGCGAGGGCCGAGCTGATCGTCGAGGCGACGAAAGGTCGGCACACCGGATCGCGGGCCACGGTCGACGATTTGTTCGCTGACTGGATCGTCGAGCTGCAGCGCAAGGGCCGATCGCCGAACACCGTGCGAGGCTACGAGCTGGTCTACCGGCGCAACATCCAGCCGACGCTCGGTACGAGGCAGGTAACGAAGGTGACGATGAAGATGCTCACCGATCTGTACGGGGCTCATCAAGAGCGTGGCCTGTCGGCGCGCAGCGTGTACCAAATTCACGCCTGCCTTTCGTCGATGTTCACGCAGGCCTGCCGTTGGGGTTGGCGAGAGTCGAATCCAGCGCAGTGGGCCGAGCCGCCATCGATCCCAAATGTCGAGCCGGTAGTGCCGTCGCCCGAAGAGGTGCGCGCGCTGATTGAGGAAGCGGAGCGCGGCAAGCGACCGGAGATGGCGAGGGCGATCCTCGTGGCTGCGACGACGGGCTTGCGGCTCGCCGAGCTGTGCGCCCAGCGGCGTCGGCGCGATGTCGACTTCGAGCGCGGCCTGCTCCGGGTATCTGCGTCGATCGTCAACCTGCCGGACCAGCCGCTCGGCGAGATCCCGACGAAGAACCGTCGCGTGCGTCTCTTGGCGATCGACGAACTGACCGCGGCGATTCTGAGGGCCCAGATCGACGATGTCGAGCAGCGCGCCCTGCTCACCAAGGTGGCGCTGGTCGACGATCCCTACGTCTTCACCGACGCCGCCGATGGCTCGGTGCCGTGGAAG
>JANLPV010000061.1:0-44677 GCA_031367435.1 Actinomycetes bacterium | reverse complement strand
CGGCCGCCATCGACACGATCAACGCGATTGCGAGTCTTCTTACGTTCATCCCAGGATTATGCCAGCAAGTCTGAACGGCGTGCCTGCGCCTGCCGACTATCATCAGCTGCCCCTCGGTCACCGATATGCACGATGCAACCCTATTTCCCGAGCTCGAACACGAGCGCGCCAATCTGGGGTACGCACGCGCCTGCCGTGACCGGATGATCGACGCATTCGAACGAGTCGACCCTGCGGGTTCCGCGGACGACATCACGAAGGAGTACATCGAAGTCACAGTCGCCGAGGCTTTGCAGGACCTGCGAACGCCGGGAGCGGGAGACTTCTTTGGTCGTATCGATGATGATGACGATCGTTGGTATATCGGTCGTCGGCACATCGAAGACGATTCCCACGATCCGGTGGTGGTCGACTGGCGTGCACCGATCGCTGCGCCGTTTTATCGCGCGACCTCCATCGATCCTCTAGGTCTCAAGCACCGCCGCCGTTTCACGCTCGCCGACGGTGACATCACGGCCTATCTCGATGAACAGCTCGACGATCCTGATGCCGCCGGGGCAGCCTCGGGAATTCCCGATCCGGTGCTCGCCGAGATTGGCGCGGCGCGCACTGGTGCGATGCGTGAGATCGTCGCCACAATCCAGGCCGAGCAAGATGTGGTGATCCGCGCGCCCATGCAACAGGCGCTCATCGTGCAGGGCGGCCCCGGCACCGGCAAGACGGCGGTAGGTCTGCATCGAGCGGCCTATCTGTTGTTCGAACACCGTCGACAACTCGCGCGCGACGGTGTGCTCGTGGTCGGCCCGAACAAGGTGTTTCTGGACTACATCGGCAACGTGTTGCCGTCGCTCGGTGAGCGCAGCGTGCAACAGCGCACCGTGCTCGATCTGTGCGTGCCGCGGGTCGAAGTTGGTGCCACGGATTCGGTGGCGCTTGCTCGGCTGAAGGGCGATCCGCGCCTTCTCGCTGTGCTGCAACGCGCTGTGCTGGTTGGTATCAGAGCACCCAAGGAAGCGGTGCGCGTACCGCTGGGCGCGCGCACCATCATCATCGAGACCGATGAATTTGCAGCATGGATCGAAACGGCCCTTGGCGGATCTGCGGTGAACCGACCCGTGAATCGCCGACGCGACGCGCTGAAGACGATTGCGCAACAGGAAATGATCCGGCGAACCGAAAAAGACGACGCGTGGTCGAAGGCGACGGTCTTGCGCGAGGCCATAGCTGTGGCCTGGCCAGTTCAGCAACCCAAGTCGGTGTTGCAACGACTGCTGAGCGTGGACTCCGTGCTTGCTGCGGCGGCCGATGGTGTGCTCACCGCAGACGAGCAAGCGACATTGCTGCAGATGGGTAAGCCGGGCACGAAGAAACGGCCATGGACGGCCGCCGACCAGTTGTTGCTCGACGAGGTGCACTCGTTATTGAACGGCCCGCCATTCCAGTTCGGACACGTGGTGGTCGACGAAGCACAGGATCACTCGGCGGTTGGACTGCGCGTCATCGGCCGTCGCAGTCCCACCGGTTCATTCACGATCTTGGGCGACCTTGCCCAATCAACGACACCCGCCGGGCAGCAAGAGTGGCCTGCAGTTGCGCAGTACCTCGGCGCAACCGACTACGAGGTAGCTCATCTCACGATCGGCTATCGCGTGCCAGAGCCGGTGCTCACGATCGCGAACCTGCTGCTGCCGTTCACGGCGGTCGACACGGTTGCCAGTCGAAGTGTGCGCATGGATGGTCAAGCTCCGACGATGCGAGTAGCGCCGGCGGGGCAGTTGGCGGCGATCGTTGCTGAGGAGGTAATGATTGCCCGTCACGGTCATGTACTCACCGGCATCGTTGCGCCCCTTCACCTTCACGACTCGATCGCGCAAGCGCTTGCCGCCCACGCGCTCGAAGCCGTCGACCGCGTGCAGGACCTGCAGCGGATGCACATTCCAATGTTCACCGCCGAGGCCGTGAAGGGTCTTGAGTTCGACGCCGTGGTGGTCGTGAACCCGGCCGAGGTGTTCGATGGAACCCCGCGTGGAGCCCGGTTGTTGTACGTCGCAATGACCCGTGCGGTGCAGGTTCTGCGTATGGTCGGCGATACGCCATTCGATGCCAGGGCGTTGTAACGTCGGCCCGAAGAACCAACACCTTCGTCACCTGGGAGTCGCCATGAAGACCAAAGCTGCTGTGCTGTGGGAAACCAATACGCCGTGGGTCGTCGAAGAGATCGAACTCGATCCGCCCGGCCCCGGTGAGGTACTCGTGAAGCTGGCTGCTTCCGGTCTGTGTCACAGCGACGAGCACCTCGTCACCGGCGACCTTCCATTCGCCTTGCCCATCATCGGAGGCCACGAAGGCGCCGGAGTTGTGCAAGAGGTCGGCCCGGGCGTGAGTTGGCTCGCCCCCGGCGATCACGTTGTGTTCGGATTCATTCCGAGCTGCGGCCGTTGCGCGAGTTGCTCAACCGGACATCAGAACCTGTGCGACCTCGGGGCCCTGATGGGACTCGGATTACAGATCACCGATGGCACCAGCCGTCATCACGCACGTGGTGCCGATCTCGGCCTGATGTGCATTCTCGGCACCTTCGCCCATCACACAGTCGTGAACGAGGCGAGCTGTATCAAGATCGACAACGATGTGCCGCTCGATCGGGCCTGTCTGCTTGGCTGCGGCGTGGTGACGGGCTGGGGAAGCGCGGTCTATGCGGCCGAGGTCAAGGCGGGCGACACCGTTGCCGTCGTGGGTGCTGGTGGCATTGGCTCGAACGCGATTCAAGGTGCCCGCCTCGCCGGCGCGAAGCGCATCATTGCCATCGACCCGATTGAGTTCAAGCGCGAGAAGGCTATGGAGTTCGGGGCCACGCACACTGCGGCGAGCATGGCCGAGGCGATGCCGCTGATTCAAGAGCTCACCTGGGGCACGATGGCGAACAAGGTCATCATGACGATGGGCGTTGGTTCCGGCGAGGTCATCGGCGAGGCGTTGGCCCTCACCGCGAAGCGCGGCCGCGTTGTGGTCACCAACATTCATCCGGCGATGGAATACAGCGCCAGCATGAGTTTGCTTGACCTCACGTTGATGGAGAAGCAGCTCGTTGGATCGCTGTTCGGCTCGGGTAACCCTCGTGCCGACATCCCCAAGTTGATGGGCCTGTATCGCGACGGTCTGCTTGATCTTGACGGTCTGGTGACCGCCGAATACCCGCTCGAGGGCGTCAACGACGGTTACGACGCGATGCGTGCCGGCACCAACATTCGTGGCGTGCTCAAGTACGACTGAGTTCTTACGGTGCCCTGCGGGGCATTACATTGCATACGTTCGTCACTAACCCGGGGGTTATCAGATCATGAAGTCACGCGCCGCTGTCCTATGGGGTGTCAACCAGGAGTGGAAGATCGAAGAAATCGACATCGATCCGCCTAAGGCCGGTGAAGTGCTGGTCAATTGGAAGGCCGCCGGGTTGTGCCATTCCGATGAGCATCTCGTCACCGGCGACATGGTGCCGCCTGAAGAGGTGTGGCCACTTATGGGCATCGAGGATTTTTTCCCGGTCATTGGTGGGCATGAAGGTGCGGGCATCGTGATGGAAGTCGGCCCGGGGGTAACCAGCGTTCAGCCGGGCGATCACGTATCGGCCAGCTTTGTACCGAGCTGTGGTCGTTGCCGGTATTGCTCCACCGGTCGTCAGAACCTATGCGACGCAGGCATCGGCACATTCGTAGGTGGGATGATCACCGATGGCACCCACCGCCACTTCATCAACGGCAAGCCGGTCACGCTGATGGCCAAGGTCGGCACGTTCTCCGAGTTCGCATGCGTTGCCGAGAACTCGCTCATCAAGGTCGAGGCCGATTACCCACTGGAGTGCGTTGCATTGGTGAGCTGTGGCGTTGCCACCGGCTGGGGTTCTGCAGCGAACCGCGCCCAGGTCAGCCCCGGCGACACGGTCGTTGTCGTCGGCATTGGCGGTATCGGCATCAACGCCGTGCAGGGAGCAAAGATGGCTGGTGCCCGCCGCGTCATTGCCGTGGACCCGGTTGAGTTCAAGCGCGAGAAGGCCATGGAGTTCGGCGCTACACATACGTTCGCGTCGATGGAAGAAGCCATGCCAGCAGTTGGTGAGCTCACGTGGGGTCAGATGGCCGACAAGGTCATCATGACGCCGGGCGTGATGTACGGCGACATGATGCAGCTCGGAACAGCACTTGCAGGTAAGGGCGGCACCATCGTCGTCACCGCTGTCGCCCCGATGACCCAGACTCATTCGGCGGTCAACCTTTTCGAGTTGGCGATGTGGAACAAGGAAATCAAGGGCACCATTTTCGGTTCGCTGAACCCCCGCGCCGACATTCCTCGGCTGTTGGGCATGTACCGCGACGGCCAGCTGAAGTTGGAAGAGTTGATCACTAAGCGTTACACCCTCGACGAAATCAACGAGGGGTATCGGGCCATGCGCGACGGTGAGAACATTCGTGGGGTCATTGTCTACGCATGATCGGCCCGTTTCATGATTGACAGGGCGTTGCTCGACCGCTTGAGCGCGCATGTTGTTGGCCGCCAACGTGAGGTCGAACTCGTGTTGGCAGCTCTCGATGCTGACCGGCACGTGTTGCTCGAAGGTCCACCCGGCACTGGGAAGAGCACCTTGTTGCGCGCCGTCGCGCACGAGCTCAGTCTGGGATTTGAATTCGTCGAAGGAAACGCCGAGCTCACACCAGCCCGTCTTGTGGGCCACTTCGATCCGGCACGAGTGCTCACTGACGGGTACGACCCCGATGTGTTTGTTGATGGACCTCTCATCAGCGCGATGCGCGAAGGCGCCTTGTTGTACGTGGAGGAGATCAATCGCATCCCGGAGGAGACGCTCAATGTGCTCATCACGGTGATGAGCGAGCGCGAGTTGCACGTGCCGCGCCTCGGACGCATCGGAGCGGCACCGGGCTTTCGACTTGTCGCGGCGATGAACCCCTTCGATGCGATTGGTACTGCGCGTATCAGCGGAGCGGTGTACGACCGCGTGTGTCGACTCGCCGTGTCGTACCAAAGCGCAGCCGATGAATCTGCGATCGTGTCGCGCGCGCTGCACATTGCGCAACTCGGCGCGGGCATGCCTCAGGACTGGATCGACAAGGCGGTAGAGGTTGTGCGGCGTACACGTAACCATCACGAGCTGCGCGTTGGATCTTCAGTACGTGGGGCGATTGATGCAAGCGCAGTTGCTTCGTCGTTGGCCCAGCTGCGCGGCCTCGCGCCCGACGATCGCGGGGTTGGGCTCGACGCCGCGATCGTGGCACTTTCCGGTCGTGTGCGCGTTCGCGAAGGAGGTACGCGAACGAGCGACGAAATCATCGCTGAGCTGTGGCTCGATGTCTTTGGTCGCGACGACGAAACCGAAGATGTACCCGGTGGTGACGGCGCGGGAAAAGCTGGCGCCCCGATGGGGGCAGTCCTCTCCCCGTAACGAAAGAGGGTGAAGACGCCGACGCGGCCGTGAGCGAGAGCGCGCGAAAGACCATGTCGCGCCGCGACCTGCAACGCAATCCGCGCTTCGAACAGGTGTCGCCCGAGGTCGGCGAGCTCGATGAGGCCGCTGTCGATGAGGCGATGCGTGAAGATCCCGACGACATGATGGCGATGTTGGCCGACCTCACGGCGGCCACCGACCCGAAGTTGCGCGAGCTGGCGCGCCGCCTTGCTGGAAAGTTGTTCCTCGATGTGAGTCGGCGCGGGCCCGTACGACCGCGGGGTATCGGCAAACTGGTTGAGCAGGCCTACCGTCCGGACGGTGGCGATCTCGACGTCGACGCGAGCCTTGAAGCCATCGCTGAAGCGGCTGCATCGGGTGGAGCGATCGATCCTCAGCGCCTGCGCATTCGCGGTTGGGTCAAGCCGGGTACCGCTCTGTGTTTGTTGGTTGATCGCAGTGGTTCGATGGGCGGCAGGCCGCTGGCGACGTCGGCCGTTGCGGCGGCAGCGGTCGCATGGCGATCGCCTGCTGATTACAGCGTGCTTGCGTTTGGAAAAGACGTCGTGGTTGTTACGTCGCAAGACGTGCTCAAGGCCAGCGATCGCGTGGTGAACGACGTGCTCACGCTACGCGGGTTCGGCACCACTGACCTCGCTGGTGCGTTGCTGACGGCGCGACTTCAGCTCAGCCGCTCGCAGGCGGGTCGTCGCATTGCCGTATTGCTCTCTGACTGTCGAGCGACCGTCGATGGCGACGTCGTCGCAGCCGCTGCCGCACTCGATGAGCTGCTCATCATCGCACCGGAAGGCGACTCCGACGAAGCAGAGAAATTGGCCAATGCGGTCGGCGCGAAGTTCACATGCGTGGCAGGTCCGGCCGATGTCGCCGACGCGCTCTCGAAGTTGCTCGACGACTGAGCAGGCACGGCGCTCGTGACCAAGGGGTCACAGGGAGCGTTGCATTGCGAGCTCGGCGCACGCGTCGCGCTCGCGTATTCGCTGTTGCCCGGTGCGTGCGAATCCGCAGCGTTCATATAGTCGAATGGCTGAATCGTTTCCCGCGATGACGCAAAGCGACAGCTTGGTCGCGTGAATTTCGCGTGCCCAGTCAACGACGGCCTGTACGAGTAGATCCGCTCCGCCCGTTCTGCGAAACGCGGGATCCACCCACATCGCCAGGAGCAGTGCGGCGGTTGGGTCGAATTCGTCCATCGCGCCAGCGACCATTCCGATGGCGCCCACCGCGGGCGCCTCGAGGAGGAACGTAGGATTCGGCTCGATCCAGCGGCTCCAGTCGTCGTCGGTCCGTGCAATCTCTCGATCGAGCGTGGAGCCGAACGCGTCAGGTGCGTCGGTCAGCGCTCGCAACCGCACCAACCGCAAGGTTGGCTCGTCGCCATGCGCCGCTCGTCTGACCAACATGTCGGCGATGGTGCCAGAGTGTGGCACGGTGTGCAACCGCTTTGTTTTGCCTGCTCCGGCGCAGCGATAGTGAGCTCGCCGAATGGGGACTTGCGCTCGCATCGTAAGCTGACCCGGTGACCAAGCTGACTGCTGCCCCGCCCCTCGAACCGCAGAGATTTGCGGTTGGTCGTCGCTCCACCCTGCTCGTCGATGCAGCCCGCGACAATCGTGTGCTTGGTGTCGATGTCTGGTATCCCGCTGCGGTAGCGGATGAGCCCATGGCCGTGTACGAACTGCTTCCGGGTGTTGCCTTCGAGGCGGCCGGCGCACGCGTCGAACCCGCCGTTGCGCCGGGCAGCTTCCCTCTCATCCTGTTCTCGCACGGCCGAACAGGTATGCGATTCGCATACTCGTTGCTCTCCGAGGCGCTCGCTGCCCGCGGTGCGGTAGTGGTGTCGGCTGATCATCCCGGCGATGCCTTGGCCGACTGGCTGCTCGGTACCAACGTCGACGATCGTACGAACGAGATGAACCGCGTCGGTGATGCTCGTTTCGTACTCGACTCGATGCTCGCCGGGGCCGGGCATACCACGGGGCTACCCAACGACCTGCTTGGGGCGATCGATCCACATCGCATCGCCGTCGCGGGGCATTCCTACGGCGCGTATACGGCGTTGGCGATGGTGGCCGGCGCTCGCGGTGTCACCCCGGACCCTCGCGTCCGAGCCGTTATCGGTCTTCAGGCGTACACGCGCATCATGAGCGACGGTGCCCTTGGCCGCGTGCACGCTCCGACGTTGTTGGTGGTGGCGGAGAACGACACGGCGACGCCACCCGAGAGCGATGCCGACCGACCCTGGGCGCTCCTGCCCGGCGAGCCCGTATGGCGCATCGATCTCGCTGCGGCTGGTCATCAGGCCTCGAGCGATATGGGTCTGTACGCCGAATTGGCTCATCAGATTGCCGATCTGCCGCAGATCGTGATCGACTACCTCGAGTCGAGCGCTGCTGACGCGGTGGGACCCAATCTGAGGCCTTGGCGCGAGGGCCTGTTGCTGCAGGTCCAGGCGATTTGGGCGTTTCTCAACGTGGTGCTCGACCTCGAACCGGCGCTCGGCGAGTCTGAAGCGGAGCGGCTCGGCACCTGTAACGGCGTAACGGTGCAGCGTCGCTAAGCGTTAGCAGCGCACATCCTTTGGCGGCACAATGCCTTTCGAGTTCTCCTCTGCACCGTTGCCGCCTTGCAGTGTCAGTGTCGAGGGCACAGGAGACGGCACAGGAGACGGCACAGCGGTCGCCGCAGTCGTCGAAGTAGTCGCGACCGCTGCGGGTTGCTTCACGGTCGATTTCGAAGGGGACGGCTGGGCGGTCTGTTTGGGTGCCTCGATCAACGGTGCCCGACCGCGAAATACAGACAAGACGGCCTGCATGTTGTTACCCGTGAGTTTGGGGATGAGCACGTCGCTTCCGCTGCGTGTTTCGCGCTTCACTTCGATCTGATATGAACGCAAGTTGTTCTGATCGAGCCCTTTCACCACGCCAGCAAACTCGAGCATCTTCTGCAGCGTCAGATCAGGATCGGTCACCACGTACTGCTGTGCGGTGTGAATGAGGCCTCGCGCGACGGTGGGCGTGTACACGCCGGTGCTCAACGCCTTGGCCACCAAACGGCGCAGGAAATCCTGCTGACGCGAGATACGCCCCAGATCGGCGTAACCATCTTCGGTCCACTTGCCGGTCTTTGGGTCGAGGTACTCGTAGTGACGCGAGCGCACGTAGGCAAGCGCATGATCACCGCTCAGCTTGAAGCAACCCGCGACAGCCACGTTGAGGCCGGTGTGCAGGTCGCGGGTCGGGAACTCAAAGGGAAGCGTGACCCCGCCAACGGCGTTGACAAGCGTTTGGAACGCACAGAAATCGAGCTGCACGAAGTGATCGATACCGATGCCAAAGTTGTCGTAGATCGTGCGAATCAGATTTGCCGGATTGTTGCGCGTGTATGCCGAATTGATTCGGTTCTCGCTGTCGGAGCCATGAATGTGCACCCACAGGTCGCGAGGAAACGACAGCACGGCAGCCTGGCTCGACGACGGATCGACGCGCATGATCATGATCGTGTCGCTTCGCTGCCCGGCCGAACTGCGATCACCGAATGCGCCCGCGAATGGTGAATCGGGCGCGACGCAGGCGTTGTTGTCAGCGCCGGTGATGAGAAAGTTCATCGCCTTCGGGTCGGCCCGCGGGAAGTCTTCTGTCGCGCCGAGCTTGGCACTATCGGCTTTTGCGAGATTGACAACGGGAGCGGACTTCTGCTGACCGCTGACGAAGCGTTCGCCCATCAGCAGCGCCGCCACACCGGCAAAGCAGCCCAGCACGAGGACGCTGTTGATCAGAAGAATCAGCCGTTGCAGCGCCGTGTGCCGAGTAGTGGATTTCGCAACGCTGTTGGCCATGACAGGCCCGACGCTAGTGCCCGTGTTGGTTCGAATGCGGGCACCGGTTGGCGCGCCCGACTCGTAAACCAACGCCTATCCCGACAACTCATGGGCAGGTGACACCCTTCGGTGGCACGATGCCCTTGACGATCTCGGTCGCTCCGGATTCGGGAAGCGTTGTGGTAACGGCCGTACGCCCCGACTTGGTGGTTGTAGCGGTGGTCTTCGCAGTCGTCGATGATATCGACGCTGCTGCCGCTGTCGTTGTCGTTGTCGTTGTCGTTGTTGTCGTCGTCGTCGTCGTTGTTGTTGTTGTCGTGGTAGACGTCCGACGCGACTTGTTGGTGGTGCTGATTGTCGGCGATGGCAGCGTTGTTGGGGGGGCTGTTGTTGTTGCCCTTGGCACCGTGGTGGTTGTACGTGGTACCGATGTGGTGGTGCTTTCGAACACCTGCGGCGGTGCTCCGGCCAGCTGTGCCTTGCCACGGAAGATTGCCAGGATCGCCTTCATGTTGGCACCAGTAAGGCGTGGTTCGATCACGGCATTGCCATTGATGAGCTTGCCGAATCCCTCGACCTGATAAGTCTGTAAGTCGGCCGGGTTCAGCGTCTTAAGCACGCCCGCGAACTCGAGCTCTTTGGCAATAGTCAACTCTGGATCGACCACCACGTACTTCTGGGCGACGTTGATAAGTGTGCGTGCCCGAGTGAGGTTGAAGGTGCCTTGAGCGAGAACCTTGGCGATCGTGCGGCGCAGGAAGTCCTGCTGGCGAGAAATACGTCCATAGTCGGAGGCGGGGTCCTCCTTGTATTTGCCGGTCTTCGGATTGAGGTATTCATAGTGACGGCTACGTACGTACGCGAGACCAGCCTCGCCATCGAAGTTGAAGCAACCAGCGTTGGGCACATTGAGTCGTGTGTGTGAATCGCGGGCCGGATATTCAAACGGCACTGACACGCCGCCCACGGAATCGACCAGTGATTTGAAGGCGCAAAAGTCGATCTGAATGTAGTGCTGAATGGAGATTCCGAAGTTGTTCGAGATCGTGTTGATGAGCTTTTGCGGGTTGTTCTTGCTGTACGCACTGTTGATGCGGCTCGAGCCATTGCTGCCGTCGATCTGCACCCACAGATCTCGTGGGAACGACAGCACGGCGGCTCGACTGGTGGATGGATCAACCCGCATCACCATGATCGTGTCGCTTCGGGCACCGAGCGCGGTGCGATCGCCGAAGGCCGCGTAATACGGCGAGCTAGGTGACACGCAAGCGCCGTTGTCGGCACCGGTAATCAGAAAGTTCTTCGCGTTCGGATCGGCGTCGGGAAAGGGAGCAGATGTCGTCGAGGGACCCGCGGTTGCCCCGGTGGTGTCCGCCGTGGGCGATGGGTTGAGATTCAACGTCGTGGGTGTCGCAGCAATCTCGGGGGTCTTCTGCAGGCCATTCACGATGCCTTGGCCAAACACCAACGCGCCCGCGCCGACGAAACACGCCACGGCAATCAGCGAATTGACCACCAGTACCAGGTACTGGGAGAGATGTCGACGCCGTGACTTCCGCGGACGCTCGCCCTGCTGTTGTTGCGCTGCCCGCTTACCCATGAAGTGGCAACGTTATCGCTGCTCCACGGGGCTTTGTTACGCGCCTGACGTGTCGAATCGGGTGGCCGCACTAACGTGCGTCGTGATGCGAACGCTGACCTCACGTCCCGGGTGGGTAACACATCTCGACAAGCTGCACTTGCTGACACCGCTCCGGATCGCGATGGTGATTCTGCTCGCCGCGATCGTCACGATGGCTATTCGGCGCTTCGTCGTGCGCATCTTGCGCAGGATATTTGTGCGCACGTCGTCACCCGACGATCCCCGCGCTCATGCCCGCCGAAAGGCGCTCGGCACCTCGTTGCGCGCGGCCCTGGTCGGAGTGGTGTGGTCCACTGCGGTCATCACCATCATCAGCCAACTCGGCATCAACATCGGCGCATTTGTTGCTGTCGCCACTGTCGTTGGCGGTGCTGTTGGTTTTGGTGCCCAAATGTTGGTGCGTGACCTCATTGCAGGTTTCTTCGTGCTTGCCGATGACCAATTCGGACCGGGCGACGAAGTCGACCTTGGTCACGCGAAGGGCACCGTCGAACGGGTCACCTTACGCACGGCTCGCGTTCGTGATGCCGAGGGCGCCATCTGGTACGTGCCTCATGGAAACGTTCTGCGCGTTGGTAACTCGTCGAAGTCCGCCACCGGCCCCCTCGACGTGGAGGTGGCCCGCACCATGTCTGGCGATGATCTCACCGGCATTGTCGCTGAGCTCGCAGCGACCCTCGGCGGCGATCCGAACGTTGCGTCGATGTTGGCCGGGGAGCCCAAAGTCGTCGGCATTATCGACCTGCGAGACGATCGCATCGTGTTCAGGGTTCGAGTGCCGACGCAGCCGGGTCGCATTGATGAGGTCCGCCGAGCGTGGCGTGTGCTGGTGCTCCAGGCATTTGCCGACGGCCGACTTGTGGCACCGGCTGGCGCTGCGAACGTGTTGAGACTCGAGGCATCACCCGGCACGCCGACGATGTCGCCGTAACGCCGTAACGCGTAACGCCGTAACGCAGTAACGCAGTAACGACCTGGCTGACAAAGACAGACGCCGCCACTTGCTGACCTCGGCGGGAAGTGTGGTCGGCAAATGGCGGCGAAAGCCGTTGGCGTTACCTGTGGTGTACTCCGTCGGGCGGGACAGCGGGACTGGGGAGCGACTGGTGGGCAACACCGTTGTTCTTGTTGTGAAGGCATCATGCCAATCGCTGTGTCACGGCGAGGTCACGGGCACTCAAACAGAAGGTGAGGTTTCGCTGAGCGTGAGAACAAAACCGAGTTCAGTGGCTGCCTCGATGGTGAACTCGGTAATGGACCCGGCGTCGCAGAGATCAGCTCGTCCCGCTTCGAGCGCGGCGTGCAATGCAACCGGCGCGCGCACCACAAGTTGGTCGACTGCTGCGCGCTGGCTCAGTTTGGCCTCGGTCTTGGCGCGGCGAACCTGGGCAAGAACCTCGCAGATCGAATCGAGCAGGGCTGGGTCGCCTGCGGTGGATTGATCGATGGCAACCGTCGGCCACGACGCGAGGTGGATGGAGCCGACCTGCCACCAGCTCCACACCTCTTCTGTAGTGAAGGGGATGAATGGCGCAAACAGACGTTGGATCGTGCTGAGCGCGACGCGAAGTGCCGCTTGCGCGCTTGCCGCTCCAGCATCGCCATGGGTGGCGTACGCGCGGCTCTTGACGAGTTCGACGTAGTCGTCGCAGAACCACCAGAAGAACGTCTCGGTGCGTTCGAGTGAACGGGCGTAGTCAAAGCCGTCGAAGGCCGCCGTACATTCGGCAACGACGGCCTCAAGTCGGGCCAACATCGAAATGTCGACGGGGTCGGTTGCTCGTGCACTCGCAGGTGGGGTGCCAATCGTGAGGACGAACTTGCTCACGTTGAGCAACTTCATCGCGAGTTTGCGACCGACTTTCATCTGATCTTCGGTCAGCGCGGTGTCGACGCCCGGCCGAGCCGATGCCGACCAGTAGCGCACGGCGTCTGTGCTGTATTGATCGAGTAAGCCAACGGGCGTGACGACATTGCCCTTCGACTTCGACATCTTCTTTCGGTCGGGGTCGAGAATCCAGCCGCTGATCGCAGCGTTGCGCCACGGTGCCGAGTTGTGTTCCCAATGGGCGCGTACGGCCGTGGCGAACAGCCAGGTGCGAATGATGTCGTGCGCTTGTGCACGCATGTCCATTGGGTAGACGCGACGAAACAAATCTGGATCGTCTTCCCATCGCCCGGCGATCTCCGGGGTCAACGATGATGTGGCCCAGGTATCCATCACGTCGGGGTCACCCATGAACCCGTTCACCGCGCCGCGTTGGTCGTCGGTGAAACCGGCAGGGCAATCGGTGGAGGGATCGATCGGCAACTGTGACTCGAGCGGCACGAGTGGATGCTCGTAGTCGGGATTGCCTTCGGCGTCGAGCGAGTACCACACTGGCACGGGCACACCAAAAAAACGCTGGCGGCTGATGAGCCAATCGCCGTTGAGGCCCTCGACCCAGTTTGTGTAGCGGTGTTGCATGTGCGCGGGATACCAGGTGACCTCATTTCCTCGGCCAACCATTGCTGCGCGTAGGTCGGCCTCCCGGCCACCGTTGCGGATGTACCACTGGCGACTTGAGACGATCTCGAGGGGCCGATCGCCGCGTTCGTAGAACTTGACTGGGTGCATGATCGGCCGGGGTTCGCCGATGAGCTCGCCTGACTCACGCAGCATTTCCACGATCTGCTTGTGGGCCTGTTTGGTGCTGCGGCCGACGAGTTGGCCGTAGCGTGCAAGGCCATCAGCATCGGTGATCCATGCCGCCTCGTTCACAAGACGACCGTCACGGCCAACGACCGCTCGCGTGGGGAGGTTCAGCTCACGCCACCACGTCACGTCGGTGGTGTCGCCGAACGTACAGATCATCGCGATGCCGGTGCCCTTTTCGGGATCGGCCAATGGGTGCGCAAGGATCGGCACCTCCACGCCGAACAACGGTGTCGTCACCGTGACGGTGCCGAACAACTCCTGATAACGCGCGTCGGACGGATGCGCAACGAGCGCGACACACGAGGGCAAGAGTTCGGGCCGAGTGGTGTCGATGATGACATCGCCACCGCCATCAGTGCGGTGGAACGCGATGTGGTGATAGGCCCCACCAACCTCGCGGTCTTCCATCTCCGCTTGGGCGACTGCGGTCTTGTAATCGACATCCCACAATGTTGGCGCATCCTGCGTGTACGCCTCACCGCGCTGCAAGTTACGTAGGAACGCACGTTGGCTTGCCCGTCGCGAGTTGTCGTCGATGGTGGTGTACAGCAACGACCAGTCGTATGACAGGCCCAGGCGACGCAGCACAGATTCGAAGATGTCCTCGTCGTGTTTGGTGAGTTCTTTGCAGAGCGCGATGAAGTTTGGTCGCGAGATGGCAATGGCTTGGTGATCCTTCGGAGGTTCACCGCGAAATGGTGGGACGAACGCGGCGTCGTAGGCAACTGAGGGATCGCAGCGCACGCCAAAGTAGTTCTGCACCCGACGCTCTGTGGCAAGACCGTTGTCGTCGAAACCGACTGGGTAAAAGACGGCTTTGCCGGCCATGCGCTGATAGCGCGCAATGGTGTCGGTGTGGGTGTAGCTGAAGACGTGGCCGATGTGCAGTGAACCGCTGACCGTCGGGGGCGGTGTGTCGATCGAGAACACTTGATCGCGGCTGGCCGTGCGATCGAAGCGATAGGTGTCGTCGGCTTCCCATTGTGCTGACCATCGGGCTTCGATGCCCTCGAGCGATGGCTTGTCAGGAATCGTGGTCATAGGTGGGCAAGGCTATCGAACCGCCTCGGTCTATTCCGAGAGTTCTTGCTCGCTGGGAGGCCGTAGTGCGCGAGCGACTCGGTCGGTCCAATCAATGTCCTCGGTGCTGCCGCCCGCAAGTTTGATGTCGTCGCGTTGTCGCGAGAGTTCGACGGCCGCAGCGTGCACCTGCGGAGTGAGTTCGCGCGTGGCAATGTCGGTTCGTAAACGACTCGCCAAGGCCGGGCTGGCCCCGCCAGTGCTGATCGCCATCGTCACGAGACCTTGGCGGGCAACGGCAGGGAGGATGAACGAGCAATTCTCGGGATCGTCTGCGCTGTTCACCCAGACTCCGGCCGCACGTGCGTCGCTTGCTACGAGGGCGTTCACGGCGGTGTCATTGGTGGCCGTCATCACGAGCTGAAAGTCCGCGGCCTCGCCAGGTTTGTAGGGCCGGAGCTCAACCCGAGTCGCGAGCTCAGCGAGGTCGTCGCGCACGTTCGGTGCGACGACGGTGATCTGCGCGCCCGCCGCGGCGAGGCCGCTTGCCTTGCGAAAAGCAATGAGTCCGCCGCCCACCACGAGCACCGGCGATCCGGTGAGATCGAGGAAAATCGGATAGCTAAAAGGCACCGCGGCAAGCTACCACGATGTAATTCTTAAAACCTGATCGGTTTTGTCGGATTTATGGTAGAACGTTCTCCATGTCGCCGGTCTTGATACCTGATTCGCTCAGCACCGACACTCCCGCGGACACGCTTCGCTGGGCCGCCGATACCTACGGAGTCGGCGAACTCGTTGTGACGGCAAGCTTCGAAGATGCCGTGTTGGTGCATGTGGCCGCGACTGCTGTCCCCGGCATCGAGATCGTGCTGCTCGATACGCAGTACCTCTTCGCCGAGACGAAATGGCTCGTCGACGAACTCGCCAGCCGTCTTGATTTCAATCTGCGCGTGCTCCATCCGCTTCCCAATGTTCAGCCAGACAACCTGTGGCAAACCGACGTCGAGGGCTGTTGTGCAATTCGCAAGGTCGAGCCGCTGCAGCGTGCGATCGAGGGCAAGGCGGCGTGGGTTACGGGAGTGCGTCGCGTCGATGGACCGACCCGCGTGAATACCCCCATCGCCAGCTTCGACATCGGCCGCAACATTGTGAAGGTCAACCCACTCGCCGGCTTCACCGATGACGACATGTTGTTGTATGCGCAACTTCATGACCTACCTGCCAACCCGTTGACCGAGCGCGGCTATCCATCTATCGGCTGCTGGCCGTGCACCCGTCCGGTTGCGCCGGGCGAAGATCGTCGGGGTGGTCGCTGGGCCGGTAACGCGAAGACCGAATGCGGGTTGCACGGATGAGCACGACCACGCACCTCGAGGCGCTCACAGATGAAGCGATCACGATCATTCGTGAGGTCGCCACCGAGTGCCAGAACCCGGTGCTGCTCTTCAGTGGCGGCAAGGACAGCGCAGTGCTTCTGCACCTTGCCGTGCTGGCATTTGTCCCAGCCCGACTGCCGTTTCCGGTGATGCACGTCGACACTGGCCACAACTTTGCCGAAGTTCTGCAATACCGCGACGAGTTCGTGCGTCAACTCGGGGCGCGGCTCGTCGTTGCGAGCGTGCAGGAAAGCATCGACAAAGGTCGCGTCGTCGAAGAGACCGGTCCACGTGCAAGTCGCAACCGACTGCAGTCGGTCACCCTGCTTGACGCGATGACCGAGCACGGATTCGATGCGGCGTTCGGAGGCGGCCGACGTGACGAGGACAAGGCTCGTGCCAAGGAACGTATCCTCAGCTTTCGCGATCAGCAGGGTCGGTGGGATCCACGTCAGCAGCGGCCCGAGCCATGGGATGTGCTCAACGCACGAATTCGCAAAGGCGAGCAACTGCGCGCGTTCCCGTTGTCGAATTGGACCGAGCTCGACATCTGGCAGTACATCGAATTGCACGATCTTGCGTTGCCCACCATCTATTACTCGCATCGGCGCACGGTGGTCGAACGCGACGGCATGTTGCTTGCAGTCGGCGGCCCCGTGGTGCCCGAAGCCCATGAGGTGCCGTATGAGGCCGTCGTTCGGTACCGAACCGTTGGCGACGCCAGTTGCACGGGTGCCGTCGAGAGCACGGCTGCGAACGTACGTGACGTCATCGTCGAAGTCGCTGCAGCCCGTATTACCGAACGCGGTGCTACCCGCGCCGACGACACGTTCAGCGAATCAGCAATGGAAGACCGCAAGCGAGAGGGATACTTCTGATGACCACCTCCACTGAGACCACGAGAACGACCGGGAACTCAACGGCAATCGCGACGGCGCTGCGTGGCACGCTGCGCGTGGCTACCGCAGGCTCGGTCGACGATGGCAAGAGCACTCTCATCGGTCGACTGCTACACGACACCAAGACCGTGTTCGAGGACCAACTCGCGGCGGTCGTCAAGGCCAGTCGGCGTTACGGCGACGGTGAGACGAATCTCGCGTTACTCACCGACGGTCTGCGCGCCGAGCGCGAGCAGGGCATCACCATCGATGTCGCCCATCGCTACTTCGCAACGCCGCGACGCAGCTTCATCGTTGCTGACACTCCCGGTCACGCTCAGTACACGCGCAACATGGTTACCGGCGCGTCGAACGCAGATGTCGCCATCGTGCTGGTGGACGCGCGGCATGGTGTGCTCGAACAGACTCGTCGGCATGCGTTCATTGCGACGCTGCTTGGTGTGAAGGCGATCGTTGTTGCTGTCAACAAGATGGATCTCATCGACTGGGATCAGGCCGAGTTCGATTGGATCGCGAAAGAGGTCATCGAGTACGTGCAGGCGCTACCGACGCCTGTGCCCGTCACCGCGATTCCGATGTCGGCGCTGCAGGGCGACAACGTCGTCGACGCTTCGTTGAACACTCCGTGGTATGACGGCCCGCCACTGCTGCAGTGGCTCGAAGAGTTCGATGCGCATCCGCGTCGCGAGGTCGGTGGTCGGTTGCATGTGCAACGTGTCATTCGTCCTCAGGGCGGCGAGTTTGCCGACTTCCGCGGGTACGCGGGTGTCGTCAATGGGGGCGCGCTTTCAGTTGGCGATGCCATCACCGTGGAACCCTCGGGGATCAGCACCACGATCCGCGCTGTGCACCGGGCGGGAAAGCCAACCGATGGTGCCGAGACCGGTCATGCCGTCGTCATTGAACTCGCGGCAAAGCTCGACGTTGCGCGCGGCGACGTTCTGGTGACGACAAGTGCGCGAGTAGCGCCGCACGTCGGCGAGACGGTTGAGGCTGACGTGTGCTGGATGGTGGAGCAGCCGTTGGCCGTGGGCAGTCGCTGGTGGTTCAAACACGGCAGTCGAACAGGCCGCGCCACGGTGACGGCGATTGATTATCGCCACGATCTCGCATCGCTCGACCGCGAACCAACCCACGAACTCGTCCTCAATTCACTCGGCCGCGTGCGCTTGCTGTTGAGTGAACCCATCGTGGCCGATCGGTATGTCGACAATCCCGAGGGCGGCCGGATGATCCTCATCGATGAGGCAACAAACTCCACGGCCGGCGCAGCAATGATCACCGCGGTCACTCGATGAGCAGCAGTGGTCAACACAGCACTGTTGGCCGCGTTGCGTTGGTTGGCGCCGGCCCAGGAGACGCCGACCTGCTCACGGTAAAGGCGGCGCGACTGTTGGCGCAAGCCGATGTCGTGGTGCACGACGCGCTCGTGAGCAGTGACGTGTTGGCGCTGGCGTCACCGACCGCAGAGATGATCGATGTCGGCAAGCGTGCCGGACAGAGCATCGCGCAGGACCTCATCAATGTGCTGCTCGTTCGTCTCGCGCGCGATGGCAAACGGGTCGTGCGTCTCAAGGGTGGCGACCCGTGCGTGTTTGGCCGCGGTGGAGAAGAGGCGCTCGCGCTTGCAGCCGAGGGCATCTCCTGCGATGTCGTACCGGGAATCTCTGCCGCGATTGCAGCGCCGGCCGCCGCCGGAATCCCTGTGACGCAACGCTCGATGTCGGCAATGTTCACAGTGGTCACAGGTCACCGCCAGCACGGCGAGGCACCGGTGAATTGGGCGGCGCTTGCACAAGGCGGTGGCACCATCGTCGTGCTCATGGGAGTTGCAGAACGTGGCGTGATTGCCGCGTCGCTTATTGCCGGTGGCATGTCGCCCGACACGCCAGTAGCGGCGATTGTGCGTGCCACGACACACGCACAAACGGTGACTCGTTGCAGCATTGCCCAACTCGCGGAGCTGCCCGTGCAATCTCCGGCCACTCTTGTGATCGGTGCAGTCGCCGCATTAAACGTCTGTGAGGTCGTGTCGGGTGCCGCCTACGCTGTGGACTGATGCTGCACCTGTACGACACCGCGACCCAAACTGTGCACCCGCTCGCGCTGCGCGAGCCCGGCAAGGTGAGCATCTATCTTTGCGGTCCCACCGTGTACGGTCCGCCGCATCTTGGCCACGGCCGTGCGACACTCGTCTACGACGTGCTACGTCGCTATCTCGAGTGGACCGGTCTGAGTGTTCGGTTGGTGAGCAACATCACCGACATTGATGATCAAATCATCAATCGCGCCACACGCGAGAATCGGCCCTGGCAGGAGATCACCCAGGCTTGCGAAGCGGTGTGGTTTGAAGCGATGCAAGGTCTGAATGTGGCTCGGCCAACGGATGTGCCGCACGCAACTGAGTACGTCGCCGAGATGGTCGAAATGATCGGGCAACTCATCGAGATCGGCCGCGCTTACACCACGGCTGACGGGGTGTATCTCAGCGTCGAAACGGTGCAAGATTACGGTCTGCTCGCCAACCAGAACTTGCAGGGCATGCTCGCTGGTGGCGGAGATCGTGAGGTCTTCGGTGCTGACAACAAGCGTCACCCTGCCGACTTCGCGCTCTGGAAGATCAGCAAGCCAGGCGAACCGAGTTGGCCAGCGCCGTGGGGCAATGGCCGTCCAGGCTGGCACAGCGAATGTGTTGTGATGAGCCTCGATCTGTTGGGCGAAGGATTCGATCTGCATTGCGGCGGCATGGATCTCAAGTTTCCGCATCACGAGAACGAACGGGCCCAAGCCGTGGCCCTCGGCAAGAGATTTGCGAATCACTGGATGCACAACGGCTTCGTCGTCGACGCCGAGGGCGAGAAGATGTCGAAGAGTCTCGGCAACGTGGCGAACCTGCTTGATCTCATCGCGCATTACGACGCGCGCGCCTACCGCATGTTGTTGTTGCAAACGCACTATCGCGGTCCGGTTCGTGTTGGGCAAGACAACATCGATGCGTCGGTCAAGGCGTTGGCCGGGCTCGACTCGTTCGCGGCTCGTACGGCTTCGGCAATGGCGGACCCAGCGGTGGTGGCCGATACAGACGTGCTCACTCAGTTCCGCGACCGCATGGACGACGACCTCGACACGCCGAACGCAATGGCATTGCTGTTCGACACCGTCCGACGCTCGAACGCCGCGTTTGATGCCGAGGATTCGCTGACCGCCGGATCGTTGGCAGCAGCGGTGCATGAGATGTGCACTGCGATTGGACTCGTACTCAAGACTGAGGGCAACATCCCGGCCGACGTCGTCGCACTGGCCAGTGCCCTCGACGCGGCACGTGCCGCGAAGGATTTCACAACCGCCGATGCCTTGCGCGCGCAACTGCAAGACCTCGGCTGGTTGGTCGAGACCACCAAACAGGGCACCTCGGTACGTCGCTGAGCACGTACGTTGTGAGCCGGCGCGCTGACATGTTGGGTTTGCGCGGTCGGAGGTGGCACGATTGAACACCGTGTCGAGCCCTGAGTCCACTACCCGCACCCCGCTGCCGCGCGGGTTCTGGGTGATCTGGACCACTGTTGCTCTCGACCTGGTCGGATTTGGGATCGTCGCTCCGATTCTTGGACGATATGCCGAACGATTCGGTGCGAACCCGTTCACTGTTGGATTGCTGTTTGCTTCGTTCTCGCTGGCCCAGTTTGCGTGTGCGCCCCTACTCGGGCGCCTGAGCGACCGGGTCGGACGCAAACCGATCATTCTGCTGTCGTTGTTCGGCACTGCCATCGCAAGCATCATCACTGGCGCAGCCGGAGCGTTGTGGATTTTGTTCCTCGGGCGAATCATCGACGGCGCGTCGGGTGCGAGTGTGTCGGTCGCGCAAGGTGCCGTCGCCGACGTCGTCGAGCCGCGCGATCGACCACGCGCGTTCGGACTACTCGGCGCGGCATTTGGCGTGGGTTTCGTGCTCGGGCCGGCCCTCGGGGCTCTGTCAGCACTACGCGGTCCGCACCTGCCGTTCTACGTGGCCGGGGCGGTTGCCTTCATCAACGGCTGCGTGGCCATTTTCCGCTTGCCCGAGACGCATCACCAACGCGGTCCGCGTGAGCCGGCAGAGAAGTCGGTGCATTCACCTGAACTGTGGCGACTTGTGTCCGTGGCGTTCATTGCCGTCGCGGCCTTCAGTGGGTTCGAGGCCACGTTTGCACTACTCGCGGAACGGCGATTCTCGCTCGACGAGGGCGGCATCGCTGTGGTGTTCGTCTGTATCGGTCTCTTCCTCGTGGTGATTCAGGGTGGGGTAATCCGCCCGGTTGGTGCCAAGCTCGGTGTGCAGGGCTCGATCACTGCCGGACTCGTGTTCAACGCCGCCGGACTGGTGTTACTTGCATTTGCAACACGATGGTCCATACTCGTGCCCGCGCTCGCGCTGCTCACATTTGGCCAAGGTCTCACGACCCCCAACTTCACGGCGTTGGTCACCGGCGCAGTGTCGCCGAGGCAACGCGGCGAGGCTCTTGGGTTCCAGCAGAGCGCAAGCGCCCTAGCGCGTGTGGTCGGCCCGGTGCTCGCTGGCTTTCTGTTTCATCACGTTGGCCTACCCGCGCCCTATCTCGTTGCCGCAGCGATGTGTGGATTGGGCTTGGCGGTGTTGAGCCGGAAACGTTCGTCGTGACCGACTCGGTCGCAGATTCGCCTGCCCTCGGGCGCCTGGCCGACTTGGACCGGCGATGGGTGCCGTCTGGTGTGGTGGAGTTCGACGTGACGCGCACCAGCAAGATGGGCTATCAGCCGGGTCTCGATGGCCTGCGCGCGATCAGTGTGATCGCGGTGATGTTGTACCACGCGGGGTTTGTGTGGATGCGTGGTGGCTTTTTCGGCGTTGAGGTGTTCTTCGTCGTTTCCGGCTATCTGATTACGTCGCTACTGCTCGACGAGCGCGAGCACAACCAACGGGTGAACCTCGGCCAATTCTGGCTGCGACGAGCCCGCCGGCTGCTGCCCGCATTGTTCACGATGTTGATCGCGGTTTCATTGTGGGCGAGTTTGTTCGGCACCGCCGAGCAGCAGTCCACCTTGAAGCGTGACCTCCCATGGTCGATCTTCTACGTCGGTAACTGGGGTCAGATCCTTGGGCAGGCGCCCTACTTCGCCTCTGCCGATCCGCCGTTACTGCGTCATCTGTGGTCGCTTGCGGTCGAGGAGCAGTGGTATCTGATCTGGCCGTTGGTCTTCGTTGGTGCGATGGCCGTCGGCACACGGAATCTGCGTACTCGCGGCGCGACGTTTGCTTCGGTCGCGTTGGGCCTCATGGTGCTGATGTTCGTCTTGCACGCAACAACCCCCGCGAGTGGCACCATCGGGCTTCTTGGTCATCAGGCGAACCGCACCAACTTCATGTACCTCAGCACATTCACGCGTGCGAGCGGACTCTTGCTCGGTGCCGGTTGCGCGTTCGTGTGGCGACCGTGGCGGGCAAGCCGGCCCATGCGCAAGTTCGGCACGCGCCTTGACCCCATCGGTGCCGCCGCGTTGGCGTTGCTCGTGTGCATCATGGGTGTCGCACAGCTCACTGCTGGGTACGTGTATCAGTGGTTGTTGGCTACCGTCACAATTCTGTCGATGGTGACGATTGCAGTCGTGGTGCATCCTGCGGCGCGTGGCTTTCGCGCGATTCTGAGTTGGCGACCGCTTGTCGAAATCGGTCGGCGTTCATATGGGCTGTATCTGTGGCATTGGCCGATCTTCGTGTTCGGCCACGTGTATCACTCTGGCGGCTACACGCGCTTCGTTCTGGGAATGGCAGTAACGGTCACCGTGTCGGAACTGTCGTACCGATACGTCGAGACTCCCATCCGAAAGAGCGTTCTGCATCAGTGGTTGCGCGATCAGCGCGCAGCAATGGGCAGCGATCGAGTGCGTCGCGTGCGGATAACGGTCTCAGTGCTCGCGACAGTGTCGGTTGTTCTGTTCGCGCTCGTGATGTTTTACGCATCGGTCGATCGCTTCGACCCAGCAGCGGGTGGTGTCGACGCCGCGTTCATCGGGCCGACTTCGCCCGCAGTCCCCGCAGTCCCCTCGGCCACCGTCCAGTCGGGTGCGGCGTCGGTTCCCGTGTCGACGATCAGCAATTCGCCCGCGGTAAGCACTGCACTGGTAGTTGGCGCATCCACCACGTTGCCAGCCTTGCCGCGGCGCGTTGCTGTCGTCGGTGATTCGCAGGCGCATGCGCTCGCCATCAATCTGCCGACTGGAATCTCTTCGACGTTCACGATCACCGACGGTTCGGTGGAAGGCTGCGGCGTCTACGACGAAGGGCGTGTGCTTTCGGCGCGCACGAGCTTCAAGCGGTCGTTCGGAAATTGCAGCGGTTGGGCAGCAAAATGGGCGCGCTCAGTGTCGTCGTCGAAGGCTGAAGTCGCGCTGGTCGTATTGGGGGCGTGGGACGTGTTCGACGTGCGTCTCGCCGATCGCACGTTGGTCTTCGCAACACCCGATGCCGACGCGTATTACCTTGCGCATCTCCAGACGGGTATCGATGCGCTGAAGAGTGCAGGTGCGCGTGTCGCTCTGTTGGAGGTGGCGTGCATGCGACCAAGAGACGTGAAGGGTGCCGGCGTGCCTGCGTTACCTGAGCGCGCGGACGACACGCGCACCGCTCATGTCAATGAATTGCTTCGCAGGGCAGCCGCTGCCGATCCGTCTCACGTCACGTTTATCGCGGGACCGACGCAGTGGTGTGACAACGAGGCGATCAGCAACGATCTCGGCTACCGCTGGGATGGCGTGCACGTGTACAAACCGGGCGCGAACCTGATCTACCAGACGATCGCGCCGGCCCTGCTACAGATTCCTGTGTCGGCCAAGTAGTCGAGCGAGCTTCGAAGCCGACTCGCTCAACCGCCGTTGGCGGCTGTGCACGCTGCTCCGTTGCAGACATCGATGAGGGTGTCGTCGAAAAGGAAGGCAGCCTTTTGCTTGCGGACGTTGGCGTCGCGACGAGGATCGGAATGTGGATCACGGCCGATTGACGGTGGTCGTGGGTCGAGTGGAATCGGTTCGCTACCGCTATCCCAAACGGTCATTGCCGATCCGGTGCTTGGATACTTCGTGGTCTCGAGCCCCCAGCCGGGGGTTATTTCGCGGCTGCGTCCCGCTGCGGCAACGGGCCGGTGAATCGTCAAGCCGATCGTGCGCGCCGCGACCATCGCCGACAGTTCGCTCACCTGCCAATCGCCGAACGCTATGTCGAACAGCACGGTCTTGGCCGGAGTGTTGGCGTACGGGTGGGCGATGAGATGCTGCACATATCCGCCACCTTCGCCGCGGTCCCACAACATCTGAAGAAGATCGAGAATGACCATGCGGTCGAGGTCGTTCGGGTAGGCGGGCTTGAAGACGGCTTCGTATTCTGTGAAGTCGACGCTTCGCGGCAGCAGCAGGCCGTAGTTGATGCCAGTGACACCAAGGGTTGCGCGCTCGATGTCGGGCGACACCGCGGCGAGCATGATGCCCATGATGCCGCCCTGGCTGTTGCCGTCATAATCGAGGTGCGCGGTGTCGATCATCGAATTGCCATTTGCGCGCTTGAGGTCGGCAAGGGTGGAAAGGCCACCATCGCGCGTCATCAGTCGCCCGAGAAAGATCTGGTTGAGCACGCCTTGCTGCAGGCGGTCGGCGACTGTGGGGAAATTTCCGATGCTGGCGAGCGTTGCTGCGGCGTTTCCAACGTCGTCCTCGCTCATGCCGGCCCACTTGGTCGCGCAGAACACGATGTTGCTTTCGTTGGCAAAGCTGCGCACATTTCCGGCATCGATCTCGTCGCCGCTGCCGAGCAGTCCATGGCCATACTCCACAAGATGTGCTGGGGTCGACGCGGCCACCGTTGCGACGGAGATGTTGCAAAGGAAACCAACTTCTACCGTGCCATTCTGCACAGGCAACGAATTGCCAAGTCCAGAAGCACTGTTCTCGTTGGGACCGTAGAAGAAGCTGTTGCCTGGCCCGCCGTCGTTCTTGAGGAAATTGGGAACCGTGTACGTGCCGATGATTTGCTTGGCAATGTTGTCGTCCGTGCCGGTCTTCACCTCGGTCACCTTGAACGTCGGCGCTTTGTCGCCGAGGGTCGTTAGGGCTTGATCACGGATGGAGAGCATGCGCTCGCTGATGTTGCGCTCGCTCGCGACCGTGAAATCCCAGGCGAGGTATAAGTCACCACGTGAGACGTTCGCCGCGTTCAGCGCGGTGAAGGTGTCTTCCATCGCCGACCGCCGGTTTTCGAGTAATGAGCTCGCCAGTCGATCGCGGTACGCGCGAAAGATGGCACTCGGTTCGATTGCCAACCCGGCGCTGTCCTTCATGCCGCGTAGCGCAACCGCGTAGTGATGACCTTCGAGAAGAACGACGGCCGGATGGACGATCAGTAGCCGATCAGCATCGGCCGCGGCTTTCGCGTCGAGTTCGGCCCACAGAGGAACATGCGTGCCGTCCGCGGTGTCGATGAGCACGACTGTTGCGTCTGCCTTGGTCGACGCCTCGAGGTCGGTCCAAGGCGGCAACTTCGACGCGGTCGCATCTATTCCAGGCACGTATGTGAGCAGTGTGCTGTTCGGGCTGAAGCCGTCGTTGCGATTCCATTCGGTGAAGTCGATCGCCACCCCAGCCTTGTTGGCCAATGACGAGTCGACGGGAAAGTTCACGAGCCGGCCAGTCTGAGATGCGGGCTCAACGCGGCTGAGCGCGTTGCTCGGGAAGGGCAAGGCGCATTGGCGCGTGTCGAGTGGATCACATCCCGGCTTGCTCGCCGCGAGTGACTTGTCGATGGCTGCAGACGTCGCCGCGTCGGGCGGGGTGAGTGGTGCAAGTGACGTCGATGTGTCGGGCGTGCTCGTCGGTAATGACCCACCCACGGTCGTGTCCGCGGTTGCATCGGCGGTCGACTTCGCAGTGCTGCCGCTCGAGCATGACGCAACGATCAAGATCGCCGCTATGAGCGCCGCAGCGCGGGAGGCAACGGATTGGTTGGCGCTGAGCGGTTTCGACATTGGCCGTCTCCAAATCAAGAATATGGGAATGGTCAACTCTCACACACGACAAGGTTGCCTCCCTTGGTTACCGGCTGGTAACTTAGCGACATGGCTGATTTCTCACTCACCCTCAACGAAGACCAACTGCAGATCCAGAAGTGGGTCCATGATTTCGCGGAGGGCGTCATTCGTCCCGCGGCCCACGAATGGGACGAAGCGGAGGAGTTTCCGTGGCCGGTCGTGCAAGAGGCTGCCAAGATCGGTCTGTACGGTGTCGACTTCTTGATGAACGCGATTGGCGACACCAGTGGCCTGACGTTGCCCGTGGCCATCGAGGAATTGTTCTGGGGTGATGCCGGCATTGGCATGGCGATCATGGGTTCGGCGCTTGCTGCGGCGGGCATCTCCAGCAATGGCACTACGGAGCAAGTTTTTGAGTGGATCCCGCAGTGCTATGGCACGGCCGACGATGTCAAGCTCGGCGCATTCTGCGTGAGCGAGCCCGACGCTGGCAGCGACGTGTCGTCGTTGCGCACTCGCGCGGTGTATGACCAGGCGTCTGACGAATGGGTCCTCAATGGCACCAAGGCATGGATCACCAATGGTGGTATAGCCAACATCCACGTCGTAGTCGCCGCAGTCGAGCCCGAGTTGAAGGGTCGCGGCCAAGCGAGCTTCATCATCCCGCCGAACACAAAGGGTTTGAGCCAAGGCCAGAAGTACAAAAAGCACGGCATTCGCGCATCGCATACGGCCGAGGTTGTGCTCGACGACGTGCGCATTCCCGGCAGCTGCTTGCTCGGTGGCAAGGAGAAGCTCGACGCAAAGTTGGCCCGTGCGCGCGAGCGCGGTCACAGCGGCGAGAAGCAGCCAGCGATGGCGACGTTCGAGGCCACTCGCCCGTCGGTCGGCGCGCAGGCGTTGGGCATCGCACGTGCCGCATATGAATACGCCCTCGATTACGCGAAAGAGCGTCACGCATTCGGCAAGCCGATCATCATGAACCAGGCGATCGCGTTCAAACTCGCCAACATGATCACCGAGATCGAGGCGTCACGTCTGCTGATCTGGCGCGCGGCATGGTTGGCCCGCAATGGTGGGTTCAAGAACGCAGAAGGCTCGATGAGCAAGTACAAGGCTTCCGAGACTGCGGTATGGGTCACGGAGGAAGCCATACAGATTCTCGGTGGCTACGGCTACACCCGTGAATACCCTGTTGAGCGCTGGCACCGCGACGCGAAGATCCACACGATCTTCGAAGGCACCTCCGAGATCCAGCAGCTGGTGATCGCCAGGGCCATATCCGGCCTGCGTATCGAGTAGATCGGCCCCAGCGCCCGAATCCTCTCCGGAGCGCTTTCGGGTCATCCCTATTTGTCATCCCTAAGATCTGGGGTAGTGTTCTCTCATGGCGACGCTGCGCGAGAAGCGACCGGGTGTCTGGGAGGTTCGTGTCTTCACCGGCTCCGACGCGCATGGCCGCCCCACGCAACTGTCGCGCACAGTGCACGGCGGCAAGCGCGATGCGTTGAAGCTGGCAGCCGAACTCGAGGTCGGCCCCGGCCGCTCGTCGCCCGCTGGTCGCTCGGTAAGCGACGTTCTCGACGCATGGGTTGAGCAGAACCTCGACACGTGGGCACCATCGTCAGCGCGCGATCAACAAAGCCGAGTCCGCTCGATCAAGAAGGATCAGATCTCGCGTCTGCCGCTGGCGCGACTGTCGGTAGGCGATGTCGAGCGGTGGCACACGCGCATGCGCAAAGCCGGTCTCCAGGACGCCGGAATCAAGAACCTCCACGGCGTGCTGCGCGCTGCACTATCGCAAGCCGAGCGATGGGGCTGGGTGAGCAACAACGTTGCCGGCATCGCGCGGCTCAAGTCGTCGAAGACACAGCAACGATCGGTGATGTCGCTCGACGACGTGCGCGCGGTGATGACCGTCGCGGCGACGATCGATCCGGCTGCCGTGCTCGCGTTGCGCATCGCAGCGGTGACCGGCGCACGCCGTGCCGAGTTGGCCGCGCTGCAATGGACCGAAGTCGTCGATGGCCAGCTGACGATCGACTCGGCGATCGAGTTCGTGAAGCGCGGCGATGGCTCGCCCGAGATGCGAGATGCAGCGACGAAGACTGCGAACACGCGAACACTCACGCTCGATCCTGACACGCTCGCGCTGATCGAGACGGTGCGAGTGCAACGCCAGCCGTACGGCCCGTGGATGTTCGGCCTCGGTCCCGAGTTGGTGAGCCCCGATCGCATTGGCTGGTGGTGGAGTCGCTCACGCAAGCTGTCGGGCATCGATGCGAAGTGGCGCCTCCACGACCTGCGTCACTGGTCTGCAACTGTGGCGATCGGCCAGGGTCACGACGTGCGAACCGTCGCCGGCCGCCTCGGCCACGCCAACCCAGCGATGACGTTGCGCGTCTACGCCCACGCCTTTGCCGCGGCTGACCAAGCGGTTGCCGCTGGCCTCGGCGACATCCTCCGGAGCGATCACAAGTGAGCCGCCGATTTCGGCCCACCGACGCATTCGTCGACGAATCGATCCGTGGCCGGCGCTACCTGATGGGCTGCGTGCTGATCGAGGCGAAGCACCTCGCATCGCTGCGAGTCGATGTCGAAGGGCTCGTCCTCACCGGCGGGCGCGTGCACTTCCACAACGAGTCGTCACGCCGACGTCGACACATCCTCGCCCGGTTCGCCGAGTACCCGATCTCAGCCTTCGTGGTGGTCTGTCACCGCAACCACGGCATCACGGAGTTCCGCGCCCGCGAGTTCTGCCTGTCGGAGATCGTCGAGCGGCTGCAGCGCGATGTGGTTCCCCATCTGGTGTTGGAGAGCCGACACGACGACAGCGAGGACCACCTCACGATCCCTCGCGCCCGACGTGCCGAGCCGCCGTTGGTCTGGGAGCACCGTCTCGGCGCGGAGGAGTCGTTGCTGTGGATCGCCGATGGCATCACATGGGCGGTCGGAGCCGGTGCGGCTTGGCGTCAGTTGATCGACCCGATCCTGCAGGACGTGATCGAACTTCGCCCGTAACGCGCAGAACCCGGTTCCCCTACCATCCGGCAGGCAACCGGGTCCACTTCCACGGGTACTCACCCGAGGCACGCCCAGTATGCGCCCCCGTCGGGGCTTTCGCAAGTCGATTCGAACAGCATGTAGGCCACGTGTCGGCGGACAGCGGATTCTGCCCACCGGTGGCCAAGTGGACCTGCCCACTGATGGCCAAGTGGGACTGCCCACTGATGGCCATTCGACCGCTGTCAGTGATCCGCCCAAAGTTGCCGTACTGGGCTGAATGTTATTCGCCGACATTCGCACTTGCATAACAGCGCCAGTCAGGGCAATCTGGCGCGGTGGAAGCGGCTGACGCAACGGTGGTCGTATCCCGCTCGAACGATGGCTTTCGAGACCGAGTCCGCAAATATCGGGTGCTCCTTGATGGTGTGGAGATCGGTCGCAGTGGACGCGGTGAGCGAGTCGAAGCGACGGTCGCTGCGGGACGCCACATGCTGGCACTTGTAATCGATTGGACCAATAGCTCAGTTGAGTTTGAGGTCATCGGTGGACGCGACCGTCACTTCATGTGCTCGCCCGGCTCCCCGCGAAATGCCGTACGAGATCTGGTGTCCAAGAAGCAGTGGATCACGATCGAGGAAAGCGGTGAGCGGTAGCGCCGAGCTGCCGATCGGTGTTCGTTCTTCGTCCGCAAGATCACCCTTGCATTCATGGTGGCGATCGGGCACTACGCGCCGATGTCCAGGATGCCCCGAGTCGCCTGGATTGTCGCCGTGACAGCCGCTCTGGCGCTCGGCGCGGGCATCGGTGGATACGCACTTCGTGGAGCGGTCGATGCCGACGACGGATACGACGGACACATGGTCTACGGCGACGTCTCCGACTTACGCAACGCGAAGACGGTGTGCATCACCGCCGAGGCGACCATCTGTGCTCAGCTGTTGAATGGCGAGATGCCATCATTGGGATCGCCTGTCCGAGGCTGGTTGGTGACTGTTCCAGCGACCGACGACAGCAGTCTCGCCACGGCGAAGTATTGGGCATTCGTGACCACGATGGCCGGTTAGTTCACTCACGCCGAACTGCCGATCCGCGCCAGTTACAGATTGACCCAGCGGCCTGCTTTCGCGTCAGCGACTGCCTTCTCCCAATCAGAACTCTGTGCGGGATCGTAGGTAATGCCGTCGCTTTCGATCTGAGTCCACGCCAAGATGGAGTAGATCGTCTCGCGTTGGCCCTTGGGCTCGCGCTCTTTGAACTGCGCAAGGAAGATACGCATCGCCTCAAGAGCTTCTCGCGAAGTAAGGGTCGGCTCCACGGGAGTATTTATCGCACGTCCGCGCACTTCACTGCCGTGCAGAACTGCCAGTGATACGGGTGATCGGAGATCACCCCGCCTCGTGGCTCGTATAACAGCAGATACACGGGTGATCGAGGCGACGCGTCGCCCGAAAATGCGCCTCGCGATCACCCGTGTATCAAGCGCTATGCGCTACCTGCCGCCGCCGTGTACGTATCGCTGAGGTCCGTGGCGTTATCAGAGAGGTGTCGGATCGTCGGGCTCGCCGACTGATCCGCCTGTTTCGCTGAAGCCGGCCCAAATGCGGTCTTGGATCTCGAAGAGCTGCTTGGCATCGGCCTGGCATTGAGCGCAGATGAAGACGTCGCGGGCGTCACGTTGGGAGCCATCACGAAGCGACCGTTGACACATGGCGCAGCTGGGGGCTGATCGACGCACGGCTGCATCCTCGCGCGCTGAGCGCTGAGCGCCGGCCGACGGCACGCCGTCGAGGACGCGCATCGCGATTGGCGCATCATCGTCGGGGACCCGGCTTCGTTCGAATCGTCCAGACGTCGTCGCACCTCCTCGGGCTTGGTCCGTCGTCTGACCCACGCAGTCGCGCGAATCTTCACCTTGAGGAACTCGACCACCTGTCGGACGAAGGCTAGGGATAGCGGTGGCGTCCCTAGCGCAATGAGCATCGAAATCCGCAGATCTTCGAAGTCATCCCTATTCGAGATCCCTAGAACTGTCCGGACGGACCGACACTCGTCGTGACGTGCGGGCGCGTAACCGCTGCTCAGAGGCATCGAGTATCACGGACGAGCATCAAGAAAACCCGGGACGGTGAGCCACACGATCTTCGAAGGCACGAGCGAGATCCAGCAGCTGGTGATCGCCCGGGCCATATCAGGCCTGCGTATCGAGTGATTCTGATCGTTTGCCTCTCGGCCTTATCTGTCGATCGGTGAGTGGGCTCGGACAGCTCTCTCGAGCCCCGCCGCCGAGCCCAGCCCGAGAGCCCCCGAGCCCAGCCCGCTCCGCCGGGGCCTCCCCGGTTTGTTGAAGTAAACAGGTCGACTGACGACATCTTTACTTCAACAACTCCGAAGCGTCGCGATCGTACGTCCGCCAGTGTCCATCCACGTCGCTCCGCGAACTTCGGGAGCGCCCATCGTGCGGTCAGAGCTCATGTTCGGCGAGCTCGCGGAACTCGTCGGGCATCTTGCCCACATCAGACAGCGCAACAGCCGCATAGCCGACGGACGAGTGACCAAAGCGTCGGCGTACAGCATCCATCGATTGATCGACGGCCCAACGCGTAGCACCCGTTGGTGAACCCGGACGTTCAGCCTCGTCGGGCAGAACGGGTAGCTCCATTTGTAGCGCTGGTTGGTTGACCAGGTTCGAGACGGAAATGCCCAGCAGCGTGATCTCGTGTTCCTTTGGGTGATCGGCGAGGGCCTGCCGCACGAGCGATTCGGCCGTTTCGGTGAGCGTGAGCGTGGCCGACACAGGCCCTGCGCGCGTTCGTGAACGAGTCACGGCCTTCATGCCGACGAAGCGCACGCGCACGGTGATAGTGCGCCCGGCGCGCTGTTTGGCCCGCAGCCGGCTGGCCACGCGATCGGCGAGATTCCCGAGTACCGAACGCAGCAGTTCGTCGGTGGGGTAACGACGGCCCAAGGCCGACTGTGCGCCAACGGAGCCGGCGCGCCCGTTTGGCTGCACCTTGCGGTGGTCTTGGTTTGCGGCCAACGCGCCCACCTTGCTGCCAAGGGCCCTGCCGAGGAATTGCTCGAGCGAATCGGTGGGGGACTCCGCGAGTTGTCCGATGGTGTGGATGCCTCGGTCGGCGAGCCGTTGCCGTGTTACAGGGCCGATACCCCACACCAGACCAACCGGCAACGGGGCAAGGAACGCTCGTTCATGCAGCGGATCGACCACGACGAGGCCGTTAGGTTTGGCCACTTGCGACGCAATCTTCGCGAGGTGTTTAGTGGCGGCCGCGCCGACTGAAATCGGTAGACCGATTTCGTCGCGAACCCTGGCCCGGAGTTGTGTTGCGATGTCGCCAGGGGAGCCAAACAGGTGCACCGTGCCCGCAACATCGAGGAACGCTTCGTCGATGGAGATGCGTTGCATGTAGGGAGTGAAGTCGCCGAGGATCGCCATGACCTGATCGGCGAGCCGCTGATACTCGGAGAAGTGGCCGTGAACAAAAACGAGGTCGGCACAGAGTTGTTTGGCCCGCCACCCTGACATGCCGCTCTTGACCCCGAACGCCTTTGCTTCGTATGACGCGGCGAGCACCACGCCGCCACCGACCGCGATTGGGCGCCCGCGCAGCTGCGGATCGAGGAGTTGCTCGACCGATGCGTAGAACGCATCGAGGTCGGCGTGCAGGATTGTCGGCAGGAGCGCCATCCACCGAACCGTATACGAACAAACGTTCGATTTCAACCGACCCAAGCTGGCGTAGGGTCCCGGTGCCTGGCCTCCCCGGTTTGTTGAAGTAAACAGGAAAAAATCCGCCGACCCGTTTACTTCAACAAACTTCGGGGGCCGGGGCGTTCGGCGATCGGGGATCGGGGGTCGGGGGGTCGGCGAATGGGGTGCCTGTCGGCGTCTCTCAGCGCTCCACGTTGTTGGTCGCGCCGGGCATCGCGCTAGACCGTCGAAGTCGGTCGACGGTCACGCTGGCGCGGCACGGTCGACCTTCGGCTGCTTACAAGGATCGCATCCTGTTGTTGCGGGCGCCGTGCTCGACCTCGGCGATGCCGAGGGCTTCGAGCACTGGCGGCACATAACTCCCAAAGCGACCGCGTAAACCCTTCTTGAGCCCGTACCAGCCGCCCACCGGGTTGTTGGCCGCACGTCCCCATTCCTCCACGGTGTCGTCGGCCGCAGGCTTCTGCTCGTCGGCGTTGCCCAACGGCATCCAGTCGCCGCGCGCAGCCAACATCGCATGCAGATCGTCGATGCAACGTAGGTGGTAGCGAAGCTCGGTCGCTCCAACGCGCACGACCAGAGCCGGCGGGTTTGCATCCGGATCACGGTATGCCTCGAACTCTGACTTGCCTGGAGGAGTCGTGAGACTCCACGGATCGTCTGGGGTGCCTGTGCCCTCCACGTTGTTCGTCGCCATCAGCGTTCCCTTCTCGTTGGTTGTCGCTACTGTAAAGAACAAAGACTGACATCTCTTGTCATGAATGGGTGACCTCTGTGAAGATGGTGCGATGCGGGCTGGCCGACTGATCACGTTGCTCCTCATCCTGCAGCGCCGCGGCCGGGTGACCGCGCGCGACCTGGCCGTCGAATTAGAGGTCAGTGAACGCACCGTGTTGCGCGACATCGAGGCGCTCTCGGGTGCTGGCGTGCCGGTCTACGCCACTCGGGGACCCGGCGGGGGTTTCCAATTGCTCGAGGGGTACACCTCCGAACTCATCGCTCAACGTCGCGGGCAACCGGGAGCGCACAAGCCCGGACTTCGCCACAACGAAGTGCAGAGGGCTCGAGTCCGTATTTCCCCCGATGGCCAACGACTGGCTGCGGTGCTCGGTCGACTCCAGCCGCTACGCGTACGGCGAAGGTCGCCCGGTGCAGACGGTTGGCTGGATGCATCGTTTCGCATCGGCAGCATCGAAGCTGCGGTCGTCGACGTGATGTCGCTCGGAGCGCACATCCGAGTCATCGAACCAGCGGTGCTTCGCGACGAGGTTGCCGACCGCGTGCATCGAACGTGGTTGTTGTACGCAGAATCCTGATCGCGAAATCTCCGAACGCTGCGCGCTCGCGTCGGTCGCTGCGGCGTGGGCATGGCATGCGAGCACAAGAAGTTGGTGCACTAGTCTGCAATGTGTAGTACAGTGCAAAGCATGAGTTCGCTGTCTCCTGGTCTCGAACGGACCCAACTGCTGAAGGGTGTGCTTGATGCAGTGGTGTTGGCCACCCTGGCCGATCAGGATGGCTATGGCTACGAAGTCGTTCGCCGCCTGCGCATTGGGGGTTTGCCCGAGGTTGCCGACGCGTCGGTGTACGGAACGCTGCGCAGGCTTTTCTCGCAAGGACTGCTCACCAGTTACGTGGTGGCATCCGATGAGGGCCCGCACCGCAAGTACTACGGGCTCACCAAAGTTGGCCGCAAGGCACTCGAGACGCAGCACCGCGACTGGACAGAGTTCTCGGCAACGGTGGCGCGCATCCTTGATGGCGATGCAACAACACTCACGACAGGAGACGAGTCATGACCTCCCTTGCTTCTACGTCCTCGGCCGACTATGCGCGGGCCGTGCGCGCCGCACTCGGCGACCTTGCGTCCGAGCAGGTGCATGCAATCGTCGACGGACTCGACGAGCACCTCGCCGAAATCGCGGCCGAAGGCACGACCGACCTCATCGAGGCGTTGGGCTCGCCCGTTGCGTACGCCGCCGAACTCCGCTCAGCTGCTGCATTGCCTCCGGTCGTTTCCCCCGTGGGCGTCGAACCGATCGTCGAGACAGCGACGCCGACTGCTGCATTCGCCGATGTGGTCCCTGAGCCCGTCGAGCCTCGCCAAGACGAGATCCCGCATGAGGCAGCCGCAGAGGCTGAGCGCGATCGATGGGCGGTCGCCGCAAGAATCACGGTCGGCGCGACACTTGCGTTGCTCGCCGTGGTATTGATTCGCAAGTCGCAGCCGCTAAACGGCGTACAGATCGTGCTAGGTGCAGCTGGCGTGAGCGCATTGTGGTTGGCGCTGCGGTGGATGGCTACCCGCGGTCAGTTCACCGAACCGTGGTCGACGCGGGTACCGCTTACGCTCGCTGCTGCCGCGTTGGTTGGTGCAGTTCTCTTGGGCGCGGAACTCGCCCAATCGGATATCGAGGTGAGGTATGTCGAAATTCCCCCACCGGCGACCGTGTCGACTCTTTTCGCCGTCAATGGATCGATTCTGATGCCCGACCTGTCTGGTCACACCCTGCTCGATGCCGTCAACGAATTGTCGTCGCTCGGGCTGGTTGCCTTCATCGACGGCAGACAGGGCGTGGACGATGTACCTGATCAGTTCGTGGTGCGATCTGACCCGGCTCCGGGTACCGAGATCGTCGTTGGCGGGCAGGTAACGCTGTTCGTCTCAGCGAAGTTCGACACGTCCACCAGCGTGGCTGGATCTGCACCGGCGCCGACGTCGGTGTTGAGTTCCGTTACGACGGTCGAGGCATCGCCAAGCTCCACGGTCTCGCTCTCCACCGCCAACCTGGTACCCCGACTGACGGTGCCCTGACTGACCCAACCGAGGCAGAACTCGCGCCGACTCAGACGCTTTCGTTCGTCGGCACGGAGTATCACTTCGACGGCCCCACAACGGCAGTTGCTGCGCTGACGCGTATTGACCTGCGCAACGCAGGAGACGAGACGCACGAACTTGAGTTGGCGCTCATTCCTGCGAGTACGCCGACTCCAGATTCCGAGGTCGCGCTGGCAGAACTCTTCGCTGATACTCAGTTCGGTAAGAAGTCGGCACCAAAGGTGGTGGCTGCGGTGCATGACACCGATCCAGGCGCCACCTCTAGTGTTGTGGTCGATCTCGTACCTGGTAGGTACATCGTGAGTTGCTGCATAGCGGCGCCGAATGATCAATACCACTACGCGCAGGGAATGATCGGAATCCTCACCGTTGTCGCCCCGTAGCGCTAACGCGCCGTACTGAGTACGCGCAGTCGCTAACGCGGTCTGAATCTACGGTTGCGGACTTTGGACCCAACGTTCAAGGAGTTCGTGAAAGTGACGCAACTTCGTCTCCTGATAGTTGGCGAAGGTCACTCGCTCGAGCGAACCGCTTTCCAGACCGGCTTGCACTTTCGCGAGGTTGAAAACATCTTGGTTGAACACTCGGGCCAACAAACCGAGCTCAGGAGCTTCGGCCCAGTCGTCGTCCGGGCCTAAGTATCGGATGGCTGCCGATGGCGGCTTCTCGCCCGCGAACGGGCTGAGGAACATGCATTCCATGATCGACATGTCGTGGTGATTGCCGAACGGTCGAAAGCGATAGACGATGCGGTTGTACGCACCCCACGGATGAAAATTCGGGAAGACGGTGTAGTAGAAGTTGTCGCACATTTCTGCATCGCTCAGCGCATCGGTCGCGAGTTCGCCCAACACCGGGCGCATCGACTCGCGACGCAAATTACCGACGACCTCACGCGCAGTCTTGCCATCCGGCACGCGAATGGTAATTGGATCGTCGATGTTGCGGTCGAGCATTGCGTCGAGCATGCCCTGTTGCGTTGGTTCCCAGTGCAGGTGTGGGCTCGGTGTGCCGTTCGGGGTAATCGCTCGGCTGAAGTTACCGAACACGTCGTATTGGCTATTGGCGTCACCAATGCCGGGTAGTAGTTGCGGATGCGTTGCGACGACGTGGTACGCCTCCATGAATGCCTCTTGCGCGACTTTCCAGTTGCAGCGCAGAACCTTCGTGACATGGGCCTGCTTGTAGCGCTGCTCGAGCGGCCACTGCGCGAAGTGTTCGGACAAGGCCCCGAGATGCTCCTCCAGCGGACCCGCGTCTGGGTCCATGTTGATGAAAATGAAGCCTCCCCACAGGCCCACCTGAACCTGGGGGAGGCACCAGTCGGCGGTGACTTGGGGGAAGTCAGCGCGACAGGGCACGTGCTTGAGTGAACCGTTCAGTTCCCAGGCGAAGCCGTGGAAGGCGCAACGTAATTCGCTGTCGCGTCCCGCGGTCTCTTTGAGGAGCCGACCGCGATGGAGGCAGACATTGTGAAAGGCCTTGAACTCGTCAGGGGCTGATCGCACGATCAGGATGGAGATCCCCGCGATGTCGTAGTTGAGGTGGTCGCCCACCTCGGCGATGTCATCGATTCGGCAGGCCATCTGCCAGACCCGTCGCCAGACGCGTTCGACTTCCAGTCTGTGGAATTCGGGCGAGGTATAGCGCTCGACAGGCACGAATGTTGGGCCCGACCCGATGCGGGCTTGCCAACGCAACACCGGCGGTACGGGATGGGTGTCGGCGTCAAGCAGATCTTGGAAGGTGACAGTTGTTGGACGCGTCGTCGTATCGCTATCGAGGGTGGTCATCGAGGCTCCTCGTCGAGGTACGAAATATCGCGAACGATCGTGGAGAGGCCGCGCAGTCCTGGCCGGGCATGGTTTCTGGTCTCCGATGCAGCGACGGGTAGACCCTTGGGGTTCGTCGAAGGTGCGAGTGACCGAATGCCTGCCAACCATCCGCAGAGGTGTGCATCGGCGTGGTGCAATTCGCCGGAGACCCAATCGCCCTCGGCTGTGAACACGCCAGTTTCGCCCCGGTCGTCCACCTGCACGAGACCGTCATGGCGTACGTCGTAGAGCGCGCCGCTGAGCGGATGCCGACGTTGGTGCATAGGAACCCCCTTCCCGAAGACCGAACCTTCAAACTCATCGCTGGATTCTTCGGAAGATAACAACAAACGGCCGTCGGCGTTAGAGCACAAAGTCCCTTTTCGGCCAATACTCGGCGAGCAATTCAAGACTGCGAACCCGTGCTGAAAGGTCATATGCCACGGCAGTCACCATCAGCTCATCGGCGCCGGTGCGATCGCCGAGACCGTGCAGATTCTCGATCACCTGAGAAACCTCACCGACGATGCGGTTGCTGGGCAATCGCATCGCTTCGTCGAGGTTGGGGTGCATGGCGGCTGCCGCCGGCGAAATCAATGGAGTGAAACGTCCCGTGCGGCGACCGAGCGCCGTCAGGCGTCCGGGTGCTGAGTGCCAGTCGGCATCCTCGGCGCTCTCCGCGGCGAGCACGTTGACCGTGACGATTACATAGGGTTCCAGCAGTGCTGCCGACGGCTTGAATGACTGGCGATACAACTCGATCGCCTGCAACGTGCCGCCAGTATCAAAATGATGCGCGAAGCCGAACGGCAGGCCGAGGTGCCCTGCGAGTTCTGCGCTGTATCCGCTTGACCCGAGCAGAAAGACACCCGGAAATGACGCCGCAACCGGCGTCGCCCGAAACCCGACCGCGAGGTTGTTGCCCCACCCGAGCTCTGTTCTGTCGTCACCGAGCAGGCACATCACATCGAGCAAATGCCTGGGGAAGTCCTCCGCACCCAAGGCATCAGCAGATCGCCGCAAGGCTGCAGCCGTCCCTTGGTCGGTGCCAGGGGCGCGACCGATGCCCACGTCGATGCGCCCCGGATGCAATGCCTCGAGCATCGCAAATTGTTCAGCGACCACCAACGGCGCATGATTGGGCAACATCACACCACCCGAGCCCACGTGGATTCGTTTGGTCAATGCCGCGATATGGGCAATGAGCAACGCTGGCGAGGTACACGCGACGCTTGGCATGTTGTGATGCTCGGCCACCCAGAAACGCAGGTATCCCAACTGGTCAGCGCGTACCGCGAGCGCAGTGGTGGCACGTAACGCATCGCTACTCGTTGCACCCTCGGTCAGCACCGACAGGTCGAGCACGGACAACAGCGCGGGTTGCGACAACTTCATGCCACCACGGTAGGGCCGCGGTACGCCCCTCAGCGCTAGTTGTGCTAGCGGTGGGTCCGTCAGGTTGGGGTGAACTCCGTCAGGTTGCGGTGAGCATGTCGGCGAGGCGGGTGAGACCCGCGACGTCGTGGATGTCGACCTCAAGCAACGGCAACTCCGCTTCGGCCGCACCCTTCGCGAGTGCCATGAGTTCGGCCATCTCGTGTCGCTCCGAGGTTGCCAGCGCGAACAAATCTGCGTGATAGGCAAGGTGCTCGGCGAGCGGTCCAGGTTCGAGATCGAAAAAGGCTTCGACTGGTGGGGGCAACGGATGCACCAGATTGACAACGACGCCGCCGAGCCGGAAGCCGCCATCACGCAACGCGTTCACGAGATGCGTCGACTCGGCAATCGCCTCAGCGCGAGGACTCGACACCAAGACGAACGTGGTTTGGTGACCGCGTAGCAGTACTGACACCTCGGCAGCCCGCTTGCGCAGTCCGTCTTCCATGCCTGCCAACGAACGGAAAAATTCGATGGTGTCTTCGACGATCTTTGGCCCGGCGAGCTTGCGCACCATCCATAGGAACGCCGATGACCCAGCGTTGGTCACCTTGGCAAACGAACGTGATGGCATCGTGAGTACCCGGTAGATCGGATGACTGAGGAAGGTAACGAGGCGATCGGGAGCTTCGAGGAGATCGATGGCGTGGCGAGATGGTGGCGTGTCGATGACGACGAGGTCGTATTCGCCACTGTTGTGCAACTGATGCAGCCGCTCAATGGCCATGTACTCCTGCGCACCGCCAAGCGAGCCGGCGATGCTGCGATACACGGGGTTGGCGAGCACAGCAGCCGCTCGCGCCGGATCGCCGGCGCGATCAGTGATGAGTCGGTCGAAGGTGGTCTCGGCATCGAGCATGAGCGCCCACAGCGATCCGCCGTCCCCGCCGACGCCTTTCACCTCATGGGGTTCGTACGCGCGTGCGGCCATATCGAGTCCGAGGGCGTCGGCGAGTCGTCGTGCAGGATCGACGGTGACCACCACCACGCGACGACCCATACGTGCTGCAGCGATCGCGAGCGCGGCAGCAGTGGTGGTCTTTCCAACACCGCCGGGGCCGCACGTAACGAGCAGCGTTGCATCGGCCAGTACGTCGCTGAGGGACGGGCTGGTGGTTGGATGAGCCGACGAGGTCGCGGGTGGGCGGGTCATGACGCCACCGTTGGTTCGACGCTTAACGCGTCGGCGAGAATGTCGAGCTCGGCGGGTCCGAAGCGAGCGGTGGGTACACGGGGCAACAACACCCGCGCGAGCGGCAGTAGCTCATCGAGTCGGGCCAGCTGTCGGCGTTGGCCGTCCATGCGGACGCGTCCAAATTCTGCGGAGACGTCGAGGCCCAACTTTGCGCTGCGCGAGAGCTTTACCCCTTGCGCGCGGGCCGCAGCACTCGGGGACATCTGCAAACCATCGAGGTCGGGCCAACATGCATTGACGACCAGTGGGCCAAGGTGCAGCCCCAACTTTTCCTCGAGGTCGTATGCCAGTTCAACGACCTCGTTGATCGGCGTCTCCTCGGGGAGAGTGACCAACAGGCCCTGGGCTCGCTTGGTATCGGCGAGCATCTCGGCTACCTCGTCGGCCTGCGTACGGATAGGGCCACTGGCGACGACGGCTTGCAGCGCTGATGCCGATCGGAGAAACGGTGCGGCAAGCCCTGCTGGCGGAGCATCAACGATGATGAGGTCAGCTACCCGCTCACGATCGAGTTCTTTGATCTTGCCGAGGATCAAGAGATGTTCGAGTCCCGGAGTGGCTGCAGCAATCACATCGAGCGATGCAGCCGACGCGGCCTTACGCAACAACCCGCCGATGCCCTTGAGCGCGAGGTAATCGCTGAAGGCCTGTTCGGGAGGAATGGTGCGGCCACGAATACGGCCTTTGCGACCGAACGCTCTGAGAACTCGTTCCTCAGGTCCGATTGGTTCGCCACCGAGCAGCGGTCCGAGGCCCGGTCGGCCATCGACGGCTACCAACAAGACGTCGGCACCCTGCCGCGCCGCGAGGAGTGCGAGCGCAGCGGCGACAGTGCTGGAGCCGACGCCACCCTTCCCAGCGACGATGGTGACGTTGGCATCGACGACCCACGCTGGTGTCAAGCCCGGCAGGGCACCACGATCCATGGGCCAAAGGGTAACCGTACGTCGTGCGATCTCGCTTGCCACGAACGAGTGGGGCGAGTGCCGACGGTGGTGTTGTCGCGAAATTCGATGCAGTAAGCCGCGAAATGGGCGGCGACATCTGAGATCATCTGGGGTCCCCAAGGAGCAGTGTGAGCGATCAGATCGATACCAAGACGGGCTGGCTGAGTCCAGAGTTTCTCGAGAGTGTCCGCGCGAACGTGCCATTGGTGTACGTCGATGCGGTTCCCGTGCGCGTGAATTCACTCGGGCGAGTGACGCATATTGGTCTTCTCTTGCGTGTGGCCGCTGATGGCTCCATTAGTCGAATGGTCGTGAGTGGCCGGGTGCTGTTCGGTGAGCGGATCCGCGACGCGCTGATTCGTCATCTCGAAAAGGATCTCGGACCTGTCGCGCTACCGAGAGTTCCACCGGATCCGGCGCCTTTCACGGTTGTGGAGTACTTTCCGGACCCTGACCAGAGTGGCTTTCATGATCCGCGCCATCACGCGGTGAGTCTTGCCTACGTCGTGCCGGTCGATGGCGATTGCACGCCGACACAGGAAGCGCTTGATCTTGCGTGGTTCACGCCAGAGGAGGCCGTGGGAGCAAATGTGCGTGCGCAGATGACGGGCGGCCACGATCGATTGATTCGGTTCGCGCTCGCGCACGTGGGTGAGTTGCCCTAGATCCGAGAGGCTGCGCGTGAGGCGCCAGTGCTCGGCGGCGTTACGAACGCCTCGATTTGCGTTTGCCAACGCCGATTGGACTGCGGCGTTCAAGCGCCGGGGTCGCGACGGTGGTGGTGGCGTCGATGGGCACCGTGATGCCATCGGAATCGATGTCGACGGGATTGCTCGACGCCTCTTGCACTTGCACTGACTCGGGCTTCTTCTTGTTGCCGAGCGCGACATCGAGTCCGAACATGCCAGCCGCGAGTGCAGCGCCGCCCCGACCGTGGCGCTGCCGTGCCGTTTCGATGATGTCGTTGTTGGTCGGGTCGATTGGCTCGATTGGCTCGATTGGCTCGATCGCTTCTGGTTCGTCGCTCACCTAGCCACTGTAACGGGCACCTCAAGATTGGGTATCACGTCGGGCTCAGCGAATAGACAACTAATGTTGCGACTGTGCTAGAGGGGGACACTGCCCATCGCACCGCTACGGCGCTGCGAACCGCGTTGGTGGGCAAGCCAACGGTCAGCTTCTCCGCGCCGCGTTTGGTTGGCCCAAAACCTGCGGTGGGTCGCACAATTGAGCGAGTTCGTAGTCAGGGCAAGCATCTCGAGATTGTGTGGGACGACGGTCTCACTTTGCATACGCATCAATGGTTGACGGGTTCGTGGCGGTTGTACCGAATCGGCGAACGGTGGCACAAGCCGACCCGCCAGCTGCGAGTTTCGATAGAGGTCGCCGATTGGGTTGCGGTGTGCTTCAACGCTGCGCTGGTCGAGACGTTTCGCCAGTTCGATCGTCACCGCCACCCCGGATTCGGTGGTCTTGGCCCAGACCTGAGCCATATCAACGCAGATCTCGAGGAGTGCGTCGATCGTATTCTCGATCACGTTGATCCTGCGATGCCGATTGCAGAGGTTCTGCTCGATCAATACGTTGCGAGCGGCATTGGCAATGTGTATCGGTGTGAGGTGCTCTGGACTGTCGGGCTGAGCCCGTTTGCCACGGTTGGATCGATCAGTGAGGACGACGCACGGATCGTGGTTTACACAGCGGCGAGATTGTTGCGCGCAAATCTTGCCGATGACCAGCGTCCTGCTGCGGCGGGCGACGATAAGTGTCTCACTGTCTACGGCCGCAATGGTCAGCGATGCGAACGATGTGGCGACACGATTCAGGTAAAGCGCATTGGTGAAATGAATCGTCTGCTCTATTGGTGCCAGGGATGCCAGGCGCGCGGCGATCAACGAATCTCGCCGACCCCACCGAAGGGTTTTGAGCGGCCAATGGACCCGCACCCTGCTGCCGCGTTGTTTCTTTCCGAACTGCCATGGCGACGTGCTGCTGAGGACGCTGAAAACGCCGACGTGCACGATGCTGCTTCTCGGAATCGGCGTCACCATGGCCATGATGATCCGCAGGCCCGCCCCGCATAGGCGGCGTGCTGGGTGAGCGTACGCGGTCAAGGTCCTTTAGGACCACGGTACTTCACATTCTTGTAAGGGTCTTGAGTCAGTCGAAACTTGGGTATTTGGTCAGACAGGTAGGGCCGTAGGTCCGTGGCTCCCGTAGCGAACAGCCGCGTATCGTGATTAACGGCTGACGGGAGTCTGACATGCGACTACACACTCCGATCTCTTGGACCTCATCGGTCATTGCATTTGTTGTGGTGTGTGCAACCGTGTTTGGGACAGTCGTGCTGCCGTCACCTCAGGCAGCTGCGGCCAGTGATGGCGCGCTCGATACAACCTTTCATACGACCGGCATCGTGACCACGGCAATAGGTAGCGGTGCCGATGCGGCGGCGGGGGTTGCGATTCAGCTTGACGGCAAGATTGTGGTTGCGGGTTCAAGCAACAACGGGTCGAACGACGACTTTGCGGTGGTGCGTTACAACGTGGATGGTTCGTTGGATCTGTCGTTTGGTGGTGCGGGGAAGGTGACCACGGCAATAGGTAGCGGTGCGGATGTGGCGGCGGGGGTTGCGATTCAGCTTGACGGCAAGATCGTTGTCGCGGGCTCGAGTTTTGGTGGTTCGAATAACGATTTTGCGGTGGTGCGTTACAACGTGGATGGTTCGTTGGATGTGTCGTTTGGTGGTTCGGGGAAGGTGACGACTGCGGTTGGTAGTGGTGCGGATGTGGCTGCGGGTGTTGCGATTCAGCTCGACGGCAAGATTGTGGTTGCGGGTTCAAGCGACAACGGCTCGAACGAGGATTTCGCCGTGGTTCGCTTCAACACGAATGGGTCGCTGGATTCATCGTTCAACGGGACCGGCAGGACGACCACGGCACTGGGTAATGGCACCGATCGAGCAACATCTGTCCAGATCCAGCCTGATCAGCGAATTATGTTGGCTGGGTACGCCGACAATGGCTTTGGCAACGACTTCGCTTTAGCTCGGTATGACTCGACCGGATCATTAGACCCGACGTTCAATACGACCGGCAAAACATTGATTCCTGTCGGATCGGGTGCAGACGAGGCAGCCTCAGTTGCCTTGCAGCCCGATGGAAGGGTTGTGGTCGTTGGGTTCAGCGACAACGGTTCCAATGAAGATTTTGCTCTTGTTCGTCTCAACGTCGATGGTTCCTTGGACTCCTCGTTCGGTTCGATCGGAAGGGCAACGATGTCTGTGGGCGCGGGAAACGAACGAATTTCTGCGGCGGTCATTCAGTCCGATGGGAAGATTCTTGTTGCCGGCTTTTCTAACGACGGTTCGAACGATGACTTTGCAATTGCGCGATTTGTTAGCAACGGTTCCCCGGACACTTCTTTTCGCTCGACCGGTAGGTCTATAACTGCGGTCAGCCTTGGTTCTGATCAGGCGACTGCATTGGCAATTCAAAAAGACCACAAGATCGTACTGGCTGGATTTAGCGACAATGGTTCGAACAACGACTTCGCTGTTGTGCGGTACGAGACCGCGATGGTTCCTGGTGCGCCGACCGAAGTGGTGGGTGTGGTTGGTAATGGTGTGGTGACGGTGTCGTGGGCGGCTCCTGTTGATGATGGCGGAAAGGTCATCAGCGGGTACACCGTCACCGCAATTCCTGGTGGGTTGTCATGTGTTGTTGACGGGACGTCATGCACGG
>JANLPV010000027.1:0-53350 GCA_031367435.1 Actinomycetes bacterium | reverse complement strand
GCAACCCGGGGACAACGCCGCGCCCTGCACGCCATGTACACCACATGCGCGATCCCCGGATGTGCCGTACGGTCCAAACACTGCGAACCACACCACATCCACTACTGGCAACACGGCGGCAACACCAACCTACAAAACCTGCTACCACTCTGTACCCGCCACCACCACAACGTCCACGAAGGCGGCTGGCAACTCCACCTCGACAACCAACGCCAACTCACCATCACCTACCCCAACAGCACCACCCAAACCACCGGACCACCCGCACAAACGAGAGCAGCATGAACGTTGGCCGAGGGACCCGATACAACTATCGGACCCCTCGACGCAACGTTGATGTCTGCGAATTAGCCGACTTCGTAGAAGAGAACGGCGTGAGCGGCAACTCCACCGGCACCAGTGATGCGCAATGTCGCGGAGTACATACCGACCGGCTGGCCCTTTGCTGCCGCGCCCGTCACGATGACATTTGCTGTGGCTCCGGCAGCGATAGTTGCCGTGCCGGATGCAAACTTCGCGGCGTCGCCATCGACGGCTACCACGACGGGAACGCTCGAGGTGTTGGTGATGGCGATCGTGGCCGAACGAGTCTGACCGGAACCAGACGGAATACGACCGAAACTGACGCTTACCGGATCAAGCAGAACCTTGGCGCCTACTGCGGAAAGTAGATTCTCGCGACCTGCGCCGACCACGTTGGGATCCGCCGGCGGGGCGAAGAGAGATCCTGTGTTGAATGCCTTCAGCACTCCTTCATCGGCAGTGTTAACGATGGCCGACCGCACCTTCGCCGCCGACCAGTCAGGATGCTGTTGACGCACGACGGCTGCAGAGCCGGCCAGGTGCGGCGACGACATCGACGTGCCAGAGAAGAACGCGAAGCACGGAGCCCCACCACAGAAGCTGACCGGAATCGAGCTGAGCACATTCACGCCAGGCGCAACAACATCGGGCTTGACGCGACGATCGACGTCGGTCGGACCTTGGCTGGAAAATCCGGCCATGATGTCAGCGTTCGCGGTGAGTTTGTATGCCAGCGCTGCCGAGATCGAACCCGCACTCCCGTTGGTCCCGATCAGTGCGGCCTTCGCCGACACCGACACCATGTACGCAGGTATCGTCGGCTGGCTCGCCGTGCCATCCTGGCCCATCGCGGTGGGATCGCCAGCAACATTGTTGACAAGGATCGCTGCAGCCGCGCCGGCGGCTTGCGCACCGCGGATTTTTGTAGAGAATGAACAGCTGCCTCGGCTGATAATGGCAATCTTGCCGGTGAGGCTGCCTGCCGCGAGCGGTGTGCACGCTATTGACAGACCGCCGGACGCGTTGAGCACAACTGCCATGGTCGCCGACAGGCCGGCGGGCGCCACGACGCCGAAGTCTCCGCTAGCGATGTCATACGATGCCGTCCCGGCCACAAGGGTGGCTCCGACGAAATGGGGCACGGTGCTGGCGCCAGAGGTGAGCGCACGTGCGGCCATGCCGGGCGAGCCAACCGTGTCATGCCCGGGGCCCTCATTGCCGGCAGAGACCGCCACCACGATGTTGGCCTGATCAATGTTGTCCACGGCAACGGTGAGCAGATCCTGAATGCCGTGCGATCCACCGCCAAGACTCATGTTGATGACGTCCATGCCATCGCCAACTGCGGCGTCGAGCGCATTGAGGATGTCTTCACTGCGGGCATTGCTGACATCGGAGGGGAACACGTTGTAGTTTCCGAGAAGTGCGCGCGGAGCAACACCCGACATGCCGTACGGAATTGGCGCACCGTTCACTGTTGCTGACGTCTGGAAGTTGCAGGCGATGGTGCCCGAAACATGCGTGCCATGATCGCCGATCGCTTCGGCGGTGTAGGCCCTCGAAGGAGTCTTGTTGTTGAACACCTTGGCCACGATGACCTTATTGTTCGTGAACCGAGGATCACCAAGCTGCGTTTGAGCCGGATAACCAGCGTCACTGAAGCATGGATGACGTACATCGATACCTGTGTCGACAACACCGACCTTGATGCCGTTACCAGCACTCGCAGAACCTGCTGTGCCCCATGCATCGACGGCATGGATGATGGCCAAGTCGGGATCGGGGATCGACACATCAGCCGTTGGCGCGTAGACGTTCTCAAACTCGACCCGTACGGCAAGCGGTGAGGTACGCAACGTGGTCAGGGCGGTGCCGTTGAGTTCAACGGCGACTGCATTGAGCGAGGTGTCGAATTCGCCGGTGACTTTTGCCTTGGGCGCAGTTGATTGCAGCCAACGCTTGAAGTCGTTCCGACGGGCGGAAAGCTCAGCGCGATACGACCGCACATTCGTGCCAGCCCAATCGATCTTCTTGCCAGGGGCAGGCTTGGTTTTCGAAGACGTCGTCAGCGGATCACCGACAAGCTGAACAATGGCACGGGATGAATCCACCCCAGCACCGTTGTTGGTGGGTCCATCGGCAGGATTTGCCCGAACGGCCGAAGGTACCACCGCGAAACCGCCAGTGAGTAACGCCGCCGAAATAGCCGCGGCAAGAAGTCGAGTCTTCATGAAGTCATCCCTTGATCGATCGCCGAACCGTCGTCAGCGAGGTTGGTATCGAAACATCCCGTACAACGAATCAGTACAACTGATTCATCTGTTCCGACCTAAGTGTTCTAGCACAGCTCACGGGTGCACGTAAACGGCCCGCCGGACGAAGGCCCATGACCGACCAATTACTCAGCGGCCGGGTTGATACATGCCGAACACGTCGCGCAACGCATCGCTGATTTCCCCCAACGTCGCGTCGGCACGCAACGCTTCTTTCATGGGATACAGCAGGTTCGCCGAACCATGCGCGGCTTCGCGCACATCGTTCAGACGCGCCTCCACGACCGCAGGATCGCGACGCGCCTTGTACTCGGCAAGTCGCTGCTTCTGCCCGCCCTCGAGCAACGGATCGACGGGCGTGAGCATGGGTTCGGGCTCGTTGTCGAGCGTGAACTTGTTGACGCCCACGATGATGCGCTCACCATCGTCAATCGACTTGGCGTACTCGTAGGCAGCCTGCTCGATTTCGTCCATCTGAAAGCCAGCTTCAATGGCGTCCACTGCGCCGCCCATGTCGTCGATGCGGGCGATGTATTCCCACGCGAGGCGCTCGACTTCGTCGGTGAGCGTCTCAACGAAATAGCTGCCGGCCAGCGGGTCGGGTGTGTCGGCGATACCACTCTCGAACCCGATGATCTGTTGGGTACGCAGCGCAATGCGGGCCGCCTGTTCGGTTGGCAAGCTGAGCGCCTCGTCATAACCATTGGTGTGCAGGCTCTGCGTTCCGCCCATCACCGCGGCCATCGACTGCACAGCGACGCGGGCGATGTTGGCTTCGGGCTGCTGAGCCGTGAGCGTCGAACCACCGGTTTGCGTATGGAACCGAAGTAGCTTCGACGCTTCCTTCTTGGCCCCGAAGCGCTCAGTCATCAACTTGTACCAAATACGTCGCGAGGCCCTGAACTTGGCGACCTCTTCGAAAAAGTTGTTGTGTGCGTTCCAAAAGAAGCTGAGCCGAGGTGCGAAATCGTCGATGTCGAGACCTGCCGCGAGCGCCGCCTCTACGTAGGCGATGCCGTTGGCAATCGTGAAGGCAATCTCTTGCACCGCAGTCGAACCCGCCTCGCGGATGTGATAGCCGCTAATCGAGATGGTGTTCCATCGGGGCACGTGTTGACTGCAGTACGCGAAGATGTCGGTGATAATCCGCATGCTCGGCCGCGGCGGATAGATATACGTGCCGCGAGCGATGTATTCCTTGAGCAGATCGTTCTGGATCGTTCCGCTGATGGCCGTGGAGGCAACACCTTGCTCCTCCGCGACGAGTTCATACATGAGCAACAAGATCGCGCCGGTGGAGTTTATGGTCATGCTCGTGGTGACCTTGTCGAGCGGCAGACCAGCGAGCAGCGTGCGCATGTCGGCCATACTGTCGATGGCGACGCCCACCTTGCCGACTTCACCCTCGGCTCGGGGATGATCGCTGTCGTAGCCCATTTGCGTCGGCAGATCGAACGCACAACTCAGGCCGGTCTGACCCGCCTGCAACAAGAACTTGAACCGCTCGTTGGTCGATGCAGCGGTGCCGAAGCCTGCATATTGACGCATCGTCCACAACTTGCCGCGGTACATCGTTGGGTAGACGCCGCGCGTGTACGGCGGCGCACCCGGCGCGCCGAGTTGGGTGTCAGGGTTCCATCCGGCGAGATCACTCGCGTCGTAGACGGCCTTGATCTCGATACCCGAGTCGGTGCGTTTGTCGTCACTCACGAACAACGAGCGTACGACCCGCGTGCCATCGCTGCTAAACCGCGGCGATCACCGCGATCTCCAACCTCCACGCCGGGCGCGCCAACGCAGGCACTGTCACCAGCGTGCTCGCAACGAGATGGCCGCCAAGCACCCGATCGCGGACCGCCATGATGTCGGCCAAGGGTTCGCTGTTCACGACGTACGTGGTGATCGAGACAATGTCGCGAACCGTCATAGATGCCTCGGCGAGGATGGCCACGATGTTCGCCCACACCACCTCCGTTTGCTCGTGCAAGCCCTGCGGCACGGTGCCATCGGGCGATGTCGGCACCACCCCCGACATGTGCAGCGTGCGTTGTGGACTCTCGACGAGTATCGCGTGGGCATAGTTGGCTGCTGGCGCGGCGATGGCGGCCGGTGAGATCTCGGAGTTCATTCCACGATCTTCGCGTATCCGTCAGACATCACGAAGCCAGCGGTGCGTAAGCTCGGCGCATGGCTATGACTGAAAACGGAACTCGTTCAATCGACGGCGTCGAGCTCATCCCCCGACAGGTCGGGCTCAACCTGTTACCGATGGCGTTTGCCACCGTCGAAGACGAGCGTAAGGAACGCAAACAGAAGTTGGCCGGCGCGTTACGCATTTTCGGTCGGCTCGGCTTCGGCGAAGGTGTGGCTGGTCACATCACCGTGCGCGATCCGGAGTTCCCCGATTGTTTCTGGGTCAATCCATTCGGCAAGAGCTTTCGGCACATGACCGTGAGCGACCTCATTCTCGTCAACCATGCAGGCGAGGTCGTGTACGGCGACTCCCCCGTCAACCGAGCCGCATTCGTGATTCACGCGGCCGTGCACGAAGCCCGTCCAGACATCGTCGCCGCGGCTCATAGCCACTCGGTACACGGCAAGGCGTTCAGTAGCCTCGGCATTCCGCTCGCCCCGATCACGCAGGATTCATGCATCTTCTACAACGATCACACTGTCATTTCGGAGCAGGGCGGCGCGGTCGTGTTCGAGGTGGAGGCCGGACGCGAGCTAGCTGCAAAGTTTCCCACAGGAAAGGCCGCAATCCATCAGAACCATGGCCTATTCACCGTTGGGCAAACAGTTGATGAAGCGGCGTTCTGGTTCATCAGCATGGAGCGCAGTTGTCAGGCGCAGCTCTTGGCGATGGCCGCGGGGACACCGAAGCACATTCCCCATGAGTACGCCGAGTACACCCAGAAGCAGACGGGCTATCCGCTTGCCGGATGGTTCAGCTTCTCACCGCTCTGGCAAGAGATCTGCCGCACCGATCCCGACCTCTTCGACTGAGGACACCGACTGAGGACACCGACTGAGCTACCTCGACTGAGCTCTTCGACTGAACTACCTCGACTGAGCTCTTCGACTGAACTACCTCGACTGAGCTCTTCGACTGAACTACCTCGACTGAGCTACCTCGACTGAGCTACCTCGGCAGCTTCGCGTGAGGCGGACAACGTGAGACGATCACCAGCTGACGATCACCAGCTGACCGTCACCAGCTGACGATCACCAGCTGACGATCACCAGCTGACCGTCACCAGCTGACGATCACCAGATCCCGTATGCCTACAGCCGGATCACGTCCAAGCCGTGCGCTGGGCTGACGCCGTTGATGCTTGACCTGACCACCAGCGGTGTGGCTGGCGGAATCGCTGGTTCTGGGGCACCGACCAATGTGAGGGTATAGAGACCGCCCCCTCCGTTAGTGAAGGTATTCCCCAACGTCGCTGGATCGAAGATGGTCCCGAGAGTCGTCACGTAGGGCTGCAGGGTGAGCACGAGATTCGCGTTCACAATGTTCGACGTTGCCGTCACGACAAGTCGTTGTTGACCAGTGCGGTAGTCGGCATTGGTGATGGTGACCGTGTCGGGGAACGGAAAGATGCTCACCGTCGTCGTGATCGGGGCCGACACCTTTCCAGCGTTGTTGATCGCACGGATCGTCAGGGTGATGACCGACGGCGTGACCTGGGTCGTCGGCAGCGTCGGTGCCCTGAAGGTAACAACCTTCGACGTCGTTGTGCCGCCGCCGATGGCAATGTTGGTCAGCGCTGGCGAACCGGTCTGCGTAATCTGGAAGCTCAACGGTGTCGAAGCCGGAATGTTGAGATCCGTTGCGCTCACCGTGAACGAACCGTTCTGTGCGCCAGAGAACACCGAGATGGGAGCAACGGGGTTCACAGTTGGCACCACGAGGGGCAGCACTGTGGCCGTCGTGGTGACCGTGCTTGAACCGGTTGCGTTCGTGACCTGAAGCTGCAATGTCACGATGGTGTTCACCGTGACCGCTGGAGCTTGGTACGTCGGGGTTCCCGAATTGGTGAGCACCGAGAACGAGCCCTGTCCGGCGGGCACTGTGGACCACTGGTATGTCAATGTCGGTGTTCCGGTGGCATTGCCGGCAAGGACTATCTTGCTGCCCGAGTTCACCGTGTACGGTCCGCCCGCATTGGCGATTGGAGCAATGCCCGTACTCGACACTGTGATGGTCGTGGTACGAACTGCCGACACCTTGCCAACAGAGTTGGTTGCCATGACGTTGAGCGTGATCACGCCTGTGGTCGCCGGTGTCTTAAAGCTGACAGTTGCTCCAGCCACGGTCTGTGTAACCGTGAGAGTGGTGAGAGCAATTGTCCCGGACTGAGTGACCGCAAACGTCAATGTGGTCTTGGCCGCAACGTTGGAGTCGACACCGGTGAGCAGGATCGTGCCCGTCGTGTTCGGAGTAACCGTCAGCGGGGTGACGGCGTTCACCGTCGGCGCCAGGAATGGCGTCACCGAAACGGTTTGCGTTGCCGTGGAATTACCACACGCGTTCGTGGCAGTGACACTGAGCGTCACCGTCGTGGCGTTGATCTGCGCTGCTGGCAACGTCGGTGCAGTGAACACTGGCGTTGCAATCGCGCTGTTCGACAACGTGCCACCAGGTGTGGGCGCTGCCCATGCGTATGTTGGCGACGTGCCGGTGCTCGTTGCAGCGATATTGACAGTGCCGCCTGACACGACGGTGTATGGACCGCCGGCGTTGGCTACAGGTGCGACACAGATGGGCGTCGGCAAGACGTTGCTTGGCCATGGGTTCAGCACGCCAGCGACGACACCGGTGAGGCCGGTGATGTCGAACTGCGTGCTACCTGGCAGAACCGGGACTGCCACCACAGCAGGTGCTGCGGTGACCGGCGCGAGGCCGGTAGCCGCGTGATCGATCAACGCTGAGCAACTGGCCAACAGGCGACCGCGGCGAGAATTCTGCTGCGTCGGTTCTTTGGCGCGCGCGTGGAATCGGTCTGTCGGTCGCGGCCGACGGATTACCCGGCTGAGTGGGTCCGTCCGTTCATTAGGTTGTACTCCATTTGTCCATCGCTGAGTGGAAGCGACTGTCGTCGCTGCCTCAAACGGTCCGCTGTCCCACTGCCACGCGAGAAAATGGATGTCTGAGACGTGCAACAACATCGACAAATCGGAGCAGTCAATCAATATGCCGTGAGTCCCGCTACGTCGCGGCGGCTGCGGCGCGAAGCACTGCGAGCTAGGGCCTACGCCTTACGGCTCAGGACGAACGCGTTCCAGACGAGAATGTCGTGATGCCCAAACTCGCTGCCAGCGCGGGTTTGCGCAACTTCCAGACGAAGCCGTCGTACAAAATGTGCAGGGCTCCGAAGAACAAAATTGCGAATCCGTAGAGCCGCCCCTGCCAAATCCCCAATGTGACGCCTACGACCAGTGCTACTACTGCGAAGTACGCGACGTACACACCAACGCGACGGGTGGGTGTGGAGGTCACAGACGCAACAACGCTGTCGTCACCGGTGCTCGCCCTGCGGCGCAGCGAGCTATGAACAATGCCGAAATACTCAAGCGCGTGTGCGGCCACGTAACCAGCAATGCCGGCGAGAGGATCGACCATCACGGCAACGACAAGGCCGAGAGTGCCAGCTGCGTATATCCACTTAGCGGTCTGTGCCGTGCTGCGCGCAGATCGATACTCCGCGCGGAGCCACCGAACTGCCAACAACACTGATGCCACCGCGCCCACCCAGAACAGCACGCTGGCAACACCACCCACCTTGTCGAGAACATTGACGCCTCGGGTATTGGTTTCGTCGATGCCGAGCTTGGCGGCCATCTGCGCCAGATCGACATAGGCACCCATGAACAGCAGCGCCGTGACCAGCCACACAATGAGCATCGGCTTCTCAATGCTGCCATTGTCGTCACCCGCCTTGCGACCGTAGATGCGCATTACGCCGTATCGCTGCATCAGCGTGTGCTCTGCATTCCACAGACCTGCCGTGAGGCCGACCAGGGTCAGGCTGACATTGAGACCGATCACGATGAGTATCGCGGCCGCAAGCGGGGCCCACGTGTAGAACCGGCGGTGCGCGCTCTGTTGCGCTCGATCGCCGTACACCAGCCCGAGGGTCAGCGGCTGATGCGAAAACGAGATCAGGAAGATGATCGCCATGAACGCCTGCGTACGCGTCACCGTGGATTCGAGGCTATGCATCGCAAGCGCGACCGGCAGCCAGCACCAACCGAGTACGACATCGGCGATGACCCCATGGACCCACGGCCCGGCTATGGACCCTTGACTCTGTGCGACGGGCGGTTGCGTCAACATGGTCGGCAACCCTAGCAATGCGGACTCAGGCGTGCGGAGCCCAGGGGGCGCACAGGCCTTCGAGATCATGCACCTCGATCTTGTCGCGGTTGTCGTACGTGACCCAGTTGTTCGGATCAGCCTTGAGCTTGAACGTGCGAAAGCTCATGTCGGTGGTATCGATTGCGAGAATGCGACCCGACAGACCCTCGCCAAGATTGAGGAGCAGCTTGATCACTTCAAGCGCCTGGATGGATCCGACGATGCCGGGCAACACGCCGAGCACCCCGGCTTCGGCACAGCTGGGGGCGAGCTCCGCTGGCGGTGCCTCGGGCACCATGTCGCGATAGGTGGGGCCGTGCTTTGGATCGAACACGCTGACCATGCCCTCGAAGCGGAAGATGCTGCCATGCACCACCGGAATGCCCAGCTTCACGGATGCGTCGTTAAGTAGGTACCGGCTCGGAAAGTTGTCGGCGCCATCGACGATGACGTCGTAGCCGGTGATGATGTCGATGATGTTGCTCGCATCCAATCGAGTGTCGTACGTGACGACGTTGACATCTGGGTTGAGCAACGTCAGCGTTTTCTTCGCGCTATCGACCTTGCGATCGCCGATGCGATCGAGATTGTGCAAGATCTGACGCTGAAGATTTGATGCATCGACTTCGTCCATATCGACGATGCCGATCGTGCCAACGCCGGCCGCAGCGAGATACAAAGCTGCCGGAGAACCGAGGCCACCGGCACCCAACAACAACACCTTCGAGGCCAACAACTTCGCTTGTCCTTCAGTGCCAACTTCGGGCAACAGCAGGTGACGCTGATAACGATCGCGCTGCTCAGCGGTGAGTACTACCGGCTTTCGCCACGCGCGGCCTTCGTCTTTCCATTTACCAAAGCCACCGGCCATCGACACGACGTTGCTGTAGCCGAGTTCCTGCAGTGTCTTGGCCGCGAACGCCGAGCGCACGCCGCCCGCGCAGTATGCAATAACCGGCGCTGTCTTATCGGTGATGCGGCTCTCGATCTGTGCCTCGAGGTGACCGCGGGGAATGTGGATGACACCAGGGAGCGCCCCTTGATCGAATTCGTCGGGCTCGCGAACGTCGAGCAGTGTTACCCCACCAGCGGCGATGCGAGCCTCGGCGGTTGCAGTATCGATCTCGTTGATCTCGGCCTTGGCCTGAGCGAGCAAATCGCGAAATGTTGCCATGATGGAAAGACTACCAAACTGGTCGGGATTTGCGACGAGACGTTTTCCTGAGCGCTTTCAGCGCGGTGCTGAGGCATCGACGATCAGCGGCAAGAGCTCTCCGATGGGACCGACGAGCACGGCATCCGCGTGGTGATCGAGCTTGGTGGGCTCACCGTTGACGATGATGATGCGCGCTCCGGCCACCCGCGCGCGAGGCACCATGTTCGCGACCGGATACACCTGCAACGACGAGCCCACGACAAGCAGGAGATCCGATGCATCAGCGGCACGCATCGCCGCCTCGATGACCTCGGGTACCAACGCCTGACCGAAGCTGATGGTGTCGCTCTTGAGCACGCCGACTTCTCCACGCGCTCGACACCGCAAGCAATCGGGATCCTCTTCGCCAGCGCGAACTCGTTCGAGCGTGTCCAACATCGGCCGTCGGTCCGCGCAGTTCCAGCACATGCTGCGATGCATGGTGCCGTGCACCTCGAGCACGTTGACCGGGGCGTGGCCCGCGCGTTGATGCAACTCATCGATGTTCTGCGTGACGAGCCGCAACAGTTGGCCGCGCCGCTCGATGTCGACGAGACAACGATGCCCGCTATTCGGCTGCGCGGTCCATGCCGCGCTGTGCAGGCGGTTCTGCCACGCGAACCGGCGCACGCTCGGGTCAGCGAGGTAATGCTGCAGCGTGGCTGCCTTCTCCGCCGCCGGATTCTTCGTCCACAATCCGTTGGGGCCACGAAAGTCTGGGATGCCGGAGTCGGTGGAGATGCCCGCACCTGTGAGCACTGTGATGCGTCGCGCATCGCGTATCCACCCCGCGGCCAGCGCGATTTGCGATACGTCCATACCTCCGTCCGCACCTCCACTCGCGTCCGATCCCTGCACTGGACCAGTCTGGCCGCACGAGGAAGCCAAACACCAAGAGAGAACTAGACATCTCCGGGCAAACTGGACATAATGCGAGCACACCCATCGCCATCGCCATCGCCATCGCCTGAGCAACGGCGTACGCGCCGTGTGGAAATCAGCCCCCTAGATCAAGCTATTGTCACCAAACGCGAGTACGAGTCGCGGGTACCGGGGGGTAGATCATGATGAGTCGAACCAAGCGATCGACGCTGGGTGCCGTCGCGCTTGCCGGACTGCTCGTCGCTGGCGTCGGCTCCGGCAGTGCCGCGCAGGGACTCTCGCCACGGGCGGCTTCTACGGTCAGTACTCGTGCGGTGCCACAACCCGGGCCAGCAACATCGCTTGGTCGATCAAATACCGTAAGCGGCGCTGCAGCCGCTGCGGCATCGCAATACATCGTGCGTTTCAAGAACGAGGCTGGACTCAACAGCACCGTGTTCGATGAACTCCGCGCGGGTACAGCTCTCAGCGACGTGTGGAATCACGCCATCGATGGGTTCGTGGCCGCGTTGACAAGCGCCGATCTTCAGCGCTTGGCCAACGACCCCGATGTCGCAAGCATCGCCCCAGATCGCGTGATCAAGACCTCGGTCGATCAGATCAGCCCACCGTGGGGGCTCGACCGCATCGATCAGCGCACGCTGCCACTCAACGGCGGCTACTCATATGCCACCTCAGGAGCAGGCGTCACCGCCTACGTCCTCGACACCGGCATCAACCAGGCGCACACCGAGTTCAGCGGAAAGATTCTGCGTTCCGCATTCGTGGACTTCACCGCGCTGCCCCCCACTACCGCACCGGAGACCGCCAACGTTGAGGATTGCAATGGTCACGGAACCCACGTTGCTGGAACCATTGGTGGCACCACGTTCGGCGTCGCCAAGAACGTCAGCATCGTGCCGATCAAGGTTGTGCGATGCAACGGATCGGCCACTGATTCTGACATCATCAGCGGCCTCGACTTCGTACTTGCTGATCACCTTGCATTTCCTGGGCCGGCCGTTGCCAACCTCAGCCTCGGCGGGACGATTTCGCCATCGCTCGACATCGCCATCGCCAATGTCATCGCGAGCGGCGTCACCGTTGTCGTGGCCGCAGGCAATGACAATGCCGACGCGTGCAGCTATAGCCCGGGCCATCTAGCGGCCGTCATCACCGTTGCCGCATCAGACATCAACGATAAGGCAGCGACCTTCACCAACCACGGGTCGTGCGTCGACCTGTTCGCGCCGGGCGTCAAGATACTGTCGGCGTACATCGGCGGGCCGGATGCATCCGCAGTACTGAACGGGACGTCGATGGCGTCCCCCCATGTTGCAGGCGTTGTCGCGCGCATGCTCGAACTGACGCCAGCAGCGACCCCGGCCGAGATAGCGACGGCGCTCGACGCTGCGGCGACACTGAATGTTCTCAACGTGTCTGTCGGCGATCCGAACAAACTCGTCTATCGCTCACCACCCATCGTGCCATCACCGCCATTCCTGGCTACCGTCCCGGGCGCGCCACGAGCCTTGACAGCCAAGCCGCTCAACGGATCGGCCACACTCTCGTGGCTCGCGCCGATGAGTGACGGTCGTTCCGCGATCACTGGTTACATCACGTCGTGTGCGGCGGCAGGACAAACCACGGTGACCGACACATCGGCGGTCACTCCGTGGACCGTCGTTGGCCTGACGAACGGCGCGGTGTACTCGTGCACTGTGGCAGCAACGAACGCGTTGGGCGTGAGTCCGCTCTCCAACGCCGAATTGGTGACACCTCGAACTACACCAGATACGGTCGATGCCCCGACAGCCACACCCGCATCACGCAAGGCAACGCTCGCATGGACTCCCCCACCGAACAACGGCGGCGCACCGATCAAGGGCTACGTGGTGTCGTGCTCAGACGGCATCACCGTCAGAAGCAAGAAGGCACCCGCGACGGCAACAACAGTCAACGTTTCCGGGTTGACCAACGGCACGCAATACGCATGCAACATTGCGGCTCGCAATATCGCCGGTGTCGGGAGTGCATCGGGCTCGGCCACGGTGACGCCGCGAACCATTCCGGGCAAGCCACAGATCTCAGCGGTCATCCCCGGCGCGGCTAGTGCAACGATCACGTTCACGTCACCCGTCTCCGATGGCGGTTCCACGATCACGAGCTACACAGCAACATGTACGTCGACCGCGCTAGGCGCAACGACGCCGGTGTCGTCCTCCGGAGGCACGTCACCAATGCTCGTTCCGGGGCTCACACCCGCCAAGCACTATTCCTGTGGCGTGCTCGCCACAAATGCTGCAGGCAGCAGTCACCCCACAACACCAAAGAGTGTGACACCCACGTCGTAACGCACCATTTTCCGGCGCGCGTTGGGGTAGGCACACAGCATCTCGCGCTTCCCCCAACTCATTGTGATTGCTTCCTGGGGGTCCGCGCATGCTGAACACTTCACCCGTCACCACACTCATCGTGCTGCCGTGGCATGACCCGATCGTCGAGGCAGTTGGTTACGACGCACGCAGCCCCTACGTGGAGCTGTTTTGGTTGGGCATCCTCGGGCCTACAGCGACGTGGGTTCTGCGGCGACTTGTCACGGGCCTCGACGCCTACCCCGATGGCTATGAACTCGACCTCGCCGAAACCGCGAATGCCCTCGGCCTGTCGCTGACAGCTGGCACGCACAGCCCATTCGGCAGAGCGATGAACCGATGCGTGATGTTCGGCATGATGCACCATGTCCCAGACGGGGTCGCGGTGCGCCGGCAGTTGCCACCGTTGTCGATGCGACACCTCCGCAAGCTGCCACCACATCTTCAGGTCGCGCACTGCGAATGGGCCGATCGCGCGCCGGTCGCGAACGTGCAATGCCTCGAGCGGGCCGTTGCGTTGGCAGAGACAATGCTGCGAACCGGCGACGAACCGCATCAGCTCGAACGTCAGTTGCTGTCGCTCGGCGTTGCGCCACGGGTGGCGGTCGAAGCCGCCAGACGGTGTAGCTAACTCGCGAGCAGTGGCTTCAGCACAGCAGCCAGATAGGGCGTGAGCCAGCTCGAAGCCGCTGTCGTGATGTGGCTGTCATCGCGATATATCAGCAGGTCGCCGATCACGACGGGGCACAACGTGGCGGTGCAGAGCCAATCGCCCGTTGCGGCGAAGTCGGCGTTGTGTGCTTTCGCCACGGCGAGCTCAACCGCCAATCGATTCGGTTTCACAGCTTCGCTGCGAGCGGCCATGCATTGGCCAACGCTGCGCAGATGCGAGGCCACGCACGACGGCACATCGTTCAGCGGCGTGGGTGTGTCGCCGAGTACGAGCACCCTGTCGGCCAACGGTCGGATGACGGTCATGGTGCGTTCGAGACCTTCGCTCCACACCTGATCGGGGTCACGACCAAGCGACGCACCGGCCGCCTTGTAGCGATACGCGGAGATAACGATGAGGTGCGGTTTGATCTCCGCAAGGCGGGCGGCGACGTGGGCCCGCCACGGCGCGCATTCGCGATTGCGGGTCTGATCGAACACTGGAATGTCGGCGGTCGGGCAACCCTTCTTGGTGAAGATCTCAAGTCGCCAGTTGTTGTCCGTGGCGATCTTTTGCAGTGCAGGAAACCACTGCGCTGCATGAGAGTCGCCGAAGAGTGCGACGATCTTGCTCGATTGCAGATTGCCGTACGCACACGGCTTCAGATCGTTCTTGCCGACGTCGAGGATGCAACCGTTGTTGTAGATGGATGGCTTGTCATTGCGAGCCGAGCCAAGACTCGGCCGCAGGTTCGACGGTACTAACTGCGTGAGAACACCTTGGCGCAAGGTGTCGGCGTTCGCCGCCAGTAATGCCTGCACCTCGGCGTTGGGAGCCCCGATCGCAACCGTGGTCGAGGTCGAGGTGACCGCCGCTTGCGGCAACGTCGTTGCACTCGGATCGATCGATACGGTTGTAACCGATGTCGTGGGGACGGTCAACCCCGGAGTAACGATGACAGCTGCAGCGGCGTTGCCTGCACCGTTCAGTGACGGATCAAACGTAAGCGTGAGCGCGGCCACTCCCGCGGCGGTCAACGCAAGACCGGCGCCCATCAGCAAACCGCGTCGGGCGAACGCGCCCAACCACACGGAACGCCGCACGGGATTTTCGATGATTCTGTATGAGAGGTCGGCCATCACGACGGAGCCAACGAGCACCATCGCACTTTGTACACCCGAGAGCGGTCCGAATTTGGCACGACACAGCACCAGCGCCGGCCAATGCCAGAGGTAAATCGCGTACGAACGCTGACCGATCCATGTCAACGGGCCAAGACTCAACAGTCGGCTGGGACCGCCGCGTGTCGACGCTCCCGCACCGGCCACGATGATCGCTGTGGCCAGCACCGGCAACGCGGCTGCGTAGCCGGGAAACCGGGTGCGGTCGTTGAAGGTCAGCGCCGCGTAGATCACCGCTGCGAGTCCGAGCCACGCGGCCGCTGCGCGTATCAGCCCGGGGACCTTCATCACGGCGCTGCCGACGAGAGCGAGTGCGGCGCCACTGAGCAACTCCCACGCGCGAGTGGGGAGGGAAAAGAATGCCCACGGTTGCTGGCGTGGAGTGAGCCAGATGCATGCGATCAGTGACCCAACCCACAACACACCAATGGTGGAGAACGCGACAAGGCGAACCCTACGCCGGAATCCGGTGACCACAAGCAGCACGAACGGCCACACGATATAGAACTGCTCTTCGAGTGCGAGCGACCAGAAGTGCAGCAGCGGCGAAGGTGCCAACTGCGACGCGAGATAGTCGCTCTGACGATGGGCAAACACGATGTTCACCATGAACGCACTCGCCGCCAGAGCATCGTGACCGAAGTCGCGTTGTGACAGCGGATCGAGCATGAACCGCGCGGCCACGAGCGTGACGAGCATGACGAGACATGATGCCGGAAGCAGCCGCCTAGCCCGTCGCGCCCAAAAGCGCGGCAACGAGGCCGCGCCATGCAGCAGGAGGTCTTTCATCAACAACGACGTGATCAGAAAGCCGGAGAGTACGAAGAACACATCGACGCCGATGTAACCGCCGTGGAACGGCCCGAGGTTGGCGTGATACAGCAGCACCGTCAGCACAGCCAGCGCGCGGAGGCCCTCGATGTCACCACGGAAACCGTGCGGCATATCCGCGGCGAGCGCCGCGTTTGCCTCGGAGGTGGCCTCATCAAAGCGCGACTCAAGACCAACCTCAGCGTGAGCCCAGTGTGGCTTCTTGGCCCACCAGAATGCCGCGGCGAGCACGAGCGCGATGATCGCCAAACTATTGAACAACTTCACCGACCCTGGACCTGAAGAACGTGTGCGACGTCAAAGCGCTTTCGCTTCCTGCTTCGGCACCCAATGAGCACCGTGGATCTATTGTGCCGCACGCGTGATGCACCCACCCCGCGGCCGAGCCTGAACGCACTCAGCCCAACGGAGAGAAGTTGGTGACGAGATCGATCATCAGCCGAGTGCCGTAACCGGTGGCACCCTTGGACATCCAGCCCTCATGACCGTCGACCTTCATGGTGCCAGCCATATCGATGTGCACCCACGGAACGCCCGCGGTGAACTCATCGAGGAAAAGTGCGGCCGTAATCGTTCCGGCGTAGGGACCGCCAATGTTGCGCATATCGGCGACGTTGCTGTCGAGCATCTTGCGGTACTCGCGTGCGAGCGGAAGCTGCCACGTTGGCTCGTCGGTCCGCGTGCCTGACGCACGAACCTGATCGATCCATGCCTGGTGATTGCCGAGTACACCAGCCATCTTTTCTCCCAGCGCGCCCATGACGGCACCGGTGAGTGTGGCGATGTCGACGATGGCATCGGGCTTTGCCTCGGCCGCGAGCGACAGACCATCGGCGAGAATGAGACGGCCCTCGGCGTCGGTGTTGTGGATCTCGACGGTCTTACCGTTACGCATCGTCAAGACGTCACCGAGCTTGAGCGCGCTACCCGACGGCATATTGTCGGTACACATCAGGTAACCCGTCACAGCGGTCTTGCACTTCAGCGTCTTGAGGGTGCTGAGCGAGGCGAGCACAGCGGCGGCACCACTCATATCCATCTTCATCACGGCGTGCGACGCATCACTTGGCTTGAGGCTGATGCCACCAGAGTCATACATCACGCCCTTACCGACGAGCACCACATGTCCGTTGGGGTTCTTTGGCGTGTAGGTGAGCCGCACCATGCGCGGGGGCTCAACGCTTCCGGCATTCACACCAACGATGCCGCCACAGCCCATCGCGACCAGCTGATCGCGATTGAAAACTTCAACACCGAGCCCAGTCGCAGCAGCGACCTCGATTGCCTTCTCGGCCATCATGCGCGCGGTGAGGTGACCTGGCGGAGTGTTCGCCAGCTCACGGGCCACACACGTGGCCTCGGCAATGACGACGCCGCGATCGGCACCCTGCTGGGCGGCAGCCGTACGCGCTGGGCCGACGATGAGCGTGAGCGACTGCGCTGGCGAACCGGTCTTGTCGTTCTTCAGCCCGACATATCGATAGTTCGCAAGGATGACTCCTTCCACTACTGCCTGGGCAGCGGCGCGGGCATCGACGCCTTCGATGTCGGCGAGTGATGTGGCCAAGTGCGCGTGCTTGCCGGCCGCTCGAGCGAACGCGGCTGCTGCATTACGCAGGCCTGTTGGCGTCAACTCATTGACCTTGCCGATGCCCACGGCGATGAGTGCGGGTCCGGTGGCCGATGGAAGCACCAGCGTCTGGCCAGCCTTACCCTCGAAGCCGTTCGCCACCAATGCGGCGCGGCTCATCGCCAGCGAGCGCGCTACGGCACCCTCGGAGGCAACCGGCACGCCAATGGCGTTGGCATTTCGTGGCGCGGAACGGACGATGTCGAGTACGAGACTCACGTTGACTCCCAATCGGTGTGTGGGTCGATGTGTGGCAGGCCGAAGTGCGCACGTCAGAGTACGCCACGGACAATTGCCCAAGGATAGAGGTTCATCGGATTCATACCGCGCTCTTACCCTGCCGCGTGGACAGATTTCGTTGAGTACGCAATGATGACCGGACCGCTGTGAGGCGAGCAGGCGGAGGAGCCATCGTCGTGAAGAAGCATTGGAAGCAGATCGTTGCCGGCGCCATCGTGGCGATCCTTCTGGCGGTGACCGCTGGTCCGTGGGTGTATATCCACTGGATCAAGGCCGACGCACCAAAACGACTTTCGATCGACGATGTCCCGACTGGCACAGACACCGGCACGCAAAACACGACGGGCACAGGTACGGACAACACCGGCACAGCCAACACGGGCCCTGCGCTTTCGCCAAACGCTTGGACGGTCGCAGCCGGTTCCCAGGTGGGCTACCGCGTCGTGGAGGTATTGTTCGGACAGCACACCGAGGGCGTCGGTCGCACCAATAAGGTCACGGGCTCGCTCACGCTTGATGACGCCATCGTCTCGGCCGCATCATTCACGGTGGATATGACCTCGCTCACATCCGACGATGCCCGACGCGACCGCAAGTTCACCGGTCAGATCATGAACACAGCCACAATCCCGAAGGCAACATTTACGTTGGCTAAGCCGATCGATCTCGGCACCGGGCCTGCCGACGCGCAAGCCATCACCGCGACAGCGTCAGGCGATCTGTTGCTACACGGCGTCACTCAGCCGGTCACGTTCGGATTGACGGCGAAGCGCACTGGAAACAAGATCGCTGTGAGCGGATCGATCGACGTGAAGTTTGCCGACTACGACATCACCAACCCCTCAGGTGGTCCCGTGACGACCGAGGATCATGGCCTCATCGAATTTGCTCTTGCGTTCAGTAAAGCTGGTTGACACAACCTCCGCGTCAGAGCGTCGCTGAGCCCACCTGATTGCGCTCCCACGCAGCGGAGAGCGCCGCATACTTTCCACCGAGCGCAACAAGTTCGGCGTGCGATCCGAGTTCGGCGAGTGCGCCGTGATCGACGACCGCAATTCGGTCGGCGCGCCGCACTGTCGACAGACGATGGGCGACAACGATGACAGTGCGGTTGATCATCAGGGATTCGAGCGCGTGTTCCACTTCAGCTTCCGTGCCTGGATCGAGGTTCGACGTTGCTTCGTCGAGCACCAACACCGCTGGGTCAACCAAGGCGGCGCGGGCTAACGCAACGAGTTGACGCTCGCCTGCCGACAGCCGTGAGCCACGCTCGCGAACCTCAGTGTCGAGGCCGTCCGGGAACGCAAGGAAGTGATCGAGCACGCCGATGTTGGCGAGTGCCTGCGTGATCTCATCATCGGTGGCCGACGGTCGCGCGATACTCAGATTGTCGCGAATGGTGCCGCTGAACAAGAAGCCCTCCTGAGGTACCACCACGACACGTTGGCGCAACGAATGCAACGTGGCCAGCCGCAGGTCGATGCCACCGAACGACACCGCGCCAACTGTTGGGTCGTAGAGGCGGGCCATCAACTTCGCGAGCGTGCTCTTGCCAGCACCGGTTGGTCCGACAAGGGCCAGTCGTTCGCCAATGCCCACAGTGATCGACACATCGCTCAGCACTAGCCGTGATGGCACGTATTCGAACGCAACATCGCGAACGACAAGTTCGCCAACAGCAGGTAACTCGACGGCATCGGCTACCTCACCGACTTCGGGCGCGGTGTCGAGAATGCCGTACAACTTCTGCAACGCGGCACCTGAGGATTGCACTGTGTTGTAGAGCTGCGAGAGCTGTTGCACCGGATCGAACAAGCTGCCGAGTAACAGCACGAAGGCAGTGACAACACCGAGGCTCACCGAACCGCGGTGCACGAGAAAGCCGCCCACGCCGACCATCGAAGCCGTGGCCAAAATGCCACAGAACTCCACGAGGCCGAAATACCACATCGATACCTTGATGCTGTCCATGTGGCTCTGGAACAGTGCGTTGTTGGTGTCGCGAAAGCGCCGTGATTGTTCCTTCTCCCTTGCGAAGGCCTGAATGACGCGAACGCCACTGATGCCCTCCTGCAACGCGCTGAGGTTATTGCCGATGCGTTCGCGCACAACGAGATACACGCGGTTCGAATCGCGTTGGAATCGAATCGACGCGACGACGATGACTGGGAACACGACCATTGCGAGCAAGGTGAGTTCCCAACTCAGCGTGAACAGCACAGCCAACGACATGAGCACCATCAAGCCAGCCGACACGAACTGCAATAGGCCCCACTGAATGAGCTCGCCCATCGATTCGATGTCGGCGGTCATACGCGAGACCAACACTCCGGTTTTCTCGCGGTCGAAGAACGACAGACCCTGACGCTGCAGATGGTCGAACACGCGCACGCGTAGGTCGCGCAGAAAACCTTCGCCGGCCCGGTTGATGTAGACGAACTGCAAGCGGGCGATGAAGTACGCAGCCAATGTGGTAACGACGTACGCCCCAACCGCGACATTCAGCGCGTGGCCGTTCTTCTTGACCAAACCTTCGTCGATACCAAATTTCACGATCACGGGCCCGGCGAGCGTGGTGGCCGTCCAAAACGTGACGAGCACCAATGCCGCCTGCGTGGTGCGTCGATACGGACGCGCCATGTCCCATGAGCGTCGGATGACCTTCTTTGCCGTTTCGCGATCGAGCATGTCGTCTTGCGACACCGCGTTCATTGACCACATGATCAATCACCTCCGATCGGTGTCGGGAAGTGGTTACGCGACATGTCATTGACGCGATGTTCAACGGCATCCGGATCGCCGACGACGTCGACACCATCATCAACTTTGTCGAGCCGCTCATGTTCGGCAAATGACGCGAGTACCTCTCGGTATCGGGCGTTGGTCGCAATCAGTTGATCATGTGTACCCTCGGCAGCCACGCGCCCATCATCGAGCAGTACCACCTTGTCGGCGAGGGCAATAGTGCCGGGTCGGTGAGCGATGACGATCGTGGTGCGGTTGCGCATCACCGTTGCCATGGCCTCACGAATTTCATGCTCTTTCGATGGATCGACTGCCGAGGTCGCATCGTCGAGGATGAGCAGCCGAGGATCGGCCAGCACTGCCCGCGCAATCGCGATTCGCTGACGCTGACCGCCGCTGAGGGAGAAACCACGTTCGCCCAACATCGTCTCGTAACCCTCAGGCAAATCGTCGATGAACTCGTCGGCACCAGCGAGTCGGGCCGCGGCAACGATACGACTCATGTCAGCATCGGGATCGGCGAACGCAATGTTGGCCGCGACCGAGTCGTGGAACAACAGCGTGTCTTCGAAAACGACGCCGACGGCGTGACGAAGCTCGTTCAGACCGACGTTGCGAATGTCGCAACCATCGAGTTCGATCGAGCCGCCCTGCACATCGTAAAACCGCAACAAAAGGCGCGTAACGGTGGACTTACCTGTACCCGTCGCTCCAACGATTGCTACCGACGTGCCCGCCGGTATCGACACGTGAAAGCCATCGAGCACGGGCCGTGAAGCGTCGTATCCGAAGCGCACGTTGTCGAACTCGAGTGCGCCGAGTGCACCCGTTGTTGGTAACGCAATGGGATGCTCGATCTCGGCGACGGCCGCCTTCGTGGAGAGCACCTGCTGTACACGTTGCAGCGCGACCGCCGCACGTTGTCCGGTGGCGAGGGTCATGCCAATGTTGCGCATCGGCCAGATGAGCAGCATCACGCTCGAGTTGAACTCCACCAGTTGCCCGATGGTCATATTGCCGTTGAGTACGCGGTGGCCACCGAGCGCAAGTACACCGATGAGCCCCAACGATGGCAGCACATCGATCGCGGGTAAGAACCTGCTCCGGATCTGGGCCGCCTCGAGCGACACCGCCCTAATCTGATCTGCCTCGTTCAGCAGCTTGCGCGCCTGCACCGCCTCGGCACCGAAGCCCTTTACGACGCGCACCCCGGAGATCGATTCTTCGACCACAGTTGCGAGCGCCGCCTGACGGTTCTGCACAGCCATCACCGCCGGGTGAATCTTCGTGCTGAAACGCCGCGCGGAAAGATTCACCAACGGAAGCGGGGCCAAGGCAACGAGCGCAAGCAACGGATCGCTCGTGAGCAACAGAACCAGAATCGCCACCACCTGGAACAGGTTGCTGATGGTGAGCGGGATCATGACCACAAAGGCTTGGAGTTGCTGCAGGTCGCTGGAAGCGCGGCTCATCAGCTGACCTGTCTGCGCGTGATCGTGATATCCGACATCGAGACCAATGATGTGGTTGAACAACCGTTCGCGAAGCACCGTCTCGGTTTTGCGACTCTCGCGGAACGCGAGCCAACGTCGCCACGACGTAAAGATGCCCGCAAGCACGCCGACAGCACCGATGATGAGTGACCACTTCAACAAAGAATCGTGACCTGAGATGCCGTGGTCGATGCCGTTGCGAATGAGTCGAGGTATCGACACCTTCGCTGCGGCCCACGCAACGCCAACGATCACCCCGGCGATGAGGCCGCGCTTTTGCTCTGCGAGAAGACCAGTGAGCAATCTCCAAGGCGTGCGTTCGGCAACAGGCGGCACCTGCACCTCATCGACCACCTCGCCCACTGCTTCCCCCATTTACGCTCGTGCCGTGATCAGAGTAGCTGTTGGGTTCCGTCTCTCGACGGTTGAATTCACGCGTGATCGACATCGTCTAGCCTGCGGGCCGTGAACATCTTCGCCTGGATTGTCGTCGGACTCGTGGCCGGTGGGCTGGCACGTTGGATCGTGAAAGACGACCGCAGCGGCTGCGTGTATACCACCGTCGTCGGCGTCCTCGGCGCTCTCATCGGTGGCTGGCTGATGCACGCCAGTGGGCGCAAGGGCGTCAACGATTTCGATATTCGCTCCATCTTGGTGTCCGCGCTCGGCGCTGTTCTGCTCCTTCTCGTATTGCAGGCCGTGAGTGGACGCCCGACCCGCCGCCGCCGCCGTTCATGAATCAACCAACCACGTCAGAAAGCATCGAACCCACATGACTGAGAACTCGCCCCAACCCAGCGCTGCCGCCACTGAGGTTTCGGTCCAACAGGTAATGAGCGGAACGCCCGATCGGGTGTGGTCGCTCATCAGCGACGTGACCCGCATGGGTGAGTGGTCACCAGAAACAACGGGGTGCTCATGGCTCAAAGGTGCGACGGGGCCCGCAGTTGGTGCCCGCTTCAAAGGCAACAACCAGAACGGCAAGAAGCGTTGGAGCACGGTCTGCGTCGTGACGCAATGCGAGCCTGCCAAGCGCTTCGTGTTCGATGTCAACGTCGGCATGCTCAAAATCGCGCGTTGGTCGTACGTCATCGAACCGGGCGCGGATGGCACCGGGTGCTCAGTGACCGAAACATGGACCGACCGGCGTGGCGCACTCGTCAAGAGCCTGGGCAAGCCGTTGAGTGGTGTCGCTGATCGCAGCGAGCACAATCGTGCTGGCATGGTCGCAACGCTGACAAACCTCGCCCAGGCCGCTGCCCGCCCCTAAGTGTGCCTCGCTCTGGGTCGGGCCAGTTCTTGATCGTTGGGACCCAACACCTAACGTCTCGCGCATGGCCGAGATTTCTGCTGAACAGATTCGTATCGACGTCAACACATTTCTCGATGAGGCATGGGACCCGGAGATCACCTGCGCCGAATGGTGGACGCGCCTCGCCGCGAGCGGTTATGCGTCGCCGATGCTGCCTACTTCCATGGGCGGCAAGGGTTACACACGCGACCTCGCGATGGTGGTCACCGAAGCAATGTCCAAACGAGGTGTCGTCGGTGCCCCAATGGGCCTTGGCCTCATGCTTGCCGCGCCCACTATTGCCGTGCACGGATCACCCGAGCAGCAGGCCACCTACATCCCGCGCATCCTCGATGGCACCGACGCGTGGTGTCAGTTGTTCAGCGAGCCCGGCGCGGGTTCTGACCTCGCTGGCCTCGGCACCAAAGCCGAACTCGATGGTGACGAATACGTCATCACCGGCCAGAAAGTTTGGACCAGCGGTGGGCAACATGCCGACTGGGGCATGTTGCTGGCACGCACAAACGTCGATGCGCCAAAGCACCAAGGCATCTCGTACTTTGCGTTCCACATGCATCAGCCCGGTGTAGAGGTACGACCGCTTCGCGAAATGACAGGTCGGGCAATGTTCAACGAGGTCTTCATCGATGAGGCGCGTGTGCCAGTGGCAAACATCATCGGCGGATTGAACAACGGTTGGGCCGTGGCCAACACCACGCTGATGGTCGAACGCTCAAGCATCGGCAGCGGCGGCAGCTCAGGTCTGGGTATCGCCCTACCCGGCTCCATCGCCGGACATATGCAACGACCCGTTGGCGATTTCGTTGCCTCGCGTACGGGCACGTCTGCGGGCTCTGTTGGTGCAAGCACCGTCAAACAGTTCAGCGCACTCGCCCGTTCGGTTGGCTGCATCGACGATCCGATTGTCCGTCAGGGACTCGCCGAACTGCACACGCTCACCGAATTGAACAAGCTCCACGTGATGCGCGCCCGAAGCGGGCAGGGCAGCACGGGCGTGGAGGGCAACCTTGCCAAGTTGTTGCTCACGCACACCCTTCGTCGGGCGCGAGAGGTTGGCAATCAGATCATTGGAGCGCAGGGAATGTTGTGGGGTTCCGACACCCTCTCAAAAGGTGCGGTACAGGAACTCACCGTGTTCTCGCCTGGCCCGGCCATTTACGGCGGCACCGATCAGATCCAGCGCAACATTGCCGCTGAACGCGGCCTCGGGCTTCCCAAAGAGCCGGGCGACTTTCGCACGACTCCATTTCGCGAACTTCCCAAGAACGGCTGACCACAGCCCACCTCAGCTGCACTCAGTGTCCGGCGTACGGGCGCAGTGCCTCGGTAACCCGATCTTTGGGTCGGCCGATGAGTGCCACCTTTGGCGTGACAACCACCGGGCGTTGCAGCAACGCCTTATGCCTCACAAGTACGTCGACGACCTGTGCAGCAGTTTCGACATCGGCATCACTGAGACCGAGTTTGGCGAAGTTGGCATCTCGCCGCACCAAATTAGTGACCGGATCTTCAAGCTTGGCAATGATGCCGTTCAACGTCGCTGCATCGGGCGGTGTCTTGAGATAGAGCACAATGTCGACTGATACACCCAACTCTTTGGCAATGCTCACGGCATTGACCGAGGAGTTTCAATTCGGGTTGTGATAGATCGTGATGTTGGCCATTGTGCAAGGTTATGTGCCAACGGCTCGGTGCCCGCACATGCGCACCCAACCAACCGCACAGCCGAGCAAGCGGACAACCAGACAACCGAGCAACCGAGCAACCGCACAACCGCACAACCGCACAACCGCACAACAGCACAACAGCACAACAGCACAACAGCACAACAGCACAACAGCACAACAGCTAACCGAACCACAGCTAACCGAACCACAGCTCACCGAACTACAGCTCAGGAGCGACGTCATGCCAGCAAACACTCACGAGCAACACGAGAGTCACGCCGATCACGTTCGCCAATGTCTCGATCGCGCAAATGCACAGAGCGGGCGCGCCGATGTCGCTCTCATCGCCCGCCGCGATGCTGCCGCGATGATCGAGGCGACAGCGCTGGACGACCTCGCTCGCTCCGGTTGCCCTGAGGCAACGCTCGCGGGTCGCACGCTCGCGGTGAAGGCCTGCTTCGACGTTGCAGGATGGGTGACACACGCTGGTTCGCGCGTGCTCGCCGAACAGCCCGCGGCCGTCGCAGATGCGCCCATTGTGGCTGCGCTTCGACACGCTGGGGCGGTGGTGATTGCCCAGAGCAACATGACCGAATTCGCGTATGGGGCGCTCGGGCTCAACGACACCTTTGGCACGCCGACGACACCTCTGTATCCGAACGAGCAACGCGTGAGTGGAGGCTCTACGTCTGGTGGCGCCGTCGCTGTGGCGTTGGGCATCGCAGACATCGCTCTGGGTTCTGACACAAGTGGTTCAGCGCGTATCCCCGCAGCATTCTGCGGAGTCGCCGGGTTCAAGCCGTCTATCGGTCGGTACCGCGAGGAAGGCATGGTGCACCTCGCACCGACATTCGATGTACCGGGCATCGTTGCAGCATCGGCTCGGATCTGCCGCGAGGTGGACGCTGCCCTCACACACCGCGATGTCGAGCGAAGCGAAGAGCCGATTTCTGTACGCGGGTTGCGTTTCATCGTGCCCGACGATCTCACGGTCGATGGCGTGGATCTCTCCATTGTCGATGCGTTCGAAGACTGGATCGACGAACTCGTGCGCAATGGCGCGCACGTCACCAGTGCGCCAATGGTGTGCCTCAGCGAATCGGCCATTGCCGCGCGCGAAGGTGGGATCATCCCGGCTGAGGCGTTCATGTTGCATCGCGAACGCCTCCAAGCGTCGGCCGACTTATACGACCCGCGCGTTGGTACACGCATAGCTGCTGGCGCTGAGGTGCGCGCGCACGATTACGCAGCGGGCCTGCGCCGCTTGCGATTGCTCGCACAGCAATACGACCACGAGATGGCTGACGCCGATGCGGTCTTGACGCCAACGGTGCCTATCTTGCCGCCGCTGATCTCCGATCTGCAGACCGCCGAGGAATATCTCGCCACCAACGCGCAGGCGTTTCGTCTCACCGAATACGCCAACCGACTCTGGTTACCCAGTATCTCGATACCGGGCGACCTCGCCAATCGTCGTCCGATCGGTCTCTTGATCACCGGACGCCGCGGTGACGACGAGCGCTTACTCGATGCCGCAGTGCAGGTTGAGCGCTGCCTCAGCAAACATTGACGGCTCACGCCCGAGTACCAAGGTGACGGCAACCCGTGCACGCAAAGGGCTAGTAACCCGTCTACTCAACGGCTAGTTTCGCCTCATGATCGTTGTGACCTCCGAAGAAATTGCCAACTCGCCCCGACACGCCTTTGGTCCAGGATGGGACAGCAAACGCATGATCATCAAGCGCGACGGCATGGGATTTTCGGTGCACGAGACGCGGGTCGCTGAGGGTGCCGAGTTGCACCTGCAGTACAAGAATCATGTCGAGGCGAACTACTGCTACGCCGGCGAGGGTGAGGTCACTAACGTCGCGACCGGCGTCACCTACCCCATCGTGCCCGGCACCATCTATGCACTCGAGGATCACGACGAACATGTCGTGCGCGCCATCAAGGGCGACCTGCGCCTGGTGTGCGTGTTCAACCCAGCGCTCACCGGATTCGAGACTCACACATCTGACGGCAGCTATGAGGTGCCATCAGACGACGCTGACTGACCAAGAGCAACACGAAGAGCCAACACGGCGAGGCAACACGGCGACGCGTCGGGTCGCGGTGACGAGCCAACCCGGCGAACGGCCCACACGGTGAGGAGGCAACACAGTCCGCTTCGGGTCGTGGTGATTGCTTCGCCACCAACCCTGTCGCACCCCGCGTTTACCCTGCAAGGCACGGCTTCCCCCGAGTTGACAATTCAAGACCTCTTGGGGGTTGCCATGCATGTATCTACTCACGGTCGTATTCCTCGCGCCCGTATCGACCCAATCGTCACCGCCGATCAGGCATTGAGCGTGTTCAAACTCGCGATGTCGTATCCACTCGCACCGGAAACGTTGGTGATGTTTCTCGATGGAGCCAACCGCGGCCATGAGTTGGTGTCGGTCAGCGGCACGCACGAGCCGCTGCACGTCATCGACGTTGCCGAGACGATGGCAATGTCAGCGAGCGCATCCACCGACCTTGCCGGCCTCGTGCTCGTCACTATTCGGCCCGACGGCGACGTGGTTGATGGCAGCGACGACGACCTGTGGTTCGAACTCGACGAAGTGGTCGAGTTCTGCGGCATGCTGCTCATCGACTGGTTCATTATTACTCCCTGGCGCACGCACTGCCCTCGTGAAGAGCTCGGCGTTGCCTCACGCTGGCCCGGATGAATCCCCATTCGCCACACGTACGCGGCGCTGCGCAGGCGACAGCCGCATGCCGGCGGCGCGAAGGCGGCGCACAAGCTCGCGACTGCTCACCGGCACGGCACCCGCGGCCACCGCCATGGGTCGATAGTCCTCAGGCACGTCGTAGTGATCGCCGTGGAAACCGCGCTCTGAAATACCGAGCGTGAACGCAAATGCATGGAGTTCGCTCACGCTCGTATCGCTGACCACGTGGCACCAGCGTCTGTCACGCCAATGCCAAATTGGATCATCGATCAGAATCGTCACAACGGTCAGTCTCGCACGCAACCCTCTGCGGTCGCGGTAGTAGCGACGGCGAGCGCAACAGCTTCGGCGACACCCGCATCGAAGACTCCAGGAAGAATGTGTATCGGCGTTGGGGTCTGCACAAGCGCTGCCAAAGCCGCGGCGGCGGCCAACTTCATTGACTCTGTGCAGGTTCTTGCACGCACGTCGAGCATGCCCCGGAACACGCCAGGGAACGCGAGCACATTGTTGATCTGGTTCGGGTAATCGCTGCGACCCGTCGCCACAATGGCCACGTTCGCTGGCATGAGCTCGGGCATTACCTCGGGCACAGGGTTAGCCATTGCGAACACAATCGCGTCGTCAGCCATGTCCACTAGCCACTCTGCTTCGATCACGCCTGGTCCGCTCAAGCCAAGGAGCACGTCGACGCCCTTGAGGGCCTCAGCCACGCCGCCGGTGCGACCGTGTCTGTTGCCATGCTCGACGAACCACTGTTTCGATGACACCAACGCGTCGCCGCGACTCTCATGCAAGATACCGACGCGATCGACGCCGATGATGTCGGCTACACCAACGCTGTGCAGCAACTTTGCGCACGCAACGCCTGCGGCACCCGTGCCCACCACCGCCACCGTCATCTGAGCCAACGACTTGCCCACCACCTGTGCCGCGTTTGTGAGTGCGGCCAACACAACGATGGCCGTGCCGTGTTGGTCGTCATGGAACACGGGGATATCAAGCTCGTGTTGCAGGCGCGCCTCAATCTCGAAGCACGCCGGCGCAGCGATGTCTTCGAGGTTAATTCCGCCGAAACTCGGCGCGATTGCCTTGGCTACTGCCACGACTTCATCCACCGAAGCGGCGTTGACGCAGATCGGATACGCGTCGACGCCACCGAACTGTTTGAACAACACGGCCTTGCCCTCCATGACAGGCATCGCTGCTTCGGGACCGATGTTGCCCAGCCCAAGAACAGCTGTGCCATCAGAGAGAATGGCCACGGCATTGGCCCGACCGGTGTGGGTCCACACGACTGACGGATCGTGAGCAATGGCCGTCGACACCCGCCCTACGCCAGGCGTGTACGCCATTGCCAATTCGTCCGCGTTGTTCACCGACACGCGCGGCGTGACTTCGATCTTGCCACCAACGTGCAAATCGAACGTCCCATCGGTAATCGATCGCGCCTTCACGCCGGGCGATGTCGCGATCGCGGCACGCACCGCCTGTTGGTGATCGAGGCTCGAACAGGCAACAACGAGTCGACGCGAGCCGTCGGCCATGGCGTGCATCGTGCGAATGTCCGCTCCGCACGCGGCGATGGCGCGCACTAAGCCAGCAAAGTCCGTGGCGTCGTTGGCTACTGCCTCAATATTCAAGGCGAAGCCTGCGGAGTTGGTGGCAACGCGCTTCGTTGACGCTTCGTTGTTCGACATGATGTGTTGCATGGCTTTCCTTGCGGGATAAGCCGACGTAGCTGCGACACCCGCAGCCGTGATCGGCGCGGGTGGAGCGGACAGAGTTGCTCAGTGCGAGCGAACGACCCGTGTGCCCCACCCGCTGCGAATTGCTGCGGGTACGACTGCGGGTACGCGTGGTGCTGCAACAGCGATGGCTGCTGCGAATGCAGCAAGCAAGGCGTAAGTGGCAGCGATCACGCAGGTGACTCTAGGGCAACCACGACCCAATGCCAAGGCAGACAACGCAACATGTGTGCAGAAATACGCAACATGGTGTGAACGTCGCCGAAACGTAGTGCGCGTGCAGCGTGTGCGTGTGCGTGAGCGTGAGCGTGACGACTCAGTGGTGACACCCGCAGGCGGAACCACAACCGCCGCCACCGCCACTAGATGGCGCAGCGCTCGGGGCGCCCGACGATCCGGAAGCTCCAACGCTTGCAAACACTGACAGCAGACGCACTGCGTTGTCATGTCCGGATGGGCACGCAGCCGGGGCGTTTGATTCTGACATCGAGCGTCGCAACTCGAAAGTGTCGTCACAGGTGCGGCAGCGATATTCGTAGAGAGCCATCGCCACAACCATACCGTCGCGGAGGTACAAGTGATTGACTGGGTACCCATGAGTCAGGTTCAGACGATGCCCGGTCAGACCATCCCCGATTTGGAGGAGGTACTGCAAACCGGCGAACCGGTTATGGCACATATCGTGAAAACCGAGGCGGGCGAAAGTGCCGCTGCGAAAGTGCTCGAAGCGCGCATCTATGGCACTCAGGTCGAGGCACTCTGCGGTTATGTCTGGGTGCCGTCGCGCGATCCCAAACAATTGCCCCTGTGCCAGAAGTGCAAAGAGGTATACGACATGTACCGGGTCTTCAACGACGGCCTACACGATCAGCCTGGCGAGTAAACGCAGCGCACGGGTAATAGCCCCACCCGCGCGATGTGCTGAGCTATGCGCATGATCATCGTCGCTGGAACTATCACCATTCCCGCCGCCGCGCGCGCAGGTGCCCTCGAGGCGTCCATGGCATTGCAGGCAGCAACGCGCAAAGACGAACCGGGATGTATCGACTATGTCTTTGCCGCTGATCCGGTGGAGCCAGATCACATTTCGGTGTACGAGCGTTGGGAATCAGCCGAGACGCTCGAGGCGCACTTCCTGCACGCGAATTATCGTGACATGCGCGTGCTGCTCGGATCGCATGGCATCACCGGCGCGGTGGTATCGAAGTACGACATTGCGGCCAAGGCCCCGGTGTACAACGCAGCGGGTATTGCGACGGCCTCATTCGAATGACCCAAGCCGACGACGTCAGCGGGCTGCGCATCCGCGAAGCAGTGCGCGCCTTGGTGGTGGACAGCGAGGCACGGGTCCTGCTCGTGCGTTTCGAATTCCCGGGCGACGAAGGCACAACACGCACGCGGTGGGCGCTGCCGGGCGGCGGTCTCGACCAAGGTGAATCACATCTCGACGCGCTGCGGCGTGAACTCGCCGAAGAGCTCGGTCTGCATGACCCAACAATCGGCGCACATCTGTGGAACCGGCTACACATCGTGCCATTCGTGAGCGGCGAGTTCGATGGCCAACGCGAGCAGATCTATGAGGTTGATGTGCCTGCGGGTTTCGAACCGCATCCGGTGTTTAGCTGGGAACAGTTGAACGCCGAGTACATGTTCGAGCTGCGCTGGTTCACGCTCGCCGAACTCGAACAGGCGCGGCTGTATACAGCGCCGCTGCACTTGGTGCGATTGCTGCATGAGTACCTCACGCTCGGCCCACCCACGCAACCGATCGATGTTGAACCGTGAACCGTGACCGTGAACTGTGACCCGTGAACGTGACTCGTGAACCGTGGCTTGTAGTTAGCGAAAGTCGCGGCTCTGGGTGGCCGCGGCTGCGGGCAGATGCAATGGTGTGAGTTGTTCGGCAACGATGTTGATGACCCCCTCGTTGCGTTCGAGACGACCACGGATGAGTAACGCCGGCGCTTCACGAGCCACGCGCCGATACCGCGCCCAACAACCCTTCGAGCACACCACGTTGATCAGCCCGGTTTCGTCTTCGAGGTTCATGAACGTGGTGCCCTGTGCCGTCATCGGCCGTTGGCGATGGGTGACAACGCCGGCGACGAGCACTTTGCTACGAGGCTCGCAATCCCACAATCCTGCCGAGGTGACCACACCCAATGCAGCGAGCCGAGAACGCATGAACTGCGTGGGATGTCCATTCGGGGCAACGCCTGTAGCCCACAGATCGGCTACCGCAATCTCGACGGGATCCATGCCGGGCAAGCGAGGTGCCGCGGCACCAGTGACCACACCCGCCAGCCGATCGGGGCGCGATTGCGCCACTGCACCAACCGTCCACAGTGCCTCGCGCCGGTCGAGTCCGAAGCATTCAGTGAACGCCCCCGCCGTTGCCAATGCTTCGAGCTGGGCGAGATCGAGCGACGGCACACGACGGGCAAGATCTTCAATGGTGCGAAACGGACCGTGATCGTTGCGCTCGTTCTGAAGAGAGGTGGCCAACGTAGAGCCGATGCCACGAACCGACCCGAGGCCCAACCGCACCGCTTGCCCGGTGCAAGACGTGGGGTCGGGTTGCAGCGTGGCCACGGACAACGACGCGTTGAGATCGGGGGTGAGTGTGATCACACCATGGCGCGCTGCGTCTTGCACGAGTGAATGCGGTGACCAGAAACCCATCGGCTGCGCATTCAGCAATGCAGCGCAAAAAACAGCCGGTTCATGGAACTTGATCCACGATGATGCGTAGACGAGATACGCGAACGACACCGAGTGCGACTCGGGGAATCCGTAGTTAGCAAAGGCCGACATCTTCACGAACAATTGCTCGGCGACGTCGCCGAGGATGCCCCGCTCGGCCATGCCCGCGAACAATCGCTCGCGCAGTTTTTCCATCCGTGCCTTCGATCGTTTCGAACCCATTGCCTGACGGAGCTGATCGGCTTCGCTCGGCGTGAAGCCGGCAACATCGATGGCCATCTGCATGAGCTGTTCCTGAAACAGCGGCACACCGAGCGTCTTGCCCAAACTGTTCTCGAGCAACGGATGCAGGTACGTGATTGGCTCTTGTCCGCTGCGGCGGCGGATGTAGGGATGCACCGATCCGCCCTGGATGGGTCCGGGACGGATGAGCGCGACCTCGACCACGAGGTCGTAGAAGCGGCGTGGTTTGAGCCGCGGCAACGTGGCCATTTGGGCGCGACTCTCGATTTGGAACACACCCACGGTGTCGGCCCGACAGAGCATTGAGTAGACATCGTCTTCTTGCGGGATAGTGGCCAGATCGACCTCGTAGCCCTGATGTTCGCGAATGAGATCGACCGCATAGTGCAATGCGCTGAGCATGCCAAGACCAAGCAGATCGAACTTCACCAAACCAGCCGCTGCACAGTCGTCTTTGTCCCACTGCAGCACACTGCGGTTCTCCATACGCCCCCATTCCACCGGGCACACCTCGATCACCGGCCGATCGCAAATCACCATGCCACCGGAATGAATACCGAGATGACGTGGCGCGTCCTCTACCTCCGCGGCGAGTTCGAGTACCGCTGCTGGAATGTTCTGATCGGGAAGGGCCGCCGTGCTGGCAACGCCACCCCAACCATCGACCTGCTTGCTCCACGCATCTTGTTGACCTGGCGCGTAGCCCAATGCCTTGGCCATATCGCGTACAGCTGAACGCGCCCGATAGGTGATCACGTTCGCGACCTGCGCGGCGTGGTGGCGACCATGTCGCGCATACACATATTGGATGACTTCTTCGCGACGATCGCTTTCGATATCGATGTCGATGTCGGGTGGGCCGTCGCGTTCGGGCGACAGGAATCGTTCGAACAACAAACCCAACGACACTGCGTCGGCTTTGGTGATGCCGAGCGCGTAGCACGCGGCACTGTTCGCCGCGCTGCCCCGGCCCTGACAATAGATATCGGCCCGTTCGCAGAACTGCACGATGTCCCACACCACGAGGAAGTAGCCGGGAAAATTGAGCAGCTCGATGACCTCGAGCTCGTGATCGATGGTGCGCCATGCCCGCGCCCTGATGGAGAGGTCTTCGCCGGGCTGCGGTCGCTCGCCGTAACGGCGGCGTGCCCCAGCTTCGACCAGCTCGCGCAGATACTGCATCTCGGTGAACCGCTCGCCGCGCGCATTGGTGGGGCACGGAAACGGAGGCAGGTTAGGTGCCACCAACGAGAGATCGAACGCGGCGGCGCGCCCCATTGTGGCCGCGGCGTGCACCACACCCGGATACCGCGCAAATCGTCGGGCCTGTTCGGCACCGCTGCGCAGATGCGCCGTAGCGCCAGCGGGTAACCACGGATTCATTTCTTCAAGACTGCGTCGCGCCCGCACAGCCGACAAGGCCGTCGCCAAGCGACGTTGTTGCGGGGTGGCGTACTGCACGTCGTTGGTAGCGATGCACACCACGTCGTGACGCGCCGCGAGTTCGGCCAACGCATCGTTACGCGCGGAATCGAGCGGATCGCCGTGATCCCAAAGTTCGACCACAACGCGCTCGCGACCGAAGAGGCTGATCAGCCGTTGCAGTTCGCGAGCTGCTGCCGCCGGGCCATCGCGCACGAGTGCTGCCGGCACCACGCCATAACGACATCCGGTGAGTACCCACCAGTGATCGCGACCCACCTCAGCCAACTGTGCCAAGACGAACCGCGGCGCACCCTTCTCACCCGCAAGTTGACCAAGGCTGAGCGCCCGCGCAAGTCGGGCATAACCCGTGGGGCCATCGGCAAGCAACACCACATGCTCACCCGCAGGGTCGGGCAGGCCCGGCTCGAACCGCGCGATGTCGAGGGTGACCTCGGCGCCGAACACCGTGAGTAGGCCAACGGCGCGGGCCGCTTCAGCGAAACGCACCACACCGTACAAACCGTTCTGATCGGTGAGGGCGAGCGCTTCAAGGCCGAGACGTGCCGCTTCTTCGGCCAATTGCTCGGGATGTGAGGCACCGTTGAGAAATGAGAAGTTGGACTGGCAGTGCAGCTCGGCATACGGCGTGCGTGATGTTGACCCCGCAACACCGATCCCCGCGACATCGATCTCCGCAACACCGATTCCCGCGACATCGATCTCCGTGGCGCGACGTATGGAGTCCGGTAGGGAACTCTCGAACGGTTGCCGTTTACGGGTCCAGGCTGGGCCGTCACCACCCGCATTCCAGCTGGGACTACCAGGGGCGCGCCCGTCGGGCCGTCGCGTACCGTCGGATAAGGTCTGCTCTAGTTCACGCCACGGCATCGCCGGATTGTTGAACCCCATAGAACTTTCTAGCATATCGAACATCTGTTCGATATGCTAGAAAACTTCGGGACTCTGAGCGCCTCATCGGCAACGCTCACTCTGTCGATTCGTAACGCCCACGCAGCGAACGAAGCGCGCCCACAAGTCCGTCGTCGGCACGTTCGATTGCGGCACCCCACGTAAACCAGCGCACGTCCTGGCTCTCGCCCGGCGGTGGTGCCGGATCATCGTCCGGCGCACACAGCAGATATCGAAGATCGAGATGCGTATGACCGCGCGGTCCAGGGTGCACATCGACGTGCACGAGTTCAGGACCCGTCACCGGATGCGCCACCAAAAGTCCGGTCTCTTCACGTGCCTCACGCAGCGCACCCTCCCAGGCAAGCTCGCCCGCCTCGATATGACCTCCCGGTTGGAGCCATATCTGCAGCCGCTTGTGGAGATGCAGCACAACGCCCCGGTTACCAACCACGATCGCCGAGCCAGTGACATGAACGTGGTCAGCGTCCTCGCTAAACGGACGCTCGAGCACATCGAAATACGAAATGAATTCGATGAGCGAGCGCACCTCGCGCTCGTCGACACCGGTGCGAGCCAGAACTGCATGTCGGATGAACGTGCGCGTGTCGATATGGCAACGGTAACCACCTGCGACCACAACGGTGAGAAAGGGTCCAACGCGGCCATCGCGGAACCCGAAGTCCTGCACCATCACGTACCCGAACGGGTCCACTGATGATGCGCTCTGGAGAGGGGAGTGATGATGTGGCGGAGAAGGATTGGCAGTTTCACAGCAATCGATTCCGTTTCGGCGACCATCGAGCTGATCCGCCCATCGCTTAATGCCCGCAAAGCACCACAACACGTGCTTCGTCACGCATTGGTCGCAATCGGTTTGGCGGCGCTGATCATCGCGGCAGGCCCGATCAGCAACAACTCGCTCACACCGGCAACGATCGTGGTGCAACCAGCCGCGGTCACGATCACAGTGCCGTCAACTACCGCTCCCGCCATACCAGTCGACCCGCCAGAGCCAGCGTCCGCACCAAGCCGTACGGCGGCCGGAGACAACACCGCCGTCCTCCCGATGGCGGTGCATGTGCAGGTGCTCCCCGGAAAGGCCCAATGGTTGGCCGACGCGACGCTTGCCCCGGCGACGGACGGCGACACCCGCATTCTGTCCGGCAAGGTCTTGTACGCAGTAGGTGACAATCAGGTGTGGCAACTCGTCGCCCGCGTCACCGGCGCCGACGGTCATCAGGCCACGCCCGAATGCAGCTCGGCCTACCTACAGATTCCCGGCGACACCAGCACGGTCGTCACCGGTGGCACCGTCACCGTCGGGGATTTGCCGATGGTCGTCTGTGCCGGCAGCCCCGGCCATTCCGGCGGCATCTTCAACGCCGACCTCGAGCTAGAGGGTCATGTGTCGGGCAGCATCACGGTCAGCGTCGAACTGCTCTTCTGAGAAACCTCCTCCAGCCGCAGCTGCTTTGGGTCGATACCACAGTGTCGGGCAAACGGGCCACGACTCGATGCGCGATCCGCATCCGCACGCTGGCGGAACCTACTCATGGCCACATCTCAGGCGTATCGCGCAGGACGAATCCGGCTGCGACGTCTGCTCATTGCCACAACGTCGGTGTTCGCCGCCTCGATCGTGATCACCCACCCAGCCAGTGGGTCCGGTAATGGCCACGTGACGTCGACACCCAGTTCGGTATCGGGCTCGACCGCGCTTCACGTCACGGTGCAACCAACACGCCTCACACTGCACGCGGCGGCACCTGCTGCGCCCGACAACCCAATTGCTTCGGCGTCGTTCGCGTCGAGTCCATTCGGTAAGACCTCGACCGCGTCGGTCATTGCTGTACATGTGAAGGTGTTACCGGGGACTGCGCAGTGGTTGGCCGAGGCCGCTACGGCACCGAGCTACAACGGCACAACCAAGGTCCTCGCAGGACAGGTGTTGTACGCAATCGGTGATCAACACGCGTGGCAACTCGTGGCGCGCATCACCGGCGCCAACGGGTATCGCGCGACGCCGCAATGCAGCGGTGCATATGAGCCAGCACCAGACACAGCCAACAACGTCACCGCCGGCGAGACAACGATCGTGGGCGATGCCCCGATCGTGATTTGTCGCGGCGTGCAGGGTCATTCGGGCGGCGTCTTTTCCATGTCGCTTGCATTGGACGGCAACGCAACCGGTGACATCATTGTCACGGTCGAGCTCATCGCCTGAGCAGCCTTGCTCGCCCAAGGCAGCACCGGACGCCCGCCGGATTCGGGACCTTTGACTCCCACCCTCTATCCGAACGGCCCAGCTACAGCGCATACCGCATCCGTAGCCTGTGTCGTAAGCAAGGGAGTGTGCGATGAAACATCGAGCAACTCTGCTGAACAGGCACCCCATCGCGGGGCCACCGGTTTCATATCAGACCGAGAAGCACCAGATCAATCGACACGAGAGCCGCAAACGCGGCACGGGCAAAGTTCGTCAAGAAACCTTCTTTAGTCACAATGAATTCGCGCCGATAGATCAGTGTCCAACCAGTCGGCAGCCAAGCAATGTCTGACTGGAAACTACCTCTGGCGGAAGAACCACTCATGGCCGAACCCGATGCTCAACTTGCACCAAGAGTGCTGATCGCTGTCGGCGATCCGCTCCTGCGGCGCGTTGCATCCACTGGTCTTCGCGACCGTGGCTTCTCGGTCAGTGCAACGAACGAAGAGTCCGCAGCAATTGTGCTCGCGCGCTCGTTCGCTCCCGATGTGATCCTCGTCGATCTCCTGCTTCATGGCCCGACGGGCGGTTCGTTGTTCGACGCCCTGCGCTCCTCAGCCGACTGCTACGTGGTTGGCCTCGCTCCCCCGGATTCAGAGGACTCCCGCATTCGCGCGCTGCGCGCCGGAGCCGACGACGCCGTGTCGCTGCCCATCTCCGCGGACGAACTTGCCGCTCGGTGCCAAGCTCTGCTTCGTCGCCCTCGTCAACTGCACGCACGTTGGGATCCAATGGCTGCCTCGATGGTTCGTATCGGACCACTCCAGGTCGATCTCGGCCGCAAGGAACTTCGCGTACGTAATCATGACGTGCCCGTCACCCGCATCGAGTTCGCGTTGTTCGAACAACTGTGCCGTCGGCCATCAGAAGTGTGCTCACGTGTGCACCTACTCGAGCAGGTATGGGGTCCCAACTGGGTCGGCGACACGCATGTTGTTGATGTGCATCTGTCGAATCTTCGCCGCAAGCTGCAACGGAACGCACCGGAGTTACGATTCATTCATACCGTGCGCGGCATCGGTTTCCGGCTGAGCAACGACTTGTTGCGTGCCGAGCGCGACCGCCGCGATGACGATGCAATGAGCGCCACAGCCTGAGCTGTCGCGGTTGAGTCGTTCACCTACGCTGGCCTTCGCACGTGCTGCTCGTTACGAGTACACCATTTACGAGTACACCGCCGTCACCCACCACTGTTGTTGTTCCACAACTGCCAGCAGAGCTGTGCCGCTGATGGTGGTGAACTGAAACCGCGCCATGCGCCGATGCTGTTGCGCGTCCCACCAGCGTTCATCGATCGGCCACGGACCCGCCCAGGCCGTGATCACTTCCGGAGCCCGGCCCTGCACCGACACCACCTCGGGCGCAGCACTGAGCGCGCCACGACCGTTGACGCGCACGACATGACCAGCACCATCGAGCACCTCGGCCGGCAGCGCATCTGCCAGTACCGTCGCCGGAGACGGCGCAGGCAATTGACCCGGCCACGGGACATCGGTGACAGCGAGCCGTTCGGTGGGTTCGGTGACATCAGCAGTATCGAGAGATACCCACGCATACGCGTCTGCAGGTTGACGACCCCCGCGCCATGCGGGAACAAACACCTGCTGCTCGCCGATCAAACCCGCCACTCGGGCAACGGCGCGCGCCGCCCATTCGTCGGCCTCGCTGCGGCCACCCCAAAACCCGAGTTGGCTGCCATTGTCGGAGCACACCTGATCAGGGGTGAGACGCATGAGCACTACGCCACCGCTGAGGCCACCCGGCTGTTGGATCCATCCGTCGAGCTGCCATCGCACACGTTCGATGATCGCGGCAACACTGAGCCCGTTGGGGCGATACCAAAGATGTTCACTGCGCTCGCCGTGTTCGGTTTCGGCCACCACCGCGAGACGTGTGCACACCCGACCATCGACAGCCAACAACGCGTGTAACTGTTGCGCGAGATGCTTGGCGGCAAACACCAGCGGATCGAGCATGTGCACCGGATCGTCGAAGGCCTGCGTGACGAAGAGTTCTGGCGGTGGGGCCATTGCACCCGCAGGCCGGTCGTCACCACCCGCGGCAATACGGTGCGCGAACGCTCCCACCGGACCAAAACGCGCCAACACATCGGGACCCGGCAGCACCGCAAGATCACCCAAGCAGTGCAAGCCGAGCCGGTGCAACAGATCGACGAGTTCGCCCGACACACCGGCCACCTCGAGCAACGTAGACACCGGCAGTGGCGCCAGATACGCGCGAGTTGCGATACCTCCAGCATCGACGATGGTGGGCGTCGGAGATCGCTGCGCGGCCGATTGGCGAGCGGCGATGCCCGCGGTGAAACGGCCATCACCGATGCCGATCCCCACATGCACATCGGGTACTGCCTCGCGGACCAACTGCAGCACGCGAACGGCCATGGCGGGCTCGCCACCGAAATAGCGCGATGGCCCGCGCGTCAAGAACGTGAGCGAACCAGGCTCGGTGGTTTCGAGACGTGGCACCATCTGCGCAACGCTGCGCACCGCCGTCTCGAACTCGCGCCCATCGCGTGCGGGGTCGTGATCGATGATGCGTAACGACGGACAGATACGTTGCGCTTCACGGCGGCGGTGCCCCTGTCGCACGCCGGCAGTTGCCGCAGCCGGGGTGCGCGCCATAACCCGGTTTGCGTGTAGCACGGCTGCCGGTTCGAGCGGTGATACACCTGCTGCCACCACCGACCAGTCCGGGCACCACACCACCGCGAGCCGCGGCATTGAGTGACTGTGCGTCACGGCTCAGACCGCCTGTTGCAACGCAATAACCAATACTGGCGGGGTCAATACTGGCGGGGTCAATACTGGCGGTGGTGATGCTGGTGGTGATGCTGCTGCGGTGACCTCCATCGCCACTACGGCCTCAATGGCCCCGTCGGCACCGGGGAGCCACACTGCGGTCTGGCGCGGTCGGCCGAGGCGACGGCCGCTGACAGACAGGGTGAGCCGCCGTCGGGCGAGACGACCAGCACCATCGCCCAAGCCTTCCCATACCGCATGCTGCACGCCGATATCGAGATCGCAGGAAAATCGCCCGGGGTCGCCCACCACGATAAGCACAGCACCGCGAGCCTGCAGGCGCGCCTGCAGACGACGAGCGGTACCGGCACGAATATGAGGACCACTGCGGATGGCAACAAGATCGAACCCATCGATCAGCGCCGCAGTCATGTTCGCCCATGCGGTTTCGTTGAGATCGGGCACCTCAGCAACCATGACCAATCGTTCGAGGGCAATGCCCACCTCAGAGGCGGCGCGTAGGCCGAGCGCCGGCAATCCCACCACGGCCAACCATGAGCCATCCGCTGACGCACCTGCGACGACTGCCAAGGCAATCGACATCGCGGCAACACCGTGGCAACCAATGGTGCTGCCACGGGTGAGGCCGGCATCGGGGAACAACGACTCGAGCGCCGGAACAACGCGGAGCACCCGATCGCGCGCCAACGAAACTGGGGCAACCGTGTTGATCAGTTGGGCCAATCGCTCGTGGCGAACCTGCAGTGAGCCACGCTCCATCGACGCAGCATAACGAACAGGTGTTCGGTCTGTCTAGTGGCTGTCAGATCCACCGAGAGAATCGAGAATCGCCACAAAACTGCGTCCATCACCCGCAAAATCGTGTGCTTCGAGCGAAACGGCATGATCGCGCCCCGCGATCGCCATCCCACCTAGCACGACGCGCACATGAGGGGCCGCCTCACGAACAGCAGCGACTGCTTCTCGTGCTGCAGGCAAATGCTCTGCCCCACTCACCGAAAGACCAACTGCCACTACGTCATGCGATGCCAGCACGGCGTGGGCCAAGCTGGACGCGGGCACGTCGGCACCGAGATCCGACACTTCCCACCCGGCCTGACGAATGAGATCCGCCAGAATCGCGATCGGCAACGAATGGCGCTCGCCAGCCGGCGCACCGACCACGACCGCCCCGCGAGTGCGACCCCGTCGCGCGAACCGAGGACCCAAGCGACCGATCAGGCGCATTGCGATACCACTGGCACGATGCTCAACTGAGACATCGAGTTCGCCGCTGGCCCATCGTTCTCCGATCGAGGCCATCGCCGGCGACAACACGTCGAGATAGATCTCCTCGAGGTTCGCACCCGCGGTTAACGCCGCTTCGATCACACCCCATGCTCCCGCGGCATCACCCGCCGCAAGCCGCTGTTCAAGCCGATCTGACCACGGCGCACGACGACGACCACGCGTCGTTGTTGCTGCCCTCGTTGTTGCCCTCGTTGTTGCAGCCGTAGTTGTTGGCAGCGTGCGAGCGTGAGCATCAGCGCGGAATGCCTCGATCGCATCCTGACCGACCCGCCATGTACCGCCGATCTTGACAGCGTCCAACAGACCGAGACGCACATAGCGATACGCGGTCATGTAATGCACACCGAGAACATCAGCAGCTTCGTGCAATGTGAGTTCTACTTCGGCCACTGATACCTCCCATCTACGCACCGTCGCGCGCGCCGCATACAGCACACGGCACCGTGCGTTCGCTGCGCAGAGTCGTTGCCACGGTAGAAGGAGTTAACGATCAGCGCGCAACCCTGCACCACATTCTTGAACCTCATGATTCTCGGTCCTCATGGTTCTTGAACCCTCATGATTCTCGGCCCTCATGATTCTTGAGCCTCATGGGCGGTCATGTTCGATCCGCGAGAACGCGAGCGCAGGATCAGTCTGCGTGTGCGGCTTTCCACTTCGCCAACGCGGCGCGGCTGCGTTCAAGCAGGTCGGCGGGCACGCGTTTGGCGGCCTCACTCAAACCATTGTTCTCGGTTGTCGCTGCGCCACCTGTTGGAGCATCGGAGGCTTCAGGCGCGGGGGCTACGTCCTCGAACGCAGGCGGGGTCATGCCCGGCTTCCAATATTGATACATGTCGCGAATGAGATCGAAAAGTCCGTCGGAGGTGAAACCCTTTTTGAGATCGACCGTCACGACGTTCATGTACAGATGAACACCAGCAACCTGATCGGTAGCGAACAGGCGGCGGGCAAGCTCGGCAGCGGGCCTCGGGCCAACGGCATCGAGCGACGACGTGAACTTCTCATGCCCCGAGCCGGTGAGGTTACGATTGAGCTCATAGCGCACCATCCCCGGAATGGTGCTCTTCTTCTCGATGACGCCGACGAGTTGACCCATGGCGACACACGCTACTTGCCGACGCGCGTTGCGACCTACCTCGGTGACATGCATCGACCCCAGCTAGAAGCCACGACCTCCATCCCACTACGTTGACGGCATGGCAGACATTTCCCTCGAAGAGTTCAAGACGCAAGCTGAGGCATTCCTCGAAGCCAATGCTCCGCGCAAAGAAGCCGAGCAGAAATTCGTGTGGGGTCAAGGCTCCGACAAGGTCGCAATGTTCGAGGAGAAGGATCGCAACGACGAAGTCACCGACCTACAGCGCGCGTGTGCGTGGCGGGCCAAGAAGTTCGACGCCGGCTATGGCTGGATCAGCGGCCCCAAGGCATTCGGCGGCAGCGAGCTCCCCAACGCCTACCAGCGCGCATTTGACTCGCTCGAAGGTCAGTTCCAGGTGCCCAACCAGAGCTACTTCACGATCGGCCTCGGCATGGTTGCCCCCACCATCGCGGTGCATGCGAGCGATGCGGCCAAGGACCTGTACCTGAAAAAGATGTACCGCGCCGACATCGTTGGCTGTCAGTTGTTCAGCGAGCCAGGTGCAGGTTCCGACCTCGCCAGCCTGCAGACAAAAGCTGAGCGCGACGGCGACGTGTGGGTGATCACCGGGCAGAAGGTGTGGACGAGCGGCGCGCACTACAGCGACATCGGCGAGATCATCGCCCGCACCGATCCGTTCCTGCCCAAGCACAAGGGTCTCACCGGTTTCATCGTGAACATGCGTGACCCAGCCGTGGAGATTCGCCCGCTGCGCCAGATGACCGGCGGCGCAAGTTTCAACGAGGTGTTCTTCAACGAATTGCGAGTGCCCGACGATCATCGGCTCGGCGATTTGAACAACGGCTGGAACGTGGCGCTCACCACGCTGATGAATGAGCGGGCCGCCATCGGCGCGGGTGGTGGCGGCGGCGGGCTGTATACGCGCGTGATCGAGATGACACGTCATTACGGCCTCTCCGATGATCCCGTCACCCGACAGATGTTGGCCAATCTGCTCATCCACAACAAGGTCGCGGGCTACAACAACCAGCGCGCGATGGACAAGATCAAGGCCGGTGCCCTGCCGGGGCCCGAGATGAGCATGGCCAAGCTGTCGGGCACGATGAACATGCGCCGTCTCGGCGACTTCGTGTCGCATGTACTCGGCGCCAAAATGGTGGCCGATAGTGGCGAGTGGGGCACCTACGCCTGGAGTCAACTCATCCTCGGCACACCTGGCGGACGTATCGCGGGCGGCAGCGACGAAGTGATGCGCAACATCGTGGGCGAGCGAGTGCTCGGCCTGCCTAAAGATGCCGGCATCGACTCGAAGAGCCCGTTCAACGAACTCAAGGTCGGCACCCAGAAGACCTAACCCAGCGTCAATGGGTGCGATCCAGGCCACACGCTGGCCACACGCTGGCCCACATCTCGCCCAATGAACCAAAACCAGCGTCATGGGTGCGATCCAGGCCACACGCTGGCCCAGCGGCTGGCAGCTGTGGCTGCGGATGAGCTACTTGAGGATGTTGACCGCGCGCGAGATCACCAACGCGACCGTGCAGAGCGACACCGACGTCTGCAGCATCATGGTCAACTTGGCGCGCACGGTCATGGGCAACACATCGGTCGGGCTGAACGCGGTGGCATTGGTGAACGACAGGTACAGGTAATCGAGGAACGACGACTGCCAATCTGACGGCGCCAACTCCTGGGCCTGCATCTGCGTGAACAAGAAGTCGGGAAACTCATGTGTTGCCTTGGCGCGCTCGACCGGGCCGCCGCGGTCCATCTGCCAGTACCACAGCGCGAACGCAATCATGTTCGTGATCCAGATGGCCGACCCGTTCTTCAGCAGCTCTCTGGCGTCGGGGCTCTCGGTGCCATTGAGCAGACCCCGGATCAGCAAGATCGCCGAGATTGCGTTCGCAAGACTGACCACAGCGATCATCGACAATTCGAACACGCGTAGCAGTGCCGAACCTTTGCGCTTACGACCGGGGTTGAGCGTGAACAGAGAAAGGAGCAGCAGCCCTTGCACAGCTGGCAACAGCCAGTGCGGGCGGATAGTCAGATGTCGCGGCAGCACCACCTGCAGAAAAATGGCGATACCGAGCACAATCGAAACCTGCCAGCGCGGCTCCTCCTTGCTCACTTTGCGCCACGCGGGAGTCAGCCCGACAGCAATGCGTCGAGCCGCGTCGAAGCCCGGATCAATCAGGCGATCGAGAAACGAGTCGTTGCCGACACCAACGTTGGCGTCGGGCGCGTCGCCGGTAGAGCCAACGTCGTCGTTGGGAACATCTGCAGCCACGACGCAAGCGTACGCGTGACCGGATATCGGCGTGGGTTATTCGGCGTGGTTATTCGGCGCTCTGGATGGCAACGAGCTGACGGCCACCCTCGATGGCGTTTACCGGGAAGCGGTACTTATCGCCAGGCACGTCGAGCGAATCACGAAACAGCGTGATCGCGATAAGCAACGACTCGTCACTGAGGTCGGCGGCCATGATCTGATTCACCGACGGCTTGAGGTCTTCGTACTGCGCGATGATCGCATGCGCCACAGCCTCGCCCTCGGTGTGATTCTCGGGCAGGATCGAACCATGCCCCTTCACTGCGGGACGCTTGGCGGGGGCGCGCTTTGCTGGCGCCGCCTTCGCAACAGGAGCCGCCTTCGCGGCAGGAGCCGCCTTTGCTGCTGGTGCTGCTGCCGGAACTGCTGGACTGGCCATGAGACATCCTTCGTGTTCGCTCAGGTAAAGACTCTGGCGATGGGTCGACTGACCGTCGCGAAAGGTGACCCCAATCTACCTGGGGCGGAGCACGTGTCAGCACGAGTGCCGAAATCGTTGTCGGGTCAGTCGCCAGCACCCTCGGCATCGAATGCCGCTGCCAAGCCACCGAGCAGGCGTCGCCATTCGCTCGGAGCTGCGTCTGGCAACGGCGCGCGGATGCTCAGCGCCTCCACGAGTTGCACAGCATCGCCGCGAAGGCACGGCGCGTCACCGTCAGCGGCACCGTCGCGCACGAGCACCGAATCGGCCACCTCCAGCACGAACGACACGTCGGGATCTGTGGCCTGCACTACAAACTGGCCCCGCGCTGACTGCCCAAGGCCAAGTGCCAGCGCTGGGCTCAGCGCCGCGGCATAGTGCAAACACGAACGAATTTCGTCGACCTCGATAGGCGGGGTGATGCCCAGCGGCAGCAAGATGTCACGCTCGTGCACCCACGCATCCCATAGGGCGTGCTGCGCGACGAGGCGAATCGACACATGACCGGCCGGCGACTCGGCCAACGCCATCCATTGCCTATCATCAAGGTCGCCAACCGCGCCGAGCAACGAATCGTTGGACGAAACGAACATCTCCAAGACATCGGCTGCAGCGATCGCTCCCAAAGAGTCGACCATCTGCGATGGCGTCACTGCCGGATCGAACCCTCCGAGCAGTCGAGTCGGCGCGTCCGCGAGGCCTGCCATCAGCGATGCATGCCAAAACACATTCACGCCAGCAAGGTGGGCAACAACGTCTTTCACCGTCCAGCTACCGCATCGACTCGGCGCGTCCCAGTCGCGAGCACCCAACGCGCGTAGCTCGTTCTCGAGCCGTCGACGTTGACGCGTCAGCGGCGCGCACTGATCTGCGGGCGAACCAGCATTCGAGACAATGACTTGGTGGTTGTACTGTGGCGAGAGCTTCACGGCATCGACCGTAACCGGTAGCGACATCGATCTATGCTGGCTCAGCACTGGAGGAACGCCGTGGCAGACACACAACCGAAACTCTCTGAACTCTCTGAACTCTCTGAACTCTCTGACGACGAGTTGACTCGCCTCGCCCTCGCAGCCGATCCGAATGCGCCGATTCCCGATGACGCCGTGTCGTTTTGGGAAATCGTCGGTGATCACGCCGAACCACTTCTTCCCGCGTGGTACATGCCCGCACCATCAGGAGGTGGCGGGCGCAGTCGGCGATGGAAACGCATCGTCGCTGTCACACTGATCGTGGCGTTTCTCGTAGTCGATGCGTACGGTCTCTGCAGCGTCTACGGATCGATCACCATCGCCTGACGCTGCCGACCGACGAGCGATGTCGAATGTGTCACGCTGTTGACAATGGAGTTGAGCAATCTGTACGCGACATGTCGAGCCGAACTGATCGAGCTCGCCCAATCAATCACGCCTGAGCAGGCCGACGCGCCGCTGGCGGCCACACCGCCTTGGAACGTGCTCGATGGATACCGGCATCTCAGTGGAGTATGCGCGAACTTCCTCGATGGTGTGCTCGACAATGCCGGATCACCCGAGTGGACGGCCGCTCAGGTGCGCGCCCGGCACACGATGTCGTTGGCCGATGTCTGCGCCGAATGGACCGAACGTGGACCCTCGCTCGAGGAACAGATGGCTGCGGCCGGCCCGACAATGGGGTTTCTCGCCTTCGATGTGTGGACCCACGAGCAAGACATTCGTGCTGCAATCGGTTCACGCGGCGAACGCACCGGCGATGTCGTGACGGCACTCGCCGAACTGGCACTCACGATGTTTGCCGGGCGCTATCAAGCATCTGGGGCGCCGACCGTGCTGGTACTCGTCGATGGCGAGTCGCACGTGCTCGGCGCGCTCGGCACCGACGCCGAAGTCACTCTCGGCACGACCGCCTACGAGTTCTTGCGCATCGTCTTCGGCCGACGCAGCGCTGTCCAAATCGCGGCGGCCAACTGGACAGGCGACGCAGCATCGGTCATCTCGTCGTTGCACATCTTCGACCTGCCGCCCATCGACATCGTCGACTGACGCCGACCGGCTCCAACGAGAAGTACGCCCTAAAGAAACGCAGAAGCTGCGGACTGCACGGCCGCAACAATGGGCTCCCAGGGGGCGTCGACCACTCGGGTGATGGTGACGAAGTCGTTCACGCCGAACACCGCGGCCACACCACCAGCGGCGAACACCGCCTCCGCGAACGGAATGCCAACAGCGGCCTCAGCGCTCGCCACATTAAGCGTCGCGGCGAGCTTGATATCGAGGGTGAACTTCATCGCGTTGGGATTGGGAGTCGGAGCTGGAGATGCAGTAGCCACGGCTGGATCGTACGGTCTACGCGTACGTGTCGCGCAGCTTCGATTTCTCCACCTTGCCCATCGCGTTCTGCGGCAAAGTATCAACGACATGGATCTGCTTCGGCACCTTGTAGGCCGCGAGCACGGTACGTAACGAAGCACGCAGCTCGTTGGCATCGATGACGACGCCCGCGGCGCACACGATCACCGCGACTACGGCCTCACCAAAGTCGGCATCAGGCACGCCGATGACCGCGCTCACCACCACCCCGGGCAGGGCGTCGATCGCTTCCTCGATCTCCTTTGGATACACGTTGAGTCCACCAGAAATGATGAGATCCTTCTCTCGCCCAACGATGCTGAGATAGCCATCGGCGTCGAATGTGCCGACATCGCCGGTACGGAAGAATCCATCGGTGGTGAACTCCGTGGCGTTGAGTTCGGGACGTTTCCAGTAACCCGCAAACACGTTCGGCCCAGCGACCTCGATATCGCCAATCTGGTTCGTTCCCGCAAGCTTGCCCGTTGCATGTTCGACGACACGCACTTCGACTCCTGCAAGCGCCGGACCCACAGTGGCGGGCTTTCGCACACCGTGCAACGGATTCGACGTGAGCATTGAGGTTTCCGACATGCCATACCGCTCGAGGATCATCTGTTTGGTGCGCTGTTCGAATTCGACGTAGGTGCTCGCCAGCAATGGCGCTGAGCCACTGATGATGACCCGCGCCCGCGCGCACGTGTCGACGCCGAAACGCTCGTCGGCGAGCAGGCGTGTGTAGAACGTGGGCACACCCATCATGACCGTGCACTCAGGTAGCTGTTCGAGAACGACGTCAACATCGAAGCGTGGGGCGAGCACCATTGCACCACCTCCGGCGATCGTGCAGTTGGTCGCGACGAACAAGCCGTGGACATGAAAGATCGGGAGGACGTGAAGCAGACGATCGGCTGCCGTAAAGCCCCACGCGCGTGCGAGGGTCTGGGCGTTGGAGGTGAGGTTGCGATGGCTGACCAGCGCACCCTTCGGGCGTCCTGTGGTGCCACTCGTGTACACCATGGCCGCGATCGAGTCGGGCGACGGGACGAACTGCGGGGCACCCGTTGACTGCGCGGCGGCCTCGTCGCGCAACGTGCCAGCACCAGCAGCGTCGAGCGTCAGCCTTGGCAGCGTGGATGCCACGCTCGATCGGCACGCAGCCAGAGCAGGATCGCCAATCACAAGAGTTGGTTCAGCGTCGGCGAGAAGGTAATCGAGCTCGGCCTCCGTGGCACCGGGGTTGAGCGGCACGAGCACGGCGCCAGCGCGCAAGCAAGCCAGATAGGCAATCAGCGCCTCACTCGACTTGACGACCTGCATCGCCACCCGGTCTCCCGGGTGCACACCGCGCGCCTCGATCGCGTTGGCGATCTGCGCGGCAAGCGACCACGCATGACCGTATGAATACGATGCTAGACCCTCGACGCCGACGATGAATGACGCGTTGTTGGGCGAGGGGTGCTGTTCGAACAACTCGACCAAGGTGCGTTGTTCGGTCATCGGCAATCTGCCGTCGAGCTCGGACGCACGGGCTGAAATCGCCGCGCGCAATAGGTGGTTCTTGGCACACCGGGATCTTGACACACCGACCTACGAGGGGTTCGAGAAGAGGTGGTACTTTTGGATACTCACCGCTGGAGGCCACACATGAAGGTTGCCCTGACAATCAACGACTACCTGCGCCGCGCAAGCGAGGTCTATCCCGACCGAGTCGCCTTCATCGACGAGCCCGATCAGCCAGCACCTGGTTGGGGCACGGCGACCTACTCAGAGATGGCGACGCGTGCGGCGGCCCAAGCTGCGGGCCTAGACGACCTCCACATTCAGCCCGGCGAGCGGGTGGCCATCGTCAGCCACAATTCGGCTCGACTGCTCACGTCGTTCTTCGGCATCAGCGGTTCGGGCCGCATTCTCGTACCGATCAACTTCCGACTCGTTGCCGAAGAAGTGCAATACATCATGAACCATTCCGGGGCGCGTATTCTGCTCGTCGACCCCGAACTCGAAGAGTCACTCGCATCGGTCAAGTGCGAACGAAAGCTCGTGATCGGCACGAGCGCCGACGACGAATTGATGCGCTTCAACCAGGAGCCACGCACGTGGGTGAGCGATGAAGACGCCACCGCGACCATCAACTACACAAGCGGCACCACAGCGCGGCCGAAGGGCGTGCAACTCACCCATCGCAATCTCTGGATCAATGCAGCCACCTTCGGCTGGCACCTTGGCGTCAGCGACCGCGACGTATACCTGCACACGCTCCCCCAGTTTCATTGCAACGGCTGGGGCCTCACCTACGCGGTCACCGGCATGGGTGCCCAACATGTCATCTTGCGCAAGGTGGATGGCACCGAGATTCTGCGTCGCGTCGAACAGTACGGCGTCACGTTGACCGCCGGCGCGCCGGCCGTGTTGAACATGGTGCTTGACGCCGCCAAGGTGTGGGACGGCCCGACTCCCGGGCGCGGTCAGGTGCGAGTAGTCGTCGCCGGAGCACCGCCGCCCACGCAAACCATTGAGCGCATCGAGACAGAGTTGGGTTGGGAGTTCATCCAGATCTACGGACTCACCGAATCATCGCCACTACTCACGGTCAACCGAGGTCGCGCAGAGTTCGATGAACTCTCACCCGCCGATCGCGCCCAACGCCTCAGTCGGGCCGGCGCACCCGCGATCGGCATCGACATCTCGACGTCGGCCGATGGCGAGGTGCTCGCGCGCGGCAACGTGATCATGCAGGGTTACTGGGATCAACCGACCGAGACAGCGGCAGCAATTCACACCAACGGAACAGACGACCGCGAGTGGTTCCACACAGGTGACGGCGGCTTCCTCGACAACGAGCACTACCTCACGATCTCTGATCGCAAGAAGGACGTCATCATTTCCGGTGGCGAGAACGTGTCATCGATCGAGGTCGAAGATGCTGTGTTCAGTCATCCCGAGATCGCCGAGGTCGCCGTTATCGGCGTGCCCGATGAGAAGTGGGGCGAGTTGGTCATGGCACTCGTCGTGACCCTGCCCGGTTCAACGCTCACCGAGGCCGACGTCATCACATACACGAAAACAAAACTCGCTGGCTACAAGTGCCCCAAACGGGTGGAGTTTCGCGATGTCCTCGCGCGCACGGCCACCGGCAAGCTGCAGAAGTTCAAACTGCGTGAGCCGTATTGGGCCGGACAGGCAAAGAAAGTCAACTAGCAATCGTCAGGAATTCGTAAAGTTCGTGGCGGTCTGTGCCGATCAAAGAGTATGTCCCTGTTCCGCCAGGCTCTCGCCACAACGACGATGTCCACGCTCACGTTGCTCCTGCTGTGCACACCCGCACAGGCATCGTCGGCCCGCACATCCGCCACAGAGCGCCTTCTTTCAAGTAACGCACCAGCCGCCACATACGTGGTGAAGGATGGCGATTACCTCACGGGCATCGCCATCAAGGTTGGAGCCAAGGTCAGCGACCTGCTCGCCGTCAACAAGCTCAAGATCACGAGCGTCATCCACCCCGGCGACACACTTCTGCTGCCTGCTGGCGCCGTGGCGCCTGTCGCGGTTACGCCTGTCGCGGCGGCACCGGCGGCACCAGCCGCAACCGCCCTCACGTTGTACACAGTGAAGTCAGGCGAGTCACTCAGCTCGATCGCCAACTCCCACGGCGTGAAACTGTTCGCACTCCTGAAGGCCAACAAGATGACCGTCACGAGTGTGATTCATCCAGGATTGGCACTCAACATTCCGCCAGCAACCATGCCGATTCCTCTGACCGCAGCAGAGGTTGCCGCCGCCAAGGCAGCAGCCACCGCCGCAAGTAACGCCGCCAAGGCCACCGCTTCTGCTGCAGCAGCAACCGCCGCCGGAGTGAAGACCATCAGCGTCGCGGCAGCGAGCTCAGTGCCGAAGTCGATCGCCACAGTATTGAACTACTTGCAAGAGCAAGTAGGTAAGCCCTACCGGTTCAACGCCGAAGGCCCCGATGCCTTCGACTGCTCGGGGCTTGTCACAGCCGCATACGCGAAGATCAACGTCTCGCTGCCACATCAAAGTCTGGTGCAATCCACGTACGGCACCGCCGTCGACTGGAAGACACAAACGATTCTGCCGGGCGACCTCGTGTTCATGTACTCGTCAGCAAACCCAGGTGTGATCAGCCACGTCGGCATCGCGATCGATTCGAACACATGGATTCAAGCCGCACGTACCGGCACCCCCGTGCGAGTCGGGCCGATGCCCCGCTCCGAAAAGATTCAGGCCGTTCGCCGCATCGTGCAGGGCTAGCGAGCTCGCTCGTTGCGCGAGACTCACCCGCCCGCTCACGCTCGAAACAGCGCGACAACCTCAGCGGCTCGGGCAACCGTGTGTTCGGTGATGGGTTCGAGTACCAACTGCACATGATCGATGCCCGCTTCGGCAACTGTGTCAAGCGCAGCAGCCATCTCCGAAGCACTGCCGGTTATTGGATTCGTGCTGCCTCGCCGATGTTGGCCGGATCCGAAGTCGAGTAGCAGCGCAACCGACTTTTCGAGAGTGGACGGATCGCGACCAACGCGAACGCACGCATCACCGAGTCGGCCAAGTAACTCAGGAACGCGATCAGGCTCATTGCCGAACTCGTTGAACCACACATTCCACGCGGCAACATGGCCAAGCGTGATGTCCAACATTCGTGGACCCATCGAGCCGATCATTAACGGCACTGGCTCGCGACGACCTGATGTCGGTAGGAGCACACACTCATCAAGCTCGTAGAACTCGCCGTGCACGGTGACGGTTTCGCCAGCGAGCAATCTGCGAACGATGTGAAACGCCTCTTCGAAGCGCGCGGCACGTCGACCGAACGGCAGTCCCATGGCGCGAAACTCGGTCTCGTTCCAACCCGATCCGACGCCGAGGGTGAGCCGTCCGCCAGAGATCTCATCGACCGTGGAAGCCATCTTCGCCAAGACCGTTGGATTGTGGAACGGCAACGCTGCCACGAGCGGGCCGATCTCGATGCGCGACGTGACTGCCGCGATCGCCGCGAGTTGGGTCCACGCCTCCCATGGGCCGCTCGCGTCGCCCGTCGTGCTTCGATAGAGGTAATGATCACCGACCCAGAGTGAGTCGAAGCCGGCATCCTCGGCAAGCACTGCCATGCGCCTCACCTCGGGCCATCGCACGACGCGCTCCACCTCGGGCAACTGCACACCCACCTTCATGAGCGGCTCATCACTGCTGCGCCATGACCGATGTCGTGCAGCGCGCGTACGACGTCCCAATGGAACTCGGCGTCGGTCATGAAGGACTCCCCTGCTGCAGCTGGCTCTTTTCGTAGGCCAGACTAGACGTCGTAAATACGTCGCACCTCACACCGATGCTGCGTCAGTAGATGGTCTGAACGATCCGCTCGGGATAGGCGGCGTCGTAGGATTGGCCGTCGAAGTCGCCCGCGGTGATCGCCGCCAGAATCTGTCCAACCGATGGCAGGTCCGCGGCATCGCGATGCAGCGCGGCGTCCCACAGATGCGATCGAATTAGAGCTTTCGGGCACTGCGTGTACACGGACGTCGTGGTCACAACGATCACGGTCGTCGGCAATTTGCCCTCGATCGCAAAGCTCGCGCGCAGCTCAGCATCAGTGGAAATCACGGCTGTGCCATTCACACGCAGCGTCACTCCAATACCCGGCACCAGAAACAGCAGTCCGATGCGCGGGTCGTTCACAATGTTGCGCAACGTATCGAGCCGATTGTTGCCGCGCCGATCTGGAATAAGCAGCGTGTGCTGATCGAGCACGCGGACAAAACCCGCCGGGTCACCGCGAGGCGAACAGTCGAGACCGCCCGGTCCGGAGGTGGCAACGATCACGAACGGAGACGCATCGACGTACGCACGATGCTCATCGAGGAGGTGATCAATCTCTTTGGTGATCGACATCGTGACGGGTACGCCGTAGAGCGCCTCGAGTTCCGTGAGCGTTTCGACCGTTGAC